>JAPOTY010000026.1:0-36243 GCA_026708965.1 Gammaproteobacteria bacterium | reverse complement strand
GACAATCACGGCAGGACGGCGCTAATGCTGGCGGCGGGGGAAGGCCATGCGGAGGCTGCGAAGGCGCTGATCGGCGCGGGAGCGGACGCGGACGTGAAAGACAATCACGGCAGGACGGCGCTAATGCTGGCGGCGGGGGAAGGCCATGCGGAGGCTGCGAAGGCGCTGATCGGCGCGGGAGCGGACGCGGACGTGAAAGACAATCGCGGCAGGACGGCGCTGATGCAGGCGGCGGAGAAAGGCCATGCGGAGGTTGCGAAGGAACTCGTCGGCGCGGGAGCGGACGTGAGCGTGAAAGACAGGGAAGGCAAGACTGCGCTGATGCGGGTTCGCAATAACGTGGAGCTTGTAAAGCTGCTGCGAAAAGCTGCCTCGAAGGAATGATCAAAACGAGGCGCACGATTCCGGGGAGACGGCGGTCCGGCGCTAGCAGTCGTTTCGGATGCCCTGTGGACGCGCATGGCCTCAGACAAAAGCCGCGCTCTCGCGGCCTCGGAATCCGCCGCGAGAGCGGATTGGGCGGCGCCGAGCGCGGCTTCGAAATCAATCTCAAATACCGCTGGTAGCGAAGCCATTCGATCTTGAGCGATCGCGATCCAGGAAAGCGCTTCCGCAGGGGCCTCCGCCGTTGGAAGCCGGCAAAGCGAACAGCCGATCCCAGGGAAGCGATTGACAGCGTCAATCCAACGCGGGAACAACGGATTGCAGAAAGCTCCGGTAAGGCACCGCAGTGCCAATATCCTCGAATCGCTGCTCGAACAGGCTGCCAAGCTCTTCGCGTGCGACGCGACGCGGGGATGAAGAATTCGACTAACCACGCGCGCCGTTTTCATTGAATTCGACGCGCATGGCAAGCGTGGTGGTGGAGGCGGCGGCAAGTGCCGCAGTGTGCTGTAAAATACCCTTGATTTTCATAAACTTCCAGAAAGCTTTGCGGCACTTGACTTCCCGCCGGATTTATTGATCCACCTATGTCCGTAGAGATGTTTTGCCTACCGCAAGTTTTCGGGCGCAGAAACCGGCTGCTAAATCCGGTAGAAGGCGATAGAAAACATGGCTAATAAACTCACCGACGCGCAGTGCCGAAACCTCCAGCATTCGGGGCGAACCCGCAGCGAAGAACAGCGCGGCGACGGGGGAGGACTATACCTTCGCGTCCATCCCGGCGGCTCCAAGCACTGGATTCAGCGCATGACCATTTACGGGAAGCGCCGCACCCTCGGCTTGGGCGGCTATCCGGTGGTCACGCTCGCCGAAGCGCGCAAGCAGGCGCTGGAAAACCGCCGGATCGTGTGGCGCGGCGGCGATCCCCGCGCCCTGCGACGCAAGCGCTCGACGCCGGACTTCGCCGCCGCCGCCGAGAAGGTCATCCGGCTACGCGAGCCCGCTTGGAAAAACGGCGGCGGATCAGCGGCCATCTGGCGCGCCTCCCTTGAGACCTACGCTTATCCGGTCATCGGGGCCATGCCGGTGGACAAAATCGCCACAGCGGACGTTCTAGAGGCCGTGGAGCCGATCTGGGCGAAGAAGCGAGAAACCGCCATGCGGTTGCGCCAGCGAATCAGCATCATCATGCGCTGGTGCGTGGCCAAAGGCTATATCGCGCACGATCCGGCGGGAACCGCCGTCTTGGAGGCGCTGCCCAAAGGCACGGGGCAGGCGAAGCGCCACTTCGCCGCCCTGCCCTACGCCGAGGCTCCCGGAGCGCTGGCGAAGATTCGCCGCTCCAACGCATGGATCGGCACCAAGCTGGCGTTCGAGTTCCTGATCCTAACGGCGGCGAGAAGCGGCGAAGTCCGCCTGATGACTTGGAAGGAGATCGACCTGTTCGAGCGCATGTGGACCGTCCCGGCCCACCGGATGAAGGCCAAGATCGAACACCGCGTCCCGCTGGCTGATGCGGCGCTGGCCGCGCTGAAACAAGCCCGGTCGATCAGCGAGGAGCCGATGACGGCTCAACACGCCGGGTGCGCGTGGGTGTTCCCGAACGTCTCAGGGCAGGCCATGTCCAACTCGACCAAAAGCAAGCTGTGCCGCGAACTCGGCATCCAAGCGGTGCCGCACGGCTTCCGCTCATCCTTCCGCGATTGGGCGGCCGAGCAAACCGACACGTCCCACGCCGTCATGGAAGCGGCGCTGGCCCACACCATCCCCAACGCCGCCGAACGCGCCTACGCCCGCTCAGACCTGCTTGAGAAGCGGCGCAAGCTGATGGATCATTGGAGCATGTTCGTTACAGGAGAAATGCCATGAACCGATCGCAGCGACGATCCCAACAATCCCAACGCCGCCAGCAACTTGCTAAGGCGGCAAAGCATCCCGCCCGCTACACGGATCGCGAACCCGGAGAGTCACTGGAAGCATGGGCTCAACGAGAGAGCGAAATAGACAAACTACAACTTGAGGGGTTGGATCTGCTTGATGTTCATGTCGGGGAGTTGCGCGAAAAATTAAAGACCGTAAAGCCCGGCACCCAGCGCCACGATCAAATCCAAGAAGAACTCCGCAAAGCGGAGGAAGAGCTGGAAGAATTAGAGTGGGGAGAAGTTGGCGAAGACCCCCTAGAAATGCTCATCCGCCATGAGGAACGCGCACGATCTGAAGTCGCGAAGACCGTGCCCGGCAGTGCGAAGCGAAATCTCGCCCAAAAAAAACTCCGCGAAGCGGAGGCCGAACGCAATGAGTTCGAGAAGACTTATCTCCCATAAATTTATGATATAATTGAAATACTCTGCGGACAGGCTCCGAGGCCCCGTTGGTGCGATCCAAGCTATTTGGGGACGTGCCAACTAGGAAATCCGGGGAAGTCCAATAGGCCGTAATCTCGCCTTGAGGATGCTGAGTCAGAGTCGAACAATAGCTATAGAGTCGGCGCCGCTACAAAAGAGATTCATCCTGATAAATCAGGAGAATCCATTGTGGCAAACCTACAATCATTAACACACATCCAACCCGCTCTCTTGAGAGTCAGGGACCTGATGGCTTACCTGAACTTCGGGCGTACCGGCATCTACAAACTGGTGAAGGAAGACCCGACATTCCCGCGCAGCATCCAACTTAGCAACCGCGCCGTCGCTTGGAAACGCGAAGAGATCGACCGATGGATCGACTCGCGCCCGCTCAGCGTGGCATCTGCCGAGGCACGGGAGCGAGCGGCGATAGATGCAGCGAAAGCGGTGAACGGCGCTGCTGCGGATCAATCGGAAGCGGCGAAAGCCGCCGAAGGCAAGTGATCCGCCGTGGCCAGCAAAGAAAAAGCCGGAGGGGTCGCCCCCTCCGGCTCTAAACACGCTCGTGTAGAACGCCCATACGACAAAGGGCATTCTACACCAAAACCAAACGGAAAGGCCGATGCCTCGGATTCCGGGAAGTTTCCCGGACGCAACACGCCCGCCTTCCAACAAGCCATTCGCGACCTCGCCGATAAAAACGCTTGGCTCATCCCATGCGAAGCCGATAAGAGCCCGCGAAAAGGGTTTGGCTGGAAGACGCGATACCTCTCCGCCGCCGACGCGATAGACCATTTGCAGAGCGACGATAAGGCGCTCATAGGCGTTCGACCGAACTCCCTCGGCATGGCCGTCGTCGATGTGGATTACGGCGGGCTCGAAGCGGTAGCCGCTCTGAAAGAGAAACTCGGCGAGCCGGTGTGCTGCCACGAAACACGGCGCGAGGGCGGATACCACCTATGGTTTGCGAAAGAGGGAGAGCAGCCTAACGGCGATTGGAAACTGCCCGAAGGCAGCGGTGAAATTCGCGGCGGTAGCGGCTATGTGATTCTCCACGACCCCGAGCGGGTGGCCGCAGCGGTGAATGGCGGCGTATCGGGCGATACCGACCTTTCGCAAATCTACAAGCGACGAAAGGCAACACCGACCGCGAAAAAGCGGACAGGCACGAAGTCCGGGCAGATCGATGTCGCCCGTGCGCTACTCGCGCACATCAACCCGAACATCAAACACGATGAGGGCTGGCTGGATGTCGGATTCGGGCTGCACGATAAGTTTGACGGGAGCGAGCAGGCGTTGGAGTTGTGGGACGAATGGAGCAAGAACGGCGGTAATTATGAGCAGGGCTTGTGCGCTCGCAAGTGGCAAACCTTTTCCACCGGCGGCGGCAAGAGCTTCGGAACTATCGTGCAGATAGCGAAGGAAGGCGGTGCCAACTACGAGGCGATTCTGAAAGAACATAGGGACGAAGAATCGCGCAAAAGCAAGTGGGAGGAGAAACCCGCCGCGCAGTTTGATTTCCAAGCGGAGAAATCACCCGAAGCCATCCAATGGCTCACGGAAGGATGGCTGCCCTACAAATTGACTCTCTTGGCCGGTCGACAGAAAATCGGGAAATCCACCGTCGCCATGTATATCGCGGCGTGCGTGACGAAAGGCATCGAACCTTTCACGGAAAAGAAAACGAAGGACGGACCGGGGCGCGTCATCTACTACAGCGGAGAGGACGGCTACGAAGATACGATCCTCCCCAGACTGATGATGATGGGCGCGGATACCGCCTTAATCAGGCCGCTTGAGGGCGCGAGGAAACCCCATTCCTTCGATTGGACGGCCAAACCGGAAACCGATGGGAACAGCAACTCAACCCCCTCTCCTTTCGAGCATTTCATATCGCAGCTCGAACGGGAAAAGGACACTCATCCACCCATCCGCTTGGTCGTCGTCGATCCAGCCATCGATGTGGTGGCGGGCAACCCCAACGATGCGAAAAATGTGCGGCACGGACTAGAACGCGCATTCGAACCTATCCACGAACTCGGCATCGCCACACTCGGCATTCACCACACGCGAAAGGGACAGGGTGGACGGCGCAATAACAAATCCGCGTTGGAGGATGAGGTTCTAGGAAGTCAGGCTTGGACGGCCTACCCGCGAGTTGTGCTTGGAGTCGAAGGGCTGCCCGCGCAAATCGCCTACGGAAAAGGCGGTAAGGGCGGGCGCGTCTCTCCGTGCAAGCGATACAAGATTTCCGAACGCAATCTTTCGACCAATGCGAAAGTCGTGGGCTGCATCACACGCATCGCCGTCAACATCGCCAATAAGGAGGGCGGATGGCACTACGAGTTGCCGATTGCGAAATTTAGCGAAAAGGCTCTGCCGATACAGGGCAACACCGAATTGAACGAGTCCACCTATGCCTATGTGCGCGTCAACAAGCAGATGATCGCCGATCTCACGCCGAATCAGATTTTCGAGACCTACGATGAGTTCGCAGGGAAAGCGCCAGAAGCGGCGACCGAGCGCGAAGCGAAGCAGCGAATGAAAGAGAAAATCGATTCGGTGAGCGATGCTATGAAAGCGGGGGTGGAGATACTAAACGCAGCTGATAGCAAAACCATGAAAACGGAAGATTTTATAAAGGCAGTGGAGGAAGCGACCGGCATAGGAAAAACCAACATCCGAACCGCGATGAGACGGATTTCTTCTAATCGCAATGAGGGACGCATCTATTACCGGGTTTTGAAAAAAGAGCATCGGAGCGTATCGGAATAGGCGGTGAAAGAGGGCGAAATTCGGACAAAGGTGGTCAAAGGTGGTCAAGGTGGTCAGACAAAAAACGATTTTTGACCACCTTTGTTTGACCACCTTCGAAAATCGCAAAATACTGCAAAATAAAGGGTTTTCCTATAGAAACAATCTATGTACAAAGGTGGTCAAGGTGGTCAACACATGTCTGACCACCTTGCCATTTTGACCACCTTTGACCACCCTAACGGCCAAATTTCATGGTTTTGAGGCATTTTCAACAAACCGGGGTGGGAAAAGGATATGCCCTCGAAGGCATCCGTAAAGTATCCCAAGCAAAGCGTGCAAAAGGAACTCGTAATAAATGGGTTCGAGTGCTGAAAGACTAAAATGACCGGGCACGGGGGAGTATGGGTTGTGCCCGGTCATTTCTCATTTCGGGTGTCATAGGATGCAGGTGGAGCGAAATGGTTTCGCGATAGCCGCTGTAATCGCCGTAGAGCGATTTTCTCCCCTTTAGGTGCTCCGCGCTTCGGGGCATCGCCTTCTCCCGCGAGAGCGCCTCTCACAGGCTTACTTTCGGACAGTAGGCCAAGTGGGTTGGGGGTGGCGCGCCAGCGCCCGGGACGATGGGCGGGAGAGCGAAATCTCCCGCCTCTGGTTGTTAGGCGAACAACCCTACGCTTGCGATGATGAGTCCGGTTGCCGCAAGGACGGCGAGCAACACGGCATTCTTGGCCTTCTCGACAACCGCCACGATTTCTGACCGGAGGGCGGAGATGTCGGCTTTCGTCGCGTAGTCCTGGCTGCGGCGCTGGATGGCTTGGGCTATAGCCTCTGCCTGAGCGCGCTCAAGCCCGGTTTTTTCGAGGTCACGAGCGGCTTGCAACGAGTCGAAGGTGGCCGTGCTCATGGCTTGGGATCATACCACGCGGCCGAAGCCACAGTCCGCCAACGTCCCATATTGTCCTTTTAGAACCCCTCCAAAAAGGGGCTAGATTGTGCTTATGGGAACCCCCAATTCAAAACCAATTCATCAGTTTCACTTCCGTCGAGCACCGGCGGTCGGAAGCGGGTGCTCGATACCTCGAAGTGAAGGTTCCCATACTTCCGCCGCCACCTTTCAACGAATTGGAGATTTTTATGAAAATCGCTAACTTCAACCCCATCCTCCGCTACCGCGCAGCCCGCCGAATCGACGGAAAAGAGGCGGGCATCGGCTTGTTGGAGATTCTGCTTGCGCTGGCTATCGGAGCCGTTTTGATTATTGGCGGTATTACTGCTTTCAATGCAGCTATTACTCGAACGGCAATCTCGAACACTTGGTCGGGTGTCCAAGTATTCATGCTCGATTTCAAAGCCGCAAAGCGCCAGTTTCGCAACGAACCTCTTGCTGCGGGACAATCGGTTACAGCTAATCACCCGGATTCTGCCATTCGAGAATGGGGGGCCGGTGGCGCAGCCGCCGTCGCCCCAACAAGCGACCCGCTAGCCCTCACCACTTGCCGAGCCGCCAGCGCCGCGCAGGCCGCGTGGGCTTCCACTGGCACAGATAGCGCACAAGCATACGGAAATTACTTGTGCAGGAAGGTTCATGGTCCAGGCATCCAAGCTCCCGTGAGCACGACCGCCTACACCGTTTCCGCCCGCCCAATGGATTCACTCAATACAATTATCAGGATGCCCTCGGTAGCATACGGGCCCGGCGGACATGAAGACGATTCCAACGCCGAATACTATATTCGACAAGGCCGAACCGGAGCGTTGGAAATGGCGTTCGCCTTGTACCCAGCGGCGGGCGATGCCACTTCCACCCTTGACGCGCAAGCCACCGCTGATACAGGGGAAATTTGGGAGGAATGCCCTAATCCCACTCGGGCCGTTTTCGAGATTGCAATGCCAAACGACGACGTTTGTTTGGGGGTTTTAGATAGAGCGGAACAGCTCGATACGTTCCGAGGTCTTGCTTGCTACGGGCCGAGTTTAGGCACGCAAGGCAACTCCGGGGAAACTTTCACAAACCTCCCTTCCGGCCACGAATCAATCTTGGTGCTGTGCGACTAATCCCCAATGAAAACATTTACCGAACACTACAACATCATTCTGCAAGTGGGTATCACCGCATTTGTCTGGTTGGTTGTGATTGCGGGCGGAGTTCTTTCGTTCAATCTCTACCGGAAGAACGCGACGCTCTCCCACATCGACACGCTCACACAAGCGACCCCTGAGCTGTGCGAGATGGAGGTCGGCGACAACTACTCGCCGCAGTATGTTCACTGTTTGGGCGAGGAGGGGAAGGCTGGCCTGACACTCGTCAGCCTCAACTGGAAATCGTTGGCGTTCGCGCAAGACTGCATGGAGGGCTTAGCACCGCTAAAAGAAACTGCGGGAATCAAACTTTCACAGGTGCTAAGTTGCACGCGAGCCTCGCTGCTGGTCGATTCGAGCGATGTCGACATGGAGTTCCTCCCGCCGAGAAAACCCTTATACGATGATCGGTTGCCGCTGTGACTTCCGAGCCCGAGAGAGATAGCAGGCGAGACAGGGAGATCGACCGCCTTCGATCTGAGGGTTTGACGTTGCGCGAGATAGGCGAGAGGTTGGGCGAAATCAGTCGCCAGCGAGTGCATCAAATACTCTCTCGAAACGGCTACTACAAGGCGAACGCTATTTCTAACGCTCCGGTTCGGGATGAAGAGAGCGGATGATATTAGCCGCGAGGCGGATAGGGCGGCAGCCCTATGGGAGGGGGTGAATCGCAACGCGAGAGGGGGAGGGGCGGAACGCCCTTCCCATGCGGCCGCGATAGCGGGCGAGGGGTAGAAATCATGGGGCAGGATTTCGTAGGGGCTTGCCCTTGGGGGGTGGAATCCAAAGAGGGGGTAGCGCGAAGCGCGTTCCCCCTGTTGGCCCACTTGCGAGGATTGAAGGCGGCGAAGCAAGCCGGAAATACTCCAAGTGGGTTGAGGGCAAAGTTTTGCCCTCCGCTCCGGCAAGGCCGGAGCATTCTCGGCGCGTGATGCGCTCCGCTCCGATGCTCGCTTGCGCTCCCATCATTCAGGAAAGGCTCAACCCTCTCCCGCACGGGGCAGGGGCCACCCTTCCCCGCGACCCCAAACCCGCTCAAGGGCGGAGGCTGCCTGCCCCCTCCCCTGATAACCCCAACCCCCGAATCAGGGATGGGCTGCCGCCCCTCCCCGATGCCCCTCCCCGCTTCCTCGCATGAGCGAGTTTCTCTGCGCCATCCGCTGCGACCTGATCCGAACTCCGCAGCACCTGACCAGCCAGCAACAGCATGGCAGGGGCATCGGAGCGAAGGCAAAAGCGAGGCGCGTCAAAGACGGATGCCGGGGCTACGGCGAAACCTGCCTCACCGATAGAGCCCAGAGGTTCAATGTGGGCGATGCCGGCGACCACACCAACCTCACCAAAGCATGGAAGCGGCGGGTGGAAGCCTCAGGCGCCCACACGCGCAAGGGCGCGGCCATCGGCCTGCACCTGCTGGCCGCAGTGAGCGACGATTGGGTCGCCGACCGCCAGGCCGCAGGCTTCAAGATCGGCGTTGCGCGAGGACAGCTTTACCGTGCCGCCCGCCAATGGGCAAAGGAAACCTTCGGGGCAAACTCGGTCATCGGGTCGAGAATCGACCTCGATGAGCGCGGGCGCTCAACGATCGACCTGTTCGTTGTTCCCGTGCGAACGCAGGAGATCGGGCGAGGCAGGGTGAAGAGGAAGATGGTGGCCTGCAATCAGGCGCTCGCGGAACTCGCGCTTAAGCATGGGAGGAAGAAGGGCGCAGGCTACGCGGCCCTCCAAGACTCGTGGGCGAAGTTCTGCCAAGTCAACCTCGATGAGCGCATCCGGCGCGGAAGGCCGAAGGGCAAGACGAAGCGCGAGCACCTCAGCCCGGAGGATTACGGGCGGGCGCAAGACCAGCGCCGACAGAATGCGCTGCGCCGCGTGGCCGCCGCCATGCGGGACTTCCTGCCTTTCAACTTCAACCGCATCGCCGGGGAAGACCGGGCGCTGCTTGATGCCGAAGCCGACAAAGCGCCGAAACCCAAACGCCGCCGCCTGAACTACGAACGGGCGGTTGCCCGGCTAGGAGAAACGCAAGGCCACTTCAGACGCGCCGCCGCGTGGTTGCTCGCGGTGGCACGCTGGCCTGATTTTCGCGACGAAATGGGCGAGGAAACCGCCGAAGCCACGCAGTGCGCCGCCAAAGAGTTCTATGACGAGCGGGACCGGGCCGTGAATCTCGCGCAACAGTCCGTCCGCCGCAGCGACTACCCCCAATTCGATGAAACGGAGTTCGAGAAACACAAAAACGCCATTCGCGCGGCTCGCCAGACCTGCAAACAGCAGGGATGGAATTACAAGGTGATCCGCAAAACCCACTCCCGGCAATGAGGCGCGAAACCTTCCACAAAACGGGCAGACATGCTCCCATCAAAGCGTTCTGCCATTTCCTTTCGGTCGTCCCCTGCTGTGGAAATATCCGCAGGCAAGGCTCCCGCGACTCCGTAAGCAAGATGGGCGCGCTTGGCGGTGTCCCTCCTCCCGGCCTCGCTCATTGCTTCTCATGCCGGCCTCAGTTGGCAGCCGGGCTCGGACTGGCAATTTTTCTTAAGTCATTTTGGATATCGGCAAGGATCACACGCTGATTACAAAGCAAAAGGACGCTCAACACACCGGCATTAAACAATCCGCCCAGAGATATACCCAGGAAAACGCCAGTGGCCACTATGGAGGCGGGGACACCGCCAAAGAACGCCAAAGCCCTCCCTACGGAACCGAGCAATAAACCGGCCAAGAGACCGCCTAGCCCGCCCCCTACAGCAATTATCAAAACCGCGCTTCTGACGTTTAGCTTGCCTGAGGCGGCTGCGAGAAGGTCATTCCCATCGTTCAGCTTCTTCAGCCTGTCCGCCAGTGCGCCCATGTTGATGATCTTGTCTTGGTTCGCCACGGCGGCTATTCCCTTGCGCCCGCTTCCCGGAGCATCTCCACTATCTCCGCATGGCCATTTTGTGCCGCGAACATCAGCGCCGTCTCGCCGTCCTCGCTCCTCGCGTCCATGTCCGCGCCCGCGTCAATCAGCATCTCCACTATCTCCGCATGGCCATTTCCTGCCGCGAACATCAGCGCCGTCAAGCCCGCGTTGCCCTTCGCGTTCACGTCCGCGCCCGCGTCGTCAATCAGCATCTCCACGATCTCCGCATGGCCGTACTCCGCCGCCTGAATCAGCGGCGTATCGCCGTGCTCGGTCTCCGCGTCCGCGTCCGCGCCCGCGTCAATCAGCATCTCCACTATCTCCGCATGGCCATTTCCTGCCGCGAACATCAGCGCCGTCAAGCCCGCGTTGCCCTTCGCGTTCACGTCCGCGCCCGCGTCGTCAATCAGCATCTCCACGATCTCCGCATGGCCGTACTCCGCCGCCTGAATCAGCGGCGTATCGCCGTGCTCGGTCTCCGCGTCCGCGTCCGCGCCCGCGTCGACCAGCAGCTTCGCAATCTCCGCATGGCCGTACTCCGCCGCCTTCATCAGCGCCGTCTCGCCGTCCTCGTTCTTCGCGTCCAAGTCCACGCCCGCCGCCGCCAACGCCCGCACAGCAGCCGCGTTCTGGTCCTCTAACGCAAGTTCCAGCGGCGTTTTGCCAGTGCCAACCACCTTCGTGGTGTAAGCCTCTGCAAGCATCCTCTCCTCTTCGGTCATACCCCCGCATCCCGCCAGCAGCGGCAAGGCCAGCAGAGCTATGGCTAGCGGCGCGGCTCTGATTCTGGTGGTGTTCATGCTTCCCTCCAAGGTATTCAAAGTGGTTCTGCGGGCAGCCGTTTGCCGCCGGAGCTCACTACGCCAATCCCTTTTTTCTGCCCACGATCAGCCCGATGATGGTCAGCAGCAGCAAGATGATGTATGGAGTAAGCAGGAACGGGTTGAGCACTAAAGTCGGACTCAAAAAGATATTGACGATGCCGAAGACGAGCGTCGCGATTGTCAATGGCTTCTCGCCAAGAAAAGCGGCAATGCTCGCAAATATGAGCGCGACGCAAACAAGGTAAGGCCCAGCGACTGGAACGAAGAACCCTATCACTGCCAGTACGACCGCGATGATTCCCAATGCTTTCATAGTTTTTCCCCTTGTTGTGTGTTGTTGTGGTTGGAGCAATGCCTACGCCGCCGGTCATTTCGCGCCAGCTTCCCGCAGCATCGCCCTAATTCCATCACCACGCGCACGACGAAGCGCCGTCAAGCCGGATCCGTCCTTCGCGTTCACGGCCGCGCCCGCGTCGATCAGCAGCTTCGCAATCTCCGCATGGCCGCGATCAGCCGCCCGAATCAGCGGCGTGGAGCCGCCCCCGTCCTTCGCGTTCACGTCCGCGCCCGCGTCGACCAGCAGCTTCGCAATCTCCGCATGGCCGTACTCCGCCGCCTTCATCAGCGCCGTCTCGCCGTCCTCGCCCATCGCGTCCACGTCCGCGCCCGCGTCGATCAATGCCTTCGCGCTCTCCGCCCGTCCAAGCCGCGCCGCCGCCCCCAGCGGCGTCGCGCCGTCCTCCCCCGTCGCGTTCACGGACGCGCCAGATTCCAACAGCGCCTCCACCGCCGCAGCGTCGCCGCGTCCCACCGCCACGAGCAGGGGGGTGGAACCCTCCGCAGCCGCCGCAGCGGTGTACGTGTCGATCTGTAGCTGCTCCTCCTTCGACGGGCCGCAGCCGACCAGCATAGGCACGGTCAACAAGGTCGCGGCAGCGCCGCCTATGGCGCCGGCGAGCAATAGCGCGCTCGATACAAGAAACGCTTTCAGTATCCTTTTCGTTTCGGCAAGCAACGCATTGACCCGCGTCAGGCCATTGGCGAGAAGCTTGTTGTTCATATTCAGGCCCCCCTGCGGAAACTGTGATTCATGAGCTATGCCAAACCCTTTTTTCTGCCCACGATCAGCCCGATGATGGTCAGCAGCAGCAAGATGATGTATGGAATAAGGCGGAAAGACCCAGCGACTGGAACGCAGAACCCAATCACTGCCAATACGACCGCGATGATTCCCAATGCTTTCATAGTTTTTCCCCTAAAAGGCGGATACTCCCGGAGAGCCCCCTATCAGGAATAACAGCCACGTTTGCAGCACCCCTAGCACCACCAGAATCCAAACAGCCCAAGAGACCACAAATATGCTGCCCCTGTAAGCCTGCCCACCTGCGCCGCGCCGCTTCAATTCCAAGGCAGACTTTTCGTGTAGGGCTTCACCTTTGGCTACAACGGCGGCGCGTTCAGCTTCATAATCTGTTTCTAACTGCATGGTGTCCCCCCTCTGGGCCTGAGTTGCATGTTGCTATCAGCCCGGCATAGGGGCCGGGCCGTTGCAAACATCGCGCAGAGAAGCGTGAGACCCCTGCCTGTTCGCCTCGGCTTGGGGAGCGACCCCGGGCCGGGTTTTCGGCTCTTGTATTCAGCAGGTGGCCCGACACGGGGCCTCTGCGTCGATGTTTGCGGAAACGGATAATAGCATCGTTTTTTGTCCGCAGCAGTTCGCGGGGGTTTTTCTTGTCCTTTGCGCCAGCGGACACGGCCAACCCATCGGGGCTCGCCGCCCGCGTTGAAGAGCGCGGGATTCTCCACAAGGTTTGTTTCGCCGCAACCTCTGCGGCCATCCTTCACCCGCCGTGCCTGACTTCCTCCGCCACCGCGCCGAAGGCGGACACGGATCGACGACTTGCACACCCGAGCTATGCGAGAACGCGCTGGCTGCGGCGGCGGCGTTCTCGCCGCAATGCGCCAACGGCGCGACATGCCGCGCCCTATTTCCGCAAGTCCACCCAGCCGAGTTGCCGCCTAGCGATCTGCCCGCCGGTAAGCACCGCGTAGCACTCGCCGGTCCGCAGGGTGGTGACAGGCCGGGCCTCAAGCGGCGATCCCCACTGGCCCGTCGGCACGACATCGCGCAGCAACCTTTGGGTTTCTTGATCCGTCGATCTGAAGAACAGCTTGGTGCCGGTGTTGGCGAGCAAAACGCGGATGGACGATTCCGTTGACACGCCGGCACCGATCTCGCGCAGCGCGTGCTCGAGACTCGATACCGACTGGCACGAAAGGACGCAGAAAGCCCCGAACGACCGGCAGGTGTCGAGAAACGACTGCTCCCCGTGGCGCAGGTCGGCGGTGATGAAGCGGTGGAACTCGTCGGCCACGTAGCCGACCAGCGGGATGCCCGCGGCATCCGGCGCGCTCCTGGCGGGATCGCGCAGCACCGCTTGGAAGAACGCCGCCTTGAACGCCCGGGCGAGCAGCGCCCCTTCGGCCCGCTGGATGTCCGGCTGGATCAGCAGCACCTGCGGGCGGGGGATGTCCGGCGACACGAGCGCGCCGAGGTCGAGGCATTCGGAGGGCTGCCGCGCAATGATCGGCTCGCACCCGAAATAGAGCGACTCCGCAGCGTCCGGCGCGCAGTATTCCATGAAGCACCCGTCGGAGGACGCGACGATGCTGGTGTAAAGCCGCTCCTCCTGCATGTAGCTTTCCAGCCGCTCGGTCCTCGCCCTCCACGCCTTGATCTGCGAGACGGCCCGCCGGTTGTCGAGCTGCTCCGGGGCGGCCAGCGACCGGGCCAGGCTGCCCAATAAGGGCAAATTGTCCGACGAGCGCAAGCCGCTGAACCCGCTCAGCAAGTGGTTGGCCAGAAACAGCACGTTCTTGCCGGCATCGCGGTGCTCGATGAATTTCCGCAACCGACCGTCGATCCGCTCATGCCACTTGGCGGCTTCCTTATAGTCGCCGAACAGGTTCAGGAGGATGAGGGCCATTTCGAGGAACACCAGCCCTAACTCCGTGCCTTGTTGAGTCCAGAACCTATCGTTCCCCGTGGCTGCTCCTTCCGCCGACAAGGTTTTCATCGGGTTGTTCGGATCAATCGAGGCCGCTTTGCCCAGGATGCCCCGGGCAGCCTGCCGCAGGTCCGGCACCGACAGGTCGATGGGGGTCCCGGCCATCAGGTCGAGGCGGACGCGCTCGCCCTCCTGACCGCCGCTGATGGCGAGGCGGCGGATGTCTGCCCCGACCGCGCCGTCGAGCGCAGGCGCGATGTCGCGCTTTGGATCGATGATGAGCAAGCAACCGACCGCGCGGCCCGCGCAATCCCGGCCCATCCGCCTGAGGGCGGCGCGAACGATCGGCAGCACCCCGGAGACCGTCTTGCCCGATCCAGTCTCGCCCAGGATCAAAGTGTGGCGCGCCAGTGTCTCGACGGGCGCACCGCCCGGGCGGATCGCGCCCCACTCGGGGATGTCCAGGCGGCTGCTATCCGGCAGCCCCGGCTTTTGGGCAGGTTCCCGGGCATGGCGCAGCGCCCGCAGCGGGTTGGGGTCGTCCGCTCCGACCGCATCGATAAGCCCGAGCGACTTCGCCGTCGCCGCGCTGACCGGCACGTCCAAGGCGAACAGGTTCTTGTAGATACTGAAGAAGCGCGCCCGGGCGGAATCCCCGTCCGCCTCGGACATCAGCACGTCGGCCATGCGCTTGTTCAGGGTTGCATCGGGATCACCGCGAAAACCGGCGGAAACCGCCCCTGCGGGCGTTTCCGCCGCCTCCGGCGCGGCTTGCGCGCGCTGTCCGGCCTCGGTTTCCCCCGCCTGCCGACCTGCCAGCGCCTCTGCCGCCATCTCGTCCGGTCCGGCGGAAGCCGGGGGCGCTTGGAACAGGCGCTCGCAAATGAGCCGCTTATTGAACCCGGCCTCCTCCAGTCCGGCGGGCTGGTTGAGCAAGTGCTCCATCCAGCTTTCCCGGTCGATCCGGCAGGCCCGTTCGGCGAGCCGCCTAAGCATCGTCCGGTCGAGCTCGCCGAGCCGCCGCCCTTCGCTCCGCATATTTGATGCCGTCAGGAACGAATTGCCCTGCGGCGCAACCCTCGCGCTGTGGTAAAGCAGCCGCGAAGTCATGGCGGCACGTCTGGTGTCGCCCAAGGACAACGCCAAGGCGCCGGCGCTCTCCGCGTTGGTCAGGGCCCGGGTGTCGATCCGCACCCCCGCCTCCTGCCAGCGGACGAACGCCTCAAGCAGATAGAACACGCTGGCGGCGCTGCCGCCCGGCGAGTCGATCAAGAACTCGACGCGCTCGTAGAAGTATTCCTCGATCAGCGCGTCCGCCTCCTCGACGCACCGGTTCACCAAATCGTCGCAGATCAGGCCGCTCAGGCGGACGCGGGCGACAGCGGGCCGAAGCAAGGGCCGTTGAGCCAACCCGGTCATTGCGGCCACCTGTCTTTCGGTCCGCCCGCCTGCGGGAATCGTGATCCAAACCGGGGGCCAGGCCGCAGGAGGCCCGGCTCGTCAACCCGGCGATCCGACAAGATATTGTAGAACTGGCCGCCCAGCACCATCGTCGTCCCCTTTCGGCGCATTGCGTCAAGATGCGGCTCGATCTCCCCGGGGGACTCCCCGATCCAATAGTTGATGGCGCTAGCCACCGTGATCAGATGCAGCTTCTTGCCCGTGAGCGCCAGCGCGAACGGCGATTCGACCCGCCCGTTGAGCCGCGCCGTGCGAATGGCGGTGTCGGTGAGGCCGAGCAACTCGGCCAGCGCCTTCGGCGTCACCAGCTCCCTGCCGGCCCGCCGCGCGCTCTCGGCGGCGGCAGCCACATCGGCATTCGGCCCGCTCGGCGGCGCGGACAAACCGTCGGTTTCGAGGTCTCGCATGATCTTCCCCTCCTCTCTCTGCGGAGCAGCATAACATATTTATGCTTACGTAAACACAAAGAACAAAAACGGACTTCCGCGCACTTTAGCGGACAAGGCAAAACACACCGGCCATTCGGAGGCTATGCGCTTTGCGCGAAATGGCTGGCTTGACTCCTTCCGAAGGCTTCGGAAGCTGAGAGCGTCTGCGGGGTGCCGCCGCAATTAGGGATAATATGCTGGCTGATAACCACAAGCACCACCCAATATAATTCCTTATATTTCAAAGAATTATATTGGGTGGGTGGTGGAGGCGGCGGGAATCGAACCCGCGTCCGCAAGCGTTACTGGCCGAGGCGCTCTACATGCTTAGCCGCGTCTTAGTCGCGGTGGTTCCCCGACGGGCAGGACGGAAGCACCGTTTTGATCAGCTAGCTCTTAACCCGTGCGCGCCGATCAATGCCACGGGCGATCCTATGCAAGCGACGCTCCGGCCTGGCCACAGGAAATCCTGGCAGGAGCGCTGGCGGTCAAGCCGCCAGAGCGTAGTTGTCGTCGTTGGCAACTATTGGTTTTGCAGGCGGATTTACGAGGAACCCTGCGCCTCGGCATGCACACCAAGGATTTCACAGCCCACGTCGAAGCCATGTCGCCCCCAGATATGCGATATTGTACTCCAATGAACCGCATCGCCACAGGAGCGCAGCGCGCCCGGCTGCTCAAGCTGGCCACCTACGCGTCGGTCATCACCGCCACGCTGCTGGTGGCGCTCAAGGCCTGGGCCTGGCGGATCACCGACTCGGTTTCGCTGCTCAGCTCGCTGGCGGATTCGGGGCTGGATGTGCTGGCCTCGCTGATCACGTTCTTCGCGGTGCGCGTCTCGCTCAAGCCCGCCGACCAGGAGCACCGCTTCGGGCACGGCAAGGCCGAGGGCCTGGCGGCGCTGGCGCAATCGGTCATCATCACGGCCTCCGCAGCCTATGTGCTCAAGGAAACCATCGAGCGCCTCCTCAACCCCTCAGCTGTCGAACAGGCGCCGCTCGGCATCGCGGTCATGCTGATTTCCGCCCTGCTGACGCTGATCCTGGTAGGCGTGCAAAGGCATGTGCGGCTCAAAACCGGATCCGCGGCCATCGAGGCCGACGCCATGCACTACAAGACCGATCTAGCCATCAACCTCGGCGTGGCCGCAGCGATCGCAGCCAGCACCCTGCCCGGCGGCGGGCTGGCTGATCCTTTGGTGGCCGCGGCCGTCATGGCCTACCTGCTGTTCGGAGTTTGGAAGATTGCCGGGCGCGCGCTGGATATCCTCATGGATCGCGAGATTCCCGATGAAGACCGTCTCAAGATCGCAGATCTGGCGGAAAGCCATCCGCAGGTCATCGATATCCACGATCTCAAGACACGCCATGGCGGCGCCCACTTCATCGTGCAGTTCCACGTTCTTCTTCCCGCCGAATTAAACCTCGCCGAGGCCCATCGCATCCTCGACGAGATCGAAGACCGCATCCAGGCCGAATACCCGCAGTGCGAGCTGCTGCTGCATCCCGATCCGGCGGGCTATCGGCCCACCGCCCACGAGTTCGGCAAGGCCTAAGCAAGACAGCCCGGCAGTGGCCGGTCAGGCCTGCACTTCCGGCGGAACTTCCTCAGAAAACAATTCCCAGGTGCCGCGCGGATTAGCGCCGGCCTCCCAGCCGGTCTGCGGCTCAAGCAGCTCAGGCTTGTCCCGTTCGAGGCGCTCCAGCACCACACGCGGAATATTGTCGAGCTCCCCCGAGATCTTGAAACTATGCATGCGCCCGAACAAGGCGCCTTCGCGCATCTCCGTCTGCCCCATGCGCATCCACGGCCACCACGGCGATGTGCGCATGAAGCCGGCATGGAAGCGGGCCGACGGCCGGCTCCGGTCTTCGAGTTCCGCTGCGGGAATATAGAAAACGAAGTGCTCCGACGGATTGATCTTCTTCCCGGTCGATGCCTTGGGCCAACTCTCGGGCGTTACCGGGTTGGTGTACTCGTGCGCGTATTCCCAAGCCAGCAGATACTGGTCGTGTACCTTCTGAAACGGCAGGATAAACGGAGTCACCCCGTCTTCGTTCACGCGGGCGTCGGCCGCGTTCATCAGCGTGTTGTCATCCGCCGCGCCGCCCATCGAGAAGCGCGGCATCTCCTGGGTGAGGCGCCCGCGCAGGCCATAGTTGAAGAAGGGAAACGCTTCCACGCGCTCGCCGCTGTAGGGGTTGTCCCAGTAGTCGATGATTTCACCGCTTGCCAGGTCGGTGAAATAGCCGGCCTCGGTGCCCCGGATCCAGAGGTGGCCGTTGCCGTCCATCCTGCACTGCATGTTCCCGCAGCCCACATAACCGAATAGTGGCGTGAGCTTGTTCACGCCGATGCGCGCGAACTGCACACCCTGGTAGCCGCTGTAGATGGGCTTGTCGGCGTAGGTGCCCCAGATCTTGCCGAAAGCGTAAAGATTGTCCGCGGGCTTTGCGAGATCCAGCCCGCCGCCCGCCGACGTGTCGCCGGCGCTGGCGCCCGCCACCGGCGCACCGCCGTTTTGCGGCGATGCGCACGCGCCCAGCCCCGTCGCGGCCAGCCCGCCCAGCGCCCCGCCCAAAAGGCCGCGCCGGCTGATAACGCTCTCAAGCAATGAATTCATGAGCATGGTTCGCCCTACCCTTCCGAAATCGAAACCCGGATACTACCCGCATCCACGCGCGCCCCATGCCGTTCGCTGCGTTTTCACGCCAAGCGCAACGATTGGCTGCCGCTCCCGGGAAGCTGCGGCGCTCCGCCATGCTCCCGTTACGTCACTAGCGGCCGCGCGCTTTCGCGCAGATCGCGCCCGGAGGCGCGCTGAAACAGGCTGAGGCCGAATTCCGGCGCCACCGCCAGAAAGTGGTCGAACAGATCGGATTGCAGGTCCTCATAGGCTCGCCAGTCCGTGGTGGCCGCAAAGCAATAGATTTCGATCGGCAGGCCATCCGCCGCCGGCTGCAATTGCCGGACCAGAGTGGTGCGCTCGGCATGCACCTTGGGATGGTTTCTGATGTAGTTGAACAGATAGGCCCTGAAGGTGCCTATATTGGTGAGCCGCCTCAGATTCACCGGCAGCGATTCGGCCCCGATCCGGCGGTTGTAATCGGACAGTTCGCGTTGCTTTTCGGGAATATAGCCCTCCAGCAGCTTGAACTGCGAGAACCGTTGGATCTCGGCCTCATCGAGAAAGCGCACCGTGGCCATATCAATGAACAGCGACCGCTTGATCCGCCGGGCGCCGTCCTGGCTCATGCCCCGCCAATTCTTGAACGAGCCGCTGATAAACGCCTGCGTGGGCACGGTGCTCAGCGTCTTGTCCCAGTTGCGCACCGTGACGGTGTGCAGGGCGATATCCACCACGTCGCCGTCCACATTGCGGGAGGGCATCTCCACCCAATCCCCTACCCGCACTATATCGTTGACGGAAATCTGGACGCTGGCCAGAAGCGATAGCAGCGTGTCGCGGAATACCAGCAGCAGCACGGCGGTGAGCGCGCCCAGGCTGCTGAGCAGCAGCCAGACGGACACCTCGGCCGCGTAGGCCACGATAACCAGCGCGCCAACCGCGTACAGCACCAGCGAAACCGCCTGGGCGTAGCCCTTGAGCGGCAGGCGCGCCTGGCTGCCCGGCGCCTTCTGCAAATAGAGGCTCACGGCGTTGATCAGCGCAACAATGCCGGCGATAGCCGTCAAAACCACGGCCGCGAACGCCAGCACGCCGAGCGTCCGGCCCAGGGTCGCGCTGAGCAGGGGCTGCGCGGCGCTCAAACCCGCAAGCATCACCAGCGCCGGCGCCAGGTGCGAGAACCGCAGCAGCACCCTCGATTCCAGCAACGCGCCGCCCAGCGCGCCCCGGCGCGAGGACTGCAAGGCCTTTCGGGCGGTTGCGGCGATGCCCCGACGAACCAGCCAATCGGCCAGAACCGCCGCAGCAGCAAGAACCAGCAGCGCCGCCGCCGCCGCGGCCGTGGGCCGCTGGGCAAGCCAAGCGCTTGCGGCAGGCCATATTTCGCCAAGGTTCATGGAGAATCGGCGCCGAGGACGGAATGCCCCTGCTAGCGGCGCGTCAGGACGCCGGCCGGGGATGCAACAGGCGGAAAGACTGCCACATCACCGCAATTTCCTCGTGGAAGCTCTGCTCGCGGGCCTCGAGCCACTTGCTCCAGTAGGCACGGTGGATGCGCCGCCACACGCTCACTTCCCGCGCCGCGGGACCTTCCCCGGCCGTATGCCGCTCCGACACCTCGTTGAAAGCCAGTTGCTCGCAGCCGTCAAGCTCCACCAGGCAGCGCGGCTCCCGCTCCACGTCCAGAAAAACGATCCGGTCGCCCGGCTCGGGAATCCCGCCCTCCTCTTCGAGGAACTGCGCCAGCGAATAGGTGCAGGTCTTCCGCTCCTCAAGAACCAGTCCCAAAAGCAGGTCGCACATCTCCTTTGTGGAGCCGAGACGCCGGGCCACCAGCCGCCCGCCTTTCATCGGCGGCGCGCCCGCCTTCAAAGCCTGGTCGAGAAATGCTGTGACCGTCACGATCCGCCTTAAGTCTCCGCTGCGCCTTGTCCGCTTGCGGGAGTATACTCAAGCGCGTGGCGAAGAACGGCGTTTCAGGCACAGGGCTTAGGGCCGCAACGGCCCTCGCGGCCCTATCCGCGTGCCTCGCCGGATGCGGCGGAGCCGTTGCGCTGAACGCCGGCTTCCCGGCCCCGCTGATGGGCCGCCTGCCGCTCACCGCGCAAATCCAGTACCCGGAAAAGCTAAGAGCTTTCACCCACGTGGAGGAAGCCTTGGACTCCACTCGCTGGACGATCGCCATCGGCGAACCCAGCGTCCGAATGCTGGAGAGCGTGTTCGGCGCCACTTTGAGCGTGGCCCCCGAGAACCTGGCCGGCGCCGCGCCCGACTTGATTATCGAGCCGGAAATCCTACAGTTCGAGCTCGGCGTTCCGGGGCGCTCAAAGGTGGATGTGCCCGCCGCCTGGATCGAATTCAATGTGCGAATCCGAAGCGGCGACGGCGCGCCGCTCACCCGGCTCAAGATTCGGGGTTACGGAGAAGGCTCGCATGGGAGCGGCGGCGGCAAAAGCCTGAGCCAGGCCGCCGAGTACGCCTTGCGCGACGCAGGCGCGGCGCTGGCCCAGGAGTTGAACGCCGACGCTGCTATTCTTGCGCTTATCGGCAACCGCTCATGAATATTCGCGCAACACTCCCCCGCCTTCTGCCCCTGGCAATCCTCGCGATGCTGCCGGGCCTGGCCGGGAGCCTCGCGCCCAAGGCGGCCGCGGCCGAGGAAGCAGCGGAATCGCTGGTGCTGATCAGAACCAGCTACCTGGCCGGCAACCGCACTGAAGAGGACTTCGTGCGCTGCGTCTCGAAAAAAATCCGCTCCGGCGGCAAGCGCCCCGTGATCCATGCGGAACGGCAGTTCGTCGATGACCTCTATCCTTGGCTGGAACCGCGCACCATGCCGCGCGAAAGCGCCGATCTCGGCGATTTCATGGCGCGGCCGGGCGTGGCCGACGCGATTCGCCGCAAGGGTGTGCGCTACCTGGTATGGCTGAGCGGGCAAACGCTTCGCGAGGGCAGCGGCGGCGGCCTTTCCTGCGCCGCCGGACCGGGCGGCGCGGGCTGTTTCGGGGTGGCCTGGTGGCAGAACAATTCCGAATACACCGCCTCGGTTTGGGATATCAACAAGCTCAGCGACATGGGCGACATGAAGGCCGCGGTGCGCGGCACCTCGGTCATCCCGGCGCTGGTGATTCCCATCCCCATTATTTCCCGCACCCGCGAGAAGGCCTGCGGCAGCATCGCAACCCAGATCCGCGACTACCTCAACCTCGACTAGCCGCCCCCGCATAAAGGGCGCTTCGATCGCGCCTATTTCCAGCGGGATTTGTCGGCGAGGTAGGCGCCGGCATCGTCCAAATCCGCCGGCAGGTGCTCGGAGAACAGGTTCGGCCCGAATTTCGGCTGGTAGCGGCTGTACACGGGCTCGTAAAGGCGCCAGTGGACATCCGGTATGCGGTGCCGGGCGCGGAACGCAGCCATCGGCACCGTGGCGGCGATCGGCTGCTCGAAGCCGCTGCGGGCCTCCGCCAGCGGCTCGCCGTCCGGCCCCCAGATGCCCGAGCCGCCGCCGCCGGTATCGCCGAAAATGCCGCGTGTGCCCGGCGAATGGGCGTTGTTGACCAGCGCCGTGTAGATCCCGTTATGCCTCGCGCCGGAGCGGATATCGAGTTGGCTGAAGCCGCCGGTGGCGGTGCGCAGCATCAGCTCGCAACCTTTCAGCGCATAAGCGCGGATCAGCTCCGGCTCAAGCTGCACCGCAGTGGTGCAGATATTGCCGAACTTGGTGCGCGTCACCGGGATCACCTCGTCCTCGCCGTACATCTCCACATAGCGGTCGAGCACGTTGTAGATGGTGGTGGTCATCAGCTCGATATTGCGCTTGCCCACCCGGAACACGCCCTTGATATTGCGGGCCTTCCAGTGCTTCGCCAGCACTTCGCCGTCGTCGCCGATGATGGTGGTGATCGAAAGATTATGGTCGGGCCAGTCCGGATCCCTCACGTAGCTGCCAAACACGATGTAGCAGCCGTGCTTGCGCGCCAGCTTGGAAATCTCCTCGGTTTCCTCGCCGGGAATTTCGATCGCGGCGCGCTGCACATCGTCGCGGGTCCAGGTAAAGCGAAAACCGGTGATCGGAAATTCGTGGAAGAACAGGATATCGGCGGGCAACCCCGATGACTGCGCCATGTCGATCAGATCCAGCATGTGGTCCAGGTTTCTGCGCTTGCCGGGACCGGGGTTGGCGGCATCCACCGGCCGCACCACCGATTGGACCACGCATAGGCGGATATTGTCCTTGGCCAGCGGCACAGTATCGTAGGTTCCGTCGGCGCGCACCGATACTTCATCGCTTCCGCCCGCCTCGGCGGCCAAGGCCCGCCTTGCCGCGCCGCCCCCGGCAGCTGCCGTTAGTCCTGCCAAGGCCGCGCCCTGAAGAACGCGCCGACGGTCGATACCCTTGCTTTTTGTCATGGTGACACCTCCCGGATGATGAGACAGGAGTTGCATTCTACTGCCCGCTGCGGACAATCGGCCATGTAATGGCAAGCTGGAAAAAATTGCCGCTGCCGTGGGCGGTCGGCTCCGCCGCCACGCTGCTCGCTGGCCTGCTGGCCGGCCCGGTGGCGCTCTACTGGATGGGCGGCAAGCTGGCCGGCGCCTATGCCGACCCCGGGGGGCTGCTTACGCTGTGGACCAGCATCTATGGCGATGCGGCGCGGTTCGGCGCCGCCGGGCTGGCGTTCCTGCTGGGGCCGCTGGCCATGTTCCAGATCGCCTGGATCATGCGGGCGGCGCTGAGGAAACTGAAACTCTAGTCCGGCCAGAAATACGCGCCCACGCCTGCGAGCGAAAGCCAGAACAAGCATAGCGGCGCCCAGCGCCAAGCGGTTTGGCGCAGATGCCCCCACATGCCCAGCCCGCCCAGCACGGCACATACGCCGAACATCCCGGTCGCCACCATGAGCAGCGGCAACTCGGCTTCCAGACGGGGATATTCGTCCATAATGACCCAAAAGGTCAGGCACACGATCGCAAGGCCGGCGAATATGGCCAAGCAACTGCCGAGAAAGATTCCGAGAAGAATGCTGAAGGGGCGCATGCTGCTGGTATGATCCCGCGGTCAAAAAGAAACCGAACCGTATGCGAATCATAACCGCGCAAAGGACACAAGCGGCCGGGCGGGAGCGCGCCCGCAGCCGGGCGGGAGCGCGCCGGACCGCGTTGTTGGTGGGCGCGGCGCTGCTGGTTATCGGCGCCGCCGCGGGGCCGTCCCCCGGCGACAAGCCCGAAGCGCTGCGAATCACCGACAGCCACCGCGAAACGGCCGCTAGGGTGCTGATCTACGCCGAGCGCGAGCACTACGAGCAGGTGGATGTGGACGACAGCCTGTCGCAGCGGACGCTGCGCAACTTCATCGATCTGCTCGACGGCCAGCACCTCTATTTCCTCAAGAACCAGGAGGATTACTTCCTGCGCCGCTACGGCAGCCGCTTAGACGATGCCATGCGACGCGGCGAACTGAATCCGATCTTCGATATTTACCGCCTGTTCCGCGCCCGCATGTCCGGCTACTTCGACTTTGCCAAGGCCTACCTCGACAGCGGGCCGAGCTTGGAAACGGATCGCGAATGGACGATCGACCGCGAACAGGTACCGCGTCCCTCAAACCAGGCGGAAATGGATGAGCTATGGCGCAACCGGATACGCCATGAGCTGATCAACCTGGTGCTGGACGAGCGCAGCCACGAGGAGGCCGTCGAGGCGCTGCGCAAGCGTTATGCGCGCCAGCGCAAGTCGCTTTACGCCCAGGATTCCGACGATGTGTTCGCCTACTTCATGAACGCCTTCACGCATGCCCTCGATCCGCACTCCAACTACTTTTCGCCGCACAACTACGAGGAATACCGCATCCAGATGAGCCGCGCCTACCATGGCGTGGGCGCATCGCTGGGCATGGAGGACGACTACGTGCTGGTGCGGGAGGTTCTGCCTGGCGGGCCGGCCGACAAGGACGGCCGGCTCAGGGCCGGCGACCGGATTGCCGGCGTGGACGGATCGGCGAGCGGAGATATGACCGACGTGGTGGGCTGGCGGCTGGAAGACGTGGTGGAACTGATCCGCGGCAACGCGGACACGCCGGTGGTTCTGCGCATCCTTCCGGGCGGCGATTCCGCGCGCAGCGAGTCCTTCCTGCTTGATCTCACGCGCGGCCGCGTGACCCTCGCCGGCGCCGAGAAGGAGCTGCTGGAGGTGGATCGGGAAGGCGCCCGGTTCAGCGTGGGCGTGATCCAGATTCCCAATTTCTATTTCGACATGGACGGCCGCGACGCGGGGATTGAGGATTACCCGAGCTCCACCCGCGACGTGCGGCGCCTTGTGGAGGAACTCAAAGCCGACGGCGCGCAAAGCCTGGTGCTGGATTTGAGGCGCAACGGGGGCGGGCATCTGCAAGAAGCCATTTCGCTGGCCGGCCTGTTTGTGGGCAAGGGCCCGGTGGTGCAGGTGCGCGATTCCGCGTTGCGCACGCAGGTATTGCGAAACCGCCGCCAAACTCCGGTTTGGAATGGCCCGCTGGTGGTGCTGGTGGACCGGCTCAGCGCCTCGGCCTCGGAAATCCTGGCCGCCGCCATACAAGACTACGGACGCGGCGTGGTGGTGGGCCAGCGAACCTTCGGCAAGGGAACGGTCCAGAACATCTACCGGATACCGCGCCGGCAGGAGGACATGCCGGGCCGCTTGACGCTCACCATGGGCAAGTACTACCGCGTGACCGGAGAAAGCACGCAGCATCGCGGAGTGGCGCCGGATATTACGCTGTCGGCCGCCGGCGTTGAGCTTCCGGCGGTGTTTCCCAGCCAAGTGATCGGCGACGAGGTGGGCGAGAGCGCCAGCGACAACGCGCTGCCCTGGGACACGATCCCGCAAACCGATTATCCGGGCCGAACCGTGGACGGGGCCACCTTGAGCATGCTGGCGGCCAACTATCAGCGCAGGGAATCGGAAGATGCAGAGTGGCGCCGGCTCCTGGGCCGCGTCAGGTCCATGCAGGAAATTGCCGAGCGCGAGTCCGTGCCCATCCACCTCGAGCGCCGCCGCTCGGAGGATGAGGCCCGGCGGGCGCAGCGGCTGGCGATGACCAACGAGTGGCTGGAAAGAAACGGCCTTGCGTCAATCGAAAGCCTGGAGGAACTGCGGGGCATGGACCTGCCCGACATGGCCTTGGAGCAGGCCTCGGAGGTTGCGGCGGACCTGGCGCGGCTTCAGGCCGCCTCGTCGCCCGCCGCCGCCAGTTCACTGAACTGAAACGGCGGACTTGCGGGCCGCGGCCGGACAGGCCCGTGGTGGGAATCCACCAAAAACTCCAGCCATTGACCGAGCACCCGGTTGCGCCGCCAGCAATCGGCGAAAGTTCCGGGTCCGGCATTGCAGTCCCCATAGCGCTGCGACCAGCAGGCGACCTCCGCCACGCGGGCATCCTCGCACAAATGAACGACCAGATCCGGTTCCGGCCGCGAATGGCCGTCCTCCGGGAACAGATAGGTCATGCGCAGCACCGTGGTGAACGCGGACTTGCGCTCCACCTCAAGGTGCAGTTCGCCATTAACGGGGCTGTGCGACACATGCCATCCGGGCTCGCGCAGCGCATATCCGAACAGCCGCCACAGGCGGGCGTAATTGCTCTCGTACATCTCGATCAGCGCGCCTAGGCCCAGCGGCCTGTTCCCCAGCAGCATTGCCGGGGCGAGTTGCTCGGAGACCTTTGCGAGTGAAAGCATGGAAACCGGAATATAGCAGAATCGGAAACGGTTGCGCCGACGCTGGCGCGGCGGTAATCTCCGGGTCGAGGCCCACGGCAATGAGGAACGTGGAATGAATGCGGAAATCAAGGCGGCGGGCCGAGCAGCTTGAGGACGCGCAAATGACCTTCGCACTGTGGAGCTTGTTCATCGCCATGTGGTTGCCGCTCATCTGGGCCGTCGCCGCGAAATGGGGGCTCAGGAACTACGATAATTCAGCGCCCCGCAAATGGCTGGAGCGGCAAGAGGGCTTCAGGCAGCGCGCCGCATGGGCGCAGAGCAATGCTTGGGAGGCGTTTGCGCAGTTCGCCGCCGCCGTGCTGACCGCGCATTACCTGGGCGCCAATCAAACCTGGGCAAACGGGCTGGCGGCGGTTTTCGTGGTGGCCCGCATTTTTCACGGGGTGTTCTACTGCATTAACCGGCCCATGCTCCGGTCGATTGCCTGGACGATCGGCCTTTCGGCTGTAACGGGGCTATTCGTTGCCGCCGCTCTCGCCTGAGCGGAATATCGTGCCGCGATAGTGCCTGAGCTCGTCGATCGAAGCGAGGATATCGCTTCTGGCGCGATGGCGGTCCTCCTTTTCGATGCCTTCGAGCACGCTGGGATCCCATAGCCCGGCCAGAATCTTGATGGTGCTTACGTCCAGGTTGCGGTAATGGAAGAATGCCGCAAGGTCGGGCATTGCGCGGGCCAGAAAGCGCCGGTCCTGGCAAATGCTGGCGCCGCACATGGGCGAACTCTTCGGCGCGCAATGCGCCTTGAGGAACTCCAGGGTCGCACGCTCCGCCTCCTCGGCGCTCACGCGGCTGGCAAGCACCGCCTCGAACAATCCCGACGCGGTGTGGTTGCGCGTGTTCCAGTCGTCCATTTCGTACATGACCGAACGCGGCTGGTGGATAACGATGTTCGGACCTTCGGCCACAATATCGAGTTTCCCGTCGGTGACGACCGTGGCAATCTCGATGATGTGGTTGCGCAGCGGATCCAGACCGGTCATTTCCAAGTCGATCCATACCAGTCGTGAGTCTTTTTCGCCCAAGGCAATCTCCTGAACCGTTCGGGCGCGGATTTTAGTCCCGTGAGCGCCGAACACAAAAATTCCCCGAACATCGGGCGTGTGACCGCCTGTTTCGGACGCCGCGGGCAGCTCGAAACGGCATCGGGAAAACAGCTCGACTACCTCGCCGCAAGCCGCCGCCACAAGCCGGTATGCGGCGACCGGGTGCGGTTCGATGTGCGCGGCGACGACTCGCCGGCGCTGCTGAACGGCGTGCTCCCGCGCGACAGCGAACTGGCGCGGGCGGGCGCAAACTGGCGCACCGAAGTGATCGCAGCCAATTTTTCGCTGCTGGCCGTGGTGGCCGCCGCCGAACCGCTGCCCGATTACGAGCTGGCGGACCGGCTGATATGCGCCGCCGCCCGGTCCGGCACCGAGGCTTTGCTGGTATGGAACAAGATCGACCTGGGCCGGAAGCGCCCGGCGCGGCTGCGCGAGTACGAGCGCGCCGGATTCGAGGTTCTATCCGTAAGCGCCCTTGCCGGCACGCGCATGCGGAATCTGGCGCGGCGCTTGAAAGAGCGCGTCACCGTGTTCGCAGGCCAATCGGGCAGCGGAAAATCGACGCTGATCAACGCCCTTCTGCGCCGCAAGGTGGCGGCGGCCGGCAATCTCTCGGCAGGCGCGAGGCAGGGCCGGCACACCACGGCTTCCGCGGCGATGCACACACTGCCGAACGGCGCGCGCGTGATGGATCTGCCCGGCGTGCGCTCGCTGATGCCGGTATTGGACAACCACGCCGACCTGTTGGCGGGCTACCCGGAATTCTCCCCCTACGCGGCGGAATGCCGGTTCGCCAATTGCAGGCACCGCAAAGAACCGGGCTGCGCGGTTCTAGCGGCAGTCGCGGCGGGCAGAATTCCCGCCGGGCGCTATGCAGGCTATCTGGCCCTGCTGCGCGAATTCGAACGCAAGCCTCCGCTCGCCTAGCCGGGATACTCCGCCACGCCGGCCAAGCTACTCAATCCGCCGGCGCTGCATCAGCGCGGACGACAGCGTTCCTGCATCCACGTAGCTCAATTCGCCGCCAAGCGGCACTCCCTGCGCAATCCGTGTGGCCCGGATGCCGGCCCGCTGGGCCATCTGCGCCAGATAGGCAGCGGTGGCTTCGCCTTCCACCGTGGCGCTGGTGGCCAGTATCAGTTCCGTCACCACCTTGTCCTCAAGACGCCGTTCAAGGCGGTCCAGACCCAGTTCCTCGGGGCCGATCCCATCCAACGGCGAGAGACGCCCGGAGAGCACGAAGAACAGGCCGCGATAGGCGCCGGAGGACTCCACCGCAGCCAGATCGGAAGGTGTTTCCACCACGCACAACTGGGCGGGATCGCGGCTCGCGGACCGGCAAATAAGGCATAACTCGCCGTCGGCCAGCATCCCGCAGCGCGAACAGGTGCGCACCGCGTCAAGAGCTTCACGGAGGCTTCGCGACAATCGGCGGGCGCCGTCGGGCTGGCGCGTGAACATGTGCAGCACCATGCGTTCCGCCGATCGCGGCCCCACGCCGGGAAGAAACTTCAACGCCTCCAGAAGTTCCGTCAGGCGCGGAGGGAAAACGTTCGCCGTCACTGCCCGGGCAAGGACTGGCCGCCGTCTATCGGACGAATGGATCCAATTTCGATATCGTTTCCGAATATATCAAGCGACGCCTGAACAAAGGGATCTGCCCTGAATTCCCTTTCGGCTCGCTGCTGGCGCCGGCGCTCTGTTTCCCGGTCGCGACCGGCCAGAGTTCCCCCTTGGCCGGCGCCAGCAATTTCTATCTCAACCTCGCGAAAAGCCGGGAGCGTGGCAATCAAGGCCACGCGCAGTTCCTTGAGGGCGTCATCGGTGAGCAGATTTTCGTGCTGGCCGTCCAGGCGGAGGTGCAGGCATTCGTTCTTCGCTTGAACCAGTTCGCTGTGCGCCGCAATCTCGCCGGGCAGTCCCTGAAGGTCCAGGCCGCGCACCGTTTCCGGCCAGGAATCGGCGGTGAGCGTCTGTTTCTCCATGGACAGCGGCGGCGAGCCAGGCATAGCGCCTTCCTCAACCGGCTCCGTGGCGCCCGTCCGCGTCAACCCGCCGCCTGCGGAAACAGGCCCCTGCCCCCCTGCGTCCTTGCGGCCCTCCCGAACATGCTTTGCCGCCGCATCCGGCTGAAAAGCGAGCATGCGCAACAGGGTCATTTCCAGCCCGAGGCCGGGATCCGGCGCCAGCGGAAGCGTGCTGCGGCCTTGAATCGCGATTTCGTAAAGCAGTTGCACCTGGTCGGCCGGCAATGCTTCGGCCAGCGGGGCCAGCGTATCCGGCTGGTCGTCCTCGTCCACAACACTTGCTCCCACCGCCTGAATAAGCGCCAAACGCTGTAGCGCCGAAGCCAGTTCCGCCAGGATATTGGCCGGATCGGCCAGCCTTTCGCGCAATTCCCTGGCGCCGCCGAGCAAAGCTTCGCCGTCGCCGACTGCGATGGCGTTGAGGAGGTGGACAATGCTGGGCTGGTCGGCGCCGCCCAGCATGTCTGCCACATCGGTCTCGCGCACCGCGTCGCCCCCGTAGGCGACCGCCTGGTCCAGCAAGCTCAGGGCATCGCGCATGCTGCCGCCGGCCGCGCGGGCGATCCGCGCCAGCGCCCCCGGCTCGGCATTCACCTCCTCGCCCTTGCAGATGGCTGTCAGCTGGCCGGCGATGGTCTCGCTGTCCATGGCGCGCAGATTGATTTGCAAACAGCGCGACAGCACTGTGACCGGAAGCCGCCGCGGCTCGGTGGTGGCGAGCAGGAACTTCACATGCGGCGGGGGCTCCTCCAGCGTCTTCAAGAGCGCGTTGAACGAGGAGGCGCTGAGCATGTGCGCCTCGTCGATCAGATAGATTTTGCAGCGGCCTTCGGTGGGCGCGTACTGCACGTTTTCAAGCAACTCGCGGGTCTGCTCCACCTTGGTGCGCGAGGCCGCGTCCACCTCCATGAGATCCACGAAGCTTCCTTCCTGGATGCTCACGCAGCTCCCGCACTCGCCGCATGGCTCGGGCGCGGCGTCGGCCTCGCAGTTCAATGCGGCGGCCAGAATGCGCGCCAGCGTCGTCTTGCCCACCCCTCGGGTTCCCGCGAAAAGCCAAGCGTGATGGACTTTTTTAGCCGAAATCGCGTTGCTCAACGCCCGCACGGCATGCGGCTGTCCCCGCACTTCGGAAAACTTCCGGGGCCGCCACTTGCGCGCCAAGACCAAGTAACTCATAGGCGAAGCCTATCAGAGGTCGGCAATTGCTGCTTGCCCGGTCTTGGACCTCTGGCCCTGAAAAGATCTCAGCAGGCGAAGCGCGCTCAGCCCGGTTCGACGGCGGCGCAGGCGCCGCACAAACCCTTGACCTCCACAACCGCTTTGTCGGCCCGGAATCCGTGCTCGTCCGCGATCCGGGACAGCAGCCTCTCCACGCCTCTCGACTCCACCTCGTCCACATGGCCGCACGAGGAGCAAAGCAGAAACTGGCTCTCGTGGGCATGGTCGGGATGCCCGCACGGCAAGTAGGTCTGGGCGGATTGCAGACGATGAACGAGGCCGATTCGGATCAGGAAGTCCAAATGCCGGTAAACGGTTAGAGGCGCGATCTTGCGTTTCTGCCGCTGCTCCAGCAGTCCGATGAGCTCATAAGCGGAAACCGGTCGGTCGCGAGTCAGCATTTCCGCATAAACCGCCAATCGGGCCGGGGTCAGCCGCTCGCCCTTTTCGATGCAGCGCTGTTCGGCGAGCTTTCGCCATTTCGCCGCAAGCGGCGCCGAACTCACTGGCTGCCTAGCCATTTTTGCATTGTCGCACATAGCGCCAGAGATGCGCCAAGCCCACGAGCGAGGCGCCAGCAATGGTCAGCGGCTGCTCGTACGCCGATGCCGCCTCGATAAATGCGGCCGACAGGAGCAGCCCAATGCCAAGCAGCACCGCGCCTGCGAACCACCTGTTGCCAGCCATCAACCGCGTCTTCCAGATCACCCTAAGGCTCACAGGGACGGCGGCTGCGACCAACACCTTATGCACCAGCTCGCTCTCCGCGGCCTGGGCGGCAACCGGCATCAGCGCTGCGAGCACGGGCAGCGCAACGCAATGGAGCACGCATAGCGTCGATATCCCAACCGCGCATAGATCCAGCCGCGCCGACCGCCCCCATCGAACCCCTGCGGCATCGACGGCCGACGGCGCCGAAGGCTGATATTTCTCCGCCATGGAAAATTTCCCGAAACAAGATTTATGTTATATTGTAACAATCTTTAACCACTGTGGCGGACCGTCAAGACCAGCGGGCCCGCATGTCGCTCAGCTATTCGTTGATGCAGGAGAAAGGCAATGAAAGGCAAACTACTGTCTCTACTGGTGGCAGCGCCGTTGCTGGCGGCAGCCGCGCTCGCCGAAGAAGCGCCCGCAGCGGAAGACGCGGGGACCATCGAGGAGATCATCGTACTGGCGCACCCGCTCGGGCGCGAAGGACTGGCGCAGGCCGCCGACGTGCTGGAGGCCGACGAGCTTGAGCGCAAGACGGTGGACAATATCGGCGCAACCGTGGGCAATGAGCCGGGCATCCACAACAGTTCCTACGGCGTGGGCGCCGGGCGCCCCGTCATCCACGGCCTGGGCGGCCCGCGTGTGCGGATCATGGAAGATCGCATCGATACGCTCGACGTTTCCGTCAGCAGCGGCGACCACGCGGTCACGGTTGATCCCTTCGTCGCGGAGCGCGTGGAAATCCTGAAAGGCTCGGCTACCCTGCTCTACGGTTCCGGCGCTATCGGCGGCGTGGTCGATGTGCAAACGGGCCGCATTCCGCAGGAAGTGCCGGAGCGCATCCGCGGCGCCGTCAACCTGCGCGGCAACAACAACGGCAACGGCAGGAACGGCAGTTTCCGGCTAGGCGGCGGCAGCGGCAGCATCGCGTGGCACGTCGATGCCTTTGCCCGCGAAGCGGACGACTACGACATCCCCGGGTTCGCAGAGTCCGCGGCCTTGCGGGCGCAAGAGGAAGAGGAGCATCACGATGACGAGCACCATGAGGAGGAGGGGCACCACGACGACGAGCACGATGACGACGAGCATCACGACGATGAGCACCACGACGAGGAAGAAGCTCAAGGCCGCTTGCAGGGCAGCGGCCTTGAGACCCGCGGCGGCTCCGTCGGCCTCTCCTGGGTGGGCGACCGAGGCTTTGTGGGCCTCTCGGTCAGCAATCTCGATTCCGATTACGGCATCCCGGGCCACAGCCACGATCATGGGCACGGGCACGACGAGCACGACCACGAAGAGATGGGCCACCACGAGGACGAGGACCACCACGAGGAGGATGAGCACCATGAGCATGAAGCCGAGAGCGCTCCCATCGTTGACCTCGAACAGACGCGCATTGACCTCAAGGCTGCCTTGGCCGATCCGTTCGGCGGCTTCGAGAGCCTAAGCTTCCGGCTCGGCATCAACGACTACGAACATGTGGAGAACGAAGCAGGCGAAGCGGGAACGGCCTTCTCGAACCAGGCATGGGAGGCGCGCGCGGAACTGACGCACGGCCCGGTCGGCGGGTGGCGCGGCGCCTTCGGCATCCAGCTCGGCGACCGCGAGTTCTCCGTGGCTGGCGAAGAAGCCTTCACGCCCCCTGTCGATACGTCGTCCGCCGGCCTGTTCTGGGTTGGCGAGCGCTCTCTCGGCAGGCTGGGGCTGGAGGCGGGCCTGCGCTACGACCGGGTCGAACACGATCCCGCAGGGGGCAGCAGCCGCGACTTCAGCGGCGGCAGCGCTTCGCTGGGCCTGATCGTGCCGCTTAGCCAAGGCTGGGAAGGCACGTTGCTGGCCGATTTCTCGTCGCGGGCTCCGGTGGGCGAGGAACTGTTCTCGGATGCCCCGCATCCCGGCACGGGCTTCTTTGAAATCGGGGATCTGGAACTCGGCCACGAGAAGGCCCGCAACCTAGCGGCCACCCTCGCCGGCCGCGGCGACCGCTGGTCCGTGAGCGGCACCTTCTACCATACGGACTTCGCGGATTTCATCTACCAGGCGGCCACGAATGAAGAGCGGAGCGGCTTCGACGTGCGCCGTTACGCCCAGGCCGACGCCACCTTCTCCGGCTTCGAGGTGGAAGGCCGGTTGACCGTGGCCGAGTGGGGCGCAGGCCGTCTCGACCTGGGCATCTTCTACGATAGGGTCTCGCCGTCGCTGGATATCTCTGCCAATGACAATCTGCCGCTCATGCCGCCGGACCGGGTGGGCGTATCGATCGAGTTCACGAGCGACCGCCTGCGGGCCAACGTGGACTATGTGCGGGCAGCCGACCAGGACGATATCGCCGAGTTCGAGTTGCCCACGGACGGCTACAACGATCTCCGCGCCCGTATCGCCTGGCGCTTGCGCCCCGCCAACACCACGGTGGACTTGTACCTTGCCGGGCGCAATCTCACCAACGACGAGCAGCGGCTGCACACGTCCGTCGTCAAGGACCTCGCGCCACAGCCCGGACGCACAATCGAAGCGGGAATGCGCATGGCGTTCTAGCGGATTGGATATTTAGCGCTTTGGCGCCCGCGCGGCGAGCGCTTCGAGAACACGGTTTCCGCGTCGCCCGCGAGCTCAAGCCATAAGCGCCTGCGTGGGGATATAGCGGGCATTCATCCGAATCCCTTTAGAAACGGATGCGTCGCGTTTCCTGCTCCAACCTGCTAACGACGCTCATTGCCGCAAGCGCCGAGCTTTTCGGGTTTTCGGGCATCGCATTGCCCTTGATTTCAAATGAGAACTGGCCGAAATCGCCTGTCGCCACGACCTTGTGGATATTCTGGTCCACATTCGGATCTGCGATCAGCCTGACCTGCGTCTCGTCGAATCCGATGCCGGCGAGCGCGACGGCGGCCGCCACGTTGGCGTTCGCGGGGTAATGCGTAGCCGCAGCCCGCGCGGTGCCCTCGAAATGGACCTGCGCGTCGCCGGCGAGGCGATCAAGGTCGAGTTTCTCAGCAGCGGGCGAGCCCTTCCAGCTCTTCGGCGGCTTGCGACCGGTATAGGTCACAGAGCGCAGGTTGCCTGCGCCCGCCGCCCGCAAGCAATCGAGCGCGCCAATCGCGCCGCTCACGAGATAAAGCTTCGCGTTGCCTTCGGCGGCGGCCCGGTCCAGATCGCTGTAGAGCGCTGCGTCCGCCAAGCCACCCACCGATACCGTCGTCAGGTCGCAACCCCGGCGCAATATTCCGGGGCCGTGGATTCTTAAGGCAAGGTGGCCCGCGCAGTCGATCATGTGGTCGATATCGTCGGGCAGGTCCGGCACCGATGAAACGCACACGAAATCAGGGAACTCGCCGGCGGTCTCCTCCAAAAGCTCCGGAAGAACGAGAAGCGCCCGTACCGCGAACCCCCTGCTTTTCAACGCATCCCGCACGTAGCCGCCAATCGCGCCCGTGCCGATAATCCCAATCCGCATCAATTCCTCCGCCTAGGCTTTCCCATTATCGCAGCACCCAGCGGAATCATCCGACCTCGGCCCGCTTCGCCTGCTGTGCGGGTTGAAGAACACGCTGTGCATTGTTTTATAGTAGTTTCTGATAGTGTCAATCGGCGCGCCATTCATGCCTTGGCGGCGGACAAGGAGGGAAAGTCGCCTTTAGATATTTATCTCGCTGCGCAGAAAAAAGTTATTGAGGAATGCGCGCGCTTGCTGGACCGTCGCGGATCCCTTTGTTGGCAAGTAGGCAACTATGTGGAAAAGGGAGAGATTGTTCCGCTTGATTCCATTCTGTACCCCGTTTTCCGTTCCCTCGGGCTAAAACTGCGTAATCGCATCGTCTGGCATTTCGGCCACGGCTTGCACTGTTCGAAGCGGTTGTCCGGGCGGTATGAGACGATCAATTGGTGGACCAAAAGCGATGAATACACATGGAACCTGGACCCTATTCGCGTTCCGTCAAAGTATCCGGGCAAACGCCATTTCAAAGGTCCGAATCGAGGCCGGTTGTCCGGCAATCCCAAGGGTAAGAACCCCAGCGATGTCTGGATATTTCCGAACGTAAAGAGCAATCACCCGGAAAAAACAGGGCATCCGTGTCAGTTTCCCGTTGAGTTGGTGGAGCGTCTCGTGTTGTCCATGACCAATGAACTCGATGAGGTGCTCGACCCATATATGGGTGTCGGATCAACGCTCATAGCGGCCCGCAAGCACAAACGACATGCCTATGGCTGCGATATCATTCCTGAATATGTCGAGATAGCCCATGAGCGGCTTGCGGGGGGATCGGTGCTGGCGGGGCTTTTGCCATTGTCAAAAGCGCATTGCAGATATTCGCGCAGGCAGACGGATAAAAAACCACAAAGACACGTGGACACCCGCACAACCGCTTGCGAGGTTCTGTGATAGAGTAGGTGCCGCATCAATGCAAGCTTGCTAGCTGGCTTGTTTCTTTTCACAGGCGGCCAACCTGAAAGGAGAAATCATGAAACGACTCACCCCCCCCCCCCCCCCCCCCCCCCCCGCCCCGCCGCCGGGGGGGGGGGGGGGGGGGGGGGGGGGGTGGGGGGCGCGGGCGGGGGGGGGGGGGGGGGGGGGGGGGGGGGGCGGGGGCGGGGGGGGGGGGGGGAGGCTGTGGCGCGGGGCCGGTCTCAGGGTACTTCCCGGCGCCTGCCTGGGCCGGGAAGGG
>JAPOTY010000009.1 GCA_026708965.1 Gammaproteobacteria bacterium | reverse complement strand
GGTGGTCGCCATGCGCGAATCTTGACAAAAGCAGAACGAAGGACGTGTCGGGCGGATCCGCGTCCCGCTCAGTTCCCTAGCCTCTGGTAAGGGGAGTCCGGACAGTAGTTCGTGGAATCAATGCGCTAGTTCAGCGCGCTCGTGGCGTAAGATTCAGTCTCCCCTTCGGCCATGCCTTGCATAACGATCGTGCTCTTTGTGGTGCAGGTGCAGGTGCGTTCATTTCTTATCTGAAAGAATTTGCCTTCATTTTGCATAAGAAGATCGGGGTTTTCGCATATATCGAGGTCAGTAATACCGTAACGTGCTCTGCTCCGAGGGAAATCTATCGAAAAGTCGCCTACGCTGATCAGCAAGACTTCAATAAAACCGTGATAGAATCACGCTTGGCATCTCTTTCAACCGCCCGCTGGTGCCCTCCTTTGCCGGAGGGCTAACCGAAAGGAGCAAACAACATGAAACGAATAACCAGTAAATACCCCCCCCCCCCTTGCTAAATTAGCAACAATCACCGCCGCGCTGGTGGCGTTGCTTATGACGGGGTCGGTGTACGCCTACACTGCTGAAGACTGCGAGCGTGGATACCGGATATACAATCACCCGTCCAAGGGGGAGCAGAGGGTTCCCGTTTCGATGCGGTACTGTCCGATCGAAGGCGAAAACCCCAACACGCGTAACCCAAACGCCACTCTCAATATCAATTCCGGCATTATGACACTTACCATGCCGCCAGCCCGCGTTGTTCGCGGCACAACGATGAGAGCCAATAGAATCAACGTCAAGTTTAGCAATGTGGTCAATATCGTTGCTTACCGGGATGGTGATGACGGGAGCATCAAAGATTTTGGCAAATACAATGATACGGAAATTTACGGGACACCTCACGGCAGCGCGAACTATGCCCGTGGCGCGTGCCAATCGGGGGATCAGATCAGCGCGGCGCATCGAACGGGGATTTTCAAGGAAATCGGCCATTTCGAATGGACTGAATGGGGTATGTCCAAGCAGTTCGACATGAACAAATTTCTGTGCGGCAACCCCCAGCCGGGGACGACTTTCCGGGTCGAGCTTCGGGGCGAACAGGGAGGCTTCAAGCGGGGTATGGTATATGATTATCCCTTCCCCAGGGGGAACGGTTGCCACGGGTATTATTGTTTCGTAACCGTGACGCTTCAATAACCCCGTGATACACACAGGGCGGTCTTCGGATCGCCCTTTTTCATGGTTGCTAGAGGCGCATAGAACGCCCCTATTGCGAGTTTAGAGAAACTTGGCTACTGCCCCGCGTTGCGCTTTGGCCCCGGCGGAATAGTGAGAAACCATACGGGCGGTCTTCCAATTACCGGCCAGCCGCTTGGGGGTGTCGGGCGGATCCGTGTCCCGCTCAGTTCCTTGGCCTCTGGTAGGGGGAGTCCGGACAGTAGTTTGTGGAATCGGTGCGCCAATTCAAGGCCGTCGTGGCGTAGGATTCCGTTTCCCCGTCGTCGATGCCTGCCTGAACGACCGTGCTCTTTTTGGCACAGACGCAGGAACGTCCATTTCTTATCTGATAGACGATACCATTATTATTCTTGGGTTCTAAATCAATCCTGTCGCATACATCGTTGTCAGCAATAACGTAACGTGCACTATGCGACCCAAAGTCTATCGAAAAGCCGCTTACACTGACCAGAGAGACTTCAATAACGGAATAGAATCGAGGTGGCCTACTACCGTCAATAAGGTTATCCGCCCAGCATAAACCTGGTAAATACACTTCTGTGCCAGACCCAGAGGTCATAGCGGTTATGACATTACCTGGCAATTCTGAAAGGTTACTTCCTGGGGCCAGCCATGCTTGGACGCCATGATTACGGAACATGTCATGCCCTTCCACAGTTCGCACCACATACGTGACTTCCGTTCCATTTGGAATACTTGTATCGGAGGTAAGTTTGAGATGATTGCGACCGTCCATTCTCATGCATTTTAAATGCTCACTTGTGTGCACCTCTTCAAACTCAGTCTGAGTTCGCTCTTTGAACCCGATCGTTTGCGCCAAGGCGGCGAGGGGCAGCAGCCCAGCGATCCCAAGCGCCACCAGCGTCGCCGCGCCCGTCCTCATCAGTCGTGTCATGTCGCATCCCCTGTCAGCTACAACAGGATTGACTATACCCCCCCCCCCCCCCCCGTTTTCAAGGGGTGTGGGGCCAAGCTGTTAGGAACAGAATAGTGTCCGGGTTCAGACACATGTGAGACTGATGTCGGGGTGATGAGTTGTTTCGCCGATCTCGTCAACTGGGTTGTCTGAGAAACCGTTTTGCAATCCGAGATTCTGATTTCCCGAACTTGCGGCTACAAGGCGCGGAAAAGATTTCAGTCGGCCAAGGTGATTCCTGAGCCTTCCAGCCGACGGAAGTCGGCTTCGTTTGCGGTGGCCAATGCGGCGCCGTGAGACAGGGCCGTGGCCGCGATCATGCAATCGGGCAAAGACCCGCGGCGGCGGCCTGATTCGTTGAAAAGACGGGCTGCGATCACCGCTTGGTCGTCCGTGAACTCGTGGCGTTGCCCAACCGCTTTCGAGGCGAATTCCAACTCATCCGGGGTTAGTGGTCCGCACAGCAGTTCGGCCCGGGCAACCGCGCTCATGCTCAGGGATTGGCCGGCTTCGAGCCACCGTCGCAGCTTCCGGTCCTCCGGCGCCCCCCGGACAAGAGCCCGAATCAGAAAGCTAGTGTCTAGTTGGATCATGGAGCATTCGGGAATGCCCGCTTTCCGGTTTCGCGGCGTTCAGCAATGACTTCCTGCTCCCAACTGGAAAGATCAACTCCGCGCTCCCGCACGGAGGATTGCAGCCGGTCTAGCGCTTGCAGAGGGCCTGTCTTATCCGGGTAGGCTATGGAAGCTGCCATGCGAATGGCTCGCCGCAGCACTTCGGATTTGGAAACCTGCCATTGCTGCGCCAGCGATTCAAGCGCACGGACTGAACCTAAATCGAGAGTATAGGTTGACTTGATAGTGGGTATGGCCATACTCGAAGTATATGGCCATATAGCGTTTCGTCAATGTCCGGCCTCCTCACTCTGTTCGTTGCTAGCGGGAAGAGGTTTTCCTGCGGAAGGGCGGGTTAGGAGAGGCGGCGGATGAGGGCTTCGATTTCGGCATCGCTGGGCGTGGGGGCGGTGGCGGGCGGAGCGCCGGATATGCGCGCTTCGGCGCGTTTTCCGAGGGCTTTCAGCCGCTTTTTGCGGGCGCGGAAGCGTTGTTGCGCGGTTCGGCCTAGGCGCCGCAGGCGGTTTTGGCGCCTCGTTTGCTCTTCGGCATCCAGCGGCGGCGCGGCGAAGCGCGGCTCAAGCGCGATGCAATCGACGGGGCAGGGCGGCAGGCACAGGCCGCAGCCCACGCATTCGTCGTGGATGACCGTGTGGGTGAAATTGCGGGCGCCGATAATCGCATCGACCGGACAGGCCGGCAGGCAGCGGGCGCAGCCCACGCAGGCCGCTTCGTCGATTCGCGCCACTGAAGGCTGCATCAGACTCGAGGGGCCAGTGCCGCGCCAAGCGGATCAGGCCGCATCCGCTTGGCAAATATCTGGCAACAGGGGCCTGCCACGAGCGGCTAGCGCACGCGCATGCCGGGTTCGGCGCCTTCGTCCGGGGACAGCAGGAAGACGCGCGAATCGTCTTCGCCCGCGGCCAGCACCATGCCTTCGGACACGCCGAAACGCATTTTGCGCGGCTTGAGGTTGGCCGCCAGCACCACTTTGCGGCCCACCAGCATGGAGGGCGCGTAGGCGCCGGCAATCCCGGCGAACACCGTGCGGCCCTTGCCGCCGTCGTCCAGCGTTAAGCGCAGCAGGCGGTCCGCTCCGGCAACGCGCTCCGCCTTCACGATGCGCGCCACCCGCAAGTCGGTGCGCAGGAACTCCTCGATATCGATGGGCGCGGACCGGCCGCTGCCGGATTCGGCCTGCTCTTGGCTGGACTCCACCAGCGCCTTCAGCGTTTTGGGCTGAATGCGCTGCGCCAGCGCCTTGAACTGATTGATCCGTGCGTTCAGCAGCGGCGCCGCCACCTCGCTCCAGGCGAGCTCGCAGCGCAGGAAGGCCTCCGCGTCGGAAGCGACGCGCGGCAGCACCGGCTTCATGTAGGTTATCAGCACCTTGAACAGATTGACGCCTTGGGTGGCGACGGCTTGCAGCGTCCCGGCCCGGCTCGAATCCTTCGCCAGCTCCCAAGGCTTTTGCTCGTTGATCCACACATTGGCGCGGTCGGCCAAGGCCATCACGGCGCGCATTGCTTTCGCATACTGGCGCGATTCGTAGAGTTCGCCGATCTCGTCGCGGGCCCCCGCGAACTCCTCGTGCAGCGACGGGTCGTGCAGCTGCGGCCCCAGCCTGCCCTCGAATCCGCGGCTGATGAAGCTGGCGCAGCGGCTGGCGATATTCACCAGCTTGCCCACCAGGTCGGAGTTGATCCGGGCGGCGAAATCCTCAAGGCTCAGATCGATATCGTCCAGCCCCGGGCCGAGCTTGGCGGCGTAGTAATAGCGCAGGTATTCCGGGTCGAGGCCAGCGGCGACGTAATCCGCGGCGGTGATAAAGGTGCCGCGCGACTTCGACATTTTCTGCCCGTCCACGGTCAAAAAGCCATGCACGAACACGCCGCTGGGGGTGCGCATGCCCGCCCCCATCAGCACCGCCGGCCAGAACAGCGCGTGGAAGTAGAGGATGTCCTTGCCGATGAAGTGGTAGAGCTCGGCCTCGCTGTCCGCCCCGAAATACCGCTCGAAGCGCTCCTCGCCGTCCTTGCCGGCCCCGCACAGGTTCTTGAAGCTGGCCATGTAGCCCACCGGCGCGTCCAGCCACACGTAGAAGTACTTGCCTTCCTCGCCGGGCACCTTGAAGCCGAAATAAGGCTCGTCGCGGGTGATGTCCCAATCCTTCAGCCCTTCCTTGAACCATTCGGCCAGCTTGTTGCGCGCTCCGCGGTCGAGGTTGCTGGCCCGCATCCAGGCCTTCAGCGGCTCCTCGAACGGCCCCAGCCTGAAGAACTTATGCTCCGATTCCCGCGTGACCGGCGGCAGCCCGCTTAGGATCGAACGCGGATTGACCAGCTCCGACGGCGCATAGGTGGCGCCGCAAACCGAGCAGCTGTCGCCGTACTGGTCCGCTGCCCCGCAGGAAGGGCATTCGCCGCGCACGTAGCGGTCCGGCAGGAACATGCCCGCCTGCTCGTCGTAGGCCTGCTGTATCGTTCGGGTGCGGATATGCCCGCCGTCCGCCAGCCGCTTGTAGATGCGCTCCACCAGCGCGCGATTTTCCGGCGAATGGGTGGTGTGGTAGTTGTCGAAACGGATTCCGAAGGCCTCGAAGTCGCGCATATGCGCCGCCCGGCACGACTCGGCATACGCCTCCGGCTCCACGCCTTCCTCGCGCGCCTTGAGCATGGTGGGCGTGCCGTGCGCGTCGGTGGCGCACACGAACGCGCAGTCGGCGCCGGACAGCCGCTGGTAGCGCACCCAGATATCGGTTTGCACCATCTCCAGCAGATTGCCGAGATGGATCCGGCCGCTGGCGTAAGGCAGCGCCGCCGTCACAAGAATCTTCCGCGTCATAAGCGCGGATTATCCCGCAATCCCGCCTCCGGCGTTAGCCCGCGCGTTGCATCCGTTTCCGTAACTGCGGGCGGGAGATGGTGCGCCGCCGGCATGCTTGCGCCGCTTTGTTTTCGCTTCCCGCTCCCGCTCCCTCGATGAAGGGATGGCGGAAACTACCAGCCGCAGGCAAGCCCCTGGTTTTCGGTCTTAAGCCAGTCCATTAGCGGCTGGAAGTAGGCGACGAGCGCCGAGGCGTCCATCTCGCGCTGGCCCGTCAGCGCTTGCATCGAGTCCTGCCAAGGTTCCTTCGAGCCTTGCCGCAGCATTTTCCAGAGCAAAGCGCCCGCCTCCTTGTTGCCGTAGATCGAGCATTCGTGCAGCGGCCCCTCGAACCCGGCGGCTTCGCACAGCGCCTTCTGGAACTGGAATTGCAGCACGAAGGCGAGGAAATAGCGCGTGTAGGGCGTGTTGCCGGGAATATGGTACTTGGCGCCCGGATCGAAATCGGCCTCGCTGCGCTCCACCGGCGGCCTGATGCCTTGGTAGCGGGTTCTCAAGTCCCACCAGGCGGCGTTGTAGTCCTGCGGCGCGATTTCCCCGGAGAACACGCCCCAGCGCCACTGGTCCATGAGCTTGCCGAACGGCAGAAAGGCGATCTTGTCCAGCGCCAGCCTCATCTGCGTGTTGATCAGCGCTTCGTGGCCGCTCTCCAATTCCTCCGCCAGTCCCAGCTTCTTCAAAAAAGCGGGCGTGATCGAAAGCGTCACCGTGTCGCCCACCGCTTCATGGAAGCCGTCATGCGCGCCCCGCTGGAAGATGACGGGCAGGTCGCGATAGGCGAGGTAGTAATAGATGTGGCCCAGCTCGTGGTAGATCGTGAACAGGTTTTCCTGGGTGGGCTCGATGCACATTTTGATCCGCACATCGTCCTTGCCGTCCATATGCCAGGCGCTGGCGTGGCAGACCACCTCGCGGTCGCGCGGCTTCACCAGCAGCGAACGTTTCCAGAAGCTGTCCGGCAGTTCAGGCATGCCCAGCGAAACGAAAAAGTCCTCCGCCAGCTCGGTCATGTAAGCCGCGCTGTATTCCTGCTCTTGCATGGCCCCGGTCACGTTCAGTTCCGCAATGCCCGCGTACGGCTCGGCCAGGTCGTAGATTTCGCCCCAGGTTTGCGACCACATATTGCCCAGCAGGTGGGCCGGGATGGGCTCGCCCGCGGGAACCCGCTGCTCGCCATAGGCCTGACGCAGCTTGTCGGCCGTGTAGCAGTGCAATTCCTCGTAAAGCGGAGCAACCTGGCTCCAAAGCCGCTCCACCTCGCCGCTGAAGTCGGCCACGGGCATGTCGTAGCCGGAGCGCCATAACTCGCCCATGTCGTTGAAGCCCAAACTCCGGGCGCCCTCGTTGCCCAGTTCCACGAACCGCTGGTAGTCGGCGCGGATGGGCGGCGAAATGGTTCTCCAGCCGCGCCATGCATCAAGAAGCTCGTCGTGGTCGCGGCTGGAGGCCATCACCTTGCTGAGCGTCTCCAGATCGCGGCAGCTTTCCGGCCCTTCCGGGCAATGCTTGCCGCTTCCGTATGCGCCTTTCATGCGGGTCATGATTTCGGATAATTCCCGGCGCTTGGCATCGTTGTCCGGCGCCGGCAGCGTGGCGCCCCATTTGATCGAGTTGATGGCCCGCCGCGCGAGCGGCTCCAGTTCGATGCCGTCGTAGCGCTTGGCCTCCTCGACCGCGCCGCTTTGGAGCTTCAGCCAGCGTTCCTGGGCGCGCGCGTTCAGCAGCGCGGTATCCTGGTTGATGTATGTGGCATGCGCCCAGGCCGCCGCCGCGCGCTCCAACCGAATTTCATCGAATTTCCGGTTGGTCTGGCCGACGAATTCCTCTGCTGCCCTGTGCCAGGATTCTTCGGCGGAAGGGGGGATGAGGGTCATCAGCATTTCTTCCGGCTGCGCGTTCGCTTCGGGCTGCGAGGCGCTTTCGGTGGATATGGATGCGGTCGCGCACACGGCCAGTGCCAAGGCCGCAATGGTGATTCGTGTTTTCACTTTTCTTGTTCCTCCGCAGGGGTCATGCATTTCTTAAAAGGTTTGAGGAAAACCGCTAGGATCAAGCCGCTGCCCACCGTGGTCAGCACGATCTGCCAGTAGAGGCCGGGCATGTCGCTGAGCGCCTCGGGATCGAATTCGCCGGCGATCAGGCCGGCGATCAGGCTGCCCAGCGATGCGCCCAAAAACCAGATGCCCATCATCTGGCCCACGTATTTTTTCGGCGCCAGCCGCGTGACGGCGGAAAGGCCCACCGGGCTTAGGCAAAGCTCGCCGGTGGTGTGCAGCAAATAGGTGAAGAACAGCCAGGTGGGCAGCACCGGGTTGCCCTCGGCCACCAGCGTGGCGGCGCCGATCATCACGAGGAAGCCCAGCCCCAGCTGGATAAGCCCGAAGGCGAATTTAAGCGGCGTGGAGGGATCGAGGTTGCGTCGCGCCAAGGCCGTCCACAGCATCGCGAACAATGGCCCTAAAACAATGATGAAGAAGGGGTTGAGCGATTGGAACCACTCGGCCGGGAAGCTGAACGAGCCGAACTCGCGGATCGTGTAGCGCTCGGCGAACAGGTTGAGCGACGAGCCGGATTGCTCGAAGCCGGCCCAGAACATGGCGGCGCCGAAGAACAGGACGATGATGCCAAAAACGCGCAGGCGCTCGTCGCGAGCAAGCCCTCCGAACAACAGCAGGCAAAGGAAATAGATCGCCGCCACGGCCACGATCACCACGGCGCTCGCTTCCGCGATCGCGCGCGCGTTCAGCTCGATGGCGCCGCCCAGCGCGCCGGCGTAAACAGCCGCCAGCGCCGCAAGGGCCGCCGCCACGCCCAGCCATACCCTCCTGCGATAGGCGGCGGAAGCGGCGGATTCAGGGCGGGCGCCCGCCTCGCCCAAGTATTTACGGGTGTAGTGGAACTGGACCAGGCCGAAGAGCATGCCCACGCCGGCCGCGGCGAATCCGTAATGCCAGTTGTAGTCGGCCAGCCAGCCGCACACCAGCGGGCCGATGAAGGCGCCCACGTTGATGCCCAGGTAATAAAGCGTGAAGCCGCCGTCGCGGCGCGGATCGTTGGGCGCGTAGAGCTGGCCCACCAGCGCGCTGATATTGGGTTTCAGCAAGCCGGTGCCCAGCACCACCAGGATCAACCCCAGATAGAAGGCCGCGACGCTGGGAACGGCAAGCACGAAATGCCCGCACATGATGATGATGCCGCCCGCCCAAACAGCCCGCTGCCCGCCTAGCAGCCGGTCCGCCATCCAGCCGCCCGGCAGGGCGACGAGGTAAACGGCGGCCGTATAGACGCCGTAGATGGCGGTGGCGATTTCGTCGGTCAGGCCCATGCCGCCCCGCTGCACTTGATCGACCATGAACAGCACCAGCAGCGCGCGCATGCCGTAGTAGCTCATGCGCTCCCACATCTCGGTGAAGAACAGGGTGACAAGCCCCCGCGGATGCTGGAAGAAATTCAGCATCCGCGCATTATATGCAGCCGGTCGAGAGAAGCTGCCGAAAATCTACTCCCGGGAACTGGTGGAACTGATCTTCGTGAATCCCTGCTGCCGGGTGTGACGGAGGTGTTGCTTCGTCCTGGCGGGCCGCCTCGTTCCGGTTGGTTTTCTTCGTCCTGAAGCGCCCATTAAGCCATTAGCTTTCTCCGCCTGCCTGATTCAGCCAGATTATTTGGCTAGCCAGAATCATTGTCAGCTTTCGGAAAGTGCTCTTTGAGGAAAGCCTCGATCTGATCAAGCCGTCCGCAAAGCTCCTCCCCAGTAAAGTAGCCGTCGCAGTTGATCGCATCGGCTTGCTGTTCGTTTATTTTTTTAGGGAAGAACTCGACTAACTGCTTGCCGCCCACTGAGATCCAAAGTCCAGCGCCATTTGCGTGGGTCCAAGGTCGTGCGTACGCCAGATATCGAGTGCGTTTTTGCGGTGGCGCGATCCTGACCGACGCTCTTTGCGGTTGCACAGCCAGGCCGGCCTCTTTGAACATTTCGATAAAGCGGTTAAATGGCTCGACGACGCCAATCTCAACAGCCCGGCTCTTGATCGCCTCAACGGTGAGCTTGGGTTTTTCAGGAGCCGGCTCGTCTGGCTTCTCGAACACCTCGCGGATCAAAAGCTTGGCACCGTTTTCAGGCTTGAAAACCTCGAAGCTGACGATCTCGATGGGGATATCGAACCGTGCGAGAAACTCGTTGGTCCGGTGCAGGCCATCGGTGATGCCTGCGCCGACGACCATCAAGGCGATCTCTCTTGGTTCAACTTCGTTGTCCAGATGCTGCTGGAGTTTCTCGGAAAGCTCTTTCGAGTTGACGAACTTGTCGAGTCTGTTTTTATCTTGCAGCTTCGCCAGCAATTCTTCTGCGCTGAGGCAGGCAAGCGATGAGGCGTAGTAAAGCGCCTGCATCAAGGCACCGGATCCAAGTGCGTCTGGTTTCACTTCGATCACTATCCAGCGGTCCTTCGAATCGATAGCGAGCAAATCAAGCCGTCCGTCGTGAATGGAGACTTGCCGTCCTACGAGAGTCAATCCTTCGCCTATCAGCGATGCGTCCTTGACGATCCAGTCTTCGAGGTGCTTCTCCAATCCGACGCTGGACCGCCCGACTCTCTTTGGCTCCGCCAACTCGGAGCCGTTGTCGCCGAGACCCTCCTCAATGCTCCACACTGCGAGTTTCGACATGGTTTGATTCCTCAGGCGGTATCGGCGGCGGGCGAAGGGACGCTGGCTTTGGCGGGCGCGGATTATTATAAGCCGCCGCTCACGCTGGCTATGGCCAGCCCGGTCGAACGACGATGACCTGCTTGCCATATCATTGCCGCCGCCGTGCAGGTTCTTCTGGATTTTTTCTTTCTCGCGCCGTTTCTCGCGGCCTATCTGCTGTGGGGGCTGATCCCGGCCGTTTGGGTGCTCATGGGCGCGGTGGTTTTGCAGGTTGGAGCGCAATGGCTGATCGGCGGCGCCTACAAGCCGAAGCCGGTCACGCTGGCCTCGGCGGGGCTGGTGCTGGTGTTCGGCACGCTCACGGTGGCGCTCAACGATCCGCTGTTCATCAAGTGGAAGCCCACCGTGCTTTACGGGGCCATGAGCTTGGGCCTGCTTGGCGCGAGGGCGTGGAAGCGCAAGGGCGTGGTGCATGCGCTTCTGGCCTCGCAGGCGGAAGGATTCGCGTCGCTGCCGGCCCGCGCGGCATCCGTGCTGGACTGGGCGTGGGCGATCTTTCTCGCGGCCATGGGCGCGCTCAATATCTGGGTGGCCTACACGTTCAGCGAGTCCGCCTGGGTGTACTTCAAGCTGTTCGGACTGACCGGGCTGACGCTGGTTTTCGGCCTTTTGCAGGGCCTGTGGTTGGTGCGGTCATTGAAGACGGCAGAAAGCAAGTGACCGCTGATCGCCCGTCCCTGATCCGCGCCCGGCTTCTGGAGGCATTGGCGCCTTGCGAGGTCGAGGTGCAGGACGACTCGCACCTGCACATCGGGCATGTAGGCGCCCGCGAAGGCGGCGGGCATTTTTCGGTTCGCATCGTGGCCGAGCGGTTTCGCGGCCATGCGCCGCTGGCACGCCACCGCCTTGTTTATGCTGCGCTCGACGACATGATGCAGGGGCCGATTCATGCGCTGGCCATCACTGCCTTGGCTCCAGGCGAGCAAAGCTAAGGCGAGGCGCTGTCCCGCGCGGCCTTTAGTTTTTCTTCCGTCAGGTCGTAACGGGACAGGAAGATGAGGCTCAAGCCGTAGAGCAATGCCGGGGCTAGGCCCGCGCTCACGTAAATGGCGGTAATGGCGCTGTCGGGCTGTTCGATCTGCATGCCTTCGGTGCCCGATTGGTAGCCGAAAGCGCTGAGCAGCCACAGCGCCAGGGCGGGGCCGGCGGCGAACGCGAGTTTCTCCACCGTGGCGTAGAACGCGGACATGGTGGCCTCGCGCCGCATTCCGGTTCGGATGTAGTCGTATTCCACCGCGTCCGGCAATAGCGCGGCGCCTAGGATGATGACGCCGCTGGCGAAGAAGCCGAGGAACACGGCGCGGACGAAAATGTACTCCAGCGGATCGGCCGCCGTGGCCAGCAGCCAAGTGGAGGTGGTCAGCGCGAAGCAGGCTGTCGCGACCATGTAGGCGGAGCGTTTCCCGTACTTGCGCGATACGCGGTTCCATAGCGGAATGGCTGCTAGGATCACGCCGATGTTCACGAACAGGAATACGCTCGTGAGCGTGTAGCTCATCTTGAGGATCACGACCTTGAAGTAAACGCCCGCCGCGCTGGCCGAGGCTAGGCCCAGCAACTGGCAGAGCTTGGCGCCCAGCAGGTTCATCAGCGGCCGGTTCTCGATGATGGTGCTGATCTGCCGCCCGATTGAAGGTCGCTTTGCCGCGCTTGCCGCAGTGGTCTGGCGGGCGGATGCCAAGCCGAAGAAGCAGTAGATCGAGCCGCCGGCAATCAGCATGGCGTAGATGAGGCCCATCACGCCATGCGCCGCGCGGTCGTTGCCCAGCCATTCCACCAGGGCGTATGAAAACACGGCGATGAGCGCGCCGATATTGATGAAAAGGGTGCGCCAGGACATCAGCGAGGTGCGCGCATGGTAGTGGGTGGTCATTTCGGCGGGCATGGCCAGAAAAGGCACGTTGAACAGCGTGTAGCCGGTGTAGGTGAGCAGCAGCGCGCCGAGCACCCAGGCGCCCAAAAAGGCGCTGTTGTCGAATGCCGGCGGATTGAAGATCAGCGCAAAGCCGGCCGCCGTGAGCACGCCGCCCAGCAGCAGGTACGGCCTGCGTCGCCCCCAGCGGGTTCTGGTTCGGTCGCTGATCACGCCCATCAGCGGGTCGGTCACCATGTCGTAGAGCTTGGACGCCAGGATCAGGGCGGCCGCTGCGCTGGCGCTGATGCCGAGGAAATTGGTCATGAACGGCGCCAGGATGCCCCCCAGCGTATTGAGCACGATCGCCATGCCCAGGGCGCCCGTGCCGAAATTGACCCGCAGGCTGGTTGCAACCGCTTGGCCGGAAGAGTCCGTGCGAAGTCCTTGGTCGGAAGTTTGTTTTTCCGGCTGGTTCATTGCCGTCCGCCCGCAAAGGAATCAGTTTAGCCGCTTCCAGGGGGGCGTGTCGGCGCAGCGGGCCGGAGCCTGTCTTTCAGCGCGCATAAAATTCGGCCTAGGCTTTTGGAACCCGGATGCCGGCGAACCTCGAAAAATCTATTCTGGCCGTGGAAGCGCCGTTCGGCGGGCTGACTCTCGGCGAGGCCGGCGCGCGTGTGCGCCTGTCGCGCCGCGGTCAGGGTGCCGAGATCACGGTGGGCTTCCCCTGCGCGGGTTTCGCGGGGCAACTGAGCGCGGCTGTGCAGGAGCAAACCGGCGTGGAGCAGGTTGTCGTGCGAACGGATATTGCCGCGCACGCGGTGCAGCCGCAAGTGCAAAGGCTGGAGGCCGTCAAGAATATCGTGGCGGTGGCTTCGGCCAAGGGCGGCGTGGGCAAATCGACGGTGGCGGCCAATCTGGCGGCGGGTTTGGCCATGGATGGGGCGCGCGCGGGCATTCTCGATGCCGATATCTACGGTCCCAGCGTGCCGCGAATGCTGGGCCTGGAGGGCGAGCGGCCGCGCAGCGCCGACGGCAAGAGCTTCGAGCCGCTGCGCGCTCATGGCCTGCAGGCCAGCTCCATCGGCTTTCTGGTCGATACGCGCAGCCCGGTGGTGTGGCGCGGCCCTATGGTGACGCAGGCGCTCATGCAGCTGCTCGGCCAGACGCGCTGGAAGGACCTCGATTATCTGATCGTCGATATGCCGCCCGGCACCGGCGATATTCAACTGACGCTGTCGCAGCGCGTGCCGGTGGCGGGCGCGGTGGTGGTGACCACCCCGCAGGAACTGGCGGTGGCCGACGCGCGCAAGGGGATCGCCATGTTCGGCAAAGTCAAAGTGCCGGTGCTCGGCGTGGTGGAGAATATGAGCGCCCATGAGTGCCCGCAGTGCGGCCACAGCGAGCCGCTGTTTGGCGCCGGCGGCGGCGCGCGGCTGGCCGGGGAGTTCGACTTGCCGCTTCTGGCGCAGCTGCCGCTTTCGGCGGGCGTGCGCGCCGCCACCGACGATGGGCGGCTGGCGGCGCCGGGCGAGCCGGATTCAGGCGGCCATTACCGGGCGCTCTCCCGCGCCGTGGCCGCGCGTCTGGCCGGCCGGGCGCGCGGCGCGCGCAGCGTGTTTCCTAAAATAGTAGTAGAGTCCAACCGATGCTAGCCGCTTTTCTTCAACGCGACGAACGAGGGCATCGTGCCCGCGCCCGCTGGCGCGGAGATGTTTCCTTTTCCGGAGGGGAGCGCCGCGATGGCTGAAGAACGGGAATTCATTGAGCAGCCCGCTTCCGCCGCGGCGGCGGAGTTGGCCATCGTGTCCGGCGAGCCGTACGTGGAGGCGCCGGCCGACCTCTTCATCCCTCCGGAGGCCCTCAGGGTGTTCCTGCAGTCCTTCGAGGGGCCTCTCGACCTGTTGCTGTACCTGATTCGCCGGCATGACTTGGACATCATGGAAGTGCCGATCACCGAGATCTGCGAGCAGTATGCGCAATACATCGAGCTGATGCGGGAAATGCAGCTTGAACTGGCCGGTGAATACCTTGTCATGGCCGCGACTCTGGCGGAGATCAAATCGCGCATGCTGGTGCCCCAGCTGCCGCTTGAGGATGATGACGAGGCGGACCCGCGCGCGCAGTTGTTCCAGCGGCTGCTGGAGTACGAGCGTCTCAAGCAGCTGGCTTCTTCGCTGGACGAAATGCCCCGCTTGGAGCGGGATGCTTTGCATGCCTCGGCCGAAGCGCCCGAACAGCGCCAACCCTGCGAATTACCGCAAGCCACGCTCAACGAGCTGGTTCTGGCCTATGCCCGGATTGTTGAGCGCGTCCGTTTCCATGTGGGGTGGGCGGTTCAGACCGAGCAACTATCGACTCGTGAACGGATGGCGGATATTCTCAAGCAGGTGTCCGGTCGGGACTTTACCGAGTTTACGGATCTGTTTCCTGCCCGCGAGGGCCGCATGGGCGCCGCCGTAACGTTTTCGGCTTTATTGGAGCTGGTTCGCGACAAGGGGGTGCAGGCGGTTCAGAACGGGCCTTATGCGCCCATCTATGTCACCTCCGCCAGCGCCCGGGAGGCCTCGCTGAAATGACTGCCGCCGACACGCGGAACCTGGTGGAGGCGGCGCTGCTTGGCGCCGGGCATCCATTGAGCATGACCCAGTTGCTGGCTCTGTTCGACCCGCTGGAGGAAATTGGCGAAGGCGATGTGCGCCAGGCCCTGGGCGAGCTGGAGCGCGACTATGCCGGCCGGGAAATCCAACTGGCGGAGGTGGCCGGCGGCTGGCGTGTTCAAACCGGCAGCGCCGCGGCGGAGCGGCTGGCGCGCTTGGAGAAATTCCGTCCGCCGAAATTTTCCCGCGCGCTGCTTGAGAGCCTCGCCGCCATCGCCTACCGGCAGCCGATCACGCGGGCCGAAATCGAGGAGCTGCGGGGCGTGCGCCTGAGCGGGCACATTATGCGAACGCTCATGGAGCGCAACTGGATCGAAGTGGTGGGCCATCGGGAAACACCGGGCCGGCCTGCCTTGTATGGAACCACCCGCGACTTCATGGATTACTTCGGTCTCAAGCGGCTCGACGAGCTGCCGTCGTCGGGAGAATTCGGCTCGGCCGAGGATGCGCCGCACGCTAAACCGCCGGGCGGCGCGCAGGGGTTTCCTGCCGGCATCGCCGCGGAGCAGGGCGCCGGGCTGTTCGACGAAACGGCGGAATCGGCCGGCCCCAATCCGGCCCGAGATTGATTCGGGTTCAGAAATATCTGGCCGATGCCGGAGTCGCCTCGCGGCGCAAAGTGGAGGGCTGGATCGCCGCCGGCCGGCTCACTGTAAACGGTCGCGCGGCGGTTCCCGGGTTGCGCGTGGCCGGCGGCGAGCGGTTTCGGCTGGATGGGCGGCCGCTGCCGGTTCGCCCTTCAGCCGCGTCCGCCGCCGTCCGGGTGATCGCCTACAACAAGCCCGAGGGCGAACTGGTCACGCGCGACCGCCGGGGCGGGCATCCAACGGTTTTCGCCGCCTTGCCGCGTTTGCAAGGCCAGCGCTGGGTGGCTGTGGGCCGGCTCGATCTGAACTCCAGCGGCCTGCTGCTGCTCACCACCGACGGGCAACTGGCGCACCGCCTGATGCATCCGTCGTTCGGCATCGAGCGTGAGTACCTGGTGCGGGTGCTGGGCCAGCCAGGCGCTGCGGTTTTGCAGCGCCTGACGGGCGGCGTGATGCTGGACGACGGGCCGGCGCGTTTCGATTCGCTCGCCGAACAGGGCGGCAGCGGCGCCAACCGCTGGTACCGCGCCGTGCTGAGCGAAGGCCGCCACCGCGTTGTGCGGCGATTATGGAGCGCCCAAGGCTACGCCGTGAGCCGCCTTATCCGCATTCGCTACGGTCCGGCGCGCCTGCCGCGCGACCTCCCCCGCGGCCGCTGGCGCGAACTCGACCCCGCGCTGTTCGCATGAGGGCCGGCCCGCAAGCCAGCCTCTGCACTGGAAGTGGATTCCGGTTACAGCGTGCCCCGGGGCGCCACCCACTCTGTCACCTGCTTTGTCACGCCCGCTATCGTGTCGAAATCAGCATCGTAATGAAGCACGGCCATGCCCTCGCTTTCGGCTGCTGCCGCAATGATGAGATCCGGTAGCGGCAGGCGGTGGAGTCTGCGGCGGGCCAGCAAGCCCTGAACTTCGATGGCGCGCTCGAATATTGCTTCGCTCAACTCGATGCGGCGGTACGCAAGTTTCCGCCGCATTCGCGCGCGTGAATGGTCATCGTGGCTGCGGGCGGAAAATAGCACTTCAAGATCGACGATCGCGCAAGTCGCCGCTTCGCCCGCTTCGATTATCGGTGCCACGCGGGCCCGAACACGAGGATGCTGCATCCGCGCCAAGGCGCTTTTGTCAATCAGGCAGGGCATGGCCGCAAGCCTTGATGCTGAATCAGGACCGCCAAGCCTTGGCCATTGCTTTCGCATCGGCGAGGTCAAGCCCGTCCATTCGCGCCAGCGCCCGGATTTCCTGGCGGCGCATATCCATGCGGACAATTTCCTGCAAGGCCACGTTGATTGTTTCCTTGATCGATAGGGTGCCGAGCAGCGCTTTGGCTTGTTCAACAAGGCGTTCGTCAATGTCAACGCTGGTTTTTCTCATCGCGCTGCTCCGCTATGGCGATGCTTCGATTATATCTGTCAGGCGGAATAGTTTATATCTTTCCAAGCCGAACCAAGATATTATTGGCGAAATTCCATCCGGCTGTAAGCGATGAACGAAAAAACGCTTATTTTGGCGATTGGCGATGTCCATCTAGGCACGGCCTGCTCGGGGATTCCAAGCGCAATTTCGGAGCAGGGTGTTGATCCCAAGGAACTCACGCCCGCCGCCGCTTTGCGCTCAGCAGTGCGTTTGGCGATCGATCGGCAGGTGGCGGCGGTTCTATTCGCCGGCGATGTGGTGGAGAGCGCCAACGCCCGATTCGAGGCGCTGGCGCCGCTGGAGGAAAGTGTTCGGCGTTTGCTGGAAGCCGGAATCGAGGTTGTCGCTGTTGCCGGGAACCACGATGTTGAGGCGCTGCCCCGGCTTGCGAATCTGATCGACGGCTTCAAGCTGCTAGGCGCGGGGGGGCGCTGGGAGGAGGTCATGTTGCCGAGGGCGGGTGCGCCGCAGGTTCAGATCGTCGGCTGGTCCTTCGGCGAAAAGCGTGTTCGCCAGAGTCCGGTGGCGCAGCTTCTCAAAGAGCCGCCGCCATCTGCGGCGGTGCCGCGGATCGGACTTCTGCATTGCGACCTTGGAGCGTCCGGCGGCCACTATGCACCCGTGAGGCAGACGGAGTTGGACGATGCCAACTTCGACGCCTGGTTGCTGGGCCACATTCACAAGCCCTCGCTAGACACGCAGGGCAGCCGGACGCGACCGCGCCCTTGCGGCTACTTGGGTTCGCTGGTGGGGCTTGATCCTTCCGAAACGGGGCCGCATGGGCCGTGGCTGGTGGAGGTGTCCGGTGATGGCGGCATCAAGCTGGAGCAAGTTCCGTTGGCCCCGGTGCGATGGGAAACCATCGAGGTGTCAGTGGGAGGCATCGAGAATATCGAGGATGTGTGCGACCGCCTGCTAGACGAGGCTAAAAAATTCGCCCAGGAGATGGGACGGGGCGGGAGGATGCCAGCCGCGCTGGGCCTGCGCGTGAAGCTTACCGGCTCGCCCACGGCGTACGAGGATATCCGGCGCTGGATTGAAGGCCGTAAGTGGACCCTCTTGGCGCCGAGGCTCGTGGACGATACGGTGGTGGTCTTCTTCAGCAAGGTATCGGATGCAATGGAACTCGTGCTGGATATGCACGCAATCGCCTCTGGAGATGATCCTGCCGCGCTGCTTGCCAAGAGCTTGCTGCTGCTAAGCGAGGAAAACGATCAATCCCGGGGGCTATTGGCATCTGCGCGGGAGCAGTTGGAGGCAATCACCGGTCAGGACGTGTGGAGCCCAGTGGCCGAACATCGCAACGCAAGCGACCCGCTTTCGGATGATGCCCTGCGTGATGTTCTGTTGCGTTCCGGCAAGGCCGCCCTGAGCGCCATGACCGCCAGTCTCGCTGAGCGCGAGCCGCAATGATTCTCAAATATCTGAAGATCAACCGTCTGCCGGGAATCCAGGGGGCCTTTGAAATAGCGCCGGTCGAACAGGGCATCCAAGTGATTTTCGGTCCCAACGGAATCGGAAAATCAAGCATTTGCCGTGCGGTCGAGGGGTTGTATTGGCAGAGTCGGGGGGCAGACTGGAAAACGTCGGTGGTCGGAGAGTTTGCGCTCCGGGGAGAAACTTGGCGCGCCCAGCGCGAGGGGGGGGATGTGCGTTGGAGCCGCGGCGCCGAAAACGCCGGTTCGCCAGTTTTTCCCGCGCCGCAAAACCATCACTGTTTTTTCCTGCGCCTGCGGGACCTCGTCGATTTGTCGCCAGACAGCACCCAAGATATCGCCAAGGAGATTCGCCGCCAGCTTTCGGGCGGATTCGATCTGGAAGAGATTGCTTCGAACCTGTTCGCCGCCGTCACAATTCGAGGAATTCGGACGGAGCGGAAGCGCTTTAATGACGCAGAGCAAGAGGTGCGGCGCGCTGAAAACGAGCAAGCGGGCCTCCGCAAGCGTGCGGACAAGCTGAAGGGCATGAAACGGCAGCTTAGGGAAGCCGAGGATGCTGCCGAAAGACTGCCTCGCATAGAGCGCGCCATGAGGCTTGCCAAGAGCCGGGATGAAATGGCTCGCGTTGAGGATCGACTCGCGGCCATGCCGGATGCGCTTGCCGAGCTGGGAGGAGGCGAGTGCAAGGAGGTTGAGCAACGCCAGCAGGAGGTTTCCATGCTCAAGGAGCGAGCCCGCGAGCACAGGCGCATTCACGATGCAGCGAAGGAAGAGATAAGCGGCTTGGGGCTTGACGGTCCGCTTGATGGCGCCGATCTGGAGGCTTGGCGCAATAAGGCCAATGAGCTTGAGCGTGTGGAAATGGAGTTTGAGTCGGCGCAAGTCAACAGCGAGGCCGCGCAACGAAAACTAGCCTCGGCCCTGAAAGCCGTAGGCGAGGGCAACGCCAATGCCGGAACCAAGGCGTTCAATTTGGATGAGCATGCCAAAGTATTCGAGTTCCTGCGATCCGCTAATTCGCATGCCGCCGAGGCAGACGCGGTCGCTGAGCGGTTGCGGCTGCTTGAGGGCGTTGATGCGCCCTTGTCGGTCGAACAGGATATGGATACCTTGCGCGGCGGAGCGGATGCTCTGCGCCGCTGGCTGAGCCAAGCGGAGCCGGAATCCATTATTGCGCGAACTCGAATACGCTGGCCTTGGCTTGCGCTGTCATGCGCGACCCTTGTGGTCGCCGCTGCGCTGGCTTTCTTCGTTGATCCGCGGCTTGCTCTGCTGGCAATGCCGGGTTTCGGGATCGGCTGCGCGGCGTTGTTTCCAGGCGGCGCGGGGCAGTCACGGAGCCAAAGGCGGAACGCGCAGCGCAAGCTCAGGGAATTGGGGCTGGAGGAGCCTGTTTGCTGGGATGCTTCCTCCGTCTCATCCAGCTTGCGCGGCTTGGAGAGCCGCATTGCTAAGGGCGAAGCTTCTCTCATGCGGTCACGCGACCGGGCGGTGGAGCTGGAAAACCTGCGGAACCGGCAGAGCATTTTGGCCGAGCAGAAACAGGAGCTTGACGGCCGCAGGCAGCATCTTGCGGAAGCACTCGGCATCGACCATCTTCCGCAGGATGCGGAACTGGTGGACATGGCCCGGGCGCTGGACCAGCTGCGTGTGGCCCGAACTGAGTTCGCTGCCGCCGGTGGGCAGGCCGACCGCCACGAATCCAATCACGAGAAAATTCTGAGGCAATTGGCGGACGTTCTGGATAGATACGGAGAGCCGCGGCCTCAGGACGCGGCGCAGGCCAAGGCCCGCCTGAACCGGCTTGCTGACCGGAGCGCTCGGCTGGAAAGAGCCCTCGCCGATACGCAAAAGGAGAGCAGCGCGCTGGAGCAAAACGAAGAGGATCAAGCGCGCGCTCGTGCTGAGATCGCTGCTATCTACGCCAAAGCCGGACTGGCGGACGGCGACGCGCGCGGCCTTGCCTCGCTGCTGGAGGCCTTGCCAAAATACCGCGAGCGGGCGAAGGCAAAAGAGCAACTAGATATCGAGATCAATATGGATTGCGCCGATCTGGAAAAAGTCGGCGAGTTCGGTTTGGCCCAGAAGAACGGTCTGAGCCTGCAAGACCTCAAGGCGCAATTGGATCAAGCCTCATCGCAATCATCGCAAGCGCAGCGGTTGCGAGACGAGATCGCCGAGGTTTCCGCGCAAGTAAAGCAAGCAAGGGGCAGCCACGGCTTGCAGGATCGCCTCGCCGCTCGCGAGCAGGCCCGCGCAAGTTTGCGCCGCGTCCGCAGCGAAGCTTTGTTTGCGGCAGCTGGGAATTTTCTTCTCGGGCACGTCAAGCAGGCGTATGAGCAGGCACGCATGCCTCGCGTCTATGAAAAAGCAAGAAGCCATTTTTCCGAGTTCACTCTTAATCGCTACGAATTGGGATTGCGCTTGGATGCGGGCGGCGATGCGCCGCGCCTATGGGCGCACGACCTGATCCGGCGGGAAAATCGGGAGTTGGGGGAGCTTTCTGACGGCACCCGGTCGCAGTTGCTGCTCGCGGCCCGCATCGCCTACGCGCAGGAGGTGGAGCAGGCAGAGGCGCTGCCGCTTTTTCTCGACGAAGCGCTCGACCAGAGCGATCCGCGGCGATTCGAGGATATAGCCCGCAGCCTTGGGAGGATTGCAGATAAGCAGAAACGCCAAATCTTCTACCTCACCAGCGACCCGCTTGATGTTGACCGCATTCGGCATGCGCTCAGCAAGGACGGTATCGAGCTTCCTGATCCTATTGATCTTGGGCGTATCCGAAGCCTTGCCGAAAGCGTCGGCGAGCCAGTCACGCTTCGTGTTCCACCCGCGCCGGACAGGATTTCACCTGAAGGGTTGACGCCTGAAGAGTACGGCGCGCTGCTGCGCGTGCCAAAGTTTCGGCCGGCGCAAGGCTATGCGGATCAGCACTTCTTTTATGTGCTGTCGGACGAGTTGGCCGTGCTAGATGCTTTTCTGGCCTGCGGCCTTGAACGGGCAGGGCAGTGGAAAACAGTTGCGGGTACGGAGCTTGCGGGCAAGCTTGCTTCCCAAGTGATTGATCCGCAGCGGATCACTCGCCGCATCGAATTGCTTGAGATTTTTTGCGATCTCTGGAAACAAGGGCGGGGCAAGCCGGTGGACCGGGATGTGTTGACCAACAGCGGCGCTCTGAGCGAACGCTACCTTGAGGGCGTGGTTGAGATGGCAAAGGAACTTGGCGGGAGCCCGGAGCGGCTTTTAGAAGCGCTGGGCAGTCGTGAGGATGAGCGCCTGAGGGGATTTCGCAACAAAAGCGTTGAGCAGCTGCGGAATTACTTGATTGAGCACGAATACCTTGACGATCGTCCGGTGCTTGACGAAGGCGAACTGCGGCTCCGGTGCATGGCTACCCCGGCTGCCGGCCATCTTTCGGCTGCCGTCGCCGCCGAATGCGTACGGCGATGGCAGGCGTGGGGGCGGGGGTCTTCCGCAGAGAAACCCTAATCCAGCTAGCAAACTGGATGGTGCGGCCTCGCAGGCATGCGCTTGCCCCCGTAGTTAGAGGTCGAGTTGACGCAGCAATTCCTCGGTGGTCAGGCCATGATGCCGAGCCACGCTGCGCAGAATGGACGCGAGGGTTTTGATCCGCACGGGATTGTGCAGCGGGATGACTTCGTGGTGTTCGCCGTTAAGCTTTGTTGTTATCCGCACATGCGAGCCGCGTTGTCTTGATGCTTGGTAGCCAAGTCGTTGCAAAGCGGTTTGGAGGGCGATTCCCCTAACATCGCGGGGCAGCTTCAAGCTGCCAGCACCTCGTCGCGCACGAAGTGCAGCCGGATGAGCCGCGGGCGCGCCATGGTCTCGTCGAAATAACAGTCAACCGCCTCTTTTACATTGCGGCGGAGTTCTTCGATGGAATCGCCCTGCGTGTGGATGCCATATCCTAGAGCGCTCGCAGAGTAGCCGCCGTTGGACTCGTCTTCGTTGACCTCAAAGATAATCTCGGTGCCAGACATTAGTGTCTCCTGGATTTAAGGGCTGATGCAGCGAGGATGGAGCGCCGACCCTGCCAACCCGCCGCATTGTAGCTCCGGGCGCGCCGTGCTGGTATCGGCCCCAGCCTGCTTTTCACTGAGCCAGCGCAGCAGATCCTCCGGCGATTGCAGGATGGCGGCGGCGCCCCAGGCGCTTAAGTCCTCGTCGGGCGGAAAGTAGCCCCAGGCGGCGGCGAGGCCGGCCATTCCAACGGCGGCGGCTGCCTGGATATCGCGCGGGGCATCGCCCAGCATGATGCAGTCGGTCGCGTCCAGCGCCAGATGCCGCAGGGCGTGCAGCATGGGTTCGGGATGGGGCTTGAGGCGGGCGGTGGTGTCGCCGCCCACCGTCACCTCGCATTCCCGCGCCACATCCAGCGCCTCAAGCAGGGGCCGGGTCAGGTATTCGGGCTTGTTGGTGACCACGCCCCAGCGGATGCCCCGGCGCCCGAGTTCATCCAGCACCTCCCGCATGCCGGGGAACAGCCGCGAGCGGTCCGCCAAGCGCGTGGAATAGAGGGCGAGGCACTGCTTGAGCACTTCGGGATACTCCGGGCTCTCCACGAGCGCTTCTCCGAAGCCGGCGGCCAGCACGCCCTTTGCTCCTTGGGAGGCGCAAGCGCGCAGGCTCGCAAACGGGCGCGGAGGGCAACCGCGCTCGCGCATGACCTCCTGAACGCAGCCCACCAGGTCGGGCGCGGTATCCGCCAGCGTGCCATCCAGATCGAACAGCACGGCGCGCACCGGTCGCATGGCGGCCGCCATCAGCCGTCCGCCTTGGCGAAGTGCGCGATATAGTTCACGTCAAGCCCGCCGCCCAGCCGGAAGCCGCCATGCAGCGGATTGTATTGAAGCCCGGTGAAATCCTCGGCCGTGAAGCCGGCGGGGCGCGCCCAGTCTTCAAGTTCCGAAGGCCGGATGAACTTCTCGTAGCGGTGCGTGCCGCGCGGCAGCAGCCCCAGCACGAATTCGGCCGCGACGATGCCCAGCGCGAACGCTTTGGGAGTGCGGTTCAGCGTCGATGCCAGCAGGTGCCCGCCGGGGCGCGTCAGCCGTGCGCAGGCAGCGATGAGTTCGCCGGGACGCGGAACATGCTCCAGCACCTCCAGGCAGCACACCACATCGAATTGGCCGTCGATTTCCTCGGCGGTTCCATGGCGGTAATCGAGGCCGGGCAGGTTGCCGTCCATCGCGTGCAGCCGCGCCACTTCAAGCATTTCCTCGGAGGCATCCAGCCCCAGCACCGACTCGGCGCCTTCCGCGGCCAGCGCCTCGGCGAGCAATCCGCCGCCGCATCCCACGTCGAGGCAGCTTTTGCCGACCAGTCCGCCCACCCGTTCGGCGATATATCCAACCCGCACCGGGTTCATGGCGATCAGCGCGCGGTTCGGGCCCTTCGGATCCCACCACTGCGCCGCCATCGCGGAAAAGCGCTCCAGCTCGGCCGGATCGGCGTTTGTTCTTGCGGCGGATTCGCTCATGGCGTTTCGGCCCGCTTTGCGCTTGCCTGTTTCCGCCTGCCGATCTTCGCCCCCCAGGCTTGCGCCCGCTCAAGGATGTCGTCCTCATCCTTGAGTTCAAGCAAGCCGTTGGACAGCAGCCGCTCTCCGCGCACCCACACGTCGCTTACCTGGGAGGCATTGCAGGCGTAAGCCAACTGCGACAAAGGATCAAAAACGGGCTGGGTGTTGGCTGGTGAAAGATCCACAGCCACGATATCGGCCGACTTGCCCGCGCGGATCGAGCCGATTTCCCCATCCAGCCCCAATGCCCGGGCGCCGGACAGCGTCGCCATTTCCAGCGCCTCTGCCGCTGTGGCCGCTTCCGCATTGCCGGACACCCCTTTAGCCAGCAAGGCGGCGGTTCGCATTTCGGCCAGCATGTCCAAGTTGTTATTGCTGGCGGCGCTATCGGTGCCCAAAGCCACCGTGACGCCCGCTTCGCGCAGAGCCTGCACCGGGCAGAAGCCGCTGGCCAGCTTCAGGTTCGACCGCGGGCAGTGCGCCACGGCGCTTTCCCGTTCGCCCAGCAGCGCAATTTCCTCCGGCTCAAGCTGGGTGGCATGCACAGCCATCAGCCGCCCGTTCACCAGCCCCAGCTTGTCCAGCCGCTCCAAGGGGCGGCGTTGGTAACGCTTGAGCGATTCGGCCACCTCGCTGGCGGTTTCATGCACATGGATATGGATCGGAAGGCTCCGCTCTTCGGACCATTTCGCGCACCACTGAAGGCCTTCGTCATCGACGCTGTAGGGCGCGTGGGGCGCGATCGCGAAGGCAACGCCGGCTTGCTCGCTATAGCGCCGGTAGAGGTTCCCGTTTTTTCGCCGCGATTCCTCTCGGTTGGCCGCCCAAGGGGTGGGGAAGTCGATCATCGTGAGGCCCACCACGATCCGGATGCGGCGCCGCAACGCGGCCTCGATGGCGATATCCTGAAAGAAATACATGTCGGCGAAACAGGTTGTGCCGGAGCGCAGCATTTCGATAATTGCCAGTTCCGTTCCGGCGCGCACGAAATCCTCGCTCATATGCTGCGACTCGGCGGGCCAGATATGCTCTTGGAGCCACTTCTGCAACGGCAGGTCATCCGCATATCCGCGCAGCAGCGTCATCCCGGCGTGCGTGTGCGCGTTCACCAGCCCGGGCATGAGGATATGGTTGGGGCGATCGATGCGCCGCGCGTCCGGCCAGCGCGCCTCGGCCTCCAAGCGAGGGAGCAGTCCGCTTATGGTATCGCCGGATACCGCCAGCGCATGATCCTCCAGCACCGCGCCATGCGGCTCCACGGGAACGATCCAGCGGGCGAAGATCAGGAAATCGGGGGCTTGCATGCGTTGCGGCGGAACTCTGGCGGGCTGGCATGGCCTGCGGAAATTGTACCGCCGCCCGGCCCCGCTCGCGGGCCTCTCGGCCACAACTCCGCAGGACCCGCCATCAATATCTCCGGATCAGGAAGAAAAACCGGCGCAGAACCCTTGAACACCCAGCGCCCAGACCTCAAGATAGATGCCCTCTCAGCAACCATCCCAGCCACGCCCGCCGCTCAGACAATACCCATCCCTTCAGGCTCATGTCCGTATTGGATTACGCTGCGTTTGTTCTTGAAGGGATCGCCTGTGCTAGACTCAGGCTGCGCTTGGTTGACGGAAAATCTTATGGATAGTTCTTCTGAATGCGCCAGAGGCTAGTTGCTGGATCTTGCCAGAAAGGTGCCGGAACAGGAAATTGCATCGGCCACCCGATACTTGGAATGCTTGGTTTCAGGAGATCCCTTTATTAGGAGCTTGCTCGAAGCCCCAGAGGAGGACGAGCAAATCAGCGAAGAGTGCGAGCGCCTTCTGGATGAGGCGGAGAGGGATATCGGAGCGGGGCTTCTATTCAGCCATGAGGAAGTCATGCAAGAGTTAGAGGATGACTCGGAGCATTCGCTACACAGCCAAGGCGCGTCGGCACCTTAAGCGTTTGCCCCCGGTCCGAACGGCGCCGCGTTATTGAAGCGCTTGTCCGGTTGGCTAGCGCGGAGGCGGGAGACATCAGGCAGGTAAAGGGGCAGCGAGAGCGATTCTGGCGCCTCAGGGCGGGAGATTGGCGGATCTTTTTTCAATACGAGGCGGATGAGGGCGCCATTTGCGTTGCGGGCATCCTGCATCGCAGCGTGGCGTACCGCCAGTCTTAAGGGCCGCTTTCAATTGAGGGAAGGGAGTGCCACGAAGGTGCCGCCGTTGCGCTCGCAAAGCACCCGCATCAGGTTGGCGAAGCGGCTGAACTGGCCGAAGGCGCCTCCGTAAAGCTGCACGGGGAAGCCCACCGCGTGAATCCGCACCAGCCGGTTGCCGAAGCGGTCGGCTTGGTTGATTCGTTCAACGTAACGCACCAGCGCCTCGGCCGAGCCCTGCGAAAAATCATCCCCGAACACGTAGATGCTTACTTTCCGGGTTTCGTCGTAGAAGGTGCTGATGGCCTGGGCGATTCCCTCAGCCGGATTGGAATCCGAATAGGCCTGCCAGTTGGCGATGGCGCGCACGATTGATTGCCGACGTGAAGCGGAATCGGGTATCCAGCGGCCCGCGAAGGAGGAAAACAGGTATTGGCCCTCGTCGTTGAGCACCTGTATGCCCTTGACCGTGGGGTAAACGCGAAGCGTTTCGGATACCAGGCGCTGCACGGCGGGCCAGGCATTGGCCAGCATGCTGCCGGAGGTATCAATCACGAAAATAATGTATTCGCTATCGACCGGGATGCCGCCCACCGTGGTGTCGTTGGGAGGCGGCTGGTAGCCGGCCAGCAGCCGTTCCATTTCCTCGGTGAGCGACTGGCGGGCGGCCAGCAGCTTGCCGGCCTCGTCGTTGCCCTGCTCGGCCTCCTCGCGGGCGGCGAAATAACGCTCCTCGGCCTCTTCGACTTCGCGCCGGGTGGCGGCGACGCGGCGCGTTCTCTCGGCGGTTTCCGCGCGCAAGGGCTCGAGGTCGCGTTTCAGCACTGAGGTTTCGCCGCGGATCTCGAACAGCTCCCGCTCCAGCAGCAGGATCAGCCCTTCAAGCTCCTCGCGGCTGCGTTCGATGATGACCGGCTCGTGGATCTTGGTCACCACCAGAAGCAGGATAACGGCGCCGAAGCCGCAGCAGACCACATCGAGGAACGAGAGGTTAAGCCCCTGTTCGGCCTGCTTCGCCCGCTTGCCGGGCATGCTCAAGCTTGCGCTTTGGGCGGCAGCGGGAAGAACATGCTGGTGCGGCGCATGTAGTCCTCATAGCCGGGGCGGGTGGCCGCCAGATGCTTCTCGAGAATCGGCACGCCGGAGAATTTCAGCAGCGCCCAGGTCATCAGCGCGGGACTGAAAAACGCCCAGGCCGCAGCATCGACCTCCATGGCGCATAGCCAGATGCCCCACCACAAACAGGCGTTGCCGAAGTAATTAGGGTGGCGGGTGTAGCGCCAAAGCCCGGTGTCCAGCACTTTGCCGCGATTATCCGGATTGGCGCGGAATCGCTTCAGTTGCCGGTCGCCCACGGCCTCGAAAAGCACACCCGTCAGCCATAGCGCCAAACCCGCCATCACCGGCCAGCCCAGCGTGACGGGCTCCCGGCCGATCTGCCCCAACTGCACCGGAAGCGAAACCAGCCACATGATGAAGCCCTGAAGCAGGAACACCACATACAGGCTGCGCGCGTTCCAGGACCGGCCGCCGGCTTCGGTCCGTTCGCGCATGGCGGCATAGCGGTAATCCTCGCCGTGGCCGATATTGCGCCGCCATAAATGCCAGCTGTAGCGCAGCGACCACACAGTGGTGAGCAGCGCCAGCAGAAAGGCGCGCGGCGACATGCCGCCGGTTCGCCACAGCGTGGCCAGCGCGATCACGGCGAAACCCAGCCCCCAGAACAGGTCCACGATGCTGCTGTCGCGCAGCCGCAGGCTCAGCAGCCAAAGCGCCGCCATGATGCCCAGAACCAGCGCCAAGTTTCCGAAGAGGATCCCGGTTGCGGTATCGTTCATGGCGGTTATTCTATACATCCGCCGCTGGCCGAACGCGGCGATTTTTTCGCTTTGACGGGAGGATCCGATGAGAGCTCTGATTCGAATGTGCTCGCCGCTTGCGGCATGCGTTGCGCTGGCGGGCATGGCTTACGCCGATACGCCCGCCGGGCTGGAGACCGCCGAGGGGCGGCTGGCCGCCTATCGCAGGATGCAATGCTCGATGACCGACGGCAAGGAGTCGTTTTTCTGGTGGACAGGCACCGCTTTCGGCCATATTGCCGGACAGCCGGATATCCGGCTGTTTCGCGTGGAGGGGATTAACGTGCGCCGCTGCGCCAGCGTGCCCCACGCCGAGCGCGGCGACGGCTTCCGCTTGATTTCGCGGGAGATTCTCGTGTACCAGGATATTAAGACGGGCGAAATGCTGCACACGTGGGAGAACCCCTATACCGGCGAAACGGTGGAAGTGATCCATGTCGCCAACGACCCTGTCAATCAGCCGGCCCAGCATCCGCTGCGGCGCGACGGCTCGGAATATCAGTTGCCGCTGGTGACGCAGGGGAACGACTGGTGGTGGTCGGCGGCGGTGCCGCTGTTCTATCCGAATCCGCTCGGAGGCGACTACCAGAAATACGTGGGCGGCGCCTATCACGCCACGGAAATGTTCAACTTCAAGGGCAAGCTCGATAACCTGCTGGCGGCGGACAGCGATTCGGCGACCCTGTTCGTGGGCTGGGTGCGGCTCGCGCAATGGCTGCCATGGATGGAGATGGGCTCGCGCGTCGGCAAGATGTACTTCCATGCCGGCGGCAAGAAGGTCGGCGACTACGAAAACGTGCCGGCCGCGTTTCGCGCCATCATCGAGGAGCATTTCCCGCTCTATCGCCACGCGCCGCCCATGGACGACGCCCGACCGAACGAAACGAGCTGGACCTACTTCAAGAAAGTGATGGAGTCGCGCAAGCAGTAGCGCCTGCCCGTAAAGGCTGCAACTCCGGCTTGCGTTGCCCATGCGCCCAGTGGCGAACCGGCGCGTGGTGGACAATCAGGCTTGCGCCGCGCATGACTTCCTGCGCGGCGCGCTGGGTGCATTTGGTTTCCAGAGCATGGCTCCTAGGCAATGAATAAGGATCAGTTATTTGAACTCATCGCCAACGGCGAGAACTCGCGCGTTGAATTCAAAAGGGATGATTGTCATCCCGATGACCTTTCAAAGGAAATGTCCGCGCTATTGAATCTCGTCGGCGGCGTGATTTTGCTTGGCGTTGAGGATGACGGGACTATTTCCGGCCTCGCCAGAAGCCGTGCGGAAGCGGAGCAGTGGGTTATCAACATTGCGCGCAATGGTCTTCAGCCGCCGGCTATACCCGTATGGAGCGCCACTGCTACTGCCGGGGACAAGCTGGTTGGCGTGGTCGAATGCCCTGCTGACAGCTTGAGCAAGCCGCACAAGGCGAGGCGCGGCAAGGCTTGGGTCACTTACACCCGCGCGGGCAGCCATTCGCGAGAGGCAACTCGGGACGAGGAGGGACGGTTGTACCAATCCGCAGGTTTGGTTCGATATGAAATCAAGTCCGTGCCGGATATGAGGCTGGACAGCTTGGACTTGCGCCGGATCGAGAACTATTTTTGCAGCGTGCTGCGACGCGCTGCGCCAAGCCGCTCCGACCTCGGTGGCTGGCAGCAACTTTTGATCAACTCGGATCTAATGTCCGAATCGGGGGACGGTGCCTGCGCTTCGGTCGCAGGCTTGCTTCTGTTTGGCCTGAGCCCCAATCGCCGCCTGCCGCAGGCCGGCGTTACGGCCGCCGCATTTCCAAACTCCGCCAAGGACTACAACACCATGGATGAAGAGCGGATTCGCGGGCCGCTTGCGCCCGTGGTTTCCGATAGCGGCGAATTGACGGAAGAAGGCGTGATCGACCGCGCGGTGGGCTTTGTCAGCCGAAACATGGGCAGCATTGCTTGGCTCGACGGCGCGCGGCGCCGGAGCAAACCGGCGCTGCCGCTGGACGCGGTGCGCGAGGCCGTTGTGAATGCCGTGGCGCACCGTGACTACGCGCGCGAGGGCACCGACATCGAGGTATCGCTCTACGTTGATCGCTTGGAGGTGATTTCTCCGGGACGTTTGCCCAACGGCGTCACGGTAGAGAAGATGCGCGAGGGCGTAGTGCGCGTGGCCCGCAACGAACTGATCAAGGAGATTCTTCGAGACTACCGGTACATCGAACACCAAGGCATGGGCGTGCGCAGTCGGATTGTCGAGTCGATGCGCCGCCATAATGGAACTGAGGCGGAGCTGGTCGAGGAGGACGACCGCTTTATTGTGCGTCTGTGGAAAAGCCAAGATGGCGCATGACATAGCACTTGGCATGTTTGCCAACGGCTTCCTAGGCTGGAGGCTCAGGCCTGCATGCTGGCGATCAGGCGGTCGGCGAACTCGCTGCATTTGACTTTGGTGGCGTTGTCCATCAGGCGGTGGAAATCGTAAGTGACGGCGCGTTGGCCGATCACGGCATTCATGGCCTCGATAATCGCTTGGGCCGCTTCGTTCCAGCCTAGATGCCGCAGCATCATTTCGCCGGACAGGATCAGCGATCCCGGGTTGACCATGTCCTTGTCGGCGTACTTGGGCGCGGTCCCGTGCGTGGCCTCGAACACGGCATGGCCGGTGTCGCTGTTGATATTGCCGCCCGGGGCGATCCCGATGCCGCCCACCTGCGCCGCCAGCGCGTCGGACAGGTAGTCGCCGTTCAGGTTGGTGGTGGCGATCACATCGAAACTATGCGCCCGGGTGAGCACTTGCTGCAAGGCGATATCGGCGATTGCGTCCTTCATCAGTATGGCGCCGCCGTCCAGCGCCGCCTTTTGCTGGGCGTTCGCGGCGGCTTCGCCTTTCCGCTCCTTGGCGCGGTCCCATTGCCGCCAAGTGTAGAACCGCCCGCCGTATTCGTTCTCGGCCAAGTCGTAGGCCCAGTTGCGGAAGGCGCCTTCGGTGTATTTCATGATATTGCCCTTGTGGACCAAGGTGACGCTGCGGCGCTGCTGGGCGACGGCATAATCCAAGGCGGCGCGCACCAGCCGCCGGGTGCCTTCGCGGGACACGGGCTTCAAGCCGATGCCGGAGGAATCCGGGAAGCGTATCTTGGCATGGCGTTGGGGGAAGTGCTCCTTGAGCAGGGCCAGAAAGCGCGCGGTGTCTTCCTGGCCCTCCTCGAACTCCGCGCCGGCGTAGATGTCTTCCGTGTTTTCGCGGAAAATCACCATGTCCACTGCGCCGGGATCGCGCACCGGCGAGGGCACGCCCTCGAACCAGCGCACCGGCCGCTGGCACACGTATAGATCTAGAATCTGCCGTATCGCCACGTTCAGTGAACGGATGCCGCCGCCCACGGGCGTGGTGAGCGGCCCCTTGATGGCCACGCGGTACTCGCGGATGGCTTCGATGGTTTCGTCGGGAAGCCAGTTATCGAATTTCCTGAACGCCGCCTCGCCGGCATACACTTCCATCCACCTCAGCCGCCGCTGCCCGCCGTAGGCCGCCGCCACTGCCGCATCCAGCACCCGCACGGCGGCGCGCCAGATATCCGGCCCCGTGCCGTCGCCGCGGATGAAGGGGATGACGGGGCGGTCGGGCACGCTGATCGCCGTGCCGTTCATCGTGATCTTTTCGCCGTTTTGCGGAATCTGCATGCCACCGATCCTGATACTCGTCAATGATGCGGCGGAATTATCCGCATCAGGCCGGAGCGGGGCAAGCGGGGCGGTTCCGCGCCACGGCTTGGCGGCATCAGCGAACGATGGCCATCCGGGGCTGCCGACGGGCTCGAAGAGGGGCCACGGAGGCTATTTTCATGCGAAAATGCGACTGAAAGGGGTTGGGCCTGAGCGCAACAGGGTGCCAGCGCGGCGGATAGGCTGTAAACTTGGGCAGCTAGCCGTGGCAAGATACTTGGATGCCTATGCGATTTGCAAATCATGAACGCCTTGGAAGGCGTGTTAAATATACGCAGGAGCGATTTTCCCGGAGCGGCTATGCTGGCCTCTTTGTCTGCGCGGCCATGCTGGCGGCTCTGGCCGCGTTGCCCGTTCGGGCGCTGGACTTTGGCGAAGCGGTTGCCGGCGGAGATACTGCGCTGGGTTTTCGTTATCGCATTGAATCGGTTTCCCAGGACGGAACCCAAAAGGACGCGCTGGCGTCAACCGCCCGCGCCCGCCTCACGTGGAATTCCGCCGAATCGAATGGCTTCGCTTTCGGCGCCGAAACCGACTACTCGCTGATTCTCGGCATTGAGGATTTCAATTCCACCACTAACGGCAAGACGCAATACCCGGTCGTGGCCGATCCGGAAGGATTCGATCTTAACCAAGCCTTCCTGAAATACAGCCAGGACAATCTCACGCTTACGCTGGGCCGCCAGCGGATCAATCATGGGACGCAGCGCTTTATGGGCGGCGTGGCCTACCGCAACAACGAGCAGACCTACGACGGCGTTCGCGTGCAGGCTTCCGCCGGCGCGATCAACCTGGACTACGCCTACGTGGGCAACATCAACCGGATTTTCGGGCCCGGCGACGGCGCGCAGCCCGGCGACTGGCACGGCAATTCGCATGTCTTGCGCGCCACTTTGGCCGCCGCGCCCGGGCACACGCTGGTCGGCTACGCCTACCTTTGGGATCTGGAAAACGATAATGGCCCCGCCAACGCCAACTCCACTTACGGCTTGGAGTATGTGGGCGCTTTCGATCCGCTCACGATTACGGCGGCGGTTTCAAGCCAAAGCGACTACGGCGAAAATCCAGTGGCGTACGATGCCATGCACTACCTGATCCAGGGCGATCTCAAACTTGGGGGCTTGAGCGTTACGGCGGCCTACGAGGTGGTGGGAAGCGACGATGGCGCCGCGCAATTCCGTTTTCCGGCCGCCACTCTGCACAAGTTCCAAGGCTGGACGGACAGGTTCCTGATTGCGCCGCCCACGGGTGTGCGCGATGCTTGGGTGAGCGTGGGCGGCAAGCTCGGCGGCGCCACCGTAACCGGAGTGTTCCACGATTTTCGCGCCGATTCCGGGGGCGCGGATTACGGCCAGGAATTAGGCCTTGCTGTCACCTATCCGGTGCGCGACAACCTGTCGCTTTTGTTCAAGGTGGCGCACTATTCGGCGGATGAGTTCGCCACCGACACCACCAAGGCTTGGCTGATGCTCGGCTGGCAGTGGTAGGCGGCACAGGGAGGCGCGCAGGGGCTTTTCAGTTCCCGCTGCCTGACGGGACGCGGATTCGGCGCACGAGTTCGCGCACGGGCGCCGGCGGCGCCGGAGTGAGTGCGCTAACGGCCAGCGTTACGGCTAGGTTCAGTCCGGCGCCCAGCGCGCCGATGCCTTCGGGCGAAATGCCGAATAGCCAGTTCCCAGGCACGTTGGCGGCGAACGGCGCCACGAACAAGCCCTTGAAATAAACGATGTAGCCCATGGTGAAGACCAGCCCGCTCAGCATTCCGGCAATCGCGCCCTGCTTGTTCACGCGCAGCGACAGGATGCCCAGCAGGATGGCGGGAAACAGGGAGGCGGCGGCCAGTCCAAAGGCCAGCGCCACCACTTCGGCCACGAAGCCGGGCGGGTTGAAGCCCAGATAGCCGGCCAGAAGCACCGCCACGGCGGCGCTGATCCGCCCGGCGCGCAATTCCGCTCGCTCCGAGATATTGCGCGCCAACACGCTCTTGATCAGATCGTGCGATACGGCGGCCGAGATCACGAGCAGCAGGCCGGCGGCGGTCGATAGCGCGGCGGCGATGCCGCCCGCCGCCACCAGCGCGATTACCCAGTTCGGCAACTGCGCGATTTCCGGGTTGGCGAGCACGATAATGTCGCGGTCCACGGTCAGCTCATTGCCGCGCCAGCCCTCGGCTTCGGCGCGGGCGGCGAATTCCGGGTTGGCATCGTTGTAGTACTGGATGCGCCCGTCGCCGTTCAGGTCCTGAAAGCGCAGCAGCCCGGTTTCCTCCCAAGTGCGGAACCAGCCGGGCCGGTCCTCATAGCGCAGATTGGCCGTTTCCTCGAACACCGGGCCGGTTTGTATCGTGGTGGTGAGGTTGAGTCGCGCCAGCGCGCCCACCGCCGGCGCCGTGGTGTAGAGAATGGCGATGAACAGCAGCGCGTAGCCGGCGGAAGCGCGCGCATCGCGGACCCTGGGCACGGTGAAGAACCGCACCAGCACATGCGGCAGGCCGGCCGTGCCGATCATCAGCGCCAAGGTGATGAAGAAGATATCCGCAGTGCTTTTCGAACCGCTGGTGAATGCCGTGAACCCGAGATCCGTCACGATGCGGTCGAGCGTTTCCAGCAGCCGCCCGCCGCCGTCGAGCACCTCGCTGCCGAACGCCGCCTGGGGCAGGGCAATGCCGGTGACCTGAAGCGAAATAAACGCCGCCGGCACCGTATAGGCGAAGATGAGCACGCAGTATTGCGCCACCTGGGTGTAGGTGATGCCTTTCATCCCGCCCAGAACGGCGTACAGGAACACCACGCCCATGCCCACCGCCAATCCCACGCTGATATCCACGCTCAGAAAGCGCGAGAACACGATGCCTACGCCGCGCATCTGCCCCGCCACGTAGGTGAACGAGATCACGATCAGGCAGATCACCGCCACCACGCGCGCCGCGTCCGAGTAGTAGCGCTCGCCGATGAAATCGGGCACTGTGAACTTGCCGAAGCGCCGCAGGTAGGGCGCCAGCAGCAAAGCCAGCAGCACGTAGCCGCCGGTCCAGCCCATCAGGTAAACGGAGCTGTCGTAGCCGAGAAAGGCGATCAGGCCCGCCATTGAGATAAACGAGGCCGCCGACATCCAGTCGGCCGCCGTGGCCATCCCGTTGGCCACCGGATGCACATGTTTGCCGGCCACGTAAAAATCGCCGGTGGTGCGCGCCTTGGACCAGAACGCAATGCCGATGTAGAGGGCGAATGAAAGCCCCACAACGATATAGGTGAGGGTCTTGAGGCCCATCAGTCCTCTCTCACCCCATGCTTGCGGTCAATCCGGTTCATCAGCGCCACGTACACGAAGATCAGCGCCAGAAAGCCGTATAGGCTCCCCTGCTGCGCGAACCAGAATCCCAGCTTGAAGCCGCCCAGCGTGAACTGGTTGAGAAAGTCCGCCAGCAGCACGCCGCAGCCGAAGGAAATGGCGAACCATGCGGCCAGCAAAATCAGCGCTAGCCGCAGATTCTCCCCCCAGTACGACAGCTTCCTCATGATTTCGCCCTTTTATCCGAAAACTAAAGTGTAGCGGCGGACGACAAGGCTCCGGACTACCTTGCGAGCATCCCGTTTCCCAAGCAGGGCGGATACTCAATTCGCTGCTAGAAGCGGTCCTTGCGCCTTCGGACCTCCGCGAAGACTTCAACGTCGGCGGCGCCTTCCATTCCCAGTTGCGCGCGGATGCCCCTGCTGCCCGGCCGCAGGAACGGGTTGGTGCGTTTCTCCTGGTATAGGGTCGTGGGCACGGTCGGGCGCCCCTCCGCGCGCAGGCGCGCTACTTCCTCCATGCGCTTGATCAGCGCTTGGTTGCGCGGGTCCACGGTGAGCGCGAAGCGGCCATTGGCCTGCGTGTATTCGTGCGCGCAGTAGATGCGGGTGCGCCCGGGCCAGTTCATCAGCTTTTGCAGCGAGGCCCACATCTGCTTCGGCGAGCCTTCGAACAGGCGGCCGCAGCCCATAGCGAACAGGGTATCGCCCACGAAGGCGACATCCTCGTCGGGGAAGTAATAGACGATATGGCCGCGGGTATGGCCGGGCGTGTCGAACACCTGGGCTTTGGCGTTGCCGAATTCCAGCGTTTCGCCCTCGCCAATCTGGAGGTCGATGCCGGGGATGCGCTGGGCATCGGCGCTGGGTCCGACAATGATGCAGCCGGCGTGCTCCTTCAGCCATAGGTTGCCGCCGGCATGGTCGGGATGGTGGTGGGTGTTGAGGATATGCGTCAGGCGCCAGCCCTTGCGCTCAAGTTCGCGCTGGATGGCCTTGGGGTCGGGGGTGTCGATGGCGGCGGTCAGGCCGGACAGGCGCTCGTGGATCAGAAACCCGTAGTTGTCCGACAGGCAGGGGAATTGGTGGATCTGAAGCAGGGCCATTTACGTTTCCCTGAGACGGGGCCTGAGTTCGGCCAGGTTGCAGGGGCGGGTGCGAGTATCGAGCTGCGCCTTAATAAGCTGGTCCCAGCCGGTGGCCACGGCGTTGCGCGAGCCGGGCAGGCAGAACACGAAGGTGCCGTTGGCCAGACCCGCCAGGCAGCGCGACTGCAGCGTGGAAGTGCCGATATCCTCGAACGACAGCACCCGGAATAGCTCGCCGAAGCCCTCGATCCGCTTGTCGAGCAGCGGCGCCACCGCTTCCGGCGTGCCGTCGCGCCCGGTCAGGCCCGTGCCGCCCGTGGTGATGACGGCATCCACCCCTTCATCCGCAATCCACTGCGAAACCACGGCCCTGATGCGGTAGCGGTGGTCCGGTTCCAGCAGCCGCTGGCGCAGCTTGTGCCCGGCGCTGGCGATGCGCTCCGCCAGCAGCGCGCCCGAGTCGTCCGTTGCCAGCGTCCGGCTGTCCGAAATCGTTAGCACGGCCACGCTCAAGGGCAGAAATATGTTTGGCTTTTCACCCAAGCTTGCGCTCTCCTTAACGAAATGATTCTACGATACCGGATCCCGTAATGACGGGGCTTTACGCTCGCATTTTATCGATCAAGGCTGGTAGGCTACCAAGCTATGGATACGAGTAACAATGCGATGGCCGATCTGCCGGATTTGCAGGCCTACTGGATGCCGTTCACGGCCAACCGGCAGTTCAAGCGCGATCCGCGTTTCGTGGTGGATGCCCAGGGCATGCACTACACGACCCACGAGGGCGAGCAGATGCTCGATGGCGTTTCGGGGCTCTGGTGCTGCGCCGCCGGGCACTGCCATCCGCATATCGTGGCCGCGATCCAGGAGCAGGCCGGGAAGCTGGATTACTACACCGCGTTCCAGATGGGCTATCCGCGCACTTTCGCGCTGGCCAACCGGCTGGCCGGAATCGCGCCGGAGGGCCTGTCGAGCGTGTTTTTCACCAATTCCGGTTCGGAATCGGTCGATACGGCGCTTAAGATCGCGCTTGCTTGGCACCGCTTGCGCGGCGAGGGCCACCGGGTGCGGTTGATCGGGCGCCGGAAAGGCTACCACGGCGTGGGCTTTGGCGGCATTTCGGTGGGCGGCATCTCGTCGAACCGCAAGCTGTTCGGGTCGCTGCTGGCGGGCGTGGACCACCTGGGGCACACGCAGAACCTTGAGCGCCAGGCATTCAGCCGCGGACAGCCGGATTGGGGCGCCCATCTGGCCGACGAGCTGGAGGAGATCGTGGCGCTGCATGACGCCTCGACCATCGCCGCGGTGATCATTGAGCCGATCGCCTGTTCGGGCGGCGTTCTAGTCCCGCCCAAGGGCTATCTGGAACGGATTCGAGAGATCTGCAATCAGCACGGGCTGCTGCTGATCTTCGACGAGGTCATCACGGGCTTCGGACGCACGGGCGAGGCGTTCGCTTCGCAGACCTTCGGCGTGACGCCCGATATCATCACGCTGGCCAAGGGCCTGACCAGCGGCTCCGTGCCGATGGGCGCGGTGCTGGCGCGCCGCGATATCTACGACGATTTCATGCAGGGCCCCGAGCAGCTCATCGAGTTTGCGCATGGCTACACTTATTCGGGCCATCCGCTGGCGGTGGCGGCCGCGCATGCTGCGCTGGACGTGTATCAGGACCAAGGGCTCTTCGAGCGCGGGAAGGAAACAGGCAAGCTGCTGGGCGACGCGCTGCAGGCGCTGAGAGGCAAGCCCTACGTGATCGATATCCGCGATTTCGGGATGCTGGGCGCGGTGGAATTGGAGCCGCTGCCGAATAAGCCCACGGCCCGCGCGCAGGAGGCTTTCCGGCATTGCTTCGACAACAACCTGCTGGTGCGCACCACCGGCGACACTATCGCCGTATGCCCCGCCCTGATCGCTGAGGAATCGCATATTGCCGAGCTGGTGGAAAAACTCGCCCGCGTTCTCGACTCCCTTTCGTAGGAGTGCGCCATCCATTCCGCGCGCAGGCTTTCGGGCTAACCGTTCCAGCGGAAAACGCGCGCGGCGCAGCCGATCGGGAAGCGGCTGCGATTGGCGCGCAGCTGGGCGAAACCGTCGGTCCGCGCGAGCGACGCGAAGTCGCCAGAGGTATTGGTTTGCCGGGGGTGGGCGATAAGCCGTCCGGTTTTGTTGGCCGCCAGGCGTACCGGAAGGAACCAGGTGAGCCTCGGCTTGAACATCACAGCTTCGGCCAGGACGGCGGTTTCGGGATAGGCCCGGCGAGCGCCCTGCGCCTTGTCGAGCGCGGGGATGACGTAGCGGCGCAGGCATACGAGGCTGGAAACAGGGTTGCCGGGAAGCCCGAACACAGGGATGCCGCCGCGCATGCCGAACCACAACGGGAAACCGGGTCGTTGCCGCACGCGGTGGAGGACGGGCGCTACGCCCAGTTCAGCCAGCACGCCCGGGACGTAGTCTTTCGCGCCTTTGGAAACGCCGCCGCTTAGGATCAGCACATCGCTTTGGGAGAGCGCGTAATCGATTCGATCCGCGAGCACGCCGGGATCGTCGGGCGCGTGCAGGGCGCGGATGCCGGCGTAGCCGTGGCGGCTGAGCAGGGCGGTCATGGCAGGGCCGTTGCTGGAGCGAATCTGCCAGGGTTGGGGACGGCCCCCCAGCCCCACCAGTTCGTTGCCGGTGGAAATCAGCGCGATCCGGGGGGCGCGCGCAACCCGCGGATTCGCCACGCCGTTGGCGCTTAGCAGCGCCATTTCCACGCCGCCGATCCGCTGCCCTGCCTTCAGCAACAGCGCGCCGGCGCGGCGGTCGGAGCCTCTCTTATGGATGAACTGGCCGCGCTTTGGGCGGTAGCCGCTATCGATTTCCACGCCTTTGCCGGCATCGCGCATATATTCGACCGGAACGACAGCATCGGCCCCGTTCGGAATGGGCGCCCCCGTGGCTATGCGCCAAGCCGCGTGCGGATCCATAAGCGTCGCTGCGGCTTGGCCGGCGCTTTGCGTGCCCTCGAGCGGGAACGCCCGCCGGCCCGACTGCCAGCTTTTCCAGCGCAGCGCGATGCCGTCCATGGTGGCGCGGTTGTAGGGCGGCAGGTCGCGTTCGGCGCGGATGCTCTCGCGCAATACGCGTCCGGCGGCGGAGGGCAGCGGGGCTCGCTCGCCCGCCCAAACCGGGACGGTTTTCAGGATCAGCCTTTCGGCCTGCGCGACGGTGAGCTCTGTTTGCATTGGCGCATAGCCTAACCGGTAAAGGGAGGTCATCCTGCCCTCCGCGAGGGATCAATGAGGGCCGGAAATCCTCTTTCCTAGCGTTATTCAGAGAAGATCAGATGGATGCCGGGGGCTTGAACACGGATGCTGCCGGTTGTGCGTTCGAAGGATTGGGCGGCTTCGTTCAGGGCCTTGGCGGTCTGTTCCAGGCTGCGGGTGCGCAAATGCAGTCCGGTGAAGCCGCGGCGGCCGTCCTGGGCCGGGCGGATATCGAGAAGCCCAGGCGCATCGGGGCGTTCCAGCAAGCCAAAGCGGCGTTCGGCGTCTTCCGCATCGGGCGCGCGCAGGGTCAGGCCGGTCAGTTCCGCCGCGCCGTTGGGATGGTTGTTCATGGGCGGCCAGAACACGAGTTCGGGGGTGAGGTGCTGCACGTAGCCGCACAGAGCTTCCGGGAAGCATTCCGCCGGCAGCGCCAGCCAGCGGAAGCGTGCCGCAGCGCCTCCGGCGTAGTGAAGGATGCGGCTGGCCTCGCCCACCGGCGAGGGGCTCTGTTTGGCCCGTGCCGCATGTTCGCGAACCGCCTCGATATTGTCGGCGCGCAGGATCAGAATGCGCAAGGCGTGCCCGCTGCCCAGCCAGGCGGCCAGATGGTGCCCAGGTCCGGGGCGGATGACTTCGCTCAGCTCCACGTAAGTGGTCCCGAACACGAAGTGCGCGCTTTGCTGGCCCAGGCTTTGCTCGCTGCCGTCGGGCGCCGTGCCCATCAGCTCCACCGGCTCCGTCACTCGGAAACCCAGCTTGCGGAATGCGGCAACGGTGGCGTGGATGTCCGGGCCCACCAGACCCACGTGATCGATGTCCAGCGCCAGACGGCTCACGACCTGGCCGGGGCTGCGAGTTTGCGCTCGGTCTCGTTCATGGCCCGGCGGTAGATCGACAGCAGCAGCCACAGCAGCACGATGCCTAGGGTTCCGCTCAAGGTCGAGGCGATGGCCATGGAGTAATGCAGCATGTTGTCATCGCGGAACACATAGTCGGTGATCAAGGCCACGGCAGTGCCGCCGAAGCCGATGCCGGTGAGATTCACCACAAACAGGTATATGGCCGAGAATTGGGCGCGCATGCTGGGAGGGGAAAAAAGCTGCAGTGCGGTTGTGGCAGGCGAAAACACCCAGCTCGAGAAGAACAGCAGCGGCGCGGCAAGCGCCAGCGACAGCCCGGCCCCGGGCATCAGCGTGATCGTGGCGGCGAAAGGCAGCAGCAGGACAGCGCCCAGCAGCGCGGCGCGAATCGCGCCGCCGTTGTCGCCTCGGCGCTTGAGATAGTCGGAGTGCAAACCGCCGCAGATGATGCCGCCGCCGCCGAAGAAAGTAACGATCAGGCCCAGGTAGGGGCCCACGGCGCCGCGCTCCATGCCGTGGATGCGGATCAGGTACTCGGCCAGCCAAGTCAATTGCGCGTTGAATAACAGCGTCAGCATAGAGAAAGCGGCGAAATGCAGAAGGTAGAGCTTGGCGTTTCGTCCGAAGAACCGGCTCGCCTCGCGCAATGGAACACCGCCGGCTTTCGTCCCCAGTCGGCGCGGCTCGCGGAAAGTGAAGCATAGCGCCGCGATCGCGAGTCCCGGCGCGCCCACCAGGATCAGCGTCAGCCGCCAGGGCGTGAGCTCGCCCACCACCGGCAGAGTCATGGTTTCCAGCGCGCCGATCAGGAGGGCCGAAATAATGAAGCTCAGGCCGATGCCTATGAACACGCCCGAGGAGTAAACGCCCAGCGCGCGGCCCAGTTTCTCGCGCGGGAACAGATCGGCGATCATCGAGTAGGCGGCCGGCGACAACGCTGCCTCGCCAACCCCCACGCCCACGCGCGCCAGGAACATGGCGCCAAAGGTGCGCGCCAGCCCGCACAGCGCGGTCATCAAGCTCCAAACGGCGATTCCCGCCGCAATGATATTGCGCCGGCTGGCGCGGTCGGCCAGCCAGGCGATGGGTATGCCCAGCAGCGTGTAGAAGATCGCGAAAGCAAAGCCATGCAGCAGGCTGAACTGGGTATCGCTGATGCCCAGGTCTTCCTTGATGGGGCCCACCATCAGGCCCAGAACCGAGCGGTCGATGAATGAGCAGATGTAGGCGACCGAGAGAACGCCTACCACGTACCAGCTTCGCCAGCCGCCGGGAGGTTTGGCGCTCATTCAGGCCGGGCAGCGCGGGGACAGGGGCATCCCGCACTCATTCCGCAGCAAGCCAATCTTCGATTTGAGGGCAGTTGGGGGCAGGCAAGGATGCCTTTGCTGCGTTCAAAAACCCCAGTGCAGCTGCAGCGCCATTGAGCGTCCCTCGCCGGGGTAGCCCAGCGCCGCGCCGATGCCTGCGGGGTCCTTGCCGCGGTCGTTCAGCGAGGTGAAGCGCACGGAGTTTTGATAGTACTCGCGGCCCAGCAGGTTGCGCGCCACGAACGCCACCTCCACGCCGTTGAGGAAGGTGATGCCGGCGCGGATATTGGCCAGCATCAGGCTGCCTTGGCCCACTTCCGCCTCGTTGAACTGGCTGTGATGCACGGTGGAGCGGTAGGCGATCTGGGCCATGGCCGAAAATTCCCCGGGGCCGACATCCGCGTTGAAGTTCAGCGTCGAGGTGAGTGAGAGTTCGGGGGCATTCACCAGGTTGTTGCCCGCCACGTCCATCACAGTGCCGGTTGCGCCGCCGTATCGCGTGATGAACTCGTCGTATTCGGCATTGAGCGCCATGCCCGACACGGTCCAAGTGAACTGATCGGACAGCGCTGCGGAAACATCCACTTCCAAACCCACAACAGTGGCTTCGGCCGCGTTGGCCACGCTCACCGTGCCCTCGGTGAAGGTCGATACCTGCAGGTCGGTGTAGTCGTAATAGAACAATGCCGCGTTGGCGGTGGCGCGCCCGTCGGCCAGCGTCGATTTGCTGCCCAGCTCAAGGCTCCAGAGGTATTCCGGATCAAAGGCCGGGTCGCCGCTTAGGGAGTTGGTGCCGCCGGATTTGAACCCGCGCGTGAGCGTGCCGTACACCATCACGTTGTCGCTATAGTCGTACTTGATCCCCAGCTTGGGCGTGAGGGCGTTCCAGTCGTCAACGGTCATGCGCGGCGGGAAGCCGAAGGTGAAAGCGCGCGGATCGCTGTCGCCGAACAGGCCGTCGAAGTTGCCGCCGGTGAGCCCGCGGAGATTCCAGTCGTCCTTCTCCTCGCTGCTGTAGCGCAGCCCCGCGATGCCGTCGAGGCGATCGTTGAAATGCCAAGTCAGCTCGCCGAAGCCGGCCCAGGCATCGGTCTTGTTGGTGGCGAAGATATTGAAAGCGCCGCCGAAATTAAGCGCCGGCAGGCCGAGCGCTTCCTCCTTGTCTTCGCTGAAGTAGTAGAGACCCGCGATCCATTCGTACGTCTCGCAGGCGCAGGCCAGGCGGATTTCCTCGGAAAGCTGGTCGGTATCGCGCTCGTAATGGGTTTGGGTCACGAACACCTCGGTGCCGTCGGTATTGAAACGGAAGCTGTCCTCGAATTGGCGGTAGCCGGTGATCGAAGTGAGCGTCAGCCCGCCGCCTAGGTCCGCGGTCACCTCCGCGGCAATGCCGGAGATGGTCCATTTCTGGAAGCTGTCCACCTCGTTGCGGGTCTGGTCGAAGTCCGGCAGCGGCAAGGCGCCTTCCGCCGCCGAGCGATGCAGGTTGCCGCGGGGGCGGACAGTGCGGTTGTCGCCGTCGAAATCGGTGTAATCGCCGATGATCTTTGCACTGATCGCGTCCGAAAGCGCAAAGGTGAGCGTGCCCCGCGCCGCCATGGTTTCGCCGCCATCCACTTCGTCGCCGCCTCTGGGATCGAGGTCCTCGGTGAAACCGCCGTCGGAGCCGTAGCGGGCCGCGATGCGGAAGCCCGCGCCGTCTCCGATCGGGCCGCCGTAGGCGAACTCGCCGTCGTAGCGGTTGAAGTTGCCGAGCTTGAGGTTCAGATAGCCTTCGGGTTCGTCGCCGGGCGCGCGGTGGATGATATTGATCACGCCGGCGGTGGCGTTGCGGCCGTAAAGCGTGCCTTGCGGCCCGCGCAGCACCTCCACGCGCTCCACGTCCAGGAACTGCGTCAGGCCCATTTGGGCGCGGCCCTGATAGATGCCGTCCTGATGCACGGCCACGGATGAATCCTGGCCGATGCCGAACAGGTTGGTGCCCACGCCGCGGATGTAGAGCTGCGCTTCGCCGCCGGCGCGGCTGAAAACCAGCGAGGGCACATCGAGGCTGAGGTCCTCGATTTCGTCAAGATCGCCGCTCTCCAGCAGGTCGCCGCTCACGGCGGTGATGGCCAGCGCGGTGTCCTGTATCAACGCTTCGCGTTTTTCAGCGGTAACGATGATTTCCTCGAGGAAGTTTTCCTGCGCCGACAGGCTGCCGGTCAGCAAGATAGCGGGTATGGCGGCAAGCGACCGCCGCGTGACGGAAAGGGTCATTAAGAAATCTCCCGGTGCGCGCCAAGCGCGAAATGCAGGAACGGGCGGCTTCTTGAGCCGCTATTTAGCGAAGCGAATAATACCATTCCAAGTGTTTTTCCTGCTTTGGCTCTTTGGTTTGAGGGTTGCAGTCCTTCAGCCTGGGCCTTGCCGGCAGCGGGCGGAGGATCGGGCGGCGGATGCCGCCTGCCGCAGGGTTCAGGGGAGGCGCAGTTCCACCTTGCCGTGCTTTTCGAAGGCGGCGGCGACCTGCTCGAACACCACGCCCACGCGGATCACGGAGAAATCGCGGAAATCGATGATGGTGCTGGAGTATCCCTGCGGATTGGCATATCTGGATGCGCCGTAATCGAAATAGACGCTGGCCGCCTCGCGCACCGGGGCTTCGATGTCCTGGTAGCGGTACTTGGATCCTTGGAGCGAGGTATTGGCTGAGGAGCCGAATACCGGCATGCCGCGTTGCCAGGACTGCCGCGCGATCTCGTTGTGGAACTGGCCGGCGTTGAGCAGCATGTCCATGGTGCCTGCCTTGGTGGAGGATTCCATCACGAAGGGCTCCATGCGGCCGAAGAACTCGTGTCGGGCGCGGAATGGCGCGACGATGGAGAAGGGGATGTTCTCCTCGCGCACGATGGTTTCGGCCAAGTCGTGCTTCCAGTCTTCCATCGTGTGGATGGCGCGGCTCATCCCGACGTTGGCGAACAGGCCGCCGGGCTTCTCGTAGCTGCGCTTCTTGGCCGCGTAGATGGCTCGGATGCCCGCCTCGGTGCAGGCGTTCACGGCGTACGCCACGTCCAGCGGCGCGATGGCGACCTTGCCCGCCGCGATGGTGTCGAGCAACAGGGCCACATCGGCCCGCAGCCGTTTGGCAGGCACGGGGTCGGCGGTGGTTCGGTCCTTGTTCATGGCCGGGCGCGGTCACTTGCAGAAAGGCGCGATAAGGCTCTCGATCCGGTCAAGCTGTTGCAGCCTGTCCAAGGTCGCGGTGGTTTGCGCGGCATCAATTCTGTTGTCTCCGTTGGTGAGGTCGGCGAATTTTACGAGCAGATCATTGCGCTTCATAGGATTGGCCGGCGTGCCTAGGCTGTCGAGCACATTCGAGCGGCGGATTTGCCCGCCGCGCGTTTTCAGTTCCAGCCAGCTGCCGAAATGCGCGGGGAAGGCCGCCTGCATCTCCGCATCGGCCACCGCCTCCACGCGGTCGGCGATGGCCAGCGTGCGCGGGTCGGCGAGCGCCTCGCCCATGAAGCCGGCCACGGAGCCAGGACCGTAATGCAGCGCCGCGCCAAGCGTGAACGGCAGGCTGTACTGCGCGGCCATTTCCGAAGTTGGCCGCCGCAGCATGTGCTGAGTCACCAGGATATCAGGGCCGCCCACGGTGATCGACTCGATTTCGCCCGGATCGAGGTTGAAGTTGCCGGTCACTTCGGCCAGCGCGTCCAGCGTCGAGTGGAACAGCCGGCAGCAGGGATAGGGCTTGTAGCTGATGCGGTGGATTTCGGGGCCGTCGGGATGCGGTCGGTTGAGCCGCCCGGGATCGGAATTCGCTCCAAAGTTATGGATCAGGCCGTAGCGTCCTTCCAGGGCTTGCTCCGGTCCGGCGATGCCCAGCGCCGCATGCTCGGCGGCCATCACGCCGTGCAGCGCCGCGTAGCCGCCATGCAGGCGCTTGACCGTGGTGCCTTCCGGCTCCTGGCTGAACTGCATCGAGCCGCCGGCCATCGACAGCATCAGCCCCCAGCCGCGCGCCAGCTGGCGCGGCGAGAGGCGCAAAAGCACGGCCGCCGCCGCCGCCGCGCCGAAGCCCACGAACAGGCTGGTGGGATGGAATCCCAGCTCTATGGTTTCAGCCGCGTTGGCGGCGGCGCCCACCCGGCCTGCGGCTTCGTATCCGGCGAGAATGGCCGCCGCCGTATGCCCGCCGCCCAGGCCGTGATGCGCAGCCAGCGCCAGGCTGGAGGCGATCACTGCGGCGCCCGGATGGCTGACCGATTCGTCGTGCGTATCATCCAGTTCCATGCCGTGCGCCGAGGTGGCATTCACGAAGGCGGCCAAAGCCGGCGCCAGCCGCAGGTCCGATGCCAGCAGCGGCGCGTAGCCCGAGCCGGCGTGCGGCGCCGCCCATTGGCGCAGGCGCCGCCCCCAAGCCAGCATGGAGCCGGCGTAGCAGCATCCCAGATGATCGAGAATGAGATGGCGGATCTGCGCCAGATCGCGCGCCGCCGGCGGCGTCCCGCCCGCGGCCAGCAACTCCTCCGCCAACGCCAGGCTCGAAGCGTCCCGGTTGATGCTCATGCGGCTTCACCTGCTTGTTTGCGGCGCAGCGACTCGGTGGCTGCGATTTCAGGCGAGCCGCTGACGGGGTCTATCACCACGCAGTAGCTGCCGCGCGCTTGTTTGATCGAAAGCAGGCCGTCGAGCCTGTCTTCCGCCACCTGCCGCGGATCGCGCTCCAGCGGATCGCCATAGCCGCCGCCCGATACCAGCGTGATTTCCAGCCTGTCTCCAGCGGTGAAGCGCGCGTGCGACACCTTGGCCGGCAGTTCCCGCTCCCGGGGTGTGCGCGGATTGACCGTGACGCGGCCGGGAAGGCCATCGGCGCCGCCGAAGATTCCTTTCGGCGGGTCGCCTGAGCGGTTGTCGCCGGTCGAGCTGACCGCCGCGTCCTCGAGAAAGCGCCAGGTCTTGACCGCGCCCATGCCTCCCCGCCACCGTCCGGCGGCCGGCGCCTCGTCGCGCAGCTCGTAGCGTTCGCAGAGCATCGGCACGGAAAGTTCCATTTCCTCCAGCGGGTTATTGCGGGTATTGGCCATCAGCGTGTCCACCGCGTCGAGGCCGTCGCGCCCGTTGCGGCCGCCGTACGAGCCTTCATTGATTTCCACATTGATCCGGTATTTTCCCTCGCCGGACTCGAAGGAGTACACGAAGCACGACACATTGGCCGCGTTGCCTCCGGTGACGCGTTCCGGCAGCGCGCCGCTGAGCGCCCGCAGCACCTGGTCGGGAATGCGGTTGATTTGCGCGAAGCGGGCCTCGCAGCCGCGCGGATAGATAGGGTTGAAGATGCTGCCCTTGGGCGCATGCGCGAATACCGGCCGGAACACGCCGTCGTTTTGCGGCACGCCTGCGCCCTCGGCGGTCTCGTCCAGCAACAATGCGCGCACCGCGAAGTTCACGGCCGGCAGCACGCTGCCCTCGAACGGACAGTTGAAGCCGGTGCTGGTCTGCTCGCTGGATCCGGACAGGTCCACGCAAATATCGCTGCCGCGCACGATGACCCGCGTGGCGATCCTAAGCGGCTTGCCGAAATGCTTGCCGTCGTCTTCAAGCCAGGCATCCGGGGCCGGATATTCGCCGTCGGGCAACTGCTTGATCCGCGAGCGCATCCGCCGCTCGGCGTAGCTCATCCATTCCTCGGCGGCGCTCATCACCTGGTCCAGGCCGTGCCTAGCGATCAGCTCGGCGAACCTTTCTCCGCCGAGCCGGCAGCAGGCGATCATCGCCTCAAGATCGCCGGAGTTGGCCTCGGGAGTGCGCACGTTGTCCATGATCAGCGACCACAGATCCTCGCGCCGTTGGCCTGCGGCGTGCAGCTTTACCGCGTCGAGGATCTGGCCCTCGGCGAAGCAATCCGGCACGTCCACGGAAAAACCCGGGTCGGCGGCGCCGATATCCACCATATGGCCGGTGCAGCCGGCGAACCCAACATGCATATCGCCCGCGAACAGCGGCAGCAGCACGCCGTAGTCGGGGCTGTGCGAGGCGCCGTGGTAGGGGTGGTTGTGGAGATAGACATCGCCCGGCCGGTAGCGCCCGCGGTGCTTTCGGTCGATGCCGCGCACATAGGCGGGCAGCGAGCCGCAGTGCATGGGCGTGGAGTCGCTCTCGCACAACTGGCGACCGTCGAAATCGAGCAGCGCGGCGCCAAGGTCGCGGGATTCGCGCATCACGCTGGAATAGGCCATGCGCACCAGAAGTTCGGCCATTTCCCGCGCGATGGAATGCAGCGCGCCGCCTATCACCTGCAGCGACACCGGATCCACTTCCACCCTGTTCCAGCGGCGCTCGGCATGCGCGCCCAGCCCTGTGCTGCGTGCCTGGTCGAGTCCGGGCCAGAGTTCGCTGATATTCATGCGGCGTTCCCGTTCCTGGCGGGTTCGGGCGTGAGGAGGAGGTTGGCGTAGCGGTCCACGCGGGCGCTCCAGCCCGGCGGAATCACGGTGGTGGCATCGGTTTGCTCAACGATGGCCGGGCCGGCAAGCCGGTGCCCGGGCTCGAGTTCCGCGCGCCGATAGAAGCTTGCGGGCAGCGCCTTTGCCACACCTGGGAACAAGCAGTCCGTCGTCAGCAGCGGCTCGGGCCGCGCCCTGTCCGCCGCCTCGCCTATGAGCGGCGTCAGCGGGGTGCCCGGCACGCAGGCCGACACGCCCAGGTTGATGATCCGCACCGGGATATCGCGGCAGGCGCGCAGGTAGGCCCGTTGGTGCTCGGCATCGAAGCGCTCGCGCAGCCGGTTCGCCCAGGCTGCGTTGATTTCGCCGGACGGCGCTTCCACGGCCAGTTCATGGCCCTGTCCCGCGTAGCGGCATTCCGCCCAGCGCCTCAGGCGCACCTCGCCGGGCGCGAATCCGTCGCCGGCCAGGCGGGCGGTCGCTTCTCCAGTCATCTCGTCGAAGCGCGCGGCCACGCCGGCGCAGTCCAGTTCGTCAAGTTCCCTCCAGAGCGTTGCCTTGAACTCGTAGCGCACCTGCGCGGAAAGCAGGCCGGCGGCGGCGCCCACACCCGGGTGCGGCGGCACCAGCACCTCGCCGATGGCCAGCGCCGCAGCCACCGGGGCGGCGAAGGCGCCGCCCGCGCCGCCATAGGCTACCAGCGTGAACTCGCGCGGGTCAAAGCCCTTGGAGACGCTGGCCACGCACATCGCCTCCGCCATGTTGCTGACGGCGATATCGAAAATCCCGAGCGCCGCTTGGCCAGGCTCGAGTTCGAGGGGCTTGGCGATATGCTCGCGGACTGCCTGTTCGGCCTTGCCGGGATCAAGCCCCGGCACGGAGGCCGCGAGGTGTCCGGCGCGATACCAGCCGGCCACGACCAATGCGTCGGTGAGCGTGGGCTTTTCGCCGCCTTTCGCATAGCAGGCCGGGCCGGGGGCGGCGCCGGCGCTGCGCGGCCCCACGCGGAACATGCCTTCATTATCCAGCCATGCGAGCGAGCCGCCGCCAGCGCCCAGCGTGGCGATATCGGCCATGGGCGTCATCACGTCGTAATCGCCCACCCGGGTATCGAGAAGGCTGCGCATCCGCATTTCCCCGTTCAGCGCAACGCCGATATCGGCGGACGTTCCGCCCACATCCAGCGTGATCACGCGGTCGCGGCCGATTTCCCGGGCCGCTTCCAAGCCGGCGATGAGCGCGCCCACCGGGCCGGAAAGCAGCAGGTTTACAGGGCGGCGCTCGGCTTCGGCGGGGGCAACCATGCCGCCGCCGGAAGTCATCAGCCGCAGCTGCGCGGGCACGCCGGCCTTTTCCAGCGCGGCGGCGAAGCGGCGGATATAGCGCCCGGTTGCCGGCCCCACATAGGCGTTCATCGCGGTGGTGGAGAAGCGCTCGTACTCGCGCACCAGCGGGGCGATTTCGTGGCTGGCGGTGATGTAGGCCCCGGGCAATTCGCGCCGCGCCAGCTCGGCGATGCGCTGTTCATGCGCGGGATTAAGAAACGAGAACAAGCAGCACACCGCAACCGCCTCTACGCCTTCCTCCCTCAGCCGGGCGAGAGCTTCGAGCACATCGTCTTCGTTGAGCGGCGCTTCCACGGCGCCATCCGGCGCGCGGATCCGCTCGCGCACCGTCATTCGCCAGCGACGGGGCGCCAGCGGGCGGCTCTGGCGGGCGATCTCCTGGGAGTGCGAGAAGTTGTAGGGGCGGTTCTTGCGCCCGATATGCAGGATGTCCCTAAAGCCCCGGGTGGTGATAAGCCCGGTCTTCGCGCCCTTGCTTTCCAGCAGCGCGTTGGTGGCCACGGTGGTGCCGTGGCAGCAGAACTCCACGTCGCCGAAGCCCAGCCCGGCCTTGCGCAGAAGCTCCTCGGCGCCCTGCATGGCAGCGCGTGACGGGTCGTCCGGCGTGGAGGCCAGCTTATGGGTGGCCAGCACCTGCCCGTCGCCGCCGCAGGCGATGAGGTCGGTGAACGTTCCGCCGATATCGATGCCGATCCGGGCCAAGCTGCGCTCCTGCGACTTGATGAGGACGGCGGATTTTCGCACAGCGCGCCGGGCTTTCGGCCCGAGGGTTTCATCATGGCGGCTTGCTCGCCGTTTATTGCGGGCGAACCGTGTATCGTTTGCCCGGCGATGGGCGCGCTCACCGAATCAATTATCGATTTCCTTTGCGGGCCCGCTCCGGCCCGCGCGCCGGAGAAGGCCCGCGAGATCGCCGTTACCGGTTTTATCGACTGTATCGGGGTGGCGCTGGCGGGCGCTGTCCAGCCGGTCGCGCGCAACTTGTGGCGCGCCGAGCAAGGCGGCTCCCCCGAGTCGCGCCTGCTTCTGAGCGCCAAGCGCTTGCCGGCGGCGCGAGCGGCGCTGATTGGCTCGGCGGCCGCCCATGCCCTGGATCTCGACGATTACGCCTTTGCCAACCACACCAGCGCCGTGCTCGTGCCGCCGATCCTGGCCGAGGCCGAGGTTGTGGGCGCGTCCGGCGCGCGCATGCTCGGCGCTTACCTAGCCGGGTTCGAAGTATGGGGCGTGCTGGCACGGCGCGAGCAGGACTACATGCAGGCTGCCGGATGGCATCCCACGGGGGTGTATGGCCCCGTGGGCGCAGCGGCGGCGCTGAGCTGGCTACGCGGGCTGCCGCGCGCTGAAACGCGCAACGCCCTAGGTCTGGCGGCGGCGGCGGGCGGCGGGCTGATGGATAACTTCGGGACCCAGGCCAAGCCCTACCAGGCCGCGCGCGCCGCCGAAGCTGGCCTGGCGGCGGTGCGCCGCGCGCTGGCCGGACTGGATGCCGGCCCTCATGCGCTGGACGGCCCGGGCGGCTTCCTGCAAACGATTTCCCCGCAGGGCCGCGTTGACTGCGCGTCTCCGGCATCGGAACTCGGCAAGGACTGGTACATGGCCCGGCACGGCCTGAATATCAAGCGCTATCCGGTGGTGGGGGCGGCCCAGCGCTGCGTGGACGCGGCCTTGCAGTTGCGCGGCGACCATGATTTCAATGCGGCCGCGCTTGAGCGCGTGACCGCGCGGATCAGCGAGGGCCACTCCTCGGTGATGCGGTTCCGGCGGCCATCGGATGCCATGCAGGCCAAGTTCAGCTTGGAGTTCGCGGTTTCCGCGGCGCTGCTGTCCGGGCGCCTGGGGCTTAAGGAAATGCGCGACGATTGGGTGCGCCGCAGCGATGTGCAGGCGCTTATGCAGCGGGTTGAGCGCATGGAAGTTCCGGACGACGACCCGGTTTATCCGGTGGGGGCGCGTTATGACGCCGTCAGCCTGTTGCCTGCCGAAGGAAGCGAAATTGTCAGCGAGCCGGTTTACCGTTACCGCGGTCACGGACGGAACCCGTTGAGCCGCCCCGAGCTGCGCGCCAAGTTCATGAATTGCGCCGTATTTTCGGAAAGGAGCGAGCAAGCCGCGCCTTCGCCAGACGTTCGCGACGGGCAGGATGTCCTCCCGCCTCCCGTGGCGGTCGAGTTGTTCGAGCGGCTTGAGCGGCTGGCGGAGCTGGACAGCGTGAAGGATTTGCCGGAACTGCCGCTCGAGGGCTTATTCTCCGAATAGCGCGAAGCGCCGTTTCGGAATCAACTCTCTGCTAGCAATTTCTCCAAACTGCGCGCGGCGGCAAGCACCCGCATGTCGGCAAACCGGGCGGCCACGAGCTGAACGCCTATGGGCAAGCCGGCCGGACCTTTCAAGCCCGGAACCGTCACGCAAGGCAGCTGCAGCGCAGTGAACAGCCGGTTGAACGTGGCTTCGCCGTCGCCTTCTTCGCGCAGAGCGGCTTCGCTTGGAACCGAGGCTGTGAGCCAGGCATCGTAGCTGGCTAGGCGCTGGTCGAATACGGGGCGCAGGCCGCCGATGCCGTCATAGGCCGCGGCCATTGCGCGCGGCGTGATTTCGCGGTTCACCTCCACCTCCTCGATAATGTCCGCATGCAAGCCCTGCTTTCCGGCGCCGTAGTCCGCCAAAAGCGAAATCCGCGCTTCGCCATGCATGATCACGTCCTGCCACTCGTTCAGGCGCTCCGCGCCCGGAATCTCGTCCACGTTTTCCACGCTGTGGCCTGCCGCCGCGAGCCTATCGGCGGCGCGCTCCACGGCCGAGCGGCTGGCTGGCTCCGCGTCGTGCCAGTAGGGCGTTCGATAGAGCCCGATTCGCAGGCGGCTTGATGCCTTCGGCGCCTGCCATTCGCCCAGCTTCAGCGCTTCGGCGGCGCGCGCAAGCAGCTCCACGTTCTCGGCTATCCAGCCGACCGTATCCAAGCTGGGCGCGTGCAGCCACAGTCCTTGCACCGGCACCCGCCCGTAGGTGGGCTTGAAGCCGGCCACGCCGCAGAACGAGGCCGGCCGGATCACCGACCCCCCGGTTTGCGTGCCCAGCGCCATCGGCGCCATGCCGGCGGCCACGGCGGCGGCGGAACCCGCCGACGAGCCCCCCGGGGTGCGCTGGGGATCGTGCGGATTGGTCGTTGGCGAATCGCGGCCGATGCCGGCAAACTCCACCGTGGCTGCCTTGCCCAGCAGCACGCAGCCCGCTTGGCGCAGCATCCGCACGCAGGCGGCGTCCTGCTCCGGGCGCCGGCCCTCGTAACGCGGCGAGTTGCGCTGCGTGGGCAGGTCCACCGTGTCGATCACATCCTTGACTGCGAAAGGCAAGCCATGAAGCACGCTGCGCGGCCCTTGCGAGGCGCGTTCCCGATCACGCGCCCGCGCTTCGCCCAGCGCCCGCTCCGCGTCGAATGCCGCAAATGCCCGCACGGCCTTTTCGCGCTGTTCGAAACGCTCGATGCAACGCTCCACAGCCTGCTCGCTCGATACTTCGCCGGTCGCCAGCCGCGGTGCGAGCCACTCGGGTTGCCGGCTTATTTGAGGCGTGTTTCCCAAAAGCATTGCTCCCGCTGTGCTGTCCGCAAGTGAATACCATATAGCAGTTATTATTTGGGACAGCGCGGCGGTCGGAAACGGCCTGCGCCAAGAGAACCTTCGCCTGCGATTGTCGAAAGCCGCCTGCGCCGGTTAGGATTACCGCATGAACCGGGCCGGCATTCCGCTGCGATTCACCGCCCGCCAGTCCGACAGGCAGGCTTAGGGGCTTCTGTAACATTGGAGATCAAGGGAGAACAGGTTTTCGCGCATCCCCGCGAGGCGGTTTGGGAGGCGCTGCTCGACCCGGAAGTGCTCGGCGCCTGCGTGCCCGGCTGCGACGCCTTCAATCAGGTTAGCGAGAACGCCTACCAGGCGTTGGCGAAGGTCGAGGTGGGGCCGGTGAGCGCCAGCTTTTCGGTGGAGATACGCATTGTCGATCCCGATCCGCCGAACGCCTACCGCCTGGAGGGCAGCGCCAAGTCGCCGCTGGGATTCGGGCGCGGGGCGGCGGATGTGCATCTGGCCGAGGACGGGAAAGGCGGCACCAATCTCAGCTACACGGCGAACCTTTCGCTTGGCGGCAAGCTGGGGCAGGTGGGATCGCGGCTGCTTTCCGCCATGACCCGCAAGATCGCGGCCCATTTCTTCGGGTGTCTTGCTGATATCCTGGACGGAAGGCGGTCGCTGGCCGCGCCATCCAGGAAGGGCTGGGGCTTGGGGCGCTGGCTCGTGAGCCCCGCCCCGCGGTGGGCGACTCTGTTGATTGCGGCCTCCTTCATCGGGTTTGTGATCTACTGGGGGCTCAAGACCTTTGGCGTATTGGCCTGAGCGCCGCCTCCGGCAGGCTGCGGAACGCGGTATGATCCGGGCTTAAGGTCGGCTTTTGCCGGCATCGATCGAAAACTAGAATGGAGGGCGGGGATGGACGTTCAGGTTTCGTTCACGCTTAACGGCAAAACGGTCAGCGCCGCCGCCAGCAGCGCCACGCTGCTGGTGGACCTGCTTCGCAATCGCTTTGGATTGACAGGCACCCATGTGGGCTGCGACACCAGCCAGTGCGGCGCCTGCGTGGTCCATGTTGACGGCGCTTCGGTGAAGAGTTGCACCATGCTGGCGGCGCAGGTTGACGGCTGCGCCGTCGATACCATCGAGGGACTGTCGGGCGACGGCGAGCTGCACCCCTTGCAGCAGGCGTTTCACGAGCACCACGCCTTGCAGTGCGGCTTTTGCACGCCGGGCATGATTATGAGCGCGGCGGACCTGCTCAAGCGCAACCCGCGGCCCAGCGAGCTTGAGGTGCGCGACTGGCTGGAGGGCAACATGTGCCGCTGCACCGGCTACCACAATATCGTGAAGGCGGTGCGCGCCGCCGCCGGCGCCATGGGCGAGGAAGGATCATGAGCGGCGGCATGGGCATAGGCGCATCCGCGCCGCGCAGCGAGGACCGCCGCTTCATTACCGGCCGGGGGCGTTATGTGGACGATATCAACCTGCGCTCGCAGCAGTACGCCTGGTTCGTCCGGTCGCCTCATCCGCATGCCGAGCTGCGGGGCATTGATGCCGGGCAGGCGCTGGGGATGCCCGGCGTGACCGCCGTTCTCACCGGCGCCGACCTTGAGGCCGACGGCATCGGCCCGCTGCCGGTGGCCTGGGGCATTACCAGCGTGGACGGCTCGCCGGCCGTGGAGCCCGAGTTTCCGGCGTTGGCCACCGGCCGTGTGCGCTACGTGGGCAATCCGGTGGCAGTGGTGATCGCGGAAACGCGCGCCGCGGCGCGCGACGCCGCGGAAGCGGTCAACGTTCATTACGAGGAACTCGATTCGGTTTCCAACGCAGTGGCCGCGATGGAGGAGGGCGCCCCGCGGATCCATGAAGCCGCCGAAGGCAATCTGTGCTTCAACTGGGAGTGGCTGCCCTCGGTCATGGCGCCGGACGCGAAGGCCAATACTGAGAAGGCCCTGAAGGAAGCCGCGCATCTGGTGTCGCTGGAGCTGGTCAACAACCGCTTGGTGCCCAACGCCATGGAGCCGCGGGCCTCGCTGGCCGATTTCAACTCCGCCACTGGCCAGTTGACGCTCTACACCACCAGCCAGAACCCGCATGTGAACCGGCTGCTTTTATGCACGGCAACGCTGAGGATGCCCGAGCACAAGGTGCGAGTGGTGGCGCCCGACGTGGGCGGCGGGTTCGGCTCGAAGATCTATCACTACGCCGAGGAGCTGGCGGTGTGCTGGGCTTCGCGCCGACTGGGCGTGCCGGTCAAGTGGACCGCCGAGCGCAGCGAGTCGTTTCTCGGCGATGCCCAAGGCCGCGATCACCTGACCCGCGTGGAACTGGCGCTGGACGCCGAGGCGCGCTTCACGGCCCTGAGGGTGGATACCATCGCCAACCTCGGCAGCTACGTATCGACTTTCGGGGCCGCCATACCCACGGTGTTCTACGCGCCCATGCTGGCCGGCGTGTACAAGACGCCCAATATCTACGTGACCGTCAAGGGCGTGTTCACCAATACCACGCCCACTGATGCCTATCGCGGCGCGGGGCGGCCTGAGGCCTGCTACCTGATCGAGCGCATCGTTGATGAGGCCGCGGCCCAACTGGGCATGGATCCGGCCGAAATTCGCCGCCGCAACTTTATTCAGCCGGATGAATTTCCTTATCAGTCGCCGGTGGGGCAGCTCTACGACTCGGGCGAATTCGAGGGATGCCTGGATCTGGCCATGGAAATCAACGGCTACGCGGGTTTCGACGAGCGCCGCAAGCAGAGCGAAGCGCGCGGGCGGCTGCGCGGCCGCGGAATGAGCTTCTATATCGAGGCCTGCGGCGCCGCGCCTTCGCAGGCGGCCGGCCAGCTGGGCGCCCGCGCCGGCCTCTATGAAGTGGCCACGGTGCGCGTGCATCCCACGGGCGTTGTGCAGGTGATGACCGGCACGCACAGCCACGGCCAGAGCCACGAAACCACTTTCGCGCAGATCGTGGCCGACCGCTTGGGGGTGGATTTCAGCAATGTGGAGATCGTTCACGGCGATACTGGCGAGGTTCCCTTCGGAATGGGCACCTACGCCTCGCGCTCGCTGGCCGTGGGCGGCAGCGCGCTGGTCAAGGCGCTGGACAAGGTGGTTGATAAAGGCCGCAAGATCGCCGCGCATCTGCTCGAAGCGGCGGCCGGCGACATCGAGTTCGGCGACGGCCAGTTCCGGGTGGCCGGCACCGATCGCCAAGTGGCGTTCGGCGACGTGGCGCTGGCGGCCTATGTGCCGCACAACTATCCGCTGCAAGAGCTGGAGCCCGGGCTTGAGGAAACATCCTTCTTCGATCCGGAGAATTTCACTTTTCCTTCGGGCTGCTATATCTGCGAGGTGGAAGTGGATCCGGAAACGGGCGTGGTGGAAATTCGCGACTTTGCGGCTGCCGACGATTTCGGCAACATCATCAATCCCATGGTGGTGGAAGGGCAGGTTCACGGCGGCTTGGCGCAGGGCATTGGCCAGGCCCTGATGGAGCATTGCCGCTACACGCCCGAGGGCCAGCTTCTGACCGGTTCGTACATGGACTACTGCATGCCGCGCGCCGACGACCTGCCGTCTTTCAAGGTGGCCACCCGATGCACGCCCACTTCGTTTAATCCGCTGGGCGTGAAGGGCTGCGGCGAGGCCGGCGCGATCGGAGCGCCGCCGGCGATCATCAACGCCGTGCTCGATGCGCTGCGGCCGCTGGGCGTGAGGCATATCGATATGCCGGCCACGCCGAATGCCGTTTGGTGGGCCATCGAAGCGGCCCGGTCCGGCGAGTAGAGGAGGGCCAAGCCAATGCGTGAATTCAACTATTACCGGGCCGGCTCGGTGCGCGATGCGGCCAAGCGCCTTGCGGCGGGCGGCAATGCCATGTTGCTGGCCGGCGGCATGACGCTGCTGCCGGCGCTGAAGATGCGCTTCAACCAGCCCTCGGAACTGATCGATCTGGCCGGCATTAACGAGCTGAAGGGCATTAAGCTGAGCCGCAAGGGAGCGCATATCGGCGCCGCCACCACGCACGTTGAGGTGGCCGGCAATGTGGAGCTGCGCGCCGCCGTTCCGGTGCTTTCGCAGGTCGCGGAATCCATTGGCGACCCGCAGGTGCGCAATCGCGGCACGCTGGGCGGCTCGGTGGCCAACAACGATCCGGCGGCGGACTACCCGGCGGCGGCGCTGGGGCTGGGAGCCACGATCATTACCAACAAGCGCAAGATTTCCGCCGATAATTTCTTTGTTGGCATGTTTGAAACGGCCTTGAACGCCGGCGAGGTGGTGACCGAGGTGCTGTTCCCGCTTCCGCAGCGGGCCGGCTACGCGAAGTTCCCCAACCCGGCCACCCGCTACGCGCTGGTGGGCGTGTGCGTGGCGCAGTTCAAATCGGGCGTGCGGGTTGCGGTGACCGGCGCGGGGTCTTCGGTGCATCGCCTGGAGGATTTCGAGGAGGCGCTTGAGCGGGATTTTTCGCCCGGCGCGCTTGAAGGCATTCCGGTATCCGCCGCCAACCTCAACGACGATATGCACGCCAGCGCCGAGTACCGCGCCCAACTGGTGGGCGTGATGGCCCGCCGCGCCGTGGCCATGGCCCTCGACTGACAGGCCGGCTTGCATCCTTGGGCGCTTGCGTCCTTCCCCCGCCATTTCTCCGCCCCTTTCCCGCAGGAGACGCATGAACCCGTCCATGGGGCTTGGCGGCGGCTGTCCTGCCGCCGACACTCCTGCGGGAAAGGAGCGGAGAAATAGCTCGGGCTGGCGAGGCGGCGCGGCGTGACGGCGCTTCCCGATTCCGTCGAACGGACGGACGAGCTGCTTGCGCGCCAAGGCTACGTGGCGGGCGGGCGGTTGAGCACCGCCGTTTTTCTGGCCTTGAGCCTTAAGCGGCCGCTGTTTCTGGAGGGCGAGGCCGGCGTGGGCAAAACCGAGCTGGCCCGGGCGCTGGCCGCAGCGCTGGGCCGCCGCCTGATCCGGCTTCAATGCCACGAGGGCCTGGATTTGGCTGGCGCCGCCTACGAATGGAACCATGCCCGCCAGATTTTGGCGATTCGCTTGGCCGAAGGCGGCGGCCGCGAGCGCGTGAAAGACCTGTCCGGGAGCCTGTATTCCCGCGAATTCCTGATCGAGCGCCCGTTGCTTGAAGCGCTGGCGCCTTCCGGGCAGAGGCCGCCGGTGCTGCTGGTGGACGAGCTCGACCGCGCCGACGAGCCGTTCGAGGCCTACCTGCTGGAGTTTCTGGCCGATTTCCGCATGAGCATTCCCGAGCTTGGCGAAATCGAGGCCGAGCAGCCGCCTATCGTGGTGCTCACGTCCAACCGCACCCGCGAGGTGCATGACGCGCTCAAGCGCCGCTGCCTCTATTGCTGGGTCGATTACCCCGCGCGGGCCGCCGAGGAGCGGATTTTGGCCGCGCGCGTTCCCGGCCTGCCCGAGGCGCTGCGGGCCAAGGTGGCCGGCTTCGTTCAGGCGCTCCGCAAGGAAGGCTTGTTCAAGGCCCCGGGCGTGTCCGAAACCCTGGACTGGGCCGAAGCGCTGATGGCGATAGGCGCCGGGGATGCCGAGGATATCGACGCGGAGTCCGTTTCGCAAACGCTGGGCGCGCTGCTCAAATACCAGGAGGACTTAGGCGCCGTGGACGACAGCATGGTGGAGCGCCTGCTCGCCGCTTCCTATCTGTGATAGGCCGGCGTCAATCCCTTGAACATCGGATAATGCTTGGTGTTGAGCGTCTTCAGCGACGCGTTTTCCAGTGTTGCGGTGGCAGCTATGATCGCATCCGCCAAGCCGAGCCCGTGGGCCGCGCCGGCCTCGGCATTGGCTCAGCCCCTGTCCCACTCCGCCCGGATGGCCCCGAAGTCGGGAATATCGCTGCGGCGCTTCCATATTCCGGCGGCTGAGCGAATGGCATCTTTCCGGCGCCGGCTGCTGGCGCTTGCAATGAAGCGGTCAACGGCCTCGCGAATCAGCTCGCTCTGCCGCCTTCCTTGGCGCCTCGACATGGCGATCAGCTCGTTGCGCTGTTTTTCCGTAAGATAAATTCGAGTGCGCACCATGCTTGATCTCTGCGGAAATAGATATCGGAACTATACATCGTTCGCTCGGAGCGGCGATCCGGCGCCGAGGCCGGACGGGTAATGCCAAACGGCGCTCAGAGCGCTGGTCTAGCCGGACGCGTTGTGGGTTTTGTGCGCGCGCTGCGGGCGGCTGGCGTGCCGCTGGGGGCAGGCAGGAGCGCGCTGGCGCTTCAAGCCGTTGAGCGCGTCGATATGGGCAGCCGCGCCGAGTTCGCTGGCGCGCTGCGCTGCGTGCTGACCGCGAGTCCGGTCGAGGGTGTGCTGTTCGACTGCGCGTTTCCGATATTTTTCGGCAATCGGGACGCGTTCGCGCGGCTGGGCGGGTTGCAGGCGCAAGGCTTGCGTTCGCCGGGGGAGGCGAAGCCGCCGCCGGGGGCGTTGCGCCTGCTTCGCGCCATCGACAGCGGCTCGCAGCTGATGGCGGCGCCGGAGGCCGAACAAGCCGCAGTGGGCGCCGGTTATTCGCCGCAGGAAGCGCTTTCAACCAAGGATTTCGCGCAGATGTCGCCGGAGGAGCAGGCCGAGGCGCAGGAATTGTTGCGGCGCGGGGTATTTTGCCCCACGCGCTTGGGAAGGCGTTTCAAACCCGCCGCGCATGGCCCGCGCATCGACTTTCAGGCCACTTTGCGGGCCGGCCTCGCCTCGGGCGGCGAGCTGATGCGCCTGAAGCGCAAGGCTCGCCGCCTGGAGCCGATGGCGCTGGCGATGCTGTTCGACGTGTCCGGCTCCATGGCCACCTATGCGCGCATGGCCCTGCATTTCGCCCATGCGCTGTGCAGCGCCCGCCGCCATGTCGAAGCCTTCGTTTTCGCCACCCGGCTGACCCGCGTGACCCGCGAATTGCGCGGGCGCGACGGCGATGTGGCCGCCGCCGCCGCGCTCAAGGCCGCGCCCGACTGGGAAGGCGGCACGCGCATCGCCGCCGCGCTGGGCGAGTTCAACCGGCTGTGGTCGCGCCGGGTGCTGGCCCGCCCCGGCATGGTGCTGCTGCTCAGCGACGGCTTGGAGCGCGACCAGGTCAAGCAGCTTCGCATGGAAGCCGCTAGGCTGCGCCGCTCATGCAAGCGCCTGGTGTGGCTCAATCCGCTATTGGGCTACGAAGGCTTCGAGCCGCGCGCGCGCGGCGTGCAGGCCCTGCTTCCCGCCGTCCACGAACATCGCTCGGCTCATAACGTAAGCAGCCTCCTAGGCCTCGCGGACGCTCTCGCCTGAGCGGGATCATCTTCGCGCAGGCTTTCTAGCCGGGGGGCATCGCCATCCGCTGAAAGGCGCGGCATAGGGAAATAGAGTAGTATTGCGGAACTCTAAATTCCATATATGGCTATAAAATGGAATTAATAAGTCGATTTTTTAGAATTCCTGATGGGAGTTGCTTTGTCTTCGGCCCGCGCGGCACCGGCAAATCGACATGGCTGCGCCACCAACTTCCGGATGCGCTGTATCTGGATCTCCTCGATCCGGAACTTTACCGGGGCTTGACCGCCCGCCCGGAACGCCTGCATGACTTGCTCTCAGGCTCGCCGGACACCGGAACCATAGTGGTTGATGAGATCCAGCGCGTGCCGGATTTACTCACTGTCATCCATTCCGTTTTGGAAGGGCCGCGGCCGCGACGCTTCATTATGACGGGTTCAAGCGCCCGCAAGCTGCGGCGCGGCGGCGTGGACCTGCTTGCCGGACGCGCTTTGCATCGCACTTTTCATCCTTTCATGGCGGCTGAAATGCCGGAATTCGAGTTGTCGGAGGCTCTGCGGCTAGGTCTTCTGCCGCTGGTGCGCGGCTCGGCGCGCCCCGCTGACGCGCTAGCCGCATACGCAAGCCTGTACCTTGAGCAGGAGGTCCAAGCGGAGGGGCTGACCCGCAATATCGGCGCTTTCGTCCGCTTTCTGGAAGCCATCAGCCTGAGCCATGGGAGTCCGCTGAACGTGGCTTCGGTGGCCCGGGAATGCGAGGTTGAGCGCAAGGTGGTGGCGGGCTATATCAATATCTTGGAAGATTTGCTGCTGGCATTCCGGGTGCCGGTATTCCGCCGCCGGGCCCGGCGCCGGACGGTGGCGCGCGACAAGCTCTATCTGTTTGATGCCGGGGTTTTTCGCTCGCTTCGTCCGCGCGGCCCGCTGGATGCGCCTGCGGAAGTGGATGGGCAGGCTCTGGAGGGCCTGGTGGCTCAACACCTGCGCGCTTGGGCCGCTTACTCCCGCGATGGCGCGCGATTGTTTTACTGGAGAACCCCGGCCGGGACCGAGGTGGACTTTGTGCTGTACGGCGAGGGCGGCTTGCAAGCGATCGAGGTCAAGAATGCCCGGCGCATAGGGCCGGGCGATCTGCGCTCGCTGCGAGCCTTTCGCAACGACTACCCCCAGGCCGATGCCGCGCTGTTGCACCGCGGCGCTGCCCGCGAGCGCATTGGCGGCATTTGGCTGCTGCCCGTCGCCGACTTCCTGCGCCGCCTGAGGCCCGGCGCGTTCCCGCTTCCTGCCGAATAACCGGACTGTCGTTTTTTTAGGGAGCGGATTCCGCAGCGATTTTCCACACGCCTTTTTCCCGGAAAGCGGGAATGGTCTGGCGGCGGGCGGCATTGGTGACGGCAGGCGCGGAGAGTTTGTTTTGGCGGATATAGTCTGAAAGCTTCACGATGGTTTCTCCTCGCAGATAGCTCAATCTCTTGTGCAGCGACTCCATCAGGCCGCGCGCCACGATGCCTTCCATGGCGCGGGTTGAACCGCCGCGATCGTAGTCCTGAAACGCCCGATAGTAGTGCCGCTTTTCGGAGTTGCGGATAATGATGCGCGGCAGCCCCAGTTGCAGGAGTTGGAAATTCATCAGCACGCGCCCCAAGCGCCCGTTGCCGTCGCAAAACGGATGAATATGCTCGAAATCCAAATGAAACCGCGCGATCTTTTCCAAGCAGTAGGCATCGAGATTGCTGGAATACTCCACCAGCGCGTCGCTCATCATCCCTTCCACGCGTTCCGGCGCGGGGGCGATATGCAGGCCGATTCGCACGTATTCCCCTGCGCGGCGGAAGCGCCCGGCGATCGTGTCGTCGATTCCCCCCAGCAGCATCCGGTGCAGCAGCAGGATCAAGTCCTTGTTCAGCTCCCCGCCATCAATCCGGGAGCGCTTGTACTCGATGATGCGGGCGAGGTTTTTCGCCTCGAAGACTTCCCGTATCGAGATATTTCGGGATAACGTCTGCTCCAGCAGGATTCTTTCCGTTTCCTCCAAGCTGAGGGTCGAGTTCTCGATCGCATTGGAGTTGTACACGCTTTCGCTCACCTCGACTTCATCGATCATCGACAGCAAGGCGGCTTTGCCGGGGCGCAGGGTATCGTAGCCGCGCTTCAGGGCCTGGATGCGGTTCTTGATGGACTGACTGACGGCCATGCCGTTCCCGCCTAAAATTCACTGCTTATAGAATTATAAGGGTGAATTTATAAATCAAAAGCAGTAATTCATTCTATTAAAGCTATTTTTGGTTTATTTATGGCTAAAGATCAAGAATTTCACTTTTTATCTTCTCAACACAGTGAAGGATTAGCGGGTTTGGTTGCTGAGGCAGGCGGCGTTGAGGTCGGCTCGCGTGGGATGCGCTGCCGGCGGCTCGCCGCCAATCGAATCGACGGCGCGCGTGAACAGGTTGGGGAGCAGCGCGTCGTCCCATTCGGGGCCGCTTTTGCCGGTGCGCAGGATCACCAGCTGGCGCGACGGGATCATGTAGAGCCGCTGGTCGCCGGCGCCGTCGAGGAAAAACACATCGCTGGCCACGAACGGCTCCGAATGCAGGTTGCCCATGAACTCGATGCCCGGGTCGTACTGGCGCAGGCGCTGATGCGATGTTCCCAGCCACAGCTGCATGCCGTAGTTCTCGTTGGCCGCCGACGGCGTGGTCATTTCATCGACCCAGCCCGCCGGAATCACTTGGGCGCCCGCGTAGCAGCCGTTCTGCATCAGCGCCTGCCCGATCCGCGCCCAGTCCTCGATCGCGGCCCACATGCAGCAGTCGGTGTGGGCCATGCCGCCCTCGCGGTCGAGCAGCAGCCAGCCGTCGCGCAGCCCCAGCGGCGCCCAGAGCTTCTCGGAAAGGTACTCGGCAAAGCGCATGCCCGCCGCCCGCTCCACCACGATTCCGGCCACCTGGCTGTTGGGATTGGCGTGCGTGAACGCGGTTCCGGGCGGTGCGTAAATGCCCACTTCGAGGTTGGCGGCAACGATATCGGTTCCTATCGTGCGCGCCAGCCGCGCCGAGCCCGGATAAAAGGCGAACGTTTCCTCAAGGCCCCCGGCCATGTTGAGGAGATCGCGCACCGTGATGGCGCGGCGTTCGTCGGTATCCCATTCCGGCAGGAAATCCGCCGCCGGCTGATCGACCGACTGCATGCGGCCGTCGGCGATCGCATGGCCCACCAGGATCGAATTGAGGACCTTGGTGAGCGAGTGGGTGCTGAACTCCGACTCCGGGGTCCGGCCGTTGAAATAGCTGGCATGCGCCAGCCGCCCCTTGTAAAACACCAGCAACGAATCGCTGCGCTGCTGTTCGGCCCATGAGGCGGCTTGGGCGCGGACTGCCGGGTCGATTGGGTTTTCCGCCTCCGGCCAGGCCTCCAGCGGCGCGGGGGTGCCGCCTGGCACCCGCTCCTGCGGATCGTACCAGGCGCGCGCCGGGCTCATGGGATTGCCGGACAGCGAGATCACGTAGCGCTTGGCGTAGATGCCGTACCAGCCGAGCCGGGAAGGCAGATAAACCAGCACGCCGATGACGGCGATAACGATGAGCGTCCACTTGCCGGTTTTGGCAAGTCCTCTGAATATTCGCTTGAGCATGGTCTCTACCCGGGTCTTGCCCTTATTCGGGGATGTCCGCAGCGCCGAGAATGCCGCGGATGATCGTGTTGGGGATAAAGGCCTCGTCGAAGCCCTTGCCGGGCGGCGGCGGATAGCCCATCCGCAGCACGATCAGGTCGAGCCCCGGGCTGATCCATACGCGCACCTTGCCGCCGCCGTCGAGATAGAACAGGTCGTCCGCAGCGAATGGCTCGGAATGGTGGTTGGCGAATTCAGGCGGCAGGCCGGGGAAGTAGGGCCGCCGCTCCATATGCACCGCGTCGGTCCAGATCTGAAATCCGTAATTCGGATTGGCGGCCGAGCCGGCGAGCATCTCGTCCACCCAGCCTTCCGGCAGCAGCCGGGCGCCGTCAGGCAGCCTCCCGTCATTCATCAGCAGGTGCGCCACGCGCATCCAATCCGCAGGCGCCGAGAGAAAGCAGCAGTACGAGATGACATTGCCTTCAAAGCCGTCCAGACGCATGGCGCCGCCTTGGCCGCCCATCGGCCGCCACAGCTTTTCCGAAAGATAGCGGGCAAAGTTTTGCCCGGTCGCCCGCTGCAGGATCATGCCCGCAAGCTGCGTGTTGGGATTGTTGTGGGCAAAGGACGCGCCCGGCTCCTCGGCCAGCTCGAATGACAGCACGGTGGCATTGATATCGGAGCCTTCCACGAGCTGGATGCCTTTCGAGTAGGGCTGGGGGGCCTGGCTGAAATCGCCGAAGGGCAGCTCCAAGCCGGTGGTATTGTGCAGCACTTGGCGAACGGTGATTCTGCCGCGCGCATCGCCGCCCCATTCATGGATGTACTTCTCCACGGGGTCGTCAAGGCTTTCGATATCGCCGTCGGCCAGCGCGAACCCGGCCAATATGCCGTGCAGGGTCTTGACCCAGGAATGCGAGCTGATGGCGGAGGCCTCGTGGTAACCGGGCATGAACGCCGCATGGCGGATCTTGCCCCGGTGGTAAACCATGAAGGCCTGGGTCTCGCGCTCCATGGCATAGCCTGAAGCGGCGGCGATGGCCGCGGGATCGATGGTGGCCGGTTCGTTCGCGGCGGCGGCAGGGAAAAAGGGCTGCGAAACGCCCCCTTCCACCAAGATCATGGGGTTGTACCAGGTTTGCGGCTGGCGAAAAGCGGCCGCGTCCGGCCGGTCGCGCCAGCGCCGCCAGAACTGAAAATCCCCGGACTCCGCTTCGTTGACCCAATCAACTTTCGCCTGGATTTCCTCGGGCGTCATCCGCGTGTCCGGCTGCTCCTCGGCGAGCGTCAAGCCCGCCGCCAGCAGCATCGCCGCGGCCAGCCGCAGTCTCAAATTACGAGGCACAACCCTGATCTTCATCGCCCCGCTCCCTTTTGCCTCAGGCCCGCCAGCAACAGATTGGGAAGGCGCGCATCGTCCCAATCGGTTGCAATCGCGCCGGTGCGCACGATCACCATGTCGGCGCTCGGAATGATATAGACGCGCTGTCCGCCGAATCCGTCGAAATAGGTCACGTCATCGGCGGCGAATGGTTCCGAGTGGTAAACCCCGGTCGCAGTCCTGGAGTTATAGGTGCGCTGTTGGACATGCTCGTTGCCCAGCCAAGTCAGAAAGCCGTAATTCGGGTTGGTGGGGGCCGGAGTGCGGACCGCGTCCATCCACTCCTCGGGGACAATCCGCCGGTCGTTGGCGATGCCGTTTTCGAGGTGCAGCAGGCCCAGCCGCAGCCAGCCGCGCGCCGGGATATCGAGGCAGCAATAGCTGCGGGCCATGCCGCCCTCGCTGTCCATCTGCACCCAGGCGTCGCCGGCGCCCAGAGGCTTCCAGAGCGCCTCGGAAAGGTACTCGGCATAGGGCCGGCCTGTCGCGTTCTCGATAACCAGGCCCAGCACCAGCGGGTTGATGCTGTTGTACTCGAAACTTGTGGTCGGCGGCTCCACCGCCTGTTGCTCGAAGGTGATCGGATGCATGTTCTGGCCGATCAGCAAGCCCATCATCGGTCCTAGGCCGCCGAAGGCGAAGGAGGGGAAATCGATTCCGCTGCTTTGCCAGAGCGCCTGGCGAATCGTGATGGCGGCGCGCCCGTCGCCGGACCATTCGGGCAGGTAAAGGCTGACGGGGTCGTCAGCCGATCCGATATGCCCCTCGGCAATCGCCACGCCCACCAGCAGGGCGAGGACCGACTTGTGCATGGATTGGGTTGAGGTGAGCGTGGTTTCGCTGGCGCCTTCGTAGTAATGCTCAAGCTGGATGCGACCGCCGCGCCAGACGATCAGCGCGTCGGACCGGGTTTCGGCACCGTAGTCCAAGGCCGCCTGGAGGCTTTCGGCGGTCAGGGCGCGGTCGCCGATCGATGCCTTGGGGAGCGGCTGCTCCGGCGTTCCCGGCACCCGTTGCATATAGCCGGGCCGCTGGCCGGCAAACAGGCCGAAGAGCCGGAGGGTTTCGGTGGGCTTGGCAACGAGGAAGCCGCCCGCGACCAGCAGGACCAAGCCCGCGACTCCGCCCGCCGCCCAGGCCACGGTCAATCCTAAGATGCGCAGCAATTTTTTCACGAACCCGCCTTTCGGCCCAACCAAAGCCGTAATCATAGTTTGCCAAGCCATCGAAGTCGAAACCCGCCTCCGCGCTTCTTTCGCGGGACCGTTGGAGCCAAGATGGCGGAACCGAGCCAAGGATGGCGCCTCCCGCGAGAGGAAAACGCACAAACCAGCGGCATCGAAGCGCCCAGAAGATAGGCAAGGATGCCGGGGCTAAAATCTGCTGACTGGGCGAATTTGCGAGAGACGATGACGGGCAGTTCATACGCCAGCAATCCCGAGGCGCTGCGGGCGCTGGTGCGCGCCGATGCCGTGCATCGTGATCTCTATATTTCCGAGGAGCTCTACGAAATGGAGCAGGAGCGCTTGTGGCGCAACGCTTGGATCTATATGGGCCACGACAGCCAGGTTCCGAAGCCGGGCGATTTCTATACTGCGGATATCGCCGGTTCGCCGCTGCTGATGCTGCGCGGCCGCGACGGCGAGGTGCGGGTTTTCCTGAATCGCTGCGCGCACAAGGGCACCCGGGTGGTGAGCGCGGTGGAGGGAAACTGCGGCAGCTCGTTGCGCTGCCCGTACCATGGCTGGACCTACCGCTTGGACGGCGGCCTCAGGACGGTGCCGCTGAAGGGCGGCTACCGCGATACAGGCATTTCCGAATCGGCCCATTGGCAGGGACTGGCGCCCGTGCCCAACGTGGCTATCCACCGGGGCTTTGTTTTCGTTCGGCTGAGCAACGAGGGGCCGGATTTCCACGACTATTTCGGCGATTCCCTGAGCTCCATCGACAATATGGCCGACCGTTCGCCGGAGGGTCGGCTGGAGATCGCCGGCGGCGCGCTGCGCTACGACCACAACTGCAACTGGAAGATGTTTGTGGAGAATCTGAACGATGCCATGCACCCGATGGTGGCCCACCAGTCCTCGGCGGGCGTGGCCAAGCGGCTGTGGGAGCAGGAGGGCGTTGGCGGGACGCCGCCGATGGTGGTGCAGCAATTTGCCCCGTTTGTTAGCGACTATGGCTTCTTCGACAAGATGGGCGTGAGGATTTACGAGAACGGCCACTCCTATACGGGCGTGAATTTCTCGATTCACTCGAAGTACTCGGCGGAGCCGGAATACGAGCGGCGGATGATCGAGGCTTATGGCGAGGAGCGGGCGCATGCGATCCTGAGCGAAAACCGCCATAACACGGTGTATTTCCCCAGCCTTACGATCAAGGGCGCGATTCAGGCGATCCGCGTGGCGCGGCCGCTGGCGGCGGACAGGACGGTGCTGGAGAGCTGGACGTTCCGCCTGGCGGGCGCGCCGGAGGAGTTGCTCAAGCGCACGATGACTTACTCGCGGCTGATCAATGCGCCCACTTCGGTGGTTGGGCATGATGATCTGCATTGCTACAGCGAGATTCAGAAGGGGCTGCATGCCCATGGCAATGAGTGGGTGAGCCTGCACCGCAACTATGATCCTGCGGAGCGGGACGCCATCGCCGGCGTGTACAACGGCACCAGCGAAGTTTCCATGCGCGGGCAATTCCGCGCCTGGCTCAAACACATGCTCCCCCGCGGCGAAGAGGCGGGCGCTGCGTGATTCCGCAATGAGTAAGAGACCGGGGAAGAAGGCGTTGGCGCGGTTCGTGCGGCGCGAGGCGCGGCTGATCGATGAGAAGCGGTTGGATGAGTGGTACGAGCTGTTCGCGGAGGATGCGTTGTACTGGATGCCGCTGGCGCGGGGGCAGACCGATCCGCATAGCCACACGTCGTTGTTCTGCGAGGACAGGTTCCTGCTCAAGGTGCGCATCGAGCGGCTCAAGGACCCGCTGTCGCATTCGCAGCAGCAGCCGAGCTTCTGCCAGCACGTGCTGCAGCAACCGGAGGTGGTGGAGCGCGACGACGAGGTCGGCGAGTATGCGTTGCGCACCCCCTTCGTCTATCTTGAGACGCGGCTGGACGAGCAGTTCGTTCTTGGCGGTGTCGCGCACCATGATCTGCGTCGGGAGGATGGGCGCTTGAAGATCGCTGTCAAGCGCATCGAGCTGCTGAATCGCGACGCGGCGCTGCCGTCCATACAGCTCTTTTTGTGAGCGCCGCCGCCTCCGGCACCGTGGCGCGCATGCTGGAGGATGCGGCGCGGCGGCATGGCGGCAAGCCGTTTCTCCGCATTACGCGGGACACGGCTGAGCGCGCGGGCATCGAGGCGGGCGACTTGAGCTACACCCAGGCTTGGGGCCGCGCGCAGTCCTTGATCGGCCAATTCGAGGCGCTCGCCGGAGGGGCTCCGCAGCGCGTGGCGTTGCTGCTGGAGAACCGCCCGGAGATGTTCCTGCACTGGTTGGCGCTGAATGCGCTGGGCGTATCGGCGGTGCCGCTGAATCCGGCTTGGCGCTCGGCGGAGCTTGGCTATGCGCTGGCGCACAGCGAAGCGCGGCTGGTGATTGCTCTGCCGGAACGGGTGCCCGAACTGCGCGAGGTGGTGCAGGCGGAGGGGCTGGATGTGCCGGTGCGCGCGCCGGGCGAGGCGTTGCCCGAACTGCGGTCGCGGCCCGGGGCCGATCGGCAGCCTGAGGGGGCCGCCGATCGGGAATGCGCGCTCCTCTACACCTCGGGCACCACAGGCCGGCCCAAGGGCTGCATGCTCAGCAACCGCTATTTCACCATGATGGGCGAATGGTACGCCGCGCTCGGCGGCTTGTGCGCGCTGGATGAAACAGGAGATTTCCTGATCACGCCGCTGCCCATGCACCATATGAACGCCATGGCCTGCTCCACCATGGCGATGCTGGTCAACGGCGGTTGCATCGTGCCGCTGGACCGGTTTCATCCGCGAAGCTGGTGGCGGGAAGTGAGCGAGTCGGAAGCCACCATCGCTCACTATCTGGGCGTGATGCCGGCGATCCTGCTCAAGCTGGAGGAAGACCCGGCCGAGCGTCGCCACCGCCTGCGTTTCGGGTTCGGCGCCGGCGCGGGCAGTCGCCAGCATGCGCTGTTCGAGGAGCGTTTCGGGTTTCCGCTGGTGGAGGCCTGGGCGATGACCGAGACCGGCGCCGGCGCCGCGATCATCGCCAACCACGAGCCTCGCAAGCGGGGTTCCGCCTGCTTCGGACGGCCATCGCCGGCGGTGGAGGTGCGGATCGTCGATCGCCAGGCGAACGACGCGAAGGCCGATCAGCCGGGCGAGTTGTGGGTCCGCCACGCCGGCAGCGACCCCCGGCAGGGCTTTTTCTCAGGCTACTTCAGGGATGCGGCGGCCACCGCCGCCGCCTGGGATGGCGGCTGGTTCCGCAGCGGCGATATCGTGGCGCGCGACGCTGAAGGCGACATGCGCTTCATCGACCGCAAGAGCAACATGATCCGGCGCAGCGGCGAGAATATCGCCGCCGTGGAGGTTGAAGGGGTGTTGGCCGAGCATGTCGCTGTCGCCGAGGCCGGCGTTGCGGCCGTGCCCGACGAAATCCGCGGGGACGAGGTATTTGCCTGCATCCGGTTGAAGCCCGGGAGCGCGGAGTCCGCCGATTCGCAATCGCTGGCGGAGGGCCTTGTGCGTGCTTGCCTCAAGCGGCTCGCCTACTTCAAAGCGCCCGGCTATGTCGCTTTCGTGGAGGCCTTGCCCCGCACTGCAACGGAGAAGCTCGATCGCGCGGCGCTCAAGTCGCTGGCCGCGCAGCTGCTGGACCGCGCCGGCTGCCTCGATACGCGCCGGCTGAAACGTCCTTTGCCGTCGCAAGCAGCATGAACGCCTTGCCGGGAAAGAGGGCGCCCCGCCTTCCTGGAGCGCCATGAGCCGCGCCAGCTACGAGGATGTTGCGCTGGCCGCGCCGGTGACGGTTCCGTACCGGCGCTATTCGACCCGCGACGCGCACTGGTGGATCGCCCGGGCGCTGGCGGCGCTGCTGAAGGATACCGGCCTCGGCAAGGATGATATCGACGGCTTGGGGATATCCAGCTTCACGCTCGGCCCGGACACCGCCGTGGGCCTTACGCAGCACCTGGGAATAACGCTGCGCTGGCTGGACCACGTGCCCATGGGCGGCGCTTCCGGCGTGGTTTGCCTGCGGCGGGCCGCCCGCGCGGTGCAGGCCGGCGATGCCGAGATCATTGCCTGCATCGCCGGCGACACCAATCACGTCGATACGTTCCGCCGCACCCTATCGACTTTCAGCCGCTTCGCCCAGGATGCCGTGTATCCGTACGGATCGGGCGGCCCCAACGCTAGCTTCGCCTTCATCACCGACTGGTGGATGCGGCAATACGGCATCCGGCGGGAGGATTTCGGCAAGCTGTGCGTGGCCCAGCGCCGCAATGCCATGGATAATCCGCACGCGCTGCTGCGCAAGCCGCTCGATCTGGACGCGTACTTGGGCGCCCGGGTCATTGCCGAGCCGCTGCGCTTGTTCGATTGCGTCATGCCGTGCGCGGGGGCGGACGGCTGCTTGGTGATGACGGCGGAGCGCGCTGCGGCCTTGGGGCTGGATTCCGTGCGGCTGCTGGGCGCGATCGAACGGCACAACGCGTTTCCCGACGATCCGGTGCAGATGCGCGGGGGCTGGGCGCTGGACCGCGACGAGCTTTGGGCGCAGGCCGGAGTGGGCCCGGGCGATATGGATTTCTTCCAAGCCTACGACGACTATCCGGTGATTACGCTGATGCAGATCGAGGAGCTCGGATTCTGCCCGTCCGGCGAAGGCGCGGCGTTCATCCGCGAGCATGAGTTTGCTTTCGACGGCGACTGCCCGCTGAATACCTGCGGCGGCCAGTTATCGATGGGGCAGGCGGGCGCCGCCGGCGGATTCCTGGGGCTGGTGGAGGCGCTGCGCCAGCTGCTGCGCCGCCCGCTGGGCCGGCAGGTGGCCGACGCCGCGCATGGCGCAGTATCCGGTTTCGGCATGATCAACTACGATCGCGGCCTATGCAGCGCGGCCGCCGTCCTAGCCCGCCCATGAGCATTCGTTCATCCGCTTCGATCCCGCCTGTTTGTGCCCCTTCCTCCCGGGAGTCTCGGAGGCAGGATGCCGATCCTCAGGGGCTGCGCCAGCCGAAGCCTCTTTGCGCGTTCTCCTCTCGCGGGAGTGTTGGAGCCACTGCGCGCCAATGGCTTGGCGCGCAGAGCGGAACCAAGCTAGGGATGGCGCCTCCCGCGAGAGGAGAACGCGCAAAGAGGCGGACTCGAAGCAGCATGCGTCTCCTGCGGGGAAGGGGCGGAGAAAGGGCGAGGGAAGCACGCTCCGAATCAGGCGAAGGCAACCAGCGGCTTGGGCTTGGTGCGAGATGAGGGCTAAGCCTCCGCTCAAGAATCCCATTCTGCGGACGCGGCAGCCGCTCACGCCGCCGATGCCGCGCAGCCGCGCGGCGCTGGGCTTCACCGCGCGCGCCGCCGAGGGCTTGTTTGCCTTGCAGCGCTGCGAGAATTGCGGGCATGTGCAATACCCGCCGGCGGACAGTTGCCGGGCCTGTCTTTCCGAAGCACTGCTCTGGACGCCGATGTCGGGCCGCGGCGAGCTGCTGGCGCATACCACCTTGCGCCACAGCAACGATCCTTTCTATCGCGAGCGCCTGCCTTGGCGGCTGGGATTGCTGCGGCTTGAGGAAGGGCCGGTGGCGGTGGCGCATTTGCATCGCGATTGCCCGCCGCCGCCCGCCGCCGTGCGGGTTACGGCTAAACTGGACAAGGCGGGGCAAGGCGTTCTGGTGGCGCTGCCCGAGGATGAATTGGGAGACATGAGCGCGGATCCACGCCACGGCGAATTTTCTTGCGGCCCCGAGCACCGCAAAGTGCTGGTGACCGACGGCAAAAGCCAGGTCGGTCAAGCGCTGGTGCGAGAGCTGGCGGCGGCCGGCGCGGCTGTGATCTGGGCGGGTCTGGCCGAACCGTGGAAGCGCTATGCCGGCCAGGATGCCATCGGCAAGCTGCCGCAGGTGACCGTCATTCCGCTGGACCTGACCGACGAGCGCGGCATCAAGCGCATCGGCGCCGAGCTTGGCGGCCGGGTGGATATTCTTATCAACAATGCCGAGGTGCACCGGACCCAGGGCATAGCCGGCAGCGGCGGGGCGGAACAGGCCCGGCGGGAAATGGAAGTGAACTACTTGGGCCTTCTGCGCTTGGCCCAGGCCTTCGGCCCGGCGATGCGCGCCCGCGGCGCCGACGGCGGCGCTTCGGCCACGGCCTGGATCAACGTGCTGAGCGTTTACGCGCTAAGCAACTATCCGCCGCAGGGCACCTATTCGGCCTCCAAGGCCGCGGCGCTATCGCTGTCGCAATGCCTGCGCGCGGAAATGCAGGATGCGGGGATCCGGGTCGTGAACGTGTTCCCCGGACCCATCGACGAGGAATGGAACCAGCCCCTGCCGCCTCCCAAGCTGGCGCCGGAACGACTGGCGAGGGATATCGTCGAGGCGCTGCGCGACGGCATCGAGGATCTGTTTCCGGGCGAGGTGGCGAAGGAATGGCTGGAGCGCTGGAAAGACAATCCCAAGGTGCTGGAGCGCGAGCTGGCGCTGGAGTCGCGGGCCGCATGAGCAAGGGGCGGGTCTGGCTGACGGGCGCCAGTTCGGGCATCGGCGCATGCTTGGCGGAAAAGCTGGCGGAGCAGGGCGGCGAGGTGATCTGCTTCTCGCGTCGGCCCGCCGCGGCCGATTCCGCCGCAGTGAAATCGATAGCGGTGGATCTTGCCGATCCCGAAGCGGTCCGGCAAGCCTTCGCGGAAGCCGCCGCCAGCGTTCCGGCAAACCGGCTGGTTCACAACGCCGGCGCGATTCGCGAGAAGCCGCTGGCGGCAGTAACCCAGCAAGACATGGACGCGCTGGCGCGCCTGCATCTGGGCGCCGCGGTGGCGATGGTCCAGGCCAATCTCGCCTGCATGCGCGAGGCCGGCTGGGGCCGCATCGTGCTGGTTTCCAGCCGGGCGGTCGTGGGGCTGGCCAAACGCACCGCCTATGCGTCCACCAAGGCCGGCATGCTCGGCTTGGCGCGCACTTGGGCGCTGGAGCTGGCGCCGCTGAAGGTCACCGCCAACGCCATTCTGCCGGGGCCGATCGCGGAAACCGAAATGTTCGACGATGCCGTGCCCCCGGACAGCGGGCGCGCCGCGCGGCTGGCCGCTTCGATCCCGGCCGGACGGCTCGGGCGGCCCGCCGACGTGGCCCGCGCCGCGCTGTTCTTCCTGGACCGCGGCAACGGCTATGTGACCGGGCAGGCGCTCTACGTTTGCGGCGGCACCTCGGTGGGGTCGTTGACGCTGTGAGCGGCCTGCTGCGGGAACTGCTGGCGGCCATCGCCGCAGGCAAGATCAAGGTTATCGACCTGACGCACACGCTGACCCCTTCCTTCCCCCAACTCGGCCTGCCGCCGGAAATGGGCCAGGCGCTGCCTTACCGCAGCGAGGAGATTTCCCGCTACGACAGCCGCGGGCCCGCCTGGTACTGGAATAACTTCACGCTGTGCGAGCATACCGGAACGCATTTCGACGCGCCCATCCACTGGGTTTCCGGGCGCGAGCTGCCGAATAACTCGGTCGATACGGTTCCGCCCGAACAGATGATCGCGCCGGCCTGCGTGGTGGATTGCACCGAGGACGCGGAGCGCGATGCCGACTTCCTGCTGACCCGCGAGCGCTTGGAGCAATGGGAGGCCGAGCACGATCGGATACCCGCAGGCGCCTGGGTGCTGATGCGGACCGGCTGGGCGCGCCGGGCGGACGATCCGGTGGCGTTCCAGAATTACGATGAGATCGGCCAGCACACCCCGGGGCCGGATGTGGGCTGCGTCAGGTTCCTGGTCGATGAGCGTGACGTGCTGGGTTTCGGCACCGAGACCATCGGCACCGACAGCGGCCAGGCGCAGCGGCTCAATCCCCCGTACCCCTGCCACTACTACATGCACGGCGCCGGCAAGTACGGCCTGCAATGCCTGAACAACCTGGACCAGCTGCCGCCCGTCGGCGCAATCCTCTTCACCGCCCCGCTGAAACTGGAGGAAGGCTCCGGCAGCCCTCTGCGCGTCCTCGCCCTGAGCCCCGCCCGCAGGCATTCCGTCCCGTAAGCTCGCCGCCTTTCAGCGCGGCAGCCAACGCCCTGCGCCGGCCTCATTTCGGATGCCGTCCGCGTACAATCGCCGCATGCCGGAAATCACGCTTCCCGACGGCAGCCGCCGCCACTACGACCAAGCGCCCAGCGTGGCCGAAGTCGCAGCCGATATCGGCCCCGGACTGGCCCGCGCCGCGCTGGCCGGCCGGGTTGACGGACGGCTCGTGGATACCGATTTCCGAATCGACGGCGACGCTGAAATCGCCGTTATTACCGCCCGCGACGCCGAAGGCCTGGAAATACTCCGGCATTCCGCCGCGCACCTTCTCGCCCAAGCCGTCCAGGAGCTATTCCCCGGAGCCCAGGTCACCATCGGCCCGGTCATAGAGGACGGCTTCTACTACGACTTCGCCTACGAACGCGGCTTCACTCCCGAGGATCTGGAACGGATCGAGGCGCGCATGAAGGAACTGGCCAAGGCCGACCTGCCCGTGTCGCATAAAACGCTGGCCCGCGATGAAGCCGTGGAGCACTTCCGCTCGATCGGCGAACACTACAAGGCCGAGATCATCGCCGGGATCCCCGAGGATGAGCCCATTACCCTTTACGGCCAGGGCGGCTGGAAGGACCTCTGCCGAGGGCCGCACGTTCCGTCCACCGGGCATCTGAAGGCCTTCAAGCTCACCCGCACCGCCGGCGCCTACTGGCGCGGGGATTCATCCAACGAGCAACTGCGCCGCATCTACGGCACTGCCTGGGGTGACTCCAAATCGCTCAAGGCCTACCTCAAACGCCTGGAGGAGGCGGCAAAGCGCGACCACCGCCGGATCGGCACCGACCTCGATCTGTTCAGCATCCAGGAGGATGCCGGCGGCGGCCTGGTTTTCTGGCATCCGAAGGGCGCCCGCATCCGCCGGGTGATCGAGGATTTCTGGCGCGACCGGCACCAGCGGGCCGGCTACGAGCTGCTGTTCACGCCGCATATCGCCCTGGAAGGCCTCTGGGACCGCTCGGGGCATACCGACTTCTACCGCGAATCCATGTATGCGCCGGTGGAGGACGAAGGCCGCGGCTACCAGTTGCGGCCCATGAACTGCCCGTTCCATATCCTTATCTACCGCAACCGCCTGCGCTCCCATCGCGAACTGCCGATGCGCTGGGCGGAGCTGGGCACTGTGTACCGGCGGGAGATGTCCGGCGCCCTGCACGGGCTGATGCGCGTTCGCGGGTTCACCCAGGACGATGCCCATGTGTTCTGCACCGAAGAGCAGATCGAGAACGAGATTCTGCGCATCCTGGACTTGGCGCTGGAGCTGTTCGGCGCCTTCGGCTTCGAGGAATTCAGCACGGTTCTGGCCACCCGGCCGGACAAAGCCGTGGGCACGGACGATATCTGGGAGCGCGCCACCCGCGCCCTGCAATCGGCCCTTCGCCAAAAGAACATGAAATTTGAGCTCGATCCTGGCGGCGGCGCCTTCTACGGCCCCAAGATCGATATCAAGATCCGCGACGCCATCGGCCGCGAATGGCAATGCTCGACGGTGCAGCTCGATTTCAACCTGCCCGAGCGTTTCGATCTCGAGTATGTGGCCGCCGACGGATCGCGCCCCCGGCCGATCATGATCCATCGGGCGCTGCTGGGATCGCTGGAGCGCTTTTTCGGCATCCTCGTCGAGCACTACGCCGGTCGGTTCCCATTGTGGCTGGCGCCGGTGCAGGCCGCCGTCCTAGCGCTCACCGAACGCCAGGAGGGCTATGCGCGCAGCGTTTCCGGCGCGCTGAAAAAGGCCGGTTTTCGCGTCGATTGCGACTTGAGAAGCGAAACGATAGGCTATAAAATCCGCGACCACACTTTGCAGGGCGTTCCCTACCTCTTGGTTCTCGGGGACCGCGAGGAGCAGAAAGGCAATGTGGCTGTCCGGTCGCGTGAGGCCGGAGACCTTGGCGCAATGCCTTTGGACGATTTCCTCGCCAGAGTGGCTGCCGAAGGTTCGGGATCCCTGCAAGGCGCTTGACAGAACCAGTTTCCTGGAGGACATCAATATCGCTCAAAAAAAGCGGATTCTTCGCAACGAGGAAATCGAAGCCTACGAGCTTCGGGTGATTGGCGAGGATTCCAGACAGATCGGCGTCATGAACCGCGAGGACGCTCTCCGCACCGCAAGGGAGCGGGGGCTGGACCTTGTGGAAGTTGATCCCAACGCCACGCCGCCCGTTTGCAAGATACTCGACTACGGTCGCTACGTATTTGAGCAGAGCAAGCGGGCGCACGCGGCAAGGAAGAAGCAGAAGCAGATTCAGGTCAAGGAAATCAAGCTGCGGCCCGGCACGGACCGGGGCGACTACGACGTGAAGCTGCGCAACTTGCTGCGGTTTATCGAGCACGGCGACAAGACCAAGATTACCTTGCGCTTCCGCGGTCGGGAAATGGCGCACCAGGAACTGGGCGCCAAATTGCTGGACCGGGTGCGCGAGGATCTGAGCGAGGTTGCGATGGTCGAACAGGAGCCCAAGCTGGAAGGCAGGCAGTTGACGATGGTCATGGCGCCGCGCAAGCGAAATTGAACCGCCGCACGAGAAAACACCCCCATGCCCAAGCAGAAAACAAACCGCGGCGCGGCCAAGCGCCTTCGCCGCACCGGCGGCGGCTCGTTCAAGCGAGCCCGCTCGCACCTTAACCACATCCTCACCAAGAAGAGCAGCAAACGCAAACGCAAGCTGGGTTCTCCGGCCATGGTGGCCAAGGCGGACGTGGCCGGCGCCAAACGGCTGCTGCCGTACGGTTAGCCATTTAGCGACTACTCACAAGGCAGGTTCAGATATGGCCAGGGTGAAACGCGGCGTGACCACGCGCGCCAGGCATAAGAAGGTCCTGAAGAAGGCCAAGGGCTACCAGGGCGCTCGCAGCCGTTCGTACCGCGTGGCGCGCCAAGCGGTTACCAAGGCCGGTCAATACGCCTACCGCGATCGGCGCCAGCGCAAGCGCGTGTTCCGCGCCCTGTGGATTGCCCGCATCAACGCCGCCGCCCGGCTTCACGGGATTTCCTATAGCCGCTTTATGAGCGGGCTGAGAAAAGCGGGAATCGAGCTGGACCGCAAGGTTCTGGCTGATATCGCCGTACATCATCAGGAGGCGTTTGCCGACCTGGCGAAGCGGGCCGCTGCGGCTTGATCCGCCTCTGTGGCGGACCTCAGTGAGCGGTTGCGCGAGGCGCTGGCGGCGGTCGAGTCCGCCGGCACGCTGGACGAGCTTGAGGCGCTGCGCGTGCGCCTGCTTGGCCGCAATGGAGAGATTACCGCGCAACTGAAGGCCCTCGGATCTCTGCCGGCGGAGGAACGACCGACCGTCGGCAAAGCGGTCAACCGCGCCAAGAACGAATTGGGCGCCGCAATCGCCGCGCGCAGGAAGGCATTAAGCAAACGCCGGCTGGATGCGGCCTTGAGCGAAGGCGGGATCGACGTGAGCCTGCCGGGCCGCGGTGTGCTTCCCGGTGCGGAGCACCCCTTGAGCCGCACTATTCGAAGGGTGCGCGCGATACTGGCCGGGGCCGGCTTCGCGGCTCGGTCGGGGCCTGAGATCGAGGACGAGTTCCATAACTTCACGGCCCTCAATATGCCGGCCAACCATCCAGCGCGGGACATGCACGATACCTTCTATCTGCCGTCCGGCATGCTGCTTCGCACCCATACCTCGCCAGTGCAGGTTCGCTCCATGCTGGGCGAGGGCGCGCCGCTCAAGGTGATTTCGCTGGGGCGGGTGTTCCGGCGGGATTCGGACCAGACCCACACGCCGGTGTTCCATCAAGTAGAGGGGCTGGCGGTGGAGGAAGGCTTAAGCCTGGCCAATCTCAAGTCGCTGCTGCACGAATTTGCCGAGCAGTTTTTCGAGCGCGAGGTTGAGGTGCGTTTCCGGGCTTCGTATTTCCCGTTCACCGAGCCTTCGGCTGAGATGGATGTGCGCTGGGAGGGCGGTGGCTGGCTGGAAATCCTAGGCTGCGGGATGGTGCATCCGGAAGTTCTGCGCTTCGGCGGGGTGGATCCGGAGCGTTACACCGGCTACGCCTTCGGCATGGGCGTGGAGCGCATGGCTATGCTGCGCTACGGTGTGCGCGATATCCGGCGCTTTTTCGATAACGATATCCGCTTTCTCGGGCAGTTCGCGCCATGAAAATCGACTTGGAATGGCTGCGCGAGTGGTGCGATCCGCAGGTGGGCGAACAAGCGTTGGCCGACCGTCTTACCATGGCGGGGCTGGAGGTGGACCGGATCAGCCGTTCAGAGCACGGTTCCGCCGTGCTGGAATTGGCGCTCACGCCGAATCGGGCGGACTGCTTTTCGGTGCGCGGCGTGGCCCGCGAGGTTGCCGCGCTGTTCAGGGCGAAGCTGTCCGCGCGCCTGCCGCCCGCCGCGCCCGCCGCCTGCGATGCGCGGCGGGAACTGGGGCTTGATGCCCCGGAGGGTTGCCCGCGGTTTGCGGGCCGGGTGATCGAGGATCTTCAAGGCGCCGCCGCGACCCCGGATTTCATCGCCCGCCGGCTGGTATCGGCAGGGGTGCGGCCCTTGCACCTGCTGGTGGATGTGACCAACTACGTGATGCTGGAGTTGGGCCAGCCCATGCATGCTTACGACCTTGCGCGCCTTAACGGCAATCTTTGCGCGCGCTGGGCCAGGCAAGGCGAAACCCTCACGCTGCTGGACGGCACCGAGGCGGCCCTGGATTCCGACGTGCTGGTGATTGCGGACGAACATCAGGCCGTGGCCGCCGCCGGCATCATGGGCGGTTTGAGCAGCGCGGTGAGCGACCGCACCCGGGCCGTGCTGCTCGAATCCGCGTTCTTTGCGCCGGCGGCGGTGGCCGGCAGGGCTCGCCGCTTGGGGCTACAGACCGAGGCATCGCTGCGATTCGAGCGCGGGGTTGATCCGACCGGTCAGGCGGAGGCCCTGGAACTTGCCACGGAACTGATTGCGGGAGCCGCCGGCGGGCGGGCGGGGCCAGTGGTCGATTCCAAGGATGGCGCTCGCCTCCCGCAACGCGAGCCCATCCGCTTGCGCCGCGACCGGCTGGCGGCGCTTTTGGGGCTGGCGCTGCCCGATACCGAGGTGGCGGCAATGCTTCGGGGCTTGGGCATGAAAGTCCGCATGCTCAAGACGGGCTGGCGAGTCACGCCGCCGTCCTTCCGTTTCGACTTGGACCGGGAAATCGATCTGGTGGAGGAGGTCGCGCGGGTCCACGGCTACGAGAATATCCCGGAAACGCCGGCGCGCTGGAGCGCCCATCCCGCGCCGTCCAGCGAACGGCAGGTGGATGTGGACCGGATCCGGGCGCTTCTGGTTGACAGGGGTTATTGCGAATGCGTCAACTATAGCTTTCTCGATAAGGAAACGCACCAGGCTTTCCATGCCGGCGCGCCCGAATTGGAGCTCGCCAACCCGCTGTCGAGCGAACTCTCGGTGTTGCGCGGATCGCTGTGGCCGGGCCTCTTGCGCAATTGGCGAGACAACCGGGACCGAGGGATGCCGCGCGCGCGATTATTTGAGGTTGGAATTTGCTTTTCTGGACAAGCCAATGAAATAATAGAGGAAAAATGGATAGCAGGGCTGCTTTCTGGAGATGCCGTGCCGGAGCAGTGGGGCGAAGGCAAGAGACGAACGGATTTCTTCGACGCCCGCAGCGATGTCGAAGCCATGCTGTGCCTGTCCTCGTTCGCCGACCGTTTCCGCTTGGAAGCGGCACCGCACAAAACGCTCCGACCGGGCCGCTCGGTCCGCATCCTGCGGGATGCGGAGGAGATCGGCTGGCTGGGGGAGTTGCACCCGCGCTTGGCGGATGGCGGCAAGGAAACGATGCCCAAGGTTTTCGCTCTGCGGCTTGATGCGCTCCGCGAATCCCGGCCGGCCGAGGCCGTCCGCACCTCCCGCTTTCCGTCGTCCCGGCGGGATCTGTCGCTGCTTTCGCCGCAAAGCGTTCCGGCGGGCGAAATGCTGGCGGCCATCAGCGCCTATGGCGGCGATCTTCTGCGCGAAGTTTTCGTATTCGATCTTTATGAAGGCGGGAAGAATTTCCAAACTGATACAAAAAGCGTTGGTTTAGGCTTGATTTTTCAGTCAATTTCACGGACACTAACGGACCAGGAAGTGGACGGTGCCGTACGCGGCGTGGTCTCGCTCCTAGAAAAGAAGTTCGGAATCAGCGTTCGCGAATGAAACGAAATATGCTAACCCGGGCAGGCATTGTCGGCTCCCTGCATGCCAATATCGGCATGAGCAAGCAAGAGGGCGCGATGGTTGTCAGCGAGGTCTTTGAAAGCATCAGCGACGCGCTGGTGGATGGCCAGCGCGTGAAGATTTCGGGCTTCGGCAACTTCGAACTGCGCGACAAGGGCGAGCGGCCGGGACGCAATCCGCGCACCGGCGAGAGCATTCCTATCAGCGTCCGCCGGGTGGTTACGTTTTCGGCGGGACAGAAACTGAGGCAATTGGTGGAAGCGGGTGCTGGACCAGATTGATCGCGACCTCAAGCTGCCGCCCATTCCGGCGAAGCGGCTCTTTACGATTGGCGAGGCGGGCAAGCTCTGCCAGGTTGAGCAGCATGTGCTGCGCTACTGGGAGAAGGAGTTTTCGCAACTCAACCCCACCAAGCGCCGCGGCGGCCGCCGTTACTACCAAGCGAAGGACATCATGCTGATCCGTCAGATCCGCTATCTGCTCCAAGTGGAAGGTTACACCCTAGCGGGCGCGCGGCAGCGGCTGGAGGGCGCGGAGCGGCGCGAGGACCAGAGCCATCTGCGGCAATTCGTGCGCCAGATGCGCGTGGAGCTGGAGGAGCTGCACGGCCTGCTCAAGTAACGCAACGCCGTGCGGCGCATGTTCGGCAACATGCCGCTGGCGATAGAATAGGCGGGCGGTCCGGGGCGTGGCGCAGTCTGGTAGCGCACCTGCATGGGGTGCAGGTGGTCGGAGGTTCAAATCCTCTCGCCCCGACCATTCCCTTCTGCCTACCCGATTCAATCATGGGCATCACTCTTCAGCGTAGTTCCCTGTTAGTGCTGGTCGCCGCCGTTACCGCGGCCTTTATCCTGCTGCTGGCCGACCTGCTCCTCGCGGTGTTCTGGGCGGCCGTGCTGGCCATCCTGTTTCATGGCCTTTACCGGCGCCTGATGCCGCTCCTGCTTGCAAAGCCTTCGCTGGCGGCCGCCGCCGTGCTGCTGATCGTGGCGGCGGGAGTGGTTGCGCCCGTGCTGTTGCTGGGCTGGGCTGTGGCGCGCGAGGCCAGCCTGTTCTACGCGGCGGTGGAGCAGGGCGAGTTCGATCCTTCCGCGCCGCTGAAAACGATCGTCGCCTGGTTGCCTTGGGTGAAGGACTGGCTGGAAACCTTGGGGCTGAGCCTGGAGCAGATGCGCGCGGGGCTGGTGTCCGCTTCGGCCAACGCTGGAAGATTCGCGGCCACGGGGCTGGCCGCCGCGGGCCAGGGTGTGCTCAAGCTGGTTCTGCAGCTCGCCCTCATGCTCTACCTGCTGTTCTTCTTCCTGCGGGACGGCGAGAAACTGGTGGCCCTGCTGGTGCGGGTGCTGCCGCTGGGCGATGAGCGCGAATACCAGCTGTTCGCGCAGTTTGCAACGGTGTCCCGGATCAGCGTCACCTCCACGGTCGTGATCGGCGTGGTGCAGGGCGGGCTGGGCGGCGTGACACTGGCGCTTCTTGGTGTCGGCAGTCCGGTTCTGTTGGGCGTTCTGATGGGGGTGCTGTCGATTGTTCCGGCTGTGGGGCCTGCGATGGTGTGGGCGCCGGCGGCTGTGTGGCTGTTTGCTTCGGGCGCCTGGGTCCAGGGGCTGGTGCTGGTTGCTGTGGGCACGCTGGTCGTTGGCTTGGCTGACAATATCCTGCGCCCCATTCTGGTCGGCAGACGAGCCAGCCTGCCCGACTATGTGGTGCTGCTCGCAACGCTCGGAGGCTTGTCGGTTTTCGGTTTCTCCGGACTGGTCATAGGACCGGTTCTGGCGGCATTGTTTTTCGTTTCCTGGCGCCTGTTCGAGGAGGAGTTCTCGCCAGCGGAAACAGGAGCGGAACCATGAGCGCGCAGACGCCGGTCAATGGCAAGGACAAAGGCGTTGCTGGGGAGCTGGCCGCTATCGTAGGCGAGAGCCATTGCGTGCGGGATCCCGATACGCTCAAACCGTGGCTTGAAGAGCCGCGCGGCCGCTACCAGGGACAGGCGGGTTTGCTGGTGGCGCCCGGAACCGCCGATGAAACAGCCCGGGTGCTGGCATGCTGCAGCCGGCTCGGCGTGGGCGTGGTGCCGGTAGGCGGGCGCACCGGCTTGTGCGGCGGCACGCACTCGCGGCCGGACGAGGTGCTGCTGAGCCTCCACCGGCAGCGGCGGGTGCGCCGGATGGATGCCGGCAGCATGACCGCCGAGGCCGGCTGCGTTCTGGCCGCGCTTCAGGAGAAAGCCGCGAAGGCCAATTGCCTTTTTCCGCTCAGCCTGGGTTCCGAGGGCAGTTGCCAGCTTGGCGGGGTCTTATCGACCAACGCGGGCGGCATTCATGTGCTGCGCTACGGCATGGCGCGGGAGCTTGTTATGGGCCTGGAGGTGGCGCTCCCCGACGGGCGCTTGCTGCTTGATCTCAAGCCGCTTTCCAAGGACAATGCGGGATACGACATCAAGCAGCTGTTTATCGGCTCCGAAGGGACCTTGGGCGTGATCACGGCGGCCACGATCAAGCTGTACCCGCGCCCCAATTCCTGGGTAACGGGGCTTTTGGGGATTGCTTCCCCTCGCCGGGCGGTGGCCTTGTACCGCAAGGCGCAGGCTGCGCTGGGAAGCGAGCTCAACGCCTTTGAATTGCTCTCCCGGCACGCCGTGGACCTGTGCGAAAAGCATCTTCCAAGGGTTGCCGCGCCTGCGGCCATCGACGCGCCCTGGCTGCTATGCGTGGAGCTGGCGGGCGCTGTTGAGGACGAGGCGTTGAGCGAAAGATTCATGGCGTTCCTGGAGGATGCGCTCAAGGCGGGCGAGCTGCTGGATGCCGTTTGCGCTGCGACCGAGGCGCAGCGCAAAGCGATCTGGCGGCTGCGCCATGGCGTGCCGGAGGCGGTTCGGCAATCCGGATGCTCCCTGCATCACGACCTTGCGGTGCCGCCCGAGCGGATTCCCGAGTTTCTCGAATCAGCCCGCGAGCTGTGCCGAAAATTGATGCCGGATGCCGAGCCGGCGCCGTTTGGGCACGTTGGCGACGGCAATCTGCATTATTCGATTTCGTGCCCGCGCGGGACGGAGCCGGAATCCTTCATCCAGCAGGGCGAATCCTTGAGCGCGGCCCTGCGCGAGCTGGCCTTGGCCATGGACGGCAGCTTCAGCGCCGAGCATGGCGTGGGGCTGCTGCTCAAGGACGAGTTGGCGCGGCTGGGCGATCCGGTCAAGCTGGGCGTTATGCGCACCATCAAGCACGCCCTGGATCCGCAGGGCATCATGAACCCCGGCAAAGTGGTTTCCACCCCGTGAACACGCCTTGGATGGTGCTCAAGTTCGGCGGCGCCAGCGTGGCCGCCGCGCAAGGCTGGGATACGGTGGCCCGGCTGATTCGCCGCCGCCAGCAACAGGGCCTGCGGCCCATCGTGGTGCATTCGGCCATTGCCGGCGCCACCGACGAATTGGAAGCCTTGATCGAAACGGCGCGCCGCGGAGAGCATGAGGCGGGCGAGCAGGCGCTGGCGGAACGGCACTTGGCATTGGCGGGCGAAAGCGGAATCGCCGATCCCCGCGCCTGCCTGGGCGCCGAGCTGGACAATCTCGCGCAGATGCTGCGCGGCATCGCCTTGACGGGAGAAGCGGGCTACCGCGCCCGGGTCAAGGTGCTGGCTCTGGGCGAGCGCCTAGCCGGCCTTCTAGGCGCGGCGGCGCTGGCGGCAAGGGGCATCGAGGTTTCGCCGGTCAATCCCGCCCGCCTGCTGCGGGCCGAGGAGCGCGCCTGGGCCAGCGAACGCGATTCCATGCTCAATGCGGCCTGCGCCCACGATCCCGACCCAGAAGCCGTTGCATTGCTCGACGGCCTGCCCGGCGTGCCGCTCACGCAAGGCTATATCGCCCGCAACGCCGAGGGCGGGGAGGTGCTGCTTGGACGCGGCGGTTCGGACGTGTCGGCGGCGGCGCTGGCAGCGTCCATCGGCGCGCGCAGGCTGGAAATATGGACCGATGTGCCGGGCGTTTTCAGCGGCGACCCCCGGGTGACCAGCGGAGCGCGGCTGCTGCGCCGGCTGAGCTACGCGGAAGCGCAAGAAATCGCCACCTCGGGCGGCAGCGTGCTGCATCCGCTCACCATTCCTCCGCTTCGCGACGGGCGCATACCGCTGGCCGTGCGCTCAACCCTCAATCCCGAGCTGCCGGGCACCCGCATCGGCCCGGCTGAGGGCTCCGACAGCGCGCAAGTCAAGGCCGTGATGCTGCGCAGCGGCGTTCCGCTGGTTTCGCTGGAAACGCTGGGCATGTGGCGGCGCGTGGGTTTTCTTCAGGAAGTCTTTACCTGCTTTGGCGCGCTGGGGCTGTCGGTGGACTTGGTCTCCACCGCCGAGAGCAATATCACCGTGACGCTGGACACCGATCCCGAAGCGCTCACTCCCGCGCTGATAGCGCGGCTGCGCGCCGAGCTGGGCCGGATCGGGCAGGTGCGAATCACCGCCAATACCAGCGTGGTGACGCTGGTGGGCCAGCGCATCCGGGCGGTGCTGCACGAAGTGGGGCCGGCGCTTGAGGCTTTCCGCGAGCAGCCCATCCACCTGCTGAGCCAGGCGGCCAGCGATCTCAATATCAGCTTCGTGGTGGATCCGGGCGAAGCGCGTCGGCTGGCGCAAAATCTGCACGGCCGCTTGATTGCGCCGGAGGCCGGCGACGAGGTGTTCGGGCCGGCTTGGGAGGAGTTGACCCGGCCGTCGCCGGCGGCTTCCGGCGGCGCGCCGCAGCCTTGGTGGGTGGAGCGCCGCGAGGAATTGCTCAAGCTCGGCGCCCAGCATGGCGCCGTGTATGCCTACCACTTGGGGCAAGTGGCCGCCGCCGCCCGGCGGCTTGGCGGGCTTGAATCCATCGACCGCGTCTATTACGCGCTGAAGGCGAATTCGAATCCCGGCGTGCTGGCGCGGGTGCGCGCTTCGGGGCTGGAATTCGAGTGCGTGTCGCCGGGCGAGCTGGCTCTGCTTGGGCAGCTGTTCCCGGAGCATGAAGCGTCGCGGATTCTGTTCACGCCCAATTTCGCGCCTCGGGCCGAATATCGCCAAGCGCTGAAGGCGGGCGCACAGGTGACGGTGGATAATCTCGCTGTGCTTGAGGACTGGCCGGAGCTGTTCTCCGGCAGCGATATTTTTCTGCGGCTGGATCCGGGCATGGGCCGCGGGCTGCACCGCCATGTCCGAACGGCCGGCGTTCACTCGAAATTCGGCATTCCGCTGTTCGAGGTCGAGCGCGCCGCGAGGCTGGCCGCCGCGGCCGGGGCCAAGGTCGCCGGGCTGCACGCGCACATGGGCAGCGGCATTATGGATCCTGGCGCCTGGGCGCCCATCGCCGACACGCTGATCGATTGCCTGAAGCATTTCCCCGAGGCGCGCGCGCTTAATCTGGGCGGCGGCTTGGGCGTGCCCCAGCAGGCCGGCGAGGCGGATCTGGACTTGGCGGCCCTCGACAAAAGCCTAGGGCAGTGCCGCCGCAAGGCGCCGGGGGAACTCGAATTCTGGCTGGAGCCCGGACGCTACGTGGTGGCCGAGGCCGGCGTGCTGCTGGCCCGGGTCACTCAGGTGAAGGGCAAGAAGGGCGCCTGCTACGTGGGCGTGGAAACGGGCATGAACTCGCTGATCCGCCCAGCCCTCTACGGCTCCTTCCACGAGGTTCGCAACCTGAGCCGGCTGGATGCGCCGGCCACCCGGATGGCCAGCGTGGTGGGGCCTATTTGCGAAAGCGGCGACGTTCTGGCGCGCGACCGCCTGCTTCCGGAGTGCCGCGAAGGCGACGTGCTGCTATTCGCCAACGCCGGGGCCTACGGGCGGGTCATGGCTTCGGGCTATAACCTGCGCCCGCCCGCCCGCGAGGAGGTGATCGAATGAGCCAGTCAAGCAACAGCGCATCAGCGGATTTCCTGCTGGAACTCGAGGCGGTCATTCGCTCGCGGGCCGAGGCCGCCCCGCAGGAGAGCTACACCGCGAGGCTGCTGAGCGAAGGCATTCAGCGCGTCGCGCAGAAATTCGGCGAGGAGGCCGTGGAACTGGCGCTCGCGGCCGCCTCCGGCCAATCCGCCGATGTGCGCGCCGAGGCCGCCGACGTGATCTACCACCTGCTGGTCCTGCTGCAAGGAAGCGGCGTTTCGCTGGCCGAAGTGCTGGAGGAACTCCGCTCGCGCCGCTAGCCCGCCTATTGCGATTTCGGCTCCGCGGGCGGCGACTTCCGGGTGAGCGTCGATGCCACTTTGCTCACCCGGTTCGATGTGGATTTGGCGGGGGAGGGATTTTCCGACCAGCTGGGCAACCGCAACGACAGCAACGGTTTCGCGCCCATTCCCGAATTGCGGCTTAATCTCGCCTTTGCTTGGCGCCGGGGAGCGCATGCCGCAGGTCTGGCTGTGCGCTACGTGGATTCGTACAGGAACGACGAGGTGGCATCGCTGCCGAAAATCTCCTCCTGGACCACTCTGGACGCGAACTATAGCTACATGATGGAAAACGTGCTCGGCGGCGAGCTAACGCTCTTCGCAGGCGCCCGCAACTTAGCCGATAAGGATCCGCCGCCGTTGCCTAGCGGCCGGGAAGGCGTTCAACGCTACAATCTGCGTCCCGGCTTCGACGGCTTCGTGCACGACATCAAGGGCCGCACGCTCTACGTCCGCTTCCGCTTCCGCCCTTAGCCGCGCATCGAATAGTGAAATTCCCTAACGATCTTCGTCTGATTCCGCTGAAGTACGCTGGCCGACTGTTGTCGTTATCGACCGCGACCATATGCCCAAGGTCGCCCCATTGTTCGTGGTTCCGGTCGAGCTGGAGCGAAGTCCCGAAGGGCTATGTGCTATCCACGCAACAATCGAGCCGGAGTTCAACTTGGCAATCACGGCGAGCCGTCTCTTCGACCCATCGGTGACAGAAGAGATCGGCGAAATGCTGAATGACGGCCTGCCGTTCGGAGATGCCGTAGCATTTGCCGAGCTTGCGCAACAAACGGCGAAACTGCTCGGTTTTGAGATTCTGTCGCCCCTCGATTCAAGAAATCTGAAGCCGCGCATTAGGCGCAAACCCGGACTCTACAATGCCGCTATTTCGGTCATCGCCGAGTGGTCGGGCTTTACGCGCGCACTTCGCGAGGAATTGCGCTATTTGCAAAGCCGCACGGATTGGGCATCGACAGCAGCTGCGCATCTTGTACCCAACGGCTTCGTGTCAGAACAAGCCATGCGGCCCCCGACTGGCCCGCTTGCAGCTCCTCTGGAATGCAACCACGCGCAAGAACAGACGCTTCAGCAATTCCGAACGAAATCACTAACAGTGGTGACCGGGCCTCCTGGCACCGGCAAGACGCAGCTTGTCATAAACGCAGTGACCAATTCGTGGCTCGATGGAGAAAAAGCGCTGGCTACCTCTGAGTTCCCGCGCTGTGGAGCGCCGCGCCAGCCGGCTGCTGCTCACTTGTTGGTTTCCGGCAGTGGCGCACGAAACGCTTGCGGAGACGGCTCGGTTGCATTGATACAGCGCAAATGGAGCAACTTGCCGCTTGGGGCAAATTGGACCAGCGGATAGGCGCGCTAACTTCGCAACTGAAGGTTGCGCGCAGTCACCGCAAAGCACTGAAATCCGCCGTGGACGATCCAACGGACGCGCTGTTGGAGGCGGATCGGAAATGGGCGAAAGCAAGTCTTCGTGCAGTTCGAGCAGAACTGGCCAACCGCATAGCCTCCGGCGCTAAGCATCTGGCTATGTTTGGCGCGGCACCTAGGCGCGGAGAGCAATTCAAACGCACCATCGTAAATTCGTTTAACTACTTGCGAGGCTCGGCTGGACGGTTTTGCGTTTGCCGGCGTGGAGATGCCACGAGGAGATTGACGCGGTTATCCAGGAAATCATTCAGACAAGGGATCGGTTGGCTGATACGGCTGCCTCCCGCGCTGGCGGTGGCTGAATGGGGCCTGGTCAGGGATTCAACAGGCGCCGAAAGCCGGCTTGCTCGAAATGAATGTCGCTGGTCAGGGCTTCCCGCAATTCGAGAGCGCGCATCACTACGAAGCTAAGGCAGTCAGTGAACGACCAAGCCTTGTCGGCGTGTTGCAGACAAAATGCTTTGGTTTCGTTGAAACGCTGGGGAGTGGTCCATTCCACCCGGACGGCCGAAGAGGCTTCTATTGTTTCAAACAGTGGAGCTAGGAGGGTTCCGTGCCCGCGCGCCCGCAGCAGTGTCGCGCCTTCGTCGAGCACATAGTCCGTAGTAATGAATTTCTTGCGCTCCCGCGCGGCCCGCGCCATGAATGCGGAGGCTTGCTGGTGCATGCTTTCCGTCCGCACCAATAGCGAGTAGAACCCGCTGGTATCGACAAATACTTCACCAGCCATAGACTATCGCGTCGATTTGCTCGTTCTGAAGCGATTCCCCGTCGGGCGCGGCGAGATCAGGCAGGCGATACAGGGGATCGTCCGGCTGCGGGACTGATGTGGCATAGGGCATCAAGCGAGCTGCGGGCCTGCCCCGGTAAGTGAGAATCAAATTCTCGCCTTGCTGTATCCGGCGCAAGACCCCCTCGGCATCCTGCCTCAGTTCCACCATTGATATTGACGACATGGGAGTAACACATGAAGTTGAAGATGATCTTCATGTTAAACCGGACGATATCGCTATGCAAGCGGCTGCATGGGGGCTATCAGGGCTATTCCGAATTTGTTAGGTTGATGGGGCGGTTATTGGATGTCCGGGTTTGTCCGCGCTTATTTTCGTCTTACAATTCCCTTACTGGAGATTTCTTGGAGAAATTGCGATGCCAGCGCTCGAACGGCTTATGACCACCGTTTCCACAAAGGGCCAGATCATCCTGCCCAAGGCCATTCGCCAAGCGCTGGGATGGCAAGCGGGAAAGAAGCTGATTGTGGAGCATGCCCAGGAAGGCGTGGTGCTCAAGCCTTTGCCGATGTTCGCCCCAACGAAACCCGGCGAGGTTTTCGGATGCCTGAAATTCAGCGGCGCCCCGAAGACAGTCGCGGAAATGAATGCCGGTATCTTGGCGGAGGCGAAGCGGCGCTATGAAAGCAGTTGATACCAATGTTGTCGTTCGCTACCTGACCGGCGATGTTCCGGCTCAGGCCGCAAAGGCGAGAAAGGTGATCGGCAGCGGCAATATTTTCGTCGGCACAACAGTGCTTTTAGAGAGCGAGTGGGTGCTGCGCAGCGTTTATGGCTTTTCCCGCAACGATATCGCTAAGGCGTTGCGCGCCTTCGCGGGCCTGCCGGGCATTATGATCGAGAACCCGGTTCTGCTTGCCGAAGCGCTTGATCGCACGGAGAAAGGCATGGATTTCGCGGACGCGCTGCATCTAGGCGCGGCCGCCGGATGCGAGGCCATGCTGAGCTTCGACCGCGATTTCATCAAAGCGGCCTGGCATGAATCCCCGACGGTAATGCGGCCGTGATCGAAATGCGCGCCGACACTGCCGCCCATCAGGCCAAGTTCGACCGCCTCAGAGCGCTCTTGCGCGAGATGTTTCAACTGGACCGGGGAGATCTCGATTTCGGCTTGTACCGAGTGATGTCAGTGATGGCGAATGAGATATCGGAATTCCTCGACGACCAATTGCTGCCGCAGATCCAAGATCAACTGAATATCGCTGCTGGCGGGGAACGTGCCGAGCTGGAACGGGAACTGCAAACGGCGCGCAAGCAGGCCAAAGCGGCTGGTTACGACCCCGATGCCCATCCTTCGGCAGACATCGTTGAATTGAATCGCCGTCTGGCTGAAATGAATAAGGACGCGGAGGCCGAAGCCGACGTTTACAACCATCTCGCAAACTTTTTTGCCCGCTACTACACCGAGGGCGACTTCATGTCGCTGCGGCGTTATTCAGGCGGAGGACGCTCCACCTACCTCATTCCCTACGACGGCGAGGAGGTGAAGCTGCACTGGGCCAATTCCGACCAGTACTACATCAAGACGACCGAGAATTACGCGTCCTACGTCTTCAAAGTCGGTTCAGGCGATGCGGCCAAGCGCGTCCGCTTCGAAATCTCCGCTGCCGATAACGAAAAAGACAACGTGAAAGAAGCCGCTGGAAAGCGGCGTCAGTTCGTGCTGACGAAGGGCCGGAATGCCGTTGTGGTCAAAGACGGCGAGTTGGTGGCGCGTTTTGACCATAGGCCGCTTACTGATGCCGAGAAGAAGAGGTGGCCCGGAAGCGGTGCTAAGCAGCAGGCCCGAATCAACGAGACCTCAACTCAGAGGATCCTAGCCGCAGCCGATCCGGATTGGTCGCTTTTTCTGGCTACTCCCGCACCTACAGATGCTGATAGGGAACGCACACTCCTTGCCAAGCATGTGGAGCGCTACACTGCCAAAAACAGCTTCGATTACTTCATTCACAAGGACTTGAGCGGATTTCTGCGGCGCGAGCTTGATCTATACCTGAACACGGAGGTGCTGCATCTTGATGATCTCGCCACAGGTGATGCCCCACGATTAGATCGTGCATTAGCAAGGGTTCGGGTGATCCGCAGCATCGGTCGGAAGATCATCGACTTTCTAGCACAACTCGAGGATTTTCAGAAGCAGCTGTGGCTGAAGAAAAAGTTTGTGCTGGAAACTTGGTGGTGCGTGACGCTGGATCGTGTGCCCGAAGCGCTGTATCCCGAAATCGTCGCCAACGCCGCGCAGTGCGAGGAATGGGTTCAGCTATTCGCCACCAACGAGATAACCGGGGATTTGGCCAACGGCAACGCAGCATGGACCAGCTCGCCGAGCGTTGATTTCCTTAAGGCCAATCATTATCTCGTGCTGGACACGCGGCACTTCGATCGCGATTTCACTGACCGGCTGCTGGCAGCACTCTCGGATCGCGGCTCGCTGGACGAGCAACTAGATGGAGTGCTAATACACGGCGAAAACTTTCAGGCACTGAATCTCTTGCAAGCACGCTATAGAGGTCAAATTGCGTGTTTCTACATAGACCCTCCCTACAATGCTCAATCGTCTGAAATTCTTTATAAGAACACGTATCGCGATTCCAGTTGGCTATCTCTTATTGAAAATCGGCTGACGCAAGCACGCCTTCTTGAGTCCGAGCAGGCTGTGGTTGTGATCGCCATTGACGAAGTGGAGCAAGAATACTTGGGTTGTCTGCTTGGCTCAGTTTTTTCTGATCTTGCAAAGACTTGCGTAACCGTTATTCATAACGCTACAGGGCAGCAGGGCAACAATTTTTCCTCCACGCACGAATATGCCTATTTCCTCTACCACAACGATCTCCGAAGTATTGGACTATGGAAACGTGAAAACAGGCCGGATGTTCGACCACTACGGAACGTAAGCAAGGGAGCGCATTTACGCTCAGATGCCGCCAACTGCTTTTATCCTATTTTCGTGGCCAATGGTGAGATTATTGGCTTCGGAGATGTCTGCCCTGATGACTTTCATCCAAGAAGCGTCAATGTGGTTCGGGAAGATGGCACAGTCGAGGTTTATCCGATCGATCCATCTGGAATCGAGCGTAAATGGGTGTTTGCCCGACACAGTGTCGAAAAAATTAGAGACGAACTTTTTGCGAAACAGAATTCTGAAACGGGCGCTTGGGACATCATCCGAAGAAAGGCGAAATTCAATTACAGGACGGTTTGGACTGACAAGCGATACTCCGCCAATTCTTGGGGCAGTAGAGTCCTAAATCAAATGATGGGGAGGCAAGATTTTACTTTTCCCAAATCAATCCACACTGTTCGGGATTGCATTGATGCGGCTCTAAATAACAACACGTTCGGGACAATAATCGACTATTTCGCAGGTTCTGGTACTACCGGACACGCTGTGATCAATTTGAATCGCGAAGATAGTGGCTCACGCAAATTCATTTTGGCCGAGATGGGACAATACTTTGATACGGTCCTATTGCCACGCCTGAAGAAGGCTATCTATTCGTCCGAATGGAAAGACGGAAAGCCGATTAAGAGGGACGGGATCAGCCAGTTGCTGAAGTGCATTCGGCTGGAATCCTACGAGGATACGCTCGACAGCCTTGAGGCGAAGCCAAAATCAGACAATCAATTGCGGCTACTAAATGACAATCCAGAGTTGGCGGAGGACTACCATTTGCGCTACGCATTGGGCCGAGAGACGGCTCGAAGCGCTAGCCTGCTAGGCAGGGAACTACGCGATCCCTTTGGGTATTCGCTCTCCGTAGTGCGCGATGGCGTTCGACGCCAAGAGCCGGTGGACCTGCCTGAAACTTTCAATTATCTGATCGGTCTGCGAGAGGAATCCCGCCGCCGCATTGAGGGTGCGCTTGCCATCGCCGGAAAGGATGCGGAGGGCCGAAATTGCCTCATTATCTGGCGCAATCTTGGCGAGATGGACCACGCCGCCTTGGATGCTTGGTCCGACCGTAACCGGGCGTTATTCGCTGACTCGCTGAACGTGGTCTACGTTAACGGCGACCATACGCTGAATGCCACGAAACGCCCCGAAGATGCTTGGACGTCTATAACCATAGACACCGTTTTACGCGAGATGATGTTCAAGGACCGGTAGCCAATGAGGGATGCTAGCCTCCAAAATCGGCTAATTCTGCATGGTTTCGTTTGCCGCGAGTTTGGCTATGATGACGTGGGCGGCATGCTCGACAGGTTCCGCGATGTCTCTGCGGGCGCTGGCGAATATGCCCGTGCGCTGTACCTCAATCTGGACCGCGCCTCGCTTGATCACGCCCAACTTGAGCAATACGACGCGAACATTGCGGCGCACAGCGTTCGATTGCGCATGACGGATGAGCGCGGTCGGACATGGAAGCCGCATCAGTATCTGGCGCTGCTGTTCACGGAACACTATCTGCGCCGCTATTTTGAGGATCCGGTCGGCCTGCTGTCCGGCTTGAACGACGCAAAAGACGCGAATCCACAGACGGCATCCATGCCCGATTACCGGCTCGACGAGTTGCGGACGCTGGCTTTTCAAAGCGCCACCGGTTCCGGGAAAACGCTTTTGATGCACACGCACATTCTCCAGTACCAGCATTACCTGAGCGGTTCCGGTGGGCGACTGAACAACATCGTGCTGGTTACGCCCAACGAGCAGATGTCGGCTCAGCATGAGCGCGACTTGCGCGACAGCGATCTTCAAGCGCGGATTTTTTCCAGCGAAGCCAGCGCGGACGTGTTCTCGCCGGTTGAGATCATCGACCTCAACAAGCTGGCCGAGAAGAAGGGCATAAAGCGTGTGGCCGTGGGCGATTTCGGCGACGACAACCTAGTGCTGGTGGACGAGGGGCACTTGGGCGCGTCGGGCAAGGTATGGCGAGAGCGCCGCCGCGAACTCGCTAGCGGCGGTTTTTCTTTCGAGTATTCCGCAACCTTCAACCAAGTCGTGGGGAAAGACGCGGAGTTGCGGGACGCCTACGGCAAGTGCCTGCTTTTCGATTACCCCTACCGGCGTTTCCATGCCGACGGCTACGGAAAGGATTACAGCATCCTCAATCTTCCTGATGGCGCGCAAGACGAAAACAGCAAAATGTACCTGTTGGGCTGCTTGCTCACCTTCTATCAGCAGTGCCGCATTTGGCGAAAAAAGGGCGCTCGCTGGTCGGCGTTCAACCTCGCGAAGCCGCTTTGGGTTTTTCTAGGCAAGACGGTTGCCGGCTCAAGCAAGGCGGATCAGGCCACTCGATCCGATGTTGCTCATATCCTTAAGTTCCTAGGTTGGGTGCTAGCGCGGGGCGGCCAAGTCCGACCAATGATTCACAGTCTTCTGATCGGTCGGTCCGGTTTGCGTGATAAGGCCGGGAGAGATTATTTCTCCGGGCGTTTTCTTTATCTCGACGATGGCGATGTTGACGGGCTGTATGAGGACTTATGCCAAGCGATATTTCATGGTTCGGGAAAGTTGCGCGTGGTCTATCTCACTGCGGGGGAAGGCGAATTGCATCTTCGCGTTGCCGACGGCGATCCATTCGGCGTGGTGAACGTGGGCGATTCGGCGGCGTTGTACAAGCTGCTTGCCGAGCAGGAAACGCAGGAAATACTGGTGGAGCGCGAGATGGGCTTCGCGGAACGGCTGTTTAGGCATGTGGACAGGCCGGACTCGCCCGTAAACGTTGTGATTGGCGCGCGTCGCTTTATCGCCGGCTGGAATTCATGGCGGGTCAGCACCATGGGGCTGATGCATGTGGGCGTTGGCGAGGGGCCGGAAATCATCCAGATGTTTGGCCGCGGCGTACGTCTGAAAGGCTGGAAAATGAGCCTGAAACGGCATCGCGCAAGCGGGGCTGAACCACCCGATGGCAGCGCGCAATTGGCGGAACTGGAAAAGCTCCATATTTTTGGATTGCGCGCCAACTACATGCAGAAATTCCGTGAATATCTGCAAAAGGAAGGGGCGGAGCTGGAAACGGCCCGCGTGCCCGTTAGCTGGAATTTCCCCGCCAGCACAGGCCTGAAATTGATTCGCTTGAAGAACGGCCAGAGATACGGGCTCTCCGATGAGAGACCCGTGCTGCCAAGGCCGGATGCGGAGCATGCTTCGGTAACCTTGGATCTCTACTCGAAGCTTCAATCCTTGTCGTCTGCCGATGCCGCAAAGGCGAAAGGCAAGGCCAAAAAGCCGTTTAGCTTAACGGAATATGCCGACTTTTTTGATCCGGTCCGTGTCCATGAGCGACTGCTTTCGCGCAAGCAGCAAAGGGATTGGCGGAATCTGGTGATTGAGAAAAAGACGGTGGAGAAGCTATTGCGAAGTGCCGCCTGGTACCAACTGTTTCTGCCGCCCGAACGACTCAAGGGCGGCGATTTTGGATTGATACAAGCCTTAGAGGATATCGCTGTCGATTTGATTACGGAATATGCGGATAGGTTTTGGCGCGCTCGTCGCCAGAAGTGGGAGCATGGGCAGATCGATGTCGTCACGTTGAATAAAGAAGATCCCAATAATGTCGGTGCCTATGAATTATCAGCCAATGTTGGAAAGGGCGGGTTGGTGAAAGACTCGGGCGATGTCGCCTACGAGGATTTTGGCATCAAGCGGATTGAGACATCGCGCCATGCCTACTCGCCGCTACTGCATAGCAGTCAAAATTGTAAAGTTGCCATCCGGCCTGTCGCATTGAATGACGGCGAGCGGCAAGTGGTTGAAGCGCTTAGAGGGTTGGCCGAGAGCAAAAACCCATGCTTAGAGGGCAAAGACGTCTTTCTGATGAGAAATCAAACGGGCGGACGCGGGATTTCCCTCTTCAACGATGTGGCCTACTATCCTGATTTTCTCGTTTGGCTGAAAGATGCGGAAAGCCAGCATCTGATCTTCCTCGACCCGAAGGGGTTAAGTCGCTTCGGGTATGCAGAGAACAAGAAGATGCAGATGCATCGCGAAATAGCGGAGATTGCGAAACAGGTGCGCGAAGCCCACCCGGACTTGCATTTGCATGCCTATATCTTGTCCGTCACCCCGCCCAGCCAGATTGGTGCCGAACTGCCGCGCAAACAGTCCGAGTGGGAAGCGGACGGCGTTTATTTCATGCAGGATCACGATTGTCTTGAGCGCGTGATCAAGAATGCGCTGCAATCGGAACAAGAGCCGTCTTGATATGCCGTAGTGTGCGTTCGCTCTCTTGACTTCCTGAAAAATCTTTTTCGCTTGAGTGCCTGCGCTGGTGCAGTGCTTCCCGGACAGCTGCTATAACCGCACCGCTAGCCTCCATGCTCGACAATGGCAGGCTGTCCTTGCCGCGCGTAGAAAGTTGAAAACCTAGAGACAATATCCTTGATGAAGCTTGGAGCAATGCGTGCGTTCAGGCGATCGAAAGTATCGTCGAACTCTTTCCACCGCACCGTTTTGAGCCGACCAAAATCCACGAAGCCGCCGGTAACGCCTTGAGCCTCGGGGAGCCAATGGTAGCAGTAGGAGTCACCGTTTTTTCTTAATTTAGCGCGACGGCTCGAATTCGCCTGTAGTTTCTTGAATAGCAAGTTTTCTGGCACTACCTCAGCCACGACCACGACATCGGTCTTTGGCTCTCCATTTCGCATCACAAGGTCGCAGGCGGGAGTCATCACGACGTGACACGTGGTTTCCTCCTTGTGCTGCACCAAGGTTCCGGTTTGCAGCGAATCCTTCAACGGAGGAGCCAAGTAGAACTCCTCCGGGTAGCATGGCGTTTCGTCGCCCTCCAATTCAGCCACTAAGTGGCCTAGCGCGTACCGTAAGAGCGCCTTCTTCGTACGCTCATTTTCGTGTTTCGCGTATTCAATCCACACGTCTATCGTCGGAACAAGGTTTTTGAGAAATATCTCGTTGAGGCGCTCTTCTAGCAAGCCTCTGCCGCCCATGATCTTCGTAAGCCCGACCTCGTAGATGTCCCAGAGGCGGTCCAAGACCTGCTCGAAACGATGCTTACCCTTCGTATAGATGCCCACTACGGGCGGTTCGTTCACGGCATCCGCCGGGGTCGCGGTCAGTACCGCGACCGGTACTCGAAAGTGCCTCTTCACTTCTTCGATGACCTTTCCACCGTCGGAGGTATCGTTACCGAGATTCAAGTCAATGATTGCTGCATCAAGCGATTCATCCAGACTGCTTATGGCATCGCTAAGCTTTGTCTTAACAGGCATGCAGATCGGTCGGTCGCGCTCTTCGACGTACGCTTCCAAAACCTCTTGGTACTCACGCTCGACCCGTTGGTCATCCTCAACCAATAACAACTTAAGGGCTTTCATGCTTGTTCTCCATTTAAAGCAATAGCAGCCTCCATGGGCTGTAGCCGGAACCATGCACCACCATTATTCTCCAATGCCTTAAGCTCCAAGTCATTTCTGGTCGCCGCTTCCCCGGCTATCGCGAGACCTAGTCCCGTGCCTTCGGGCTTGGTGGAAAACTGGGGGTCGAATATCACTCCGCTCGAGATATGGTCCGGTTCTATACCTGGCCCGGTATCCGTATAGTCAACATGAAGGAGCCTTCGGTCATCGGTTGATACCCTTATTTTTATTGTCCTGTCGGATGGTTTCGTCCCCGCTAGCCAATAGATGCTGTTGTCTAGCAGGTTCGTGAAGATCGCGAGGATGTCCTGCCGCCAACACGGAAACTTGAAGGACACATCGCCCAAAACATGGCAAGTCGTTGCTGCCCTTTGCAACTCTCCAGAAAATGTCTCTTGTGCGCGCTTGATCAACGGAAGCAGGGCTTCAGACTTCCTGCGCGTTCGGCGCTGTGCCGCCAAGGGGTCAAGTCGGCTGAACAGCGCCACGAAATCGTCGGCGTTATCAGCGATGCCTGCTGCGGTATCAACGATCTTGCGGGCTAGCTCCGGGCTAGGCGTATTGGCGAAGGCCTCCGCGCGTTTGCTAAGCAGCGGAAAATGATTTCGGAAGTAGCTGAGTGGGCGCCGACCCTCGTGAAGCACAACGTTGATGATCTTGCCCAGCGTTGCATGGCCTTGGTAAACCGCTATGGCATCGCGTAACCGCCTGACTGACTCGTTTCGTCGCCGTTCATCGGACTCGATCAAGGCAATGACCTCGGCGGTTGTCGAGTTGCTCACTTGGGCCTCGGCGAGCGTGGTGTGCACATCGCGTTTAAGGGTTTCAAACGAATAGAGCTTTTCCAGTTCCCGCTCGGCCTTGAAGGTTTTCCTGCCAAGTCCGGTAAGCCGCCGGTACTGGTAACGTTTTTCCTCCAGCTTGGCGATCACTTGTGTGGTGATGCCCTTCAAGCGGGTGAAGGCTTCATTCTCAATGAGGCCGTCCCTGGCGCTTTTCTCAATGAGGAGCGATTTTTCCTCCGATTCGATTTGAACGTACCCAATGACTTGGTTGTTTCCGATACGCATAGCGGGCTTCTGCACCCTTTGCTCGTTGAGCTTGAGCCAGTCGAATTCCGGATCTCCGAGCGGACGCAGGCGGAAGCCGTTCCTATAGACACCGATTCCGTTGTACTCATTGAGCAGTCTCCGCGTTTCAAGCTTGCCCAAATAATTTCCGGCAGAATCCTTCAATCCACGCTGGATCAACTGCTCCACCGAGGCGGGATCCCGGTCGTAAACGCGAATGTCTATGTCGAGCCCGCCGCACTTGGAAGGCTCATCTAGGTTGATATCGATCTTTTCCTCCGCCGCGTTTCGCGACTTCTGCTGGGAATAGACGAAAGATCCGGTACCTTGAGCGTTCATTTGGCCCGCGATCCGGTAGTCGAAGTGCTCTACTAGCGGGAAAGGCTCGATACGCTCGTTGATTTCCTCCGTGTCGGGAATGCCGGAGATCCGGAGTATTACGTCGAAAACTTGCTTCGTTGCGATGGTCTTGAACGGCGGCATGAGCTTCCTGAGCTCGAACCGCAGCTTATCGAACTGTGAGTCTCGCCAAACGGCTAGATTCTCCTCGGCGATGGCCATAGTCAGCGTTGTTCCCGCATCCTGCTTTACGGATTCTGTTTGAATAAGAATCTCCACATCCTCAAGATATTTAGCGCGTTCGAAGTCCGTCCATTGCAGGTAGAGTGTGGTTTTATCTCCCAAGGCGGTCGTTGTCTCCAAGAGAAGATCCTTGCCAAGGATGGAGGCAGCGTAACGTCCTATACCCTTCCGGCCCTGCATGGTTCTGCCACCCGGACTCCGGTGGTTCCGATCCTCCTTGTCCGATGTTGATGGAACCATCCACTTGTGGATCACTGTGTTGCGCGTCATTCCGTGCCCTTTGTCAGCGACGCTGATGCGGTACTCGTTAGTGGGCGTTCGCTCGAACGCAATTACAACGTTTGGGGAATCCGCATCGTAGGCGTTCTTGACCAATTCGATGAGTGCCGCGTGCGGATCTTGGACCAAGTCGCGCCCGATCGTCAGGAGATGCCGACCAGCGGGCCGGATTCTGTGCGTGTCTGGCTCAGGCATCCCAGTCCCTCCGCATCTTCGCTGCAATCCTGCGAGATAGTAGAACCGGAACGGCGTTCCCGATCTGACGGAACGCATGCGTACGCGACGGTCGCGGCCCCACGCCCTCGAAATAGTAATCGTCGGGAAACGACTGAAGCCGTGCGGCCTCCCGGGGTGTAATTGACCGGTTCTGGTCTATGTCGGGGTGTATGTAGTAGTGTCCGTCCTTGCAGATGTGGGCAACTACGGTGTGGGCGAACGGCAAGTTTTCTGCAACTACCTTGAACCTATCAGTAAAAGATGTCTTGTTCCTATGAGTTTTCAGGTGCGGCGGCAGATTGCTGTAACGTAGCCTGGATCGCCGTTCGTTCCACTCCGTTACCGCTATGCGGTAGATTTCCAAGTCTCGTTCTGAATGAGGCCGCGCTTGGTGCCAAGTCACTGGCAGCGGGCCGCTGACACCTGCCTTGAGCAGCCATGTGCTCTTGTAGCTCAAAGGCCGACATGGCGACACGCTACCTTCCCCGGCACCGAGCGGAGGCAAATTCCTGAAGACTTCGCTCACGGTCGCGTTCGGTGTCCATTGCTCGGGATCGGGATAATTCGCCACGGTGCCTTTTTGGTGCCCGACCAAGACCACTCGTTTCCTGTTCTGAAGTACGCCGTGGTCCTTCGCGCTGATCACCGAAAAATCCGTGTCGTAGCCGAACTCGTCGAATAGCTGGCGCATGGCGTCGAAGTGCCTTGTACCATCGCGGCCTTTGGCCGACAGCAGTCCTGTGACGTTCTCGAACAAGAATTTCTTAGGGCGATATTTTCCCAAGAACTTCGCATAGCACTCGTACAGGTAGTTTCGCTTGTCCTCCACCATCCCCTCCGGATCACGGGAGCGACCGACAAGGGAATAAGCTTGGCAGGGCGGTCCGCCGATCAGCAGGTCGAGTTCGCGCCCGCGCAAAAGCGAGTCGATCTCGCTATATATCCGAGCCAAGGTGCTGGGCCGTATCTCGACATTGATGGTCGAACGTGCAACTTGCCTTGGTACTGCTGCGTGTAACACATCCCGATCGATTTTGCCATTCAGGTAGTCGGCATATAAATCCTCGCTGCCGGTCGCTACGAGCCAGTGATACGCCATCCGGGTACGCAGCGTGTTGCATGCCGCCGCATCCGCCTCGACATGCGCGATTGGCAGGTAGCCCTCCTGTATGAAGCCCTCCGAGAGTCCGCCTGCACCAGCAAAAAGGTCAATGAAATTCAGCTGATTAGACATTCACCTCGATCCCCCGCCGAATGTGGGGGCGCTCCCTTGGCGGGCAATCGTAGCAGATCGCAGGCGTTGCACAGTATGTCTTAGCTAAAGAGTGCGTTAGGCGCTTATCGCCAAAGCATTAGTCGTCGGCAGCGACGTTTCATCACTGCCGCGCGTCGTAGAGCCAAATGCGGTATAAGTGGCTTCCGCCGCGCGGGTGTTTTTGGGGGCGGTTAGGCGCGGATGGGGAGGCCGGCGGAGGCTAAGTATTCCTTGAGGTCGGGAATCGCGATTTCGCCGGAGTGGAAGACGGTTGCGGCCAGCGCGCCGTCCACTCGCGCTTGGCTGAACACGTTGACGAAATGCTCCGGCGCGCCGGCGCCGCCGGAGGCGATCAGCGGCACGCGGCAGCGCTCGCGCACGGCGCACAGTTGTTCGATATCGTAGCCTTGGCGCACACCGTCCATATTCATGCAATTGAGCACGATTTCGCCGGCTCCGCGGTCCTGCGCTTCGCCGACCCAGTCCAGCGTTTCGCGTCCCGCTTCGCGGCTCAGCGAGGGATCGCCGGTTAGCTCATGGACGCGCCAGCGACCGCCGCCGCCGCTGCTGTCGATGCCCACCACCACGCACTGCGAGCCGAACTGCCGGGCCAGTTCGCCGATCAGGTCCGGGTTGGCCAGCGCCGGGCTGTTGATGGAAATCTTGTCGGCGCCGTTCATCAGCACTTCCTCGGCCCCGGCGATATCGCGGATGCCGCCGGCCACGCAGAAGGGGATGTCCAGCGCGTCGGCCACGCGCAGGATCCAGCTCCGGTCCACGGAACGGCCATGCGGGCTTGCGGTGATGTCGTAGAACACCACCTCGTCGGCATGCTCCTCGCGGTAGCGGCGCGCCAGATCCATGATTTCGCCCATCACGCGGTGCCCGCGAAAGCGCACGCCCTTCACGACTTGGCCGTCGCGCACGTCCAGGCAGGGAATTATTCGCCTCGCCAGCACGCTTCCGCCTCCTTATCGCTGATGCGTCCGTCGAGCAGCGCCTTTCCGGACACTGCCGCCGCCACGCCCGTATCCGCCAGCGCCCTCAGGTCGTCCGCCTGCGAAACGCCGCCGGAAGCGATGAAGGATGCCTGCGGCGCATGGCGCGTGCAGCGCGCGTACAGGTCCGCATTCGGTCCGCTCAGCATGCCGTCGCGTCCCACGTCGGTGCACAGGAACCAGATCACGCCCTGTTCCAGCAAGTGATCCAGCAGCGTCCATAATGACAGGCCGCTGCCCCGGGTCCAGCCGTGTGTCAGCACCTCGGGATCGGGGCTGGAGCCGGAGCGAACGTCCAGCGCCGCCACCAGCCGGTCGGCGCCATATTCCTTCACCCAGCGCCGCGCGCGCTGCTTATTCTCGGCCAGCGCGCTGCCGGCCACGGCCCGGCGGGCCCCGCTGGCGAAAACCAGCTTCAGGGTGTCGTCGTCGCGAATGCCGCCGCCCGCCTGCACCTTAAGCGATGTCCCATGCGCCACCTGCGCGATGGCCTCGGCGTTTTCCCGCCGGCCGGAACGGGCGCCGTCGAGATCCACCACATGCAGCGCGCGCGCGCCCAGGCCGGCCCATTTCCGCGCCAAACCAAGCGGCGTTTCCGGGTAGAAGGTGGCGTCGTCGAAACGGCCGCGGCGCAGGCGCACCACTTGGCCGCCCATCAGATCGATCGAAGGAATCAGCTCCACGCTTCCCTCTTTCGGGCCTGCAAGGTTTGGCTTAGCCCGCATCTTGCGCCCCCGCCGCCGGTTGGCGCGTTTCCCTCTCGCGGGAGCGTTGGAGCCACTGCGCGCCAATGGCTTGGCGCGCAGAGCGGAACCGAGCCAAGGATGGCGTCTCCCGCGAGGGGGAAACGCGCCAACCGGCGGGATCGAAGCGCCCGGAAGGACAGGCAGGATGCCGGGGCAAGCCCGATGGACGGGTTCATGCGGCTCACGGAAGAGGGGGGCGGGAAATGGCGAGGAAATTCTTGAGCAGGCGCTGGCCGTTGGCGCCGGAGCGTTCGGGATGGAATTGAACGCCGAAGAAATTATTTTTCCGCACCACCGAGGCAAAGCTGCGGCCATGCTCGGTTTCGCCGATGCAATCCGCGTTCGGCGCAGCGGCGTAGCTATGCACGAAATAGAACCAAGCGCGGTTGGGGATGCCCTCCAGCAGCTTCGATTCGCCGCGCCGCACGACCTGGTTCCAGCCCATGTGCGGAATGGTGCGCTCCGGCGAGGCGGGCAGCAGGCCCACGCGGCCCGGGATGATCCCCAGGCAGGGCGTGTTCTCCTCGCTGGACAGGTCGTAGAGCAGTTGCATGCCTAGGCAGATGCCCAGAACCGGCTGCTCGAGCCGCGGAATCAGCGCTTCAAGGCCCGCTTCGCGCAGCTTCTCCATGCCCGTGCCGGCAGCGCCCACCCCGGGCAGGAAAACCTTGTCGGCGCGCTCGATTTCGGCGACTTCGCGGGTGAACCGCGCTTCCACGCCAAGGCGCTTAAGCGCGAAACGCAGCGAAGCGATATTGGCCCCGCCGCAATCGACCAAGGCCACGTTGGAAGTCACAGCACGCCCTTGGTGCTGGGAATGCCGCCGCCCTCGCGCGCGATCGCGCCGCGCAAGGCCCGGCCCACGCCCTTGAAGCAGCACTCGATCATGTGGTGGGCGTTCTCACCGCGCACGCGGATATGCAGCGTGGCGCCGGCGGATTCGGCCAGCGAGCGGAAGAAATGCTCCACCAGTTCCGTGGGCAGCCCGCCAACGCGCTCGCGCGCGAATTTGCCCTTGAACTTCAGCCACGGGCGCCCGGACAGATCCAGCAGCACCTTGGCATCCGCCTCGTCCATGGGCAGATGGAAGGCGAAGCGGCCGATGCCGCGGCGGTCGCCGAGCGCCTCTTTGAGCGCCGATCCCAAAGCCAGGGCGCAATCCTCCACGGTGTGGTGCTCATCGACTTCCAAGTCGCCTTGGCAGCGCAGCTTGAGCGCGAATCCCCCATGCTTGGCAAGCTGCTCCAGCATGTGGTCGAAAAAGCCGATGCCGGTGGCCACTTCAGCCATGCCCGGCGCGTCCAGATCGATTTCCACCTCGATATCGGTCTCGCGGGTGGCGCGGCGCGAGCGCCCGACGCGGGGCGCATCCACAATATCGCGCGCCACTTGGCTCCAGCTTTGCGGATCAGCCGCATCGACGCGGAAGCCGCGGACGCCAAGATTATCGGCGAACTCAAGATCGGTCTGGCGGTCGCCGATCATCACGCTGGCGGCGCGATCGACAGGCCGCTCCCGCATGAATGCGTTCACCAGGCCGGTGAGCGGTTTGCGGCAGCCGCAGCCTTCCCCGTCCTGGTGCGGGCAAACGAACACTTCGGAGAACTCGATGCCTTGCGAGGCCAGCAGCCTCAGCAGGAACTGGTGGGGCTGGTCGAAATCCTCCTGCGGAAAGCTGTTGGTGCCGAGTCCGTCTTGGTTGCTGACCATCACTAGCTCGAAACCGGCTTCCCGCAACCGCCGCAGCGCCGGCACCACGTCTTGCGCCAGCTTGAGCTTAGCAAGGCTGTCCACTTGGTAATCGGGCGGCTCTTCGATCAGCGTGCCGTCGCGGTCGAGAAAGGCGACCCGGGCGCTCACGCCGTCGCCCTCAGCGCGGCCAGCAGGCCGTCGTTCTGCTCCGGCGTGCCCAGCGTGACGCGCACGCAGGATTCCAGCCCCGGCTCGTCGGGAATCCGCCGCAGCAGGTAGCCGCCTTCCCGCGCAGCGGCAGTGAAGCCGTCGGCATCGGCTGTTTTCAGAAGCAGGAAGTTCGCCTGGCTGGGATGCACGGCCTGTACTGGCGGGAGTTCCGCGAATAGCGGCCCTAGGCGCTCCCGCTCCCGAACGATAATGGCGATGCGCTTTTCCGTTTTCCGCAGGCTTTCCGGCTTAAGAGCCTGAAGCACCGCATGCTCGCATACCGGCGAAAAACTGTACGGGGACTGAACCCGGCGGATCAGCTCGATGATCTCGGCGCGGGCGATGACGGCCCCGCAGCGCGCCGCCGCCAGCCCCAGGGCCTTGGATGCGGTTCTCAGCACCACCACGTGCGGATGGTCGGCAATCCAGTCGGCGCCGGGGTTCTGTCCTGCGAATTCGGCGTAGGCGGCATCCAGCACCACCAGCGAGCGGCCGCGGGCGAACTCCACCAGGTCGAGCAGGTCGTCCGGGTCCATCAGGTTGCCTGTGGGGTTATTCGGCGAGCACAGCGCCAGGAGCTTGACGTTGCCGCTCCAGGCTGCCTTGAGGGCGGGCGCGTCGAGGGCGAATCCGGCATCGGCGCGCAGCGGCACTTCGATCATCTTCGCGCCCTGGACATGGCCGTACCAGCGGTACATCTCGAAAGAGGGCGGGCAAAAGAGCACGGCATCCCGGTTGGCCTCGCAAAAGGCGCGGTACAGGCAGTCTATGCCTTCGCTGCTGCCCCGCGTGATGGCTATTTCCCCCGGCCCAACGCCGTAATGCGCGGCCATTTTTTCCGCAAGCGCCTGGGGTTGCAATAGCGGGTAGAAATTCAGTTGGCCGGGCGCCGGGTCGTGATCCTGGGGCCAAGGCAATTCGTTGGCATGCAGCCGCGCCAGATTCGGCGTGGTGGGCGCCTTGTAGGCGCGACCGTTTCGCACCGCCTCGCGCGCCAGCGATATGATCCAGTTCATGCCGTGACCTGCCTGCTCCGGGAAAGGCGTACGAAAGCTCATTTTAGCCCGAGAGCGTCCCGTGCCAGCGCCGGCGTGAGCCCTTTCTCCGCCCCTTTCCCGCAGGAGTGTCGGCGGCAGGACAGCCGCCGCCAAGCCCCATGGATGGGTTCATGCGTCTCCTGCGGGAAAGGGGCGGAGAAAGGGCGGGGGAAGCACGGAGATTTAGGTCTTGCAAGGCCGGGCTTGCTTACCAGCGGGCGCGGAATTCGATGGCGATGCCTTGGTCGGGCGGCTCCTGGCCGTTTTCGCGCCATTTGGCTAGAACGCCGAGGCTCAGGTCCGGCGCGTTCGGCCCGGCCGCCGGCGCCAGCCGCCAGCCAAGGCTTAAATCGCGGTGATGGCCGCCGGTGGCATAGCCTAAGTGCGGCGTGCCCACGAACCGGCCGCCGAAGGCGGACAGGCCGTAGCCCGCCTCGATAGCCCAGCGGCCCGGGCCGGTTTCGCTTTCGCTATGGCCCGGGCTTCGGCGGGCCAGCGGATCGTTGGCGAACAAGGCATTCAAGCCTCCGCTCGATGCGCCGCCGAGTTGCTGGCGCAGCGCCAGCGACAGGCCGAGCGCGGAGTCCGGCGACGGGTCGTAGCCCAAGGAAGCGGAGAATCCGTGGTCGCTTATCGCTCCGTCCTCGTGGGCGATCAACGCGCGGCCTTCGATACGGAGCGCGATGCCGAGCCGAGGCGCGTTCCAAGCCAGCCCGCCGCCCGCTTCAATCCCGAAGCCGGTCTCCGCGTCGCCGCCGTCGTGGCGGGCGCCGAGCTCCAGCGCCGGCGTCAGGCTGCCGCCCCCGGGCAGCTCGAACGCGCGTTTGCCCTCCAAGCCGAGACGCAGCCGGACGATATCGCCGCCGCTGGCCGCCAGGCCCTTGATGCGGTCGGAAGCGGCGCGGGTCCATAAGGCATCGGAGATCAGCGATAGCGCGCCGCCGCCTAAAGCGAGCAGCTCGCTCTTCAGCCCCGCTGCGGCCATCGTCCAGCCGAGGCCGGCCTTGAGGGTTTCGCCGCTTTCCGGCTCCAGCGTCAAGCGGCCTGCGCCGCCGCCGAATGCGCCCCAAATCCCGAGGTTTTCCGAAATCCGCCATGAGGCGTACGGAATCGCCGCTGTCAGAGAGGTCCTGATATTGCCGCCGGGCTGCCAGGCGGCGGCATCGGAGGGAGCGGTTGCCGGAGAACCGCTGCGGTAGCCGCCGCTGCCCCGGCTTTGCGCAAGCGCGATGCCCATCAGCCAGCGCTTGCGCGTGTAGTCCACGCCCACCAGAGCCGTTGTCACGTTGCCGCTGAGGGCAACCTCGTCCTGCGCGCCGTCGAAGGCCGTCCGCGAACCTTGTCCCCAGAAGGCCAAGCTGCCGCTGCGGGCGTTGCCGCCGCCCGTCAAGGTGAAGCGGCTGCCGAGCAGCAGATCACCAAGCGTCAGGGATTGCGCGGTCGGCGTTGGCGCGGCGCTCAAATTGGCATCGGGCGGGGCAGGCATGCCGTGCAGTCCGGCAGCTGTGCCGCCGCTGCCGCCGAATGGTTCCGCGTATGCGATGCCGGTCGCGCCGCCTGCCGTGGGGCGTCGCCAGTGCGGGGGCGGGGCCTCCTCCAGCCCTTCATCCGGATCGCCTAAGCCGTCATCTCCGGTCAGTCCGCCGCCCGCTCCGAACGCGTATCCGCCTAATGCGCCCTGCGCCCCTGGCTCTCGCGGCGCCTCCATGCGGGCCGCGATACCGCCGAGCGCTTGCTCGGCCACCGTCCTCCCGAAGCGCGACAGATACGCGCCCGGCAGCGGATCGTCGTTGATGATCGTGCCCA
>JAPOTY010000010.1 GCA_026708965.1 Gammaproteobacteria bacterium | reverse complement strand
CTCACAAACGCATACTCCACCTTAACAACCTGTCCGAATTTTGGGGCCCACTTCAATGGGGCACTTGGGGGAAAGACAACAAGCGACGTTCAAAAAAAGCCAACGGGCGCGAGTACCGAGGGCGGACTTGGGACGAAATGCCAAGAGCTGCGAAGGATTCTGATTCGCGCATTTGAGTCAGCGGGACGGAGAAAGTCGGTTGGTAAAGAAACAATACGAATGGGCTGAAGGAGCTGAAATCCAAGGCCACTCCAAGCGCAAGCACAAAATACTGCGCGAGTACATTTCCGACTATCTCTCCGTTCGATGCACATTGCCCCAACAGGAGCGCTTTCGACTTGCCATCGTTGACGGTTTTTCAGGTGGCGGACGATACAGATTCGGCGCGGCCAGATCACCGCTTATTTTCATTGAGGGGTTGGAGCGAGCGTCTGAAGCAGTGAATAAGCTCAGATTGGGTCGAAACCTCAAGCCGATAGAAATCGAGTGTCTTTTGATATTCAACGATGCCGACCGCGATGCCGTCGAGCAACTCAAGAAAAATGCCACTCCGGTCTTGGTCAAGATCAAACAAACCTGTCCGAAACTTCATCTCCAGGTTGAATATTTCCAGGATCGCTTCGAAGTCGCGTATCCCAAAATAAAAATTCTGCTGGCGCAAGGCCGGTATCGAAGTGTTTTGTTCAATCTCGACCAATACGGCGACCGTCACGTTGAGCAGAAGACAATTCTCGACATTCTGCACTCGTACCCTGCTTCCGAAATCTTCTACACCTTCATGATTGATTCGTTGCTGGCATTTCTTCAAAAGAACGATCCGGAACACTTAAGCAAACGACTTAGTCATCTCGGGCTGGCGGACTCAAGCATACAGACACTGAGTGATGATGAGATCCTTGCCAAAAATGAATGGTTGGGCGCAGCGGAAAAGATTGTTTTTGAAGCGTTTCGCTTATGTGCATCCTATGTCAGTCCGTTCTCGATAAATAATCCCGGCGGGTGGCGTTATTGGCTGATTCATTTTTCCAAGGTTTATCGGGCCAGACAGGTTTACAACAACGTCCTTCATGAAAATGCCAGTCTCCAAGCGCATTTCGGACGCTCCGGGTTAAACATGCTGCACTACGATCCGAGACACGATGAAGGCCAGCTTTATCTGTTTGATGACAACGCGCGGTCGTCCGCGAAGGAGCAGCTCTTTGGAGACATCCCGCGATTGGTGGCGGAATCAGGCGGCGCAATACCCGTTATGGATTTCTACGAGAGCATATACAACGCTACGCCGGCGCATGCTGATGATGTTCATGAATCAATCATTGAAAACCAGGATCTTGAGGTGATAACTTCCGCCGGAGGGGAGCGAAGGAAAGCTAATAAAATCGGAGTCAATGATGTAATCAAGCTGAGGAAGCAGCGTAGCTTCTTCCCGTTATTCTTGAATGCCGAAAAGTGGAAGAACAAGTAGTGGCTTGCCAGATGCGCCACTCGGAGGGCCGCACATGACCGCAACTCTGCGTGATCTTGCCTTCAAGGCATGTGCAGCATTGGAACGTGCTTCAACGGAACTCCGTGAGGGGCGGTTGGAGGACGACGGCGACGACAATTTCATATCACCTTTAGATGAGCTTGAGGTGCTAGCATACGATCTTGAAAATATAATCGATGGTGTCCGAGAGGGGATGGACCCTCTTTGCGAGGCGGCGGCGAATCGCTTGACCAAAGAAGTAAAAAGCCTTATTGCGGCCCGTGAACGGCTGAATGAAGAGGCAGCCCAGCTGCTCCGGGACGCAGACGAAGCCTTACAGTTGCAACTAAAATTCAACGAGCAAGAATCGCGGGAACTCGGACGTAGTCGACGCGATCATTGAGCGCTAGTAACTGTTATCTTTTTGTCATGCAAGCTCTGGCTCAATTGCCTCATTTCGCCAAGCCAGCGATACTCCTCCAATCTCACATACCTCCACGATTGAGGAACCACGAAATTGTCCAGCTCTGCTCTCAATGTCTCTAGGCTAGCGGGTGTCTGACAGAGCCACACATCCGCTATCTTGAGCGCGTATGCGATTCGTCTTTCGCCATAGTACGCGTCAAAGTCTCCTTTTTCGACTTGCGCCAAATCTGACACCTGCTCCCACACAGACTCGGGCGATCCCTTCCAAACATGCTCTACCCGAAAGCCGCCCCGTAGTTCCCTAACGGGACTGGAAACATAGACAAAGACATCTCGATCAACTACCGACCTAGCTATGCGCCGACGCAGTTCCGCAGTTTTCAGACCCCGGAAAACCAAGTCCGCGAATCGCGGCTTCAATGACAGCAGCAACGGTCGGTTATCGCTTTCCATTATGCGGCCCAATCAAATCCAGCCGTGACGATCTGTTCATATTGTTCGCGCTTAACTCGTAGCGGCGACTGGAAGGTGAGTTTCGGAGCATTCAAAATGTCTCGAAGACTCAACAAAGCGGCGCGTCGGGTGCATCTTCCAAGCGGTCGCACGGTTCCGGGGGCTGGCCGCCGTTCCGCGCCAGCAGGCGGAGCGCTGCGCCGATATCCGCATCGGCGGCGTGCGCGGCGAAGAACTCAGCGGTCTTCATTGCGGATACTTTCTCCGCGACTGCCGTGGCCACGAACTGATTGATGCTGGTGCCTTCTTCTGCGCAGATGTTGGCCACGGCCGCCTTCAAGGACTTGGGCAGCCGCAAAGGGTAGGTGGTGATCTGTTTCTTCATTGCAATATGCTCCTCAAGGCTTGTTGCGGAGACAGCATCTTATTAGATGAGGCAATCTTAAAATGCGCGGGGCATTGAGACATTGAGTGATTCCTCTATTGAGTAAAACCACTCAATAGAGGAATTGGCACGCAAACTAGGCCAAACCCTGTTTCGAGGCAGGGCGAAATGCCATTTCAGGAGGCATGAAGCGGCGGGCGGGTCAGATGCGGCATTTGGGGAAGCCCAGCGCCGAGTCCGCGCGGGCCTGCACGGCATCAAGCGTTGCGAAGGTGAGGCTTTCCGGCTGCGGGGAAACGTATAGCGCGGTGGCGACATGCCAAAGATCGGCGCCGCGGAGATCGCCGGCGCCAAGCGCTCGCGCGCACTCCGCCGAAAGCGGGCGGGCGGGCAGAATCCAGTCGATGCCTGCTAGGATATCGTCCTCGAAGGCCGCGATACGAAATGGTGGCGGTCTCGCCTTCCCGAACCTCCCGGATGACCTCGGAAAAGCGCGCTTTAGCCTCGTAGATGGAATAGGTGCGGGCCATATCCCAAAATATATCTAGTCAGACTAGTTATTTCAACGAATGGCCTGCTGCGTCATTACGTCTGCGGGTTTGCCACATCGATCGCGCAAACGGAGATTTTGCGCAAGACTCCCTCAGCAAGGCTTTCCCTGATACGCTGCTCAAGCTCGGCGGCGCTTCTGGGGGTGCCCGCCGTTCCGGGCTTGGGACGGCAGTGCTCCGTGTTTCCGAACCAGAAGACGACGTAAATCCCATGCCCGTCCGCGCCCGGATCGCGGGCGTATTTTGCAATGAGCTGGTTTTCGATGGCGCTCCATACATCGCGGTGGCAGCTCTTTTTGATTTCTACGGGCACATTGAATCCGTTGCAGGACACGCGGATGTCCGCACGCTTGTCATCGGCATAGCGTCCCTCCGGCTGGGCATCGATATCCCAGACTGAGAGCTTTTGCTGCAAGCCGGACAGCAGCGCGTCGCGGCAGGCATCTTCAGGCCTCGGCTCCTCAGCACGATTGCGCGAATCGACGTTCCAATACTGCCGCCAACCGGAAGCGTTCCCGTTGCGGATATTCCCGGCAATCCCAACTATTTGGTCAGTAACCAAGGCGGCCAAGTCGGCGGCATTCGCGGGCTTTTGGTTGCGGAGCGTGGCGAGCGCTTGCTCCAAGCTGGCGTGCTGGAATTCCCCTTCGCGCCGCGTCCTTTCCTGCTGCTCCGCTGCATTCAGAAGCGGTGGGCGCCATGCGGCCAGACGGGCAGCGGATGCCAGTTCCCGGAGCGCTTCCGTGGCAGCCGCAGAAGGATCGGAAGCAAGCCGATTTATGAGCTCCCGCACAAGAAGGCCGAGATGCATGCCTTGCGTCGCAATGCGGCCTTCATGGGTATCGGATCCCCAGACTGCGGGATCGTTGTCGCTATTGGCGCCGACATGCCGAACCAGCAGTTTAAGCCCCGAGACATCAAGAAGCTCAAACAACCCTGGCGGCACCTCGAGCAATGCGCCAAAGAAACGCTCCATATTCTGAATCCGGCGCTTGCCTCCGGCCACATAGGCATCCAACTGGCCAGCATATTGGTCCGGCGAAAGCAGCAGCCCCGCAGCCAGCCAATACACGCGCTGCCCCGGGTTCATGCTGCGATTCGTCAGTTTCCGTTCGATCAGAGGCGCCAAGCGCCCACCAATATTCAGCGCCGCTGAATGCAGCAAGTGGCGCAAGTCCTGAAGTTGCGCCTGACTACACCGCGCCGGAAACATATCCAGCAATCGCAATACCGCCAATTGAGCCACTTCCTTGTGATCCTGGGAATGGGCCAGTTCGTACAGACCATCAATACTGCTAGCACCGCCTCGCAATTTGGCAGCGACAAATTTAATCAAGACCTCGGAAACAATGTGTGGATGCGATTTGAGCAATGGCGGAAACCAAAGCGATTTCTGGCCTGCGGAACGGTCGCCGCCCATGTAAATGCTCCAGTGCGGCTCCGTGTAGTGAACAGCAAGCGCCAAACGCAACTTGCTGTTGTCCAGAGGGACCTTATGTTCCGGCGCGGCGCGGGCCCGCTCCTGTAGTCCCGCAACAATTGGAACAGCCAGAACATGCCTTTTGCTCTCGCAATTCAGCCGGATGACTTCATCATCGCTAGGAATATCGGGGCGGTCGATTGATCCGCGCAACCCCCGCAGAACAGCTTCCATCAAATCATGGTCGCCACCCAATAGTTCAAAAAGCCTGGATCGAGGATCCTCGCCTTGGAAACGTGGGTTTGCTCCCAAGTAAACCAACGCCAAGTTGTATAGCAAGCCTGGCTCAGCCTGATTCTCGCGCAGGGCTGCCTCGTGCGGCTTGAAATGCTGGCGCTCTTCCTTCTGGCGCTGGTTGCGTTCATTGTCCCGTTCGGTCGAATAATTTTCGTGCTGAACGCGACCCTCCTCATATCGACCTAGCTTCTCCTTAAACATTTCCTGAAGATCGGGTTGCCCAGCAAGCCGTTCCTTGACTGCCTCAAGGGAGATGCGCTCATTGGAAGAGGAATTGGGATTGCGGACGCGCCGAACCACATGGTTCATCAGCCACTCTCGCGCCGTATGATCTTTCGTGGCAAGCGCCTCCTCCAAATGCCAAAAACCCAGATCGCGAGGGTCCGCAAAATTAAGGAGCACCCGCCGCTGCTCCGTAGCCATGCAGCTATGGAACTCCTGCGAACCGGCGCATTCGGTCGAGCCAATGCATCGTTTCAATCCTTTCCGCCACAGCGATTTCCACAATTCAGGATGCTGCCGCAGCCAAGAGGCCAAGTGTTTCGCTTCGTCAGAAACGTTAATGTCAGTGCCGCAGTCGTCTGCCCATGGGGCTGCTCCGAGCCAGCGAAACAGCCGCTCGGAGTCAACTTCATCATCTGATTTTTTTAGAAACCCGCTCAGCAGGGCGATGAGCAGCCGTTGCGGGAAAAGGGGGCGCGGCCCAGGTTTGAGCCATGCCCTCAATTCCTCTTGTCGCGCCAACAGCCCGTCCAGAAGCTGGGCAAGTTGGTCGGCTGTTGATTTCTTCGGAACAAGGCAAGTCCAGAAATAGTCATACTCGATGCGGCTGCCAAGCTCTTCGGGAACACGAAGGCACTTAAGGGCTTCCGGCGCAGAGAGCGCTGCGGGATAAAGTTCGCTCAGCAGCCCGGCAAGCAAGTTGTCATCGGTGTCCCGAACCTTTTCGGCATATACATCGTCAAGCAGATTTATCAGCTCGGAATGAGCCGCTCCTTCGTCACCTCGCTGCCGGATGAATGCATCAATCGCAGCGCGCCTGATTCTTATCCATCGGGAGGCATCTCTGGCGATATCAAGCAGGATTTCGGCGATCCCCGGAAGCGGTTCGCCGTAACGGAGCATTTCAACGATATTCGAGATATAGGCTTGCGATGCATCATCCCGCGCAGCCTTTTCCAAGTGTTGGCGAATCTCTCCGGCCATGTCCTGGGTTGAAATATCACCAAATCGAGCGGCGCTTTTAATAGCGGCAACAGACCAAGGATTCTTTTTCGACTCCCGGCCCAGGTGCTCCAGCAGCAGCGCCTTGTCATGCACAAACCAATCCCGAACATCGCCGTACAGCAAGGTGCCAAGGGGATCACGCGCCGTGATCTCTGCCCGTGCCCGTCCAGACTTGCTGTGTGCCGCCAGCCATGCTGACAGCCCTCGCAACTCGGACACGATGATGCCGTCATAGCCGGTTATCAGTGAAAACGCGCGGCGCAGCGGCAACCCGTTGCTTATGAGACCGACGAGATACCGGGCGGCGAGAAACTCGGCGACCTGCCGATGAATCGGTGCGACATGGCCTTCCGAGGGCGTATGGAAGAGCTTGCTGCGTATCGCATGGCGAATTGCTTGATCGTTCCCCTCATCCATCTGGTCCAAGTTGGGAAAATCCAGGGCTTTCACTCCGCCCGGAAGCCTGTAGCCCTGGCTGCCCGTTAGGAGCTGGATGGCGCACAGCCGTCCGGCAGCGTCCATTAGCGCATCCACGCCGAGGAGTTTGCCGCTCGCCAGTCGGTGCTCGTCGCTGTGCTCGCTGAGCAGCTGCCGGCAAGCCAAATCGAATGTTTCAGCGCGGGAACGCGGAAAGACTTGCCCGCCCGATTGATTCACCGCCTCGACTAGCATGCCAAGCATCTGCGGGTTGCTGAGCAAGTCGCCGATGCCTTGCTCTTTGGCTGAAGCGATAAACGCCGCAGGATCGGAAATCCCAAAAGTTTCCTCCAGCATCCTGCCTGCTTCCTGTTTCGGCAACGGATCAAGCCGCACCACGCTTATCCCGCCGTCTGGCGACACGGCCTTCAAGCGCTCGCGGTCGTTAGCTCCGAACCAGTCCGCCTCGCGGCAGGATAGGCGAAAGCGCGGACGGCCCAGTTGGTCGAGTTTCCGGCGAATCTCGTCCAACGGCGTACGCCCGTCGAAGAGACCGGCGCGGCGCTCGTCCAGTCCGTCAATGAAAAACGTCGTGCCGGCATTTCCAGGCTGTTCGCCGAACACAAGAAAATCGCGAGCGGTGATATACGCGCAGCCTGGCATATCCGCTTCTCGCTTGAACGATTCTGTTTTGCCCGCCCCGGGCGTTCCAAGCAACACATAGGCATCCAATTCGCGCAAATCCTCAAGCGCGCAGGAATGACCCTCAGATTGAACAGCCCTTCGAGAACCGCTTTCGTGATTGAGATCCGTGCAGGTGCGGGGAGCGAAATAGTTCACGAGCTGTCGAGCCAGTCCGATGCGGGAGTTGCCAGAAATTCCGCAAGTTGGATATCGTTCTCGCCCACTGCGATGCGACTGACGGCGCGCCCGCTTTTCCTGAATCGATTCTCGAATTTCCGAAAACCCGTTTGGGTGCTCCGGCGCTTGCCGCTTTTCACCTCAATGGCCGCGAGGCGGTCGGCGCGGGCAAGAACAAAATCCACCTCATTACTGCCATCGCGCCAGTAATAGAGCCCGGTGCGGGAACCGCGGGTATTGAACAAGTGCGCTCCCACGGCGCTTTCCACGAGCCGCCCCCAATAGGTGCGGTCGGCGGTGGCTTCGTGAAACGTGTAATCGGAACTGGCCGACATCAACGCGGTGTTGAGAACATTCAGCTTGGGGGTGGAGCCTCTTCCCACGGGCTGAGACGCGTACTTTGTCAGTCCGGCGACCAAACCCACGCGCGACATCAGGTCGAGATAGCGCGCCAGCGTGGTGGTGTTTCCCGCATCCTGAAGTTGACCTAGCATCTTGTTGTAGGCAAGTTCTCGCCCGGAGTAAGCCGCGCTCATATCAAACAGGCGTTTCATCAGGATCGGCTTATCAACTCGCTGCAGGGCGAGCACGTCGCGCTCAATGCTTGTGCTGACGAGCGCGCCCAGAACGTAACTCCGCCAACGCTCTTCCTCAGCAATGAGCGGCGCCGCGCCAGGATAGCCCCCGAAATAGATGTACTGATCCAGATTAAAGCCGAAGGCGGCTGACATCTCGCTATATGACCAGTGCGAAAGCCTAATGGTCTCGAATCGGCCCGTCAGGCTTTCGGTGAGGCCCTTCTGCATGAGCAGAGGCGCGGAGCCGAGTAACACCACGTGGAGCGGGCGGCTAGCGATCCTGTCGGCATCCCATAGCCCCTTGACGGTTTCGGACCAATTCGGAATTTTCTGAATTTCGTCCAAGACCAGGACAAAGCCACGATCCGACCGGTCAGCCTCGAACCGCGCCCGCTCCCATTGGCGCACCAGCCACTCGGCGTTTGGCTGGCGTGCAACCGGCAATGCGGACTGTCCGATTGGGATAACGGCCCCCGTGGCATCGCGGCTGATGAATGCCGGATCGATATTCGGCCCGGGCGCATCAATGGCTAGATAAAGGCAAGGCCGATCAACGGCGTTCAAGGCTTGCTGCACAAGCGTCGTCTTGCCGCTTTGCCGCGGCCCGGTGACGAATATCAGCCACGACGGGGTTTCGGCCAAGCGCGAAAGGAGCGTGGCTTTCTGAGCGCGCTCATAGATGCTCATGCTGGAAGATTACGCTATTGAGCAAAGATACTCAATAGCGTAATCTTTTTGCGGGATTGAACTTATTCGAGGCAGGCCAGACGGTAGTGGCGCGCTATTAGCGGCGGGCGGCGGTGGCGGCGCGCTCGCCGATATCCAGCCATTCGCCCACTTGCTGTTGAAAGGCGGTGTATGAGGCGTAGATGCGCGCGGCGGCCTCGTCGCGGGCGGTAAGTTCCGCGATCACCTCCTCCGAGCGGGCGCGCAGCTCTTCGAGCACGGCATCGGGGAAAGGGCGGATTTCGATTTTGCCTTCGTCGCGCAATTGCCGGAGGAACTGGGCGTTGCGGGCGTTGTATTCGGCGCCCATCCGGCTTTCGACATAGCCGATGGCGGATTTCACGATTTCCTGAAGATCGTCCGGCAGCGCTTCCCAGGCTTGCTGGTTGATCGATACTTCGAGGATGGCGCCAGGCTCTTGCCAGCCGGGGTAGTAGTAGTAGTCGGCCACTTCGTGCAAACCGAATCCCACATCGTTGTACGGCCCCACCCATTCGGTGGCATCGACGCTGCCGGTTTGCATGGCGGTGTAGATTTCGCCGCCGGGGAGCATGACCGGCGTGCCGCCGGCGCGCTGCAAAACTTCGCCGCCGAGGCCGGGAATACGCATCTTCAAGCCCTTGAGATCGTCAACCGAGTTGATCTCGCGATTGAACCAGCCGCCCATCTGGGTGCCGGTGTTGCCGCCGGTGAAGACCATCACTCCGAACGGCTCGTACAGCTCGCGCCACAATTCGAGGCCGCCGCCGAAATGCAGCCAGGCGGCCGATTCCGTGGGCGTCATGCCGAAGGGAATGGCGCCGAAGAACTGGGCGGCTTCCACCTGTGCCTTCCAGTAGTACGAAACGCCATGCCCCATCTCCGCGGCGCCGGCGGACACGGTGTTGAACACCTCGAACGGCGGCACCAGCTCGCCGGCGGCGAACACGCGCACCGTGAGCCTTCCGCCGGAGGCTCGGGTAATGGTTTCCGCCAGCTCGGCGGCCGAAGTGCCGGTGCCGGGAAAATTGGGCGGCCAGGTGGTGACCATCTTCCAGTTGAAGGTTTCGCCCGAACCTGCGGCAGCGCCGCTCGCGGCGGCGCGGTCGGCAGGCGCTTCGCCCGCGCATCCGGCCAGCGCCGCGACACCGGCGCCGGCGCCTAGGCCGGCAAGCAATTCTCTGCGTTTCATGGATGGCTCCTTTGCAAATCGCGGTGGCGCGGGCTCGGGCGCTGCCAACCCCCGTTCCGGCAACCAGCGCTAATCATTCTCTTCCGCCTTGCGGAAATCGCGCATCAGCACCTTGATGCGATGGTCGCTGAAGCGGCGGCCGTCGAGATGCGTGCCGCGCATGTAATGGCCCTGCCATTTATCGGCGGAGCGGCGGTCGTGGTCGTGCTCCAGTTCGTCGTTGAAATTGCCGCGCGAACGGCTCCATTCGATATGCTCGCGGCAAAGCTCGGGATCGTCGCTGAGCGGCCGCACAACCGCGTCGAACTGTTCCGCGTAGTGGCGGGGAATCGGCACCAGGCGGCATACCGGCTCATCCTTCTCGAAAGCCACCCAGGTTCGCTTGCGGGTGAAGCGCCAGTTCATGGTGAAGGTGAACGGCGCCCAATCGGTCTCGATAATGCCTTCCAGCGGGGCGATGGCATCCTTTGCGGTATTGGCCAGCCCCTTGCACCAAAGGTTATGGCCTTTGCTGGTGCGAAACAGATAGCCCAGCGTAAAGGTAAGCACCCCGCTGCCGAAATGGGCGCTGATCAAATCGGACTTCTCTCCTGGAAAGCGGATCTGAACGCCCTCCTTGGCCGGCTTGCCGTTCCAGCGGGCCTTGAAATCCACCGGACACAGCGCGTCCCAGCCGGTTTGGTTGGCAATCAGAAGCGGCAGGCAGCGGTTGGCGAAATGATCGACGGTGTCGTCCATCCACTGGCGCGCCCGCGACGCGCGGCGCAGCTTCATGGGCTGCTCAATCAAGCGGTAGGCGGTAATTTCAAGTTTTTCGCTCACCGGGCTGGCCTTTGCGGGATGCGCGGAATGGCCCCCATCGACCGCAAGGGTACACTTGCCGACGTGTTGGCGCATCTCCGCAACGTGGTTCTGGCCCTGGTTCTTTCCGGTTGCGGGTTCAGCGGCGCGCTCTATCTGCCCGAAGAGCCGCCGCCGGCACCCGAGGAGCAGCGCCCGGCATCCGAAGAGCGGCCGCCCCATAGCGCCGGCGATCAGCCCGGAGGCCCGCCCGCTTGAGCCGCCTGCTGCTAGTGGACGGAACGGCCTACCTGTTCCGCGCCTACTACGCCCTCCCCGCCTTCACCACTTCCGAGGGCCGCCCCACCGGCGCGCTGCACGGCGTGCTGAACATGGTGCAGCGGCTGTTGCGCGACGATCCGCCGGAACTGCTGGGGTTCGTGATGGACGCGCCGGGACCCACGTTCCGCGACGAGTTGTATCCCGAATACAAAGCCAACCGCGACGTGATGCCCGAAGACCTGCGCGAGCAGATCGAGCCGGTCGTGAGCATGGTCGAGGCGATGGGCGTGCCGCTGCTTCGGGTGGGCGGCGTGGAAGCCGACGACGTGATCGGCACGCTGGCCGCGCAAGCGGCCGAGCAGGGGCTGGACACGCTTATTTCCACCACCGACAAGGACTTCGCGCAACTGGTGGGGCCGCGCGTGAAGCTGGTCAACTGGAACACCAGCCGGGTGATGGACAGCGCCGCAGTGGAGGAAAAATTCGGGGTTCCGCCCGAGCGGATCCGGGACTACCTGGCGCTGGCGGGCGACAGCGCGGACAATATCCCCGGAGTTCGCGGCGTGGGGCCGAAAACCGCCGCGAAATGGCTGCAAGCCTACGGCAGCCTAGACGGGGTGAAAGGGAACGCCGGCGATATAAAGGGCAAAGCCGGCGAAACGCTGCGGGCCAGTTTCAGCGATGTGGACCTATCGTTTGAGCTCGCCACCATCCGCACGAACGTTCCGCTGGAAGTCGCGCCCAACGATCTGCGCCTCAAGCCGCCCAACCTCGAAGCGCTGGAGCCGATGTGCCGGACTTTCGAGCTCAACAGCCTGCTGCGCGGCCTGCGGCAGTTTTCGCAAGCGCCCGCCGCGCCAACGGAGTACGCGATCATCCTCAACCAGGCGCAACTCGACGAATGGCTCACGCGCCTGCGCGAGGCGCCAACCGCAGGCATCAGCGTGGAAGCGGCGGGCGATAACCCGATGCAGCACCGCATCGCCGGCCTTGCCGTTGCCGCCGGAGAGGGCGAGGCCGCCTACATTCCTCTGGCTTCCGGCGGCCTGAACGTGCAGGGTCCGGAGCGCGACGATCCCAAGGAGATGCTGGAGGGCCTCAAAGCCTGGCTGGAAGACCCCGAGGCGCTCAAGGCCGGCCATAACCTCAAGTTCATCGGCCATGCGCTGGCCAATCAGGGCATCCGCCTTGAGGGGGGCGCGGGCGACACCATGCTCGAGTCCTACGTGCTCAACTCCACGGCCGTCGCCCACGATTTCGACAAGGTGGCGGAGCGCTACCTGAAGCTCGACTGCATCGCCGAGGAAGACGTGCTGGGCAAGGGCCGCGCCCGCATTTCCCTGGCGCAGGCGCCGCTTGAGCGGATCGCCCCGTACGCCGCCCAGAAAGCCGACTACGCGCTGCGGCTGCATCGCCACCTATTGGGCGAACTCGGCAAAACCGAAACGCTCGATGAAGTGCTCAAGGGCATGGAAATGCCCTTGGCGCCGGTGCTGGCCGAAATGGAGCGCGCCGGAGTGCTGGTGGACGCGCTGGTTCTCGACCAGCAATCGCGGGAACTGGCGGACCAGTTGCGGGCGCTTCAGCAGCAGGCCTACGAGCAGGCGGGCAGCGCGTTCAATCTCGGATCGCCCAAGCAGCTCGGCGATGTGCTGTTCAACCGCCTGGGGCTGGACCCCGTGCGCCGCACCTCCACAGGCCAGCCTTCCACCTCGGAGTCGGTGTTGCTGGAATTATCCGCGGAGCATCCGCTGCCCGCCACCGTGCTGCAATACCGCAACCTCGCCAAGCTGAAAACCGGATACACCGATGCCTTGCCGGCCTGCATCGACCCCCGCACCGGGCGGGTGCATACCTCCTACCAGCAGGCCGTGGCGGCCACCGGACGGCTGTCCTCCATCCACCCCAACCTCCAGAATATCCCGGCGCGGACGCCGGAAGGGCGCCGCATCCGCCAAGCCTTCGTGGCGCCCGAGGGGCAAGTGCTGCTATCGGCCGACTACTCGCAGATCGAACTGCGCATCATGGCCCAGCTTTCAGACGACGAGGGCCTGCTCAAGGCGTTCTCCGAAGACATGGACGTGCATAAAGCCACGGCCGCCGAGGTGTTCGCCACGCCTGTCGAAGCGGTGAGCGCCGATCAGCGCCGCGCCGCCAAGGCGATTAATTTCGGGCTGATTTACGGCATGTCGCCGTTCGGCTTGTCCCGGCAGCTGGGCGTGACCCGCAGCGAGGCCCAGGAGTACGTGAGCCACTACTTCGCCCGCTATCCCGGCGTGCAGCAGTATATGGAGCGGACCCGGCAGCAGGCCCACGAGCAGGGATGGGTGGAAACGCTGTTCGGGCGGCGGCTGCACCTGCCGGATATCCGCGCCAAGGATTTCCGGCGGCGCAGCTACGCCGAGCGCAGCGCCATCAACGCGCCCATGCAGGGCACCGCCGCCGACATCATCAAGCGCGCCATGATCCGCATCCACGAATGGCTGGCGCCGCGCAGCGACCGGGCGCGGCTGATTATGCAAGTGCATGACGAGCTGGTGTTCGAGTGCGATGCCGATTTCGCCGGCCAACTCGCCGAGGAAGTCACGCGGATGATGGCCGGGGCCGCGTCGCTCGAAGTGCCGCTAAAAGTGGATGTGGGCCAAGGGCCGAACTGGGATGCCGCGCATTAACTCGCATATTGCCTTGCCAGCCCTTGCCATTCCCCGCCCTTCTTCTCCGGGAGACGCATGAACCCGTCCATGGGGCTTGCTCCGGCATCCTGCCTCCGATACTCCCGGAGAAGAAGGGCGGGGAATGGCTTAATCTGGGGGCTAGTCGAGCCACGCGGCGAGCGCGTTGCGCGCCTCCTCCACGCCCGCGCCGCGCAGGGCGGAGAAGGCTTGCACCGCGCCGGCCCCTGCAAGCAGGCGCTCAGTGTCGCGCAGTGTCTGCATCAACGCGCCGCGCTTGAGCCGGTCGCATTTGTTCAGCAGCAGCCGCGCCGGCGCGCCGGCACCCGCGCACACCTCGAGCATTCGCCGGTCGAGTTCGCCCAGCCCGCGGCGCGCATCGACCACGATGAACACGCCGCGAAGCGAGCGGCGGCGCCCGAAGTACTCGTCCATCATGCCTTCCCATTGCTCCCGCACGCGCAACGGCGCGGCGGCGTAGCCATAGCCGGGCAGGTCCACCACGCGCCGCTGCTCCCCCACCGAAAAGAATTGCAGCATTTGGGTGCGTCCGGGCTTCTTGCTGGCGCGGGCCAAACCCCTGCGGTTCAGCACGGCATTGATGGCGCTGGACTTGCCGGCGTTGGAGCGTCCGGCAAACGCCACTTCCGCGCCTTCGTCTGCGGGATATTGCGGCCAGCGGGCCGCCGAGGTCAGGAAGCTTGCGTTCATTATGCGTGGCTGGGAGCGATGGAGGGGCCCCGGACAGGTGGGCAGATGGGTACACTATGCGAAAAAGCGGACTCAATATGAAAACACGGTTCCATTTCCTAGCGCTAACCGCCATTCTCGCAGCGAGCGCCATGCCCGTCCACGCCCAAGACGCTCCGCAGTGGAAATTCACCGAGGGTGTGCATTACGAGCGGCTGATCCCGGTGCAGGGCACCTCCAGCCCGCCGGACAAGATCGAGGTGGCGGAGTTCCTCTGGTACGGCTGCTTGTTTTGCTACCGCATGGACACCTACATCGACGAATGGCGCAAGGGTATTCCCGATGAAGTGAATTTCGTCCACATGCCGGCGGTGTGGGACGCGACCATGGAAACTCACGCGCGAATGTTTCTGGCGCTGCAAGCGCTGGAGCAACTCGACGCGGCGCACCGGGATATTTTCCGCGCCATTCATACCGAACAGCAGCTCCTGCTAACGCTGCGCGAGCAGGAGCGTTTCGTGGAGCGCTTCGGCGTTTCCGCCCAGGACTACCGCGAGGCCTACCGCTCCTTCGGGGTGGAATCGAGCTTGAGGCGAATTAAGGATCTGATGCGCCGCTACCGGATACTGGCCGTGCCGACGCTGGTGGTTAACGGCAAGTACGTGGTGACCGGCGGGCAGAACAGCAACATGCCGGAAATGCTGGAAATCGTCGATGAGCTGGTGCAGCGGGAATCGACCGAGCGCTAAAGCGCGTCTATCTGAACTTTTTCGCTCTCACGCCCGCCGTTCCGCCGATGCAGCCACTCTTTTGGCCTTAGGCGGCATCAGGCAAAGCGGCGGAGGAGTTTGCGGGCCTGGGCGAGGTGCGGCTGATCAATCATGCGGCCGCCAATCGACATCACGCCGGTTTCGCCCGATTGCTCGAAGGCGGCCACGATCTCGCGCGCTTCGGCCAGCTGCGCCTCGCTGGGCGTGAACACTTCGTTGAGTATCGCCACCTGGTCCGGATGAATGGCCGCGCCGCCCACATAGCCCATTTCCAGCGCCTCCTCCTCGAAGCGGCGAAAACCCTCAAGATTGCGGAAATCCGCGTACACGGCTTCGATCGCGTCCGCCTCCGCCACGGTGGCCGCCGCAAGCGTGAGGGCGCGGGCCACTTCGTAGAGCGGCAGCAAGCTCCCGTCGGGCCGGCGGCGGCGCAGGGCGCCCACATCCGTCCCCAAATCCTCCGATCCCCAGCTCAGGGCCGTCAGCCGAGGCAGGCCGGGCCGATACTCATGCAGCGACATCAGGCCGCAGGCCGTTTCGCCCGCCAGCGCGAGAATCTGCGCGGGCGCGTCCCGTTCGCTGTCCTCGTTCCGGTCCATCCGCTCGGCCAGCGCAAAAATATCGCTAGGCGAGCGCGGCTTGGGCAGCACGATGCCGTCGACGCCGCCGGCCATGGCGGCATCCACATCCTCTTCCCACCACGGCGTGTGCAGCCCGTTGATTCGCACCCACAGGGGCGCGCCGCCGCGCCCGGCCGATTCCAGGTATTCGCGGATCATCGCCCGAGCCACCGGCTTGCGGGCCGGACTGACCGAATCCTCGATATCGAGAATCAGCATGTCGGCACCGGTGGAGGGGCCCTTGGCGAGCTTGCGTTCGCTGTCGCCGGGCACGAATAGCCAAGACCGCCGACCGCGCACGGAACCGTCGGGCGCGCGCTTGGATCCGTCGCCCGCACTCACGTAACCGCTACCTGCGCTCGCGAAATCGTCGGGCGCGCTTGCAGAACCGCTGCTTGCGCGCATCGATTCCGGCGCTCGATCATCACGCCTCGGAGGGGGCGGCGTTGATCCATTCGGCCGGGCCCTCCGGGTAGTGCTCGCGTTTCCAAATCGGCACGCGCTTTTTCACTTCGTCGATCACGTAGCGCGCCGCCGCGAACGCCTCGTTGCGGTGCGCGGCGGCCGCGCCCACCCACACCGCGGCATCGCCGATGGCGAGGTCTCCGGTGCGATGCACGCAAAGCACCCGGCTGGCGCCGAATCTTTCCCGCGCCTCGGCAAGCACTCGGGCGCCTTCGCTCACCGCCAGTTCCTCGTAGCATTCATATTCCAGCCGAACAACCACGCGGCCCTCGTTATGATTTCGCACCCGCCCGCAAAAGCACACCGCGGCGCCCGATGCGGCATCCTCCAGCGCCGCGAGCTCCGCAGCCTGGTCTATTGCGTCCGCGCTGATGCGGAAATCGCTCATCCGCCCGCCACCGGCGGCATGAACGCCACGCGGTCTCCATCGGCCAGCGCCCAGTCCCAGTGGCGGAACTCGTCGTTCACCGCCACCTTAAGGCCTGTTTCCGGCGGCAACGGGCGGCGCTCGCGCAGCTCGCGGTACAGCTCGCGCGGCGTGGCGGCCCCGGTGTCGAGCGTCTCATGGGCCGTCCCGGCGCGCTCGCGCAGCACCGCGAAATAATCAATGCGAACGCGCATGGGCAAGTGGCGTTAAAGGCATCAGAACCATCGCGCAATGCTACATTAGCGCCATGAACGAGAAAACTTCCCTGGTGCGCGAAGACGGCACCTATCCGGTGGCCGACCTGGCCAAGGACACGATCAACGTTTCGGTGGTCCAAACGCGGGTGCGGGCGGTGAGCGGCGAGAACCCCGAACCCGATCTGCGCGCCAATCTGCAATACATGCTGGAATGCCTCGACGCGGCGCAAGGCTACGGCGGGCGCAGCGACCTGCTGCTGTTCCACGAATTCCCGATCACCGGCTTCAGCCTGTGGACGCGCGAGCAGCATCACCGCTTGGCCATCGAAGTGCCGGGGCCGGAAACCGAGGCGATTGCGGCGAAAGCGAAGCAGCATGGCTGCTACGTGGCCTTCGGCACCTACGCCAAGGATGCCGACTGGCCGGATCATATTCTGCACCTGATGGTGATGATCGGGCCCGATGGCGGGTTGGCGGCGCGGCACTGGAAGCAACGCAACGTGCGCGGCATGTTTCCGGGCAGCGAGCAGTACACCACCGCCGTTTACGATGTGCTCGACCGCTTCGTGGAAATGTACGGGCAGGATGCCGTCATCCCGGTGGCCCGCACCGGCATCGGCAATATCGCGCTGTCGGCGGTGCAGTTCGAGCCGGAGCTGTTCCGCTGCATGGCGCTGAAAGGGGCCGAGATCATCTGCCGGGTGGCCACCGGCGGGTTCGAGTACGAGGATATGCGGCTAACCTCGTACCACAACAGCCTCTACACGCTGATCTGCAATAACTCGGTGTCCACGCACGACCGCAATCCCGGTTTCCTGGAGGACACGGCCTACGGCGGGCCCGGGCGGTCCGCCATCTTCGGCCCGCGCGGGGTGGAACTGGCAAAGGCCGGCGCCTTCGAGACCCGGCGCACGGCCAGCATCCCGATCGCCGAGTTCCGCCGCAAGCACCGCATTCCCGATTTGCACATGAGCCTCTACCGGCCGGTGCTCGATCAATACCGCGAGCGCTACGACCCCAACGGCTACGCCGAATCGCTGCCGCAAAGCCGCCTGGAGGCGTACAAGCAATTCGCCGCCCGGTCGCGCTGGACCCACTATTGGTAGGCTAATTTGCCGCGTGGCGCCGGCCCGCCAGGAGCGGCCGGTCCGGCAGGGGCCATGCCGATATCCAGCCTCAGGCCACGCCTTCAAACAGTTCCAACACCGGATGCCCCAAGTAAACATCCTTGGAGACGCTGCGCTGCGCATGCGCCTTTCTGAATTGCGGCGACCGCGTCCATGCCTCGAATGCGGGGCGTGATTCCCATACCGTATGCGAGGCGTAGAGAACGTGGTCGTCTTTTTCGGGCCCCTTGAGCAATGCAAAGGACTCGAATCCCGGCACTTCCGACAGGTAGGATTGCCGCTGCCGCCAGCCGTCCTCAAACGCTTGCTCAGAGCCGTGGGCGATTCTGAACCTGTTCATTGCAATAACCATATATCCTCCTGGGATGCTTTAGTCGGTGTGGATCAACAGCCGTCCAAGGCGCTCATGCCGCTCGACATGCATCCGCGCCCCGTAGGCTTGGCTCAAAACGTTGTTGGTGAACACGGCCTCGGGCGAACCTGCGGCCTGCACCGCGCCATTCGCCAGCAAAATGACGTGGCTGGCGAAGCGGGCGGCTAAGTTGAGATCGTGCAAAATCAGCAGAACGCCGATGTTCCGCTCGCTAATCTTGCGCGTAATCCGCAATAGGAGCAATTCGTGCGCCACGTCCAGACTGGCCGTGGGCTCATCAAGGAGCAGGTAACGGGGTTCAGTGGCATCCTCGCGGTGCCGCCATATTTGCAGCAAGGCGCGCGCGAACTGCACGCGCTGCCGTTCCCCGCCCGAAAGAGTATTGAACTTGCGCCCAACCAATTGGCGGATGTCGCAGTCCAGCGCGATAGTCATGGCGGCACGGCGGAAACGCTCCCGGCAGCCATGGATCCACGCCATTTCCAGCACTTCCTCCACGATATAGTCAAAGGCCATTCTGGGGTGCTGCGTCATTACGCTGCGACAGCGCGCCTGTTGCTGCGGGCTCAAATCTTGAAGCGGCCGACTGTCAACACGCACCGCGCCGCTGGCGGGGGCGATTTCACCGCTCATTATCCGCAGCAAGCTCGTCTTCCCCGCGCCATTGGGGCCGACCAGCGCGGTTACGGTTCCAGGGCGCAGCGCCACGGACACGCCGGAAAGCACGCGAGCGCGCCCAATGCTTAATTCCGCGCCCTCGACAAGCAAAGTCATTTCGGGCGGACTCTCGATATGAGCCACAGGAAGAAAGGCGCGCCCAAGGCGCTGGTAATCAGGCTTACAGGAATTTCCGCAGGCGTTGCGAGCGTTCTCGCAACCGTATCCGCCAGCATGGCTAGCGCAGCGCCGAGCAGCGCCGAGCCCGCCAAGAGGTAGCGGTGGTTGGGGCCGATCGCCAAGCGGGTCAGATGAGGCACGACCAAGCCTATGAAGGCAATAATTCCCGAAACCGCGACGCCTGCGCCAACAGTCACCGCTGAGCACAGGATCACCCGGCGCTTAGTCCGGCGCACATCCACGCCCAAGTGGAACGCCTCCGGCTCGCCCAATTGCAGCAGGTCCAGCTCCCGCCCCTGTCGCAGCAGCGGCACCGCAGCCATCGCCATCAATGCAACCGCAGGCAGAACCGTTGTCCAGGCAGCGCTGCCGAAACTGCCCATCATCCAGAACGTAAGCGTTCGCAGCGCCGCGTCGTCACTCAAATACTGGAACAGGCCAATGCCCACATTGGCCAGCGCATTAAGGGCAATTCCAACAAGAAGAATAGTGACGATGCTGAAATGTCCGAACCGGCTGGCGAAGGCGTAGAGAAACGCCGTAACCGCCAGCGAACCGGCAATAGCGGATAGCGGCAAGGCGTAGGCGGCGCCCGCTCCGGCCAATGCGGGTGCCATCACGATCATGGATACGGCCCCAAGAGCGCCGCCGCTGGACACGCCGATCAGGCCAGGATCGGCCAACGGATTGCGGAACAGGCCTTGCAGCGAAGCCCCGGCAACCGCCAGCGTGGCCCCCACAACGCCCGCCAGTAACACGCGCGGCGCGCGAATCTGGAAGAAAACAGTGCTTTCAAGTCCTGAATTCACCCCGGCAAGCACATCCAGCACAGGAATGCGGATAGCGCCGGCGCCCAGCGCCATTGCGCATACCCCTGCCAGCAGCGCGCCGAGAAGCGCAAGCCCGCCCATACGGAGACCATAAAGGCGCGCCGGCAATTTCAGCTCGTCCACGCTATTCAACGCATTTCGTCCTCTTGGGCAGCTAGTGGATCTGGCGGGACAGATCCAACGCAGCCTCAAGCGTGCGAGGTGAAAATCCAAGCATGGCCATGCCGTCCATTGCAATCAGGCCGTCGGCCATGCCGTTTCTTCCCTGCAACGCGGCCCGCAACGCGGGGCTGGGCGCCAGACGCTCAAGCCCGTCGCCCGTTCGAGTGGCGCGTTGCGTAATCACAATGTAATCCGGTTGGGCAATGGCCATGCTTTCCGGGGACACCGGCTTCCAGCCGCTCAACTCCGCAAACGAATTGCGGAGGCGGGCGAGTCGAAGAAACCCGTCGCCGGAAGTGCCTGCGCCAGCAACCGTGGGCGCTCCTGCGCTCATTTGCAGGATCAGCGCGGCTTGCGGCGGCTTGGCGGCGGAAACCCGGATGGATTCGAGGGCCGCGACCATCGGATCGAGTTTTTCCCGGACCAGCGATTCCCCATGGTCAGCCAAGTCGAGAACCGCCGCTATGCAACGCACCTTGTCGAGAATGCCAGCGGCGGTGTGCGTTTCCGGCACGCGGACGATATCGACTCCGGCGCGGCCCACCTGCGCCAGCACTTCGGGCGGCCCCATGTCGTCCTCGCCAAGCACCAGCGTGGGCCTCAACGACAGCAGGCCCTCGGCCGACAGCGCGCGCACATAGCCCACCGAGGGAAACGCGCTGGCGGCTTGCGGAAATATGGATGTGCTATCGACTGCCACAATCCGCGCCTCGGCGCCCAAAAAGTAAATGATCTCGGTGAGCGAGCCGCCCGCCACCGCGATCCGGGAACTGTCGCTGCTGGTTTCGCAAGCGGCCGCTGGCTGGTGGAAGGCCAGAAGCGCTGCGGACAGCCAAAGCATCCTGAACATCAGAAATCCACGCTCAGCGTGACGCTGGCATTCAAGCCGGGCTGCGTGAACCGGGCGAACGCGTCATCGCCTATGCCGCCGGTGTCCGCCCATCGAACATAGGCCTTGTCGGCGAGATTGAACAGGCCCGCGCTAAGCTGCACGCGCTCGCCGAATCTCGCATACGCCATCAGGTCCAGAATTCCGTAACCTGCCGTTTCGGGCCGGGGATCATTCGAATCGATATTCTCGGCATCTTTGCGCTCAACAAGCGTCCAGACAAGATCAGCGCCCCAGCGATCGCCGGGCGCGGCGTAGCCCAGCCCCAGCACAACGTTGAGCGGCTCAATGCCGTTGAGCGGTTCTCCGTTGCCCAAGTCCTCGCCGCTCGCTCCAGCCGCTGCGGCCCGCAGCGACCAGCGCGGCCCCAGCGCCAGCGATCCGCGAATTTCCCAGCCTTGGATTTCCACGCGGTCGCGGTTGACGGACTGAAAAGTGCGCAGGCCGTCGGCGGGATCCACCCCTCCCGTGCGCAGGAATTGCGGCGCGAGCGCGAGCGATTCGATAAAGTTCTCGTAATCGTTGCGGAACACTGCGATTTCCGCATAGCCGCGCGCCGCCTTGAAGCGCAAGCCGATTTCCAGCCCTTCGCTGCGTTCCGATTCCAGCCCCGGGCTGGCGATGGTCTTGTAGCCTCCGAGAAAGTTCGTGAAGCCCACGTTGACATCGTCGTAGGGCGGCGCCCTGAAGCCCTCGCTGTAGCGGCCATAAACCGACAGCGAATCGGCAATGGAGTACACGGCGCCAAGCTTGGCGGTGAATTGCGAATCCTCGTAGTTCTCCGGTGTCGCGGAGCCGGGGTTGCCATTCAGGTAAACAGCGTCGGCCATGGCCTCGGCCTCGAAACGATCCCAGCGAATGCCCGGCGAAATCAGCAGATCGCCGCCCATAAAGGCGATTTCGTCCTGCGCAAACAATGCCGCTTGGGCCACCTCCGTGATGGGAAAATCCCTTGTCGGATAGGAAAAACGCTCGCGCACAGGCGCGCCGGAGGCATCAACCGTCCCGCCGTCGCGCAGCGAAGCGTTTTCCGTGACGTAGTAGTCCGCGCCGTAAGTGAGGAAATGATCGACCCCGCCAAAATCAAGGGACTTGTCCAACTGAATCCACGCTCCGCGAATCTCTTGCTCGTGGTACGAGTCGCGCCGACGCGTATGGAACGCACGGGCGCGCGTGGCGCGATCCTCCGCGGTCCGCTGCACGGTCTCCGAATCCTGCTGGTAAACGGTGACTTGAGCCGTGTCCGCGACGGGCAGCTGGCCGCTGTAGCGATAGCCCAGCGACCATCGCGTTCGGTCGCGCGAGTCATTGGCGTCGCGCTTGTTCACAGTGGTGCCGAACGTGACGGTTTCGTAGTCCGACAGTATGCGGGTGTCCGAATCGTTGCTGAAAATATCTCCGCTCACCGTGAACTTGTGGCGGTCGGACGGCGCCAGCACCAACTTGGCGGTCAAGTTTTCGTTGCTGATCGATTGCGGGTCCGGCAATTCCCGCGTCGGCCCAAAACCATCCGCAGCGCCCGCGTTATCGGTTGCGTGGCCATCTCTGCGGGTATAAACCAGCAAGCCGGAAACAGGCCCGCTGCCGCCAGCCAAGGAAATCGTGCCAGCCACCCCTTCGTCGGCGCCCGAATAACTGCCCTTGAAACTGCCCGAGAACGAGTCGCCGCGGTCGAGATAGTCGGCGGGCTGCTTGGTGCTGAGCGCAACCACGCCGCCTAGCGCATCGCTGCCGTAAAGCGAAGAGATCGGGCCGCGAGCAATTTCCACCCGGCTCAAGCTGTCGATATCCACAAAGTCCCTTCGGGCGCTCAGAAACGGACCGAACGAGAACTCCTCCGCAACCCGAACGCCGTCAACCAGCGTGAGCACCCGGTTGCCGCCGATGCCGCGAATATTGAATCCGTTCAGGCCGAACCGACTTCCGGTTCCCCCCACGCTAACGCCGGGCTCGAACCTCACAAGATCGGCGATATCCTGAGCCAGCTCCCGCTCCATTTCCTCGGCGGTCTTGACCGACACCGTGGCTGCGAGCTCCTCCAAGGCGCGCTCGGTGCGCGTGGCAACCACCGTAATCGTCTCCAGTTCGTTGCTTTCCGTTTGTTGGACGGATGCCTGGGCGGGCGCCAGCGCCGGCATCAAAAAAAGGCTGAGCGCCGCCGCCCGTCGGATAAGAATCGACATTCCTGATGCCCCCTTGTTCTGATAAGAGGACACAATCGTAAATCATTATTATTTACAATTCAACCATAAAAAGTAATTTTTTTCTTTTGTGAACAACGGTGCATAGGTTTACCGCCCCGGTTGCGCTGCGATTAGGCGGAGGCCAAGAAAAGCCTAGGCTATTGAGCGCCTTTGGCGTTGGGGCAGGCACCGAACTGCGCGGGGCAGCGCCGCCGCCCAATATCCGATGCCACCCCCTCATTGCCGATGGCGCCTCGAACCAAATCGCCTAGCCCGCGAATAAAATCGCAATCCACCGCCACCGTGGGGCAGCGGGTGAAAAACGGAACGCCGGTTTCGGAAGCCGCCTGGCGAAAATCCATATCGATTTCCACCAGCGTTTCAACATGTTCGGAAACGAATGCAATAGGCACCACCACCACGGGAACGCCGTCGGCTCCGGCCCGGCGCACCTCGTCTTCCGTGGAGGGCCCAATCCATTGCACCGGGCCGACACGGCTCTGGTAGCAAGTGATCCAATCCAAGCCCGCGCGGCCAAGCGCCTCAACGATGGCCGCTGAAGTCAACTCCACTTGCCATTGGTAGGGATCGCCGGCATTGATCGTGCGCTGCGGCAAGGCATGCGCGGATAAAAGCAGGCGCGGCGCGCCGTAACGCGATACCTCGTCCAGCGACTTCCCGATATTCGCCGTGGTGGCATCGAGAAAACCATGGTGCGCCGGGTAGCAGCACACGATATCCTGCGGCGCGGCCAAACCCTGCCGGCGGGCCTCCTCCCCGAAAGCCTTGATGGAGGTTCCGGTGGTGGTGGTCGAGAACTGGGGATACAGCGGCAGCAGCACGATGCGGTCGGGGCCGAAGTCGCGGACCCGCCGGACGGTTTCCCGGACCAGCGGGTGCCAGTAGCGCATGAACACAAACACTTCCACCTGCTCGGCGGTATCGCTGATCTCCTGCTTAAGCGCCTCCGCCTGCTCGATCGTGGCGGGAAGGATCGAAGACGCCCCGCCCACCTTGGCGTAGATTTCCGCCGAGGCGGCGGCGCGCCGTCCGGCAATCAGGCGCGCGGCAATCCAGCGCAGCGGATTGGGAATTCGCAATATGGCCGGGTCGCTGAACAGGTTCAGCAGGAACGGGCGGATCGCCTCCGGCGCGTCCGGACCGCCCAGATTAAAAACCACCACGGCCAGCTTCCGTGGCCTCGGCTGCGGCTTGCGGGTCAAAACTGCGCTACGGCCTGGCCAGCAGGTCCAAGGCGACCGCGGTCATGGCGCGCATGCCCGTGCGCAGGGTTTCCTTGTACTCGGGCAAAAAATAGGGCGAATGGTTGGACGGGAGCTCGCGGCCTTCAGCGCGCGCCGCGGCGAGGGCTTCCGGGTCGGCGCCGCCAAGACGGAAATAAAAGCCGGGGATGCGCGGCTCTTCAAGACCGAACCGGGCGAAATCCTCGCCGCCCATAACCTGCGTTTGCAGCATCACGTTTTGGCCTCCCAATTCTACCCGGAGCACTGCGGCAAGCCGCTCGCTAAGCGCCGGATCGTTATACAGCGCGGGCGTGTATTCATTCTTAACGATCACTTCGGGCATACGGTCCTCAGGCAAGCCCATGGCCATGGCCTGGGCCTTGGCGATGCGCGCGATCCCCTCCAGCAGCAGCGCCCGGTTCTCGTCGGTATAGGAGCGCACCGTCAGTTGCATATCGACCCGGTCGGAGATGATATTGTGCTTGGTGCCGCCGCGGATCGATCCCACCGTCACCACGCCGTCCTCGATCGGATTCAGGTTGCGGGAAACCAAGGTTTGAAGGGCGGTGATGATATAGGCGGAAAGCACGATGGGATCGTGGGTGAGGTGCGGCGCGGCGCCGTGGCCGCCGGTGCCGTGAACAATGATATCGACGGAATCGACATTGGCCATGGCGTATCCCGGCTTGTAGCCCGTCTGGCCGGTGGCGAGGTTGGAGGACACATGCAGCCCCAGGTTGTAGTCGGGCCGCGGAAAGCGCGTGAACAAGCCGTCCTCGATCATGGCGCGCGCGCCCAGCCCGCGCTCCTCGGCGGGTTGCGCCACCAGCACCAGCGTGCCGCGCCAGCGGTCGCGGATATCCGACAGCTTGCGAGCCACGCCGATCAGGTTGGCCATATGGATATCGTGGCCGCAGGCATGCATCACCGGCACCTCGCGGCCAAATAGATCTTTGGCGGTAACCGTGCTGGCGTATTCGACGCCGGTCAATTCCTTGACCGGAAGCGCATCCATATCGGCGCGGAGCATGACCGTGGGGCCGTCGCCGTTGCGCAAAAGCCCCACCACGCCGGTTCGGCCCACCTCGGTTGTGACCTCGTAGCCGGCGGCGGCGAATTCCTCGGCCATGCGCGCCGCCGTCTCGAACTCGCGCAGCGACAACTCGGGATTCCGGTGCAGGTGCAGATAAAGCGCTTCCACGTAATCGAGCGCGGCCTCGCCGACGTTGATTTCGGCGCTGGCCAGCGGGGCGCTGAGCGCCAACGCCAACATTGCTGTCGCGTTGGTTGCAATTCGCATGATCGGTTTGCTCCTATTAGGGTTTGCGCGCACAGTCCCAAGCCACTTTAACCCGCATATTGCACCAAGGGGCGGGGAAAGGCTTCATCTACGAGCTTAAAGTTCGGCGAGATCCCCCGGCCGATCCAGATCGAAGGCCGCGCGCGGCAGCGGCGCTTCCGCCACGTCGCCTGCCGCCGCCAGCATCGCTTGCGCCCCGCTGTCCCCCGAAAGCCCGCTCAAGCGCCGAAACCAGGACCGGGGAAAAACCGCCGGCACCCCCAGCCTGCCCTCGTAGCGCGCCGCCGCAACGGCTTGCGGGCAACTTCGCCAAGCGGCGATCAGCCGCGCCAGATCCGCCGCCTGCAATTTTGGCTGGTCGCTCAAGCACACCAAGGCAGCGCGAGCGTTCGGGGGCAGCGCTTTGATCCCGCAGGCGAGAGACCGCCCCATCCCGTCGCGCCAGCGCGCATTCCGCACGATAGTGATCTTGCGGCGAAGCGGCGCCGCCCGATGCCCCAATGCGCGAGCTATTCGATCCGCGCGATAGCCCAACACCACCACCACAGCGCTAGCGCCGGCAAGCCGCGCCAAACGCGCGCTGCGCTCAACCAGCGTTTCGCCGCGGTAGCGCAAAAGCTGCTTCGGCGAGCCGTACCGCCGCGATGCGCCCGCCGCCAACACAACGGCATGCAGCCCACACCGCCCCCTACTGCATAGCCACTTACGCATCGAACTTGTGACAGTAAAGCACCATGGTCATATTGGCGCGCCCGAAGGGATTCGAACCCCTGACCTTCGGTTCCGGAGACCGACGCTCTATCCAGCTGAGCTACGGGCGCGCCGCTGAAGCGTGTCGCAGGGATTATGCCGCAGCCCCTCGGAATGAGCGAGCGGGCAGCGGCGGCAGGTTTAGGGTAGCCATTCGAAGCTGTGGAATAATGTGTGTAATTTCTCTGTCCGAGCCAGCGAGTACGTTGGTCGGCATGCGGCCAAAGCAATTGAAACCGCCGCCGATCAGCTTCGATTACATGGTCTCCATGGAGCATGGGCCGGTGTTGTCCCGCACCTTGGATTTGATCAATGGCTTTGTTAAGGATAGGAACGGAGATCAGTGGGATGCTTGGATTTCCGGCAGGGAGGCGCACAATGTGGCATTGAAGAAAAGTGCGTCCCGTGACTGCTTGGACCATCTCAGCGATGCTTCAGCCTGGGGCAACGATTCTTATTCCTTCAGGCCCTCGCAATGATCTGCATAGGAAGCACTTGCATGTAGTCGTTGCCAGACGTTCCGGGCCACCAGTCCAGATTTTGATGGTGTCTGTCTCTTCGATTGGAGCTCAAAGTTTGCAAAACCATTTGCCAAAAAATTCTTGGACGACTGTGATCCGCCGTGCTGATGACGGAATCTTTCCGAGCGCTGATTGACCGATTGAGGGCGTGACGCGGCCCTCTGCCGGGGCTAGTGCTTGCCGGGTTCGAGTTCCACGCCGCGGCGTTCGTGGCGGGCGTAGGCGATCAGCGCGATCATCTTGGCATCGTCCGCCGCCAGCTCCTCGCCTTCCAACGGATGCTGAAGGCACCAGTTGAACATTTCCCACATATCGACCACGCGGCCCATCTGCTTTTGGAACTTGGGGTAGGTTTCCGGGTGCGTGTTGGCGGCGTTCGGATGGCATTGGGCGCAGGCCACGCCATTCGTGCCCAGCGTGCCGTCGGTCCACAGAGCGCGGCCTTCCTGGACCACCTGCATGAATTGCTCCTGCCAGCGGTCGATATCCTCTTGATCGAACTCGTCGCCGCCGAGGTTGCCGGCGCCTAGCGCGAAAAGCACGGGGGCGAGGGCAGTAAGCATCAGTTTTTTGCGCATGTTCGGAGTTCTCCCTCAGTAGTGCTGCTGCGGCGGAATACGGGCCGCGGGATCCTGAAATACGGTATCCTCCGGCCGCCCCGTATCCTCGTTCCAAGCCACCGTGCGCACGGCGTTGTCGTAAAGGTTGTAGTGGACCGCGACGCGGCCCGTGTGCACATCCACGAACTGCCAGCCGGTGGCGTCGCGCTCGAAGAAGGGATCGGCGCGGTTCATCGGCACGGTGAGCACCGGCAGATAATGCTCGGCTTGCGCGTAGCTGCCGGGATACGGCCACGGCCAAGCGGTGGCCATGGCCGACGTGAAGCTGATATTGCCGATCTGGTTGTACTGGATCTGGTGGACATGCCCGTAGAGCACGGTCACCTTGTCGAACGGCGCCAGGATGGCCTGCATCTGCTCGGCGTCGTCGGTCCAGAAATTCCAGCCCTTGTAGATCTTTTGCAGCGGCGAATGCGAAACCACCACGATGGGCGTGCTCTTATCAACCTCGGCCAAATCCTTCTTCAACCACTCGCGCTGCGCGTCGCCCACCAAAAACGGCGAGCCGTTGGGATTGTCCAGCCCGGCCATTTCATTCATCCGCTGCTCGGCGGTGGGCCAGCGCTCGAAGGTCCATTCGTCGTAGGTGAGAATGGAGTTCAGCATCACGAAATGCACGCCCTTGTGATCGAAGCTGTAGTAGTGCGGCCGCTTGAAAATATCCGACCAGTACTCGCCCAGGTCCAGGTAGTAATCGTGCTCGCCCAGAATCGGGTAGATGTCGTACTTCAGCGCCGAAAGCAGTTCCGCGCCATGGTCAAGCTCCGGCTTGGTTCCGAGCTGCGCCAAGTCGCCGCCGTAGATCACGAAGTCCGGCTTGGGATTCAGCAGGTTGGTTTCCGCCACGGCGCGGATCAAGCCGCGGTCCCAATTGCGCACGAACTCATTGCCTCGGATGTGCTGGATATGCGAATCGGAAAGGAAGGCGAAGCTGAATTCCGCCGACTGCTCGCTGCGGCCCAGCTTTACGTAGGTGAGCGGCAGCGTGCCCACCGCCGCCATGCTGGCCGCGCGCTGGATGAATTTGCGTCTGTTGCTTTGGGTCATCGTTCTGTGCTCCGCTCAGTCCAGGCCGGAGGCATCGGCCGCCTCGGCCAGGGCTTCGTATTCCGGGCTGGTGAGCGCTTCCATAAACAGCACCAAGTCGGCCACCTGCTCGTCGGTGAGGTCCAAGGGCCGTATGCCGCTGGACAGGAAATCGTTGACCGGGTCGTCGGCCTCGGTGACGCCGCCGTTGTTGTAGTGGTCCATCACTTCCTTGAGCGTGGCCAGGCTGCCGTCGTGCATGTACGGCGCGGTGGCGGCCACGTTGCGCAGGGTGGGCGTCTTGAACGCGCCCAAGTCGTCGAACATTTCCGAAATCGCGAAGCGGCCGAGCTCTGAGGATAGCTTCTCCGAAAGCACCGTCTCATCGACCTCGGCGCCCCGCGCCAGGGCGGCGAGGAAACTGTCCACCGCCTCGGGAATGCGGCCTTGGATATCGTTGATCCCCACGCCCAGATTGTGGAATCGGTGGTCGGTGAACAGCGCGTGGTCGTGCTCGATGGTGTGGCAGGACACGCAGCGCCCTTCATTCAGAAACAGGTCCAAGCCGCGGATTTCAGCCTCGCTCAATGCATCCTCCTCGCCGCCGAACCAGTAGCGGTCGAAGCGCGAATTGCCGAACAAGAGGGTGCGCTGGAAGGCGGCGATGGCCTTGGTGACCTCGTTGATCGTGACTTGGCCCGGCTCCTTGCCGAACACCTCGCGGAAGGCGGCCACGTAGTCCGGATCCTTGGCCACGATTTCAAGAATTGGATCGTGGGTTTCAAGCCCCATTTCCACCGGGTTCAGAAATGGATGCTGGGCCTGCTCCTCCAAGCTGGGCGAGCGCCCGTCCCAGAAGAGGGTCTCGAAGTAGGCGGCGTTGGTGGCGGTGGGCGAGTTGCGGGTGCCGGTCAGCCCCAGGATGCCTTCCGAGGTGCTCAATGGGCTGTCGGTGAAGCCCTTTTCCCGCTCATGGCAGGTGGAGCAACTCACTTCGCCAGTGGCGCTGAATCGCTCGTCGTGAAACAGCTTGTCGCCCAGCGCGATCTTGGCCGGCGTCATGGGGTTGTCATCCGGCACAGGCAGTTCGGGCAAGCCCAGCGGGGCCGCCGAAGCCATTGCCGCAAACGTTATCGCGCCAAGCGCTGCAACCAATCTCCGTGCCATCATTCCTCCCTAATCCTCTTCCCGATCATCCTACGCGGCGCACATAACAAGTCAAGCCCGGCGAGCCTTGATTCGGACATCCGCTTGCGCTGGAAGGCACTGCGAGCATTCCTCCAAAAGAAGAAACGCACGAAGATAAAACCGGCCCGACAGGCCGAACGAAGGCTTAAAAATATTGAGACGGCGCGAACGTGAGCGTCCCGTCTTTCACCGACAACGTTCTAGGGAAATCAAAGGACGCGCAAAGATTCTCCGGCGTTCTATTAACAGCCACCCGCAACTCCGGTTTGCCGTCGGCGGAAGGGCCGATCAGACTGAAAACATCATAAACCAGTTCGGGAACAACGGCGTTGGCGGAGGCTGGTAATTCGCGAGCCACCAGCAGCTTGTTTTCCAGCATTGTGGCACCCTTAACGGCGCCGATGTCCTTCATAGTCGCCTGAGGATGCATGACATCCGCCAAGCGCGCCAATTGCTCGGCTGTGGCGGCCGTCGGAAAATCAATAAGCACTTTCGCCGAGTGGCCGTCAAGAACCCACAATCGGTATGCCCGATCATTGCCGCTTTCCATTGGATTCTTTGGAGCCGTCTTAAACATCAGCCATTCGCCGTCGCCAAAAACCCGCACGGAATGCGGACTGATCCAAGCCTCTACGGCTCGTGCCCAAATGTCTTTCGCAGTTCCATCATCCCAGTTGAACTCTCGGCGGACCACCATGTCCGGCAATTCCTCAGGCTCTTCCGGATCCCGGCCGTAAACAAAATATCCCGCCTCGGACGAATGGAAGCGCGCAACGTCAACCGAGGAAAAAGACCTCTGTTCAACGCGGATTTTGCGTACGCTTTCCGCATCTGTCGTCGAGTAGAAGTAGTGGGCGCCCATGCCCGCCGAGTCCCCGCTGTACGAGGGCGATAAGTGCAACTCGCGGTTGCTGGCGGAGTAGGCTAGCCCGTAGGGCAGTTCGGCGTTGCTGGCATCGTAAAGGTCTCCCAAATAGTGGCTGATCTTCTTGCCTTCATCCAGATTATGGATCAGCAGCCGCGATTGGCCTCCTCCGAGCGGCTCAAGCGCCGAATATGACGAGCCGTCGCTGGCGACCCCGAACCACCAAAGCTTGTCGTGCTCGTAGATCAGCTGGCCGTCGAGGAAAATCCGCACAGGCTCCGCCGCTTCATCGCCCCGGTTGCCTCTCTGGTTCAGGCGAAGGTCGCCAAATCCAGCCACGACGGCCCCGCTCGCGTTCTTGCCGATTTTTTGATGATTGGGCAGAAAGGGCAGGAAGCCGCCGAATACCTGCCCCGCATCGTCAAGCACCGAAAAGCGCGCGCCTCCGGCAGCAGGCACCACCACAACCGCCAAATCGCTTGCTTGGCCTTTGCCCACTCGCATCGCGCACCCCGCCGCATTGATGACTTCCTGCGGCATCAACGCCGGTTCATCACGAGGCGCAGGATATCTCCGGCCAACTTCCCACACCTCTGCGCTCGGGGCTTCCCGGGTTATTCCGCCAGCGGATAGATGAAGATCGATGGATTTAGGCGGACCATGGTCCCCTTCAGTCGTGCGCTCGGAGATGAAACGCAAGGCCACGGCGATTGCGATGCAAGCGGCAACCGCAACGGCGCCATACCCCAGCATACGTTTCGCTTGGCTCTTAATCGCCACAACTGAATACTTCCGTTGGGTCCTTGCGGTCCCCATCAGCATCCGTGTAGTGGTAATGCAGACGCTTTCCAACCACCACAATCTCTTCTGTTGGCTCATCGTCGGAGTCTAGAGGATTGCACACTGCCGAGCCGATGAATAATCCGAGAACAAGCAACACGCGCCTGAGGATGGATTGTTGACGGATCGCTTTGTCGATTATCTTCCAAACCCTATCACACGATGAAATAACAACTGGCAAGCCAATTGAGGCATCGTGGCCCGACGCGCTCCGGCCTTACGGCTGAACATTTGCGATCAGGCGGCAAGACGGGAAACCACCGATTCCTAGCCCTGATTCCCGTTGAGCAAGATCAAGGCCGGAATCGCCAAATAGTCGGCAAAATCAGCGCGGCGTATTCCGCAGTTGGTATGCTGGCGCTTATGCTTTACCGGCACTATTGCTGCGCGGACTGGCGGGCGCGGTTGGCTCGTGCGGCGGCGGGCCTTGCCGCGCTGTTTCTAGCGCTTGCGGCGGGCGCGGCGCCGAAGCCGCCGGTGATTTTCGCGGCGGCCAGCACCACGGCGGCGCTGAGCGAACTGGCGGCCATTCATGAGCGCCGCGCAGGTGTCCCGCTCAGGCTGTCGTTCGCATCGTCGGCCACGCTGGCCCGGCAGGTTCTTAATGGAGCGCGGCCGGCGCTGTTTTTGTCGGCCAACCGCGAATGGATGGATGCGCTTGACGGCGCCCGTCTGCTGGCGCCCGGCAGCCGCAAGGAACTGCTGGGCAACCGGCTGGTGGTGATCAAGCAGAGAGGCTCGGATCAAAGCGTGAGCCTCGCGGACCCGGACACGCTGCTGGCCGCGCTCGGCGAAACGCCTCTGGTCATCGGGGATCCGGCGCACGTTCCGGCTGGCCTCTACGGCCGCGAAGCGCTGCGGCGCTTAGGAATCTGGGAGCGCCTTGAGGGGCGCTTGGCGTTCGCCGCCAACGCCCGGGCGGTGAGCATGCGCGTGGCCCGGGGCGAGGCGCCGCTGGGCATCACCTATGCCAGCGAACTCAGCGCCGAATCGGGCCTGGTTGCCGCCGCGTGGTTCCCGGAGGAAAGCCATTCGCCGATCCGCTACGAGCTGGCCTCGGTTAAGCCGGATGGCGGCGCGGCGGCGCGGGCCTTCTACGAGTACCTGTTCAGCGACGAGGCGCAGCAGGTATTCCTGGCGCACCGTTTCATCCCTTTCCAGCGATGACGCACGTTTGGGAAATCGCGGCGCTTTCGCTCCGGAGCGCGGGATCAAGGCGGACATCCGCTTGCGTTGGCAAGCACCGCGAGCATGATCTTGCATAAGGCACCGAAACGACGTACATTGCATTCCGAAACGAGAGCGATGCAATGGTTCAAACAAGCACGGCTCACAGTGAGCGCATAAACCTAAGGCTTAGCGAAGCAGCGAAGCGGCTTATCGAGCGGGCGGCCTCTGTTGAAGGCAAGGCTGTCAGTGCTTTCATCGTGTCGAGCGCACTGGCAACTGCCGAAGAGACGATCGAAAAATACGAGACGTTGGCTCTCGCCCGCAACGACGCATTGCGTTTTTTCGATGCCCTGACCGAGATGCCGGAGCGGAATGAGCGCCTTCGTTCGGCGCTAGAGGAGCACGCTCGGCGCATTGATTCGCGTTGACCATATCTCAAAGTTGATTGTAGAGCCGCTCAGCAAACGGCACGACCGGGCGGCGTTTTCCTGCGGGCTTCCGCAACTAGACCGCTACCTGAAGCGCCAAGCTGGCCAGGATATTCAGCGCCGCATCGCCCGAGTGTTTGTCTGCACCGATGATAACTCCGATGCCGTCCTCGGCTTCTATACGCTAAGCGCCCTGTCGATCGAACTGACTTCACTGCCTGATGAGCTTTCGCGGAAGCTGCCTCGCCATTCGATTCCCTGCGCGTTGATCGGTCGGCTGGCGGTTGATCGTTCAACGCATGGACGCGGCCTCGGACGCATGCTTCTTGCTGATGCCGTCAAGCGCACCTTGGCCGCCAGTGAAACGGTGGCTATGCACGCCCTGATCGTCGATGCCGCGAATCAAGAAGCAAAACGCTTCTACGAGAAATTTGGCTTCGCGCCGCTCACGGAAGCTCCGATGCGCTTGTTTCTTCCGCTACGCCAGATTGCCCTCAGAGACTCCCATTCATAAATCCCAAATTGCTCCCGTCCCAATGGAAGTTGCAGTCGGCCGAGTCGATAATCGCCATGCCGATCGTCTTTGCCGATTCCTAGCCTTGGTTCCCTTGGGCAAGCACAATACCGGCGGCGCTCCTTGGCCGGCGGGGCGCAGCAATTGGTATGCTGGCGCGCATGCTTTACCGGCACCCTTTCCGGCGATGATGCCCGTTTGGGAAATCGCGGCGCTTTCGCTCAAGGTATCGCTTTGGGCCGTGGCCTGTTCGCTGCCGGCGGGCATCGCCTGCGCCTGGATCTTGGCGCGCTGCCGCTTCCCGGGCAAGATCCTGCTGGACGGGCTGGTGCATTTGCCGCTGGTCACGCCGCCGGTGGTGGTGGGCTATCTGCTGCTCGCGGTGCTGGGGCGCAACGGCGCGCTGGGAGGATGGCTGCACGACACGTTCGGCATCAGCCTCACCTTCACTTGGAAAGGCGCGGCTGTGGCCGCCGCGGTGATGGCCTTCCCGCTGATGGTGCGGGCCATCCGCCTGGGGATCGAGTCGGTTGACCAGCGGCTGGAGGAAGCCGCCCGCACACTGGGCGCAACGCCGCTGCGGGCGTTGCTCACCGTTACCCTGCCGCTGGCCGCGCCCGGGTTGATCAGCGGCGCGCTGCTCGCGTTCGCCCGCTGCCTAGGCGAGTTCGGCGCCACCATCACCTTCGTCTCCAACGTGCCGGGCCAAACCCGCACCCTGCCGCTGGCCATTTACACGCTGCTTCAAACCCCCGAGGGCGAGGCCGCCGCGGCTTGGCTGGCAGGCGTGTCGCTGATGCTGGCGATACTGGCGCTGGCGGCTTCCGAACTGGCGGCGCGCGCGGCGCGCAAGCGGCTGGGCCGAGGCGCATAACCGCCATGCTCACCGTCAAAGCGCGCAAGAAGCTGGCCGCCTTCGAGTGGAGCGGGGAGCTTCGGCTGGGCTTCGGCGTAACCGCTCTGTTCGGCCCGTCCGGCGCGGGCAAGACCAGCCTGGTCAAGATGGTTGCCGGCCTTCTGGCACCCGACGAGGGCGAAATCACGATCGGGGAAACCTGCGTGTTCAGCCGTTCGCGCCGCATCGACCTGCCCCCGGAGCGCCGCTCCGTGGGCGTGGTGTTCCAGGACGGGCGCCTGTTCCCGCATTTGAGCGTGCGCGGCAACCTGGCCTACGGGCGGCGGCGCGGCGCGCTTGCGCCTCCGAACCTGGGCGAAGTGGTGGAGCGGCTGGAGCTCGGCCCGCTGCTTCACCGCCGACCGATGACGCTGTCGGGAGGTGAACAGCAGCGCGTAGCGATTGGACGTGCGCTGCTGACCGGCCCGCAGGCGCTGCTGCTGGACGAGCCTTTGGCGGGGCTGGACGGCGCCCGCCGCAACGAGGTGCTGGGCATGCTCGCCGGACTGGGCCGTGATGCCAACCGGGTGGTCCTTTACATCACGCACCGCATGGGGGAAGTGCTGCGGCTGGCCGGGCGTCTGGCGCTGATCGACCAAGGCGCAGTGAAGGCGGTGGGAGCGCCGCAGGATTTGCTCGGCAGGCCGGAATTGCAGTCGCTGACCGGCCGGCGCGGCGCGGGCGCGCTGCTGTTCTGCCGCATGGAGCGCACCGACGACGGCGACGGCTTGAGCCGCTTGAGTTGCGGCGCCCACACCCTGCTGCTTCCGCGGCTGGATGCGGCCAACGGCAACGAAGTGGTGCTTCAGGTGCGGGCCGGCGACGTGGCGCTGTCGCTGGCGCCGCCGCAACGCAGCAGCATGCTGAACGCGATGGGCGGCGTGGTGGAGCGCGTGCTGGAGGAAGACGACACCTTCAGCAACGTAGTGGTGGATGTGGGGCAAATCTTGTGGGCGCGCGTGACCCGGCGCTCGGCGCGCCAACTGAAGCTGGCGCCGGGGCGGCGGGTTTACGCCGCCATCAAGGCGGCATCGCTGTTTTGCGAAGGGAATTATATCCCAAAGTCACAATTCCTATAGAAATCAGCCACTAACCTAAT
>JAPOTY010000016.1 GCA_026708965.1 Gammaproteobacteria bacterium | reverse complement strand
CTCGGTGGCCACCGAAGTGACCACGGCGCCGTCGGCGTTCTCGTCCACCGACGCTGTCTCTTCCGCCGTGATGACCGCCGCGGGAGGCGGCGGAGGGGGCGGAGGAGGCGGCGGCGGAGGAGGGGGGGTCTTCCACCAGGCGTTTTTCGAGGATGCGGGAGGTTGAGAGGTTAATGTAACGCTATGATTTATTTGGGAATAGACATATTCAACCTTCTTGCTCATCTCCGAGCGTACGTTGCTTTTTCATCAAAATTTGATAACTGAAGTGATAACCAATAATAGGTTCATCATCCTGATATATTTGAATTTTTATTCTATTTTCTTGAAAAAATAAGGATAACCAAAGTGATAATCAAAAAATTTTGGGGGCGCAGATAGGCCGTGCCGAGTGCTATACTTTTAACCCGACTTTGGATCAACGGAGGATCTTTCTATGAAGTCAGCAGGCGCGCCCAACGGGGTTCTCACCATTTGCATGGCCATTGTGGGATCGGCAATCGCGCTCGGCGGGCTGATTCTTATCAGCCAATCGAATCTACGTGCGGATTTGCGTGCGGAAATAGCGATCAACCGGGCCGATATCGCCGCGAACCGTTCCGCTATCGCCGAGGTTCGGCGGGACTTGAGTGATCTGCGCGCTGATGTGGCGCGCATGGAGGGATCGTTGCTGGCGCGCGAATCATCCGTTCCATCTGCCGGCGCAAGCACCTTGACGGACTGATTTCGCCGCGATCAGCGGCCAGGGGAAAAATGCCGGGCTAGTGAGCCGCAGAATCGAGATCGGGCACGGAAACATGAATTTGCAATCCCGCCGTCACGCCGCTCTCCGATAGGCCACTGATCGCCTTACTGCTGGATCAAGCTGCGTTTCGCGCCCGCTGAGCTCTGTCCAGATCAAAAGTTGCCTGCAGATTCATCCATAGCTTCGGTGATGTCCCCAGCACGCGGGCCAGATCCAGCGCTGCTTCGGCGGTAACGCCCCGCTTTCCACGAACCAGCTCATTCAGTCGGGCGCGGGTCCAGCCGAGGCGCTCGGCGCATGCCGTCTGAGTCAAGCCTATAGGCTGAAGGAATTCCTCCAGAAGAATTTCTCCTGGATGAAAAGGATTTACAGGTTGATTTTTCATGTTTTTCTCCGATCAGTGATAATCAACGATCTGCACACTGCTCGCCTGTCCATTTCGCCAACGAAACACAACGCGCCATTGATCGTTTATGCGGATTGAATAAAACCCTCTACGATCGTCCTTCAGCGCTTTCAGCCGATTCCCGGGAGGCGCTCTGAGGTCGTTCAAATCAACCGCATCATGCAAATAGAGCAGCTTTCTCCTTGAGGCTCTGCGAAGCTGCGAAGGAAAATTTCGGGTCGCTCGGCTATTCCTATCGAAAAACAGATCGCGCGAAAGCCGATTCCCGAAAGACTCGATCATGTTCTTATGTTATCGAAACCCGATAACTCAAACAATATGCGCTCCCAGCCGATGCGAAGGCGGGAGCGTTTCTCTTCGCCTGCGGGCTATGCGCCAGTCAGGTGAGGGTGATAGCGGGGAACAGGATCAGCACGCCGAGCAGCAGGGCATCGCAGGCCAGGTAAGGGAGCGCGGCCCGGATCACGTGGCCGAGCGTGGTGCCCTTGGGGGCAACGCTCTGCATCAGGAACAGCAGCAGCCCGAAAGGCGGCGTGGTGAGACTCATCTCCAGGGCCAGCAGAACCACCACCCCGAACCACACGCTATCGAATCCCATCGAAGCGGCCAGCGGGAAGAAAACCGGGATCGTGAGCAGCAGGATCGAGATCTGGTCCAGGAACATGCCCAGCGCCAGCATCACGGCGAACATCAGCAGCAGCTTGGCATACGGCCCCGCCTCCAGCCCCAGCGACCACTCCACCGCCGCGCTGCTGACGCCCGAGAACGCCATCAACTGACCGAACACCGAGGAGCTCAGGATCAGCAGGAACACCATGCCGGAAATCCGCACGGTGCTGATGAGCGCCGCTTTCAGCGCCGTCATGGTGAGCCTGCGCGCCGCCGCGGCCAGCGCGGCCACGCTGAGCGCGCCGAACGCGGCGGCCTCGGATGGCGTGGCCCAGCCCAGCACGATAAAGCCCACCACGCAAAACACCACCAGCCCCAGCGGCAGGATATTGAACGCCAGCATCCTCAGGCGCTCTTTCACAACGGCCCGTTCCACGCTGTAGGTGGGAGCGCTGGCCGGGTCGATGCGCGCCTGAACGTAGATCACCGCGCTGTAGCCCGCAGCCAGAATCAGCCCGGGAATAATCCCGGCGATCAGCAGCGCGCCGATATTCAATCCGGCTAGGCTGCCGAGCAGCACGCCCAAGGCGGAAGGCGGAATCAGCATGGCCAAGCCGCCGGTGCCGATGATGGGGCCGATGGACATGTGCCGCGCATAGCCGCGCCGCGACATTTCGGGAATCATCAGCGACCCCAGCATGGCGGTATTGGCCATCGTGGAGCCGGTGAGCGTGGAGAACGTGGCCCCGCCGGCCACCGTGATATAGCTCAGCCGCGCCGGGAGCCGGCCGAACAGCGTTTCCAGCGCATCGAACACCCGGATTGCAAGGCCCGAATGAAACAGCAGCGCGCCCATGAAAATAAACATGGGCACGGCAACCAGCGTGAAGCTGGTGATAAGGCTGGTGGCGTTGTCAACGGCCTGCAAGGGGCCGGGCCAGCCGCCCATGATGATCCACGCCCCCGCCAGGTTGGCCGCCAGAAAGGCGAACGCCACCGGCACGCCCATCGCCATGAAGGCGAAGAGCAGCAGAAAAACGGCAACGCCGGCGCTCATGGTCCGGCCTCAACGCCCGCGCTAACCCGCATATAAAGCATTAGAAAGCTTGCTCGGCCTCGGCTTCGGACATGCTGTCGCCGCGCAGCAGGCAGCGCAGGAATTCCACCGCCATCATGGAGAACCCTAGCGCCACCGGCGCGAACAGCGCCCAGCGCGGCATGTCCAGCGAGCGTATCTCCACCTCGCCCCGCAGCGCGCCCTCCACGGCCAGGACGCAGGCCAGAACCGCCACGATCCCGCTCGCCGCTGCGCATAAACTGAAGATCGCCCGGTCGAGCCTCGTCCGCACCGCGGGCGAGGCGCGCCGATACAGCACTTCCACCACGATCCAAGCGCGCTCGCGCACCAGCCAAGGCGCGGCCGCCATGGTCATGTAGAGCAGCGAGTACTCGGTGAGCGCCACCGTGTAGGCGGGCGGGCGCATATTGAGGTTGCGCAGGGTGACATCGAACACGATCAGCAGGCAGTCCGCCGCAATCAGAAAGCAGGCGAACAGCACCAAGCCGTTCACCAAGCCGTCCCACAGTTTCGTCAAGGCGCGGGGCGGCATGCGGTTAGCGGACGGCATCCTGCTCCTCGCGGTAGAACAGCGGCTTTAAGGCAGCTGCGGATTCCGGAGCGCGCTGGCGAAGGCGCTCCCAAACCACTTGGTGCGAGAAATCGCGGTAGGCTGCGGGGTTGGGCGCCTCGATGCCTTGGAATCCGGCGCGGGCAAGCTCGGCGTGCTCCCGTATCCGTAGATCGATGAACCACTTCCTGGCCGCCATGGCGTACTTCCCAGCCTCGTCGGTGAGGATGTGCCTTGCCTCGCCGCTCAAGGCGTTCCAGCGGTCCAGGTTGATTTGCAAGCAGATGGACAGGTTCAGCACTTCCGGATCGATGCGGTAGCGCACGAACTCCTCCACCCCCAAGTCCGCCAAACCTACGCTGGTGAACGCCAGGCCGTCCACGATGCCGCGTTGCAGCGCCGTATAGACTTCGCGCACGGCAATCTGCACCGGGCGGGCGCCGAAGGCGCGGAGCATTTCCCGGTTGGAGGGAGCGGTGCGGATTTTCAGGCCGCGCAAGTCCGGCATGCCCTCCGGCGTGAAGCGCGGAGGCTGCGCCAAATAGATGCTGCTGCCGATGCCGGACTGCATCCAGCCGATCAGGTGCGCGTTGGCGCGTTCCCGCCAGTACGGCTGAAGCGCGTCGAGCGCCCCCGAGGCGCGGGCTTCCATCGGATCGATATTGGCGGCGAAGATGGCATCGCCCTCCGGCAACAAGCCCCGGTAGTAGGTGATGCCGCTTAAGGCCATGTCGATCACGCCCCGGCGCAGCGCGTAGAACAGCTGGCGTTGCGGAATCACTTCCGGCCCGCCGATAAAGTCGATCCTCACCACGCCTTGTCCGCGCTCATTGACCGCGTCGATGTAATTTTGCGCGTGCCGCGAGAAATTGATCTGGCGGTTCCAGGAGCTGACCAGCGTGAGCGTGTCCTCTTCCGCGCAAACCGGTCCGCCGGTCGCCAGCGCGAGCGCCGCAACAAGCGCCTTAGTCCGCACAGATTGCGGGCTAGCCTGCATATTGCACCAAGAGGTCGCGAAAAGGCTTCATTTGCGGGCTCCAGGCAGCGCGCCGGCCAACTCCGCCTGGCGCAACCCGCGCCGCAGGAGCAGAAAGCCGACCGAGGCGGATACCAGGTTGCCTAGGGCGCCCCCAAGGAACACGCCCGTAAGGCCGAACAGCAGGCCCAGCAGCCAGGAAAGCGGCACGTACACCAGCAACGTGCGGCAAAGCGAGACCAGCATGGCGGCCAGAGGCTTGCCCAGCGCGTTCAAGGAGGTATTGGCGACTATGGTCACGCCCAGCAGGCAGTAGGTCCAGGGCAGGATGCGAAGCTGGGTCACCGCCGCGCCCACCGCGGCCTCGTCCTGGGTGAAGAATCCGACGATAGGCACGGCGAAAATGCTCAGCAATGCGGCCGCCGACAAGCCGTAAATAGTCGTGAAGCGCAGGCACCAGCGATGGGCCTCCCGCACCCGGTCCATTCGTCCCGCTCCCGCATTCTGGCCCACGAACGGGCCGATCGCGGCGCCTAGCGCCATGAATGGCAATAGCGCCAGCGCCTCCGTGCGGATTCCAACGCCGAAGCCGGCCACCGCGGTCTGGCCGAAGCGCGCCACCATCGCCACCACGAAAGCGGAAGTGAGCGGCGCCATCAATCCCGATGCGGTGGCCGACAGCCCCACATGCCCAATGCGCTTCCATGAGTCGAGAATCAGCCTCATGCCACGCAGCGTCAAAAACTTGTCGCGCCTGATCCCGATCGCCAGCATGGCCGCGAGCGAAATCAGGTTGGCGATCACGGTCGCAAGCGCCGCGCCCTGCACCTCCATCCGCGGGAATCCGAACAGGCCGAAGATCAGGATGGGATCGAGAATGGCATTCACCAAGGCGGTGAGAGCGAGCAGCACGCCCGGCGATTTGGCATCGCCCAGCGCGCGCAGTATCGATCCGCCTATGGTTGGCCCCACCACGAACACCAGTCCAACCAGGTAGATCTGCATGTAGTCGCGCACCAGCGGCATGGTGGTGGCATCGGCGCCCAGCAGGCCGAATATTTCCTCCATGAACAGCCAGCCGATGGATAGCAGCGCAACGCCAAGCAGCCCGCACAGAAGAAAGGCATGGGTGGCGATACGGCGCACGCGGCGCTTCGCGCCCTGGCCCACCAGCCGGGCGATCACGGAACTGGCGCCCACGCCGATGCCCATGGCCATGGCGGCCACCACAAATCCGATCGGCTGCGTGTAGCTCACCGCGGCCAGCGGCAAAGGCCCCAGTCGGCTCACGAACCACGCATCCACCAAGCCGAAGGAGATCAGGGCCAGAAGCCCGATCATCATGGGCACCATGAGCTCCCACAGATGGCGGCCAACGGGGCCTTCGGCGAGGCGTGCTTTCATGACCCGCGCATGATACGGGACAGACACTGAATGGGCGCCAGGTCGTTAAAGCGTCCGGGCCCGTTCCGCCGGGCTGGACCATGCCTCGCCCCTGCCGCGCGCGGGCATTGCAAGAGGCCGCCGGGCACAACTTCGTGCGTAGAATGAGCGGGCATATTGGAGGGCTTGGAAGCATGCATGACAAATGGCGGCAAATTACCGGGGACGCAGAACCGCTTCGGATCAACAAGAGGGAGCTGCTAGGCGGAATGGGCGCGGCGGCGGCGTTGGCCATGATGCCGCGGATCAGCCGGGCGGCCAGCGAAACCTGGGATCTGATCGTGGTGGGCGGCGGATCGGCCGGGCTGCCCTGCGCGATCTTCGCCGCGCAGCAGGGCGCGCGGGTATTGGTGGTGGACCGGGCGCACCGGCTGGGCGGCACGCTGGACCGTTCGTTGGGACAGATCGCCGCGGCCGGCACGCGGCTGCAGGCGGCGCAAGGCATCGAGGACTCGCCCGAAGCGCACTTCGACGACATTATGCGCATCAGCAAGGGCGCGGTGGATACGGAACTGATGGGCGTGTTTGTGCGCGAAGCGGCCCGAACCGTGGACTGGCTGGGCGAAATCGGTTTCTCGCCCATGGAAGGCCATCCCGTGATGACCGGCGGCCACGAGCCCTACCTCGCACGCCGCTATCTTTGGTCGGAGCACAACGGAGTGGCCATCCTCAAGGTGCTGCTAAAGCCGTTTTTCGAGCAGGTGCGCGGCGGTTCCGTCGAGTTTCTGATCCGCACCGACGCGCTGGAGCTGATACAGGACAGCCAAGGCAGCGTGCGGGGCGTTATGGCGCGCGGCGCGGACGGCCGCAAGATGGACCTGCTGAGCCGCAAGGTGGCGCTCACCACCGGCGGCTGCGCCGATCCGAACAAGTACGAGGAACTGCACGGCGTGCCGCTTTATGGGCAACTGGCCTATCCCTACAATCTCGGCGGCGGACTGGACATGGGGGTGGGCGCCGGCGGCGTGCTGCGCGGAGCGGAGCATTTCCAGACCTTCTTCGGCATGGTGCTGAGGGATTTCAATGTGCCGAGCACGCCGGCGGGCGTGCCGGTCAATACCGCGCCCCAATCCCGCCTGCCGTGGGAGATGTATGTGAACTCCGGCGGACGGCGCTTCGTGCGCGAGGACCATCCCAGCGTGGATGCGCGCGAGCATGCGCTGCTGGCGCAGGACGAAAAGCGCTACTGGATTATTTTCGACCAGGCCATCATGAATGCCGCGCCGTCGCTGGTGAGGGGCTGGGACCAGGCGCGCATGGATTTCGCCTTCGACAAGTACCACTTCTTCTCACGCGGCGATTCCTTAGGCGAACTGGCCCACTGGGCAGGCATTGATGCCGATGGGCTGGCGGCCTCCGTTAAACGCTACAACGCCAGCGTGGCCAGCGGCAGCGATGCGGATTTCGGACGCGAGCATCTGCCCATGCCGATCAGCCGGCCGCCCTTCCACGCCATCCGCATGCAGGGCACGCAGTTGCTGTCGTTCGCCGGGCTGACGGTGAGCCCGCAACTTGAGGTTCTGAATGAGAGCGGAGCGCCCATTGCCAACCTCTACGCCGCAGGCGAGGTGCTAGGCGCCGGCGCAACAACCGGCTTCGGCATCGTTAACGGGATGCTGCTAACGCCGGCGCTGGTGTTCGGGCGGATGATCGGCGAGCGCGTATTCGCCTGAGAGTTGCCGACCGGGATGCTTGCGCGCAGCGCAGCCGCAGCTCGCGGAGGCGCTTCCGCGCCAGCCATCAAATGGAATCGGCGGCTTTCCTCAGGCCTTCGCTTAGCTGGTACACCGCCATGGCGTAAAGCTCGCTGTGGTTGTAGCGGGTGATGACGTAGAAGTTCTTGAGGCCAAGCCAAAACTCGTCGCCTTGCTTTCCCGTCAGCCGTATTGGCGTGACCCGCTGTTGCCGATCCAGATCCTCCGGCGGCGCTGCCACGCCCAAGGCCTCCAGCTCGGCAATGGTTTTGCTGGGCTTTAGCGACACATTGAACACGTCCGGCGGCGCCTCGCCAGCCTCCGCCTGAAAGGCGATGCCGCCGCCGCGCTGCCAGTCGTGTTCCGCCAAGTAGTTGGCGACGCTGCCGATGGCATCGGTGGGATTATTCCAGATATCCCGAAAACCATCCCCATCGAAATCCACCGCGTAATTGAGATAACTGCTGGGAATGAACTGCCCCAGCCCCATGGCGCCCGCATAAGACCCCTTAAGGCTGGTGATCGGTTTGCCCTCTTCGCGAACAAGGCGGATGAAAGCCTTCAGTTGCCCGCAAAATAACTTGGCCCGGGGCGGATAATCGAAGCAGAGGGTGGCCAGCGCATCCACAACGCGGTAATCGCCGGTGAATTTGCCGTACATCGTTTCAACGCCGATGATGGCGGTCACAATCGCCGGGGGCACGCCATAAAGCTTTTGGGCTTCCTGCAAGGCCGCCTCGTGCTCCGCCATGAATTTCACGCCGGAACGGGTTCGCTCCTCTGTCAGGAATATATCCTGGTATTTCGCCCAGGCCAGCTCTTTTTCCGCCGGACGGCTGATCGAATCAATCACGCTTTGCTGGTATTCCGCCTGGCCGAGAATCGACAGGATTCCAGCCTCGTCAAAACCGTCTTCCTCCGCCGCCATTTCGCGGGCGAAAGCCTGCGCCTCAGGATGGCTGGCGTAATGACCGGCCAGCCCCGCCAGCGGGAACATCAGCACTAAAAAAGAAGGTAGAAGGGTTTTGCGAACCACGGACGATTTTTGCGGGCCGCACGGGGGATTTTCGGTATGCCGAAGTCCGCGCAGCAAGCGCCAAGACCATTGCGGTTGAGGCATCACGGAGAAAGAAGCTGTGCGGGACGGTATATCAGGCAGGGGGAGTCAGGAATAACGCGATAAAGGCGAGGATCACAGTGGTCTGCGCCAGCATCGCGGCGCCAAGCATCCATTTCATGAAACTCACCTTGTCCTCTGCAATACTCAACTTGGTTTCGGATCTCGAACCTTCGATCTCGGCCTTGGTCTCCTGCCGCAGCGTCTCGATCCCGGCCTCGATCTTCGCGATATCGGACTTCGTTGCGAGGTTGGCGTTGAGAAACGCGATCTGCTCCGGCGCAAGGGTTTCCGCTTGCCGCTCGTCGAAGCCGCCTTCCATCAGGCGCTTGACGTAGCGGCGGGTGTCAAATGCGATGGCCTCGCTCATACGGAAGATTCTACAAGCATTTCGGATTCGGAGGGAATCAAGCGATCAGCACGCGGGCGCTTGGGCGACGAAGCCGAGTGGCAGGCTCCCCAAAAGCAAGGAGCAACACCGCCGGGGAGAAAACAGGGCCGCGAATCATGGCGGTTATTTGCGGGATATGACACTAGGAATAGGCGGTGGCACTCCCGGTTTGATTGTGTCGGCGGCACCCAGTCAGGCGCCGCCGACACGGGGGATTATGGTTTTCAGCGAATCTTTAGAACTTCACGTTCACGCCCACCGCATAGCGGCGACCGTGGTTGTAAACACCGATCGGACGGCCTTGGTCAGGCGTGTGATTTTCCCGGCTCGCATACCACTCGATTTCCTCGTCGGTGATGTTGAGCACCTGAAGCAACACCTCGATATCGTCCGTGATGTGGTAGCTGGAATTGAAATCGAGCTGGCCGAAGTCGCCCTTGTAGCCGATCAGGCCGCGGCTCACGTTAAAGCCGAACCCAAGGTCGGCGGCCTGCGTGCCTCCTGTCTGGGCGTTTGTCTGGATGTTCGCCCCATGCAGGTGGTTCGATGCGTATTCCGAGCGGAAGGTATAGGACAAACGAGCCGTCAAGCCGTATTGCTGGTAATACGTGGACAAGTTCCAGGTATCTTCCGAATGCCCAAACAGCACGGGCTCCTGATCGTTGGCCTTAAGCGCATCCGTCTGAGTCAGGTCGGCATCCGAGTAGGTGTAGTTGGCTTGCACACCAAAACCCAGCCCGAAGTCTTGCTGGTAGTTGATCTCAAACCCTCGGAGAGTGAGGCCCTCGCCGTTAATCGGCCGCTCCATGGCGAAGTCCCTCTGCACCACAACCTCCATGCCGGCGGAATCAAGCGTCCAGTAATCGCGGGTGGCGGAGAACGACTCCAAGTCGATGTAGGACTCGATATCCTTGTAGAACAGTGCAAACGCCAGAATGGAAGTGTCGTTGAGGTACCACTCTGCGGAGATGTCGTACTGGTTGGCGCGATAAGGCTCCAGATCCGGGTTGCCCTCGAAGCCGGTGCAGCCCCTGCTGCCGCAATTGCGCGTCTCAAAAGGCGCAATGCTCACGTAATTGGGCCGGGCCATCACCTGCGCCGCCGCGAAACGCAGAACAATGTCCTCGAAACCGACATAGTTCACGTTGAGGCTCGGCAGAATGTCGGTGTAGTCGTTCTCATTCACAGCGGGTCGGATGGCATTGCGCCTTTCCGCGTTGAAATTGCTCCCGGTGTATCGCGATGCCTCTGCGGTGGTGCTGGTTCTTACCGCGCGCAGGCCGATGTTGCCGCGGAAATTGCCCGTATCGAAGTTGCCCTGCAAATAGGCGGCCGTCACATCCTCATTGACGCTGAAGCGATCGTTGGGATCGTTCCACGAGCTGTTTCCGGTGCCCGCCATTTCGGGGATGCCGTTTTGCCAGCGCTCGAACGCAGGCACATTGAAATTCCACAGTTGCCCCGGCGCGGCGCCAACCTTGAAGTCGGTAATCGGCGGGCCAGCGAACTGGGCCAGCGTGCCGTCTTCAACAAAATCCCGCTTCACCCGGCTTGCGCCTTTGTTGTAGTCGCGGTACTTGACGCCCACTTCAACGCTTTGGAACACATCGTTGTTCAGGTTGAACTCGCCATCCAGCTGCAGGAAAGTCGAATCGGAATCGTTGCGGATGGTATTGATGTGGGAGTAGTAGAACAAGTAGTCATCCGGCGTTAAGTCCGAATCCACCGTCGCTTCCATAATGCCCGATGTGACATCGAAGACAATGCCCGATTCGGCTGAGAATTGGGCGGCCTTGTCGATCGTGAGGCCATCGGCGAAGCTGTGGCCCGCTTGAACCGTTAGCCGGTAGTCCCGGCGCTCCAGCGTGGCCTCCAGGTCGAAGGCCGTTGTTTCGGCTTCATCCTGGTAGGTGCCGGTGTCGTAGATGGCAGCCTGTAGATTTCCGCGGGGGTTATTGTTGGCCCAAGGGCCGAAGCTGGGAATGCAACAATCTTGCAGAGTGCCGGAAACCACCGTGCCGTCTTCGATTGTAAGCATTCTCGTGCTAGCGGTAAGGGCAGCGGTAAGGCTGGTGAATCCAAATGAGTAGATTCCCTGGGATTGGGTTTCCGTGGATGAATTCAATGCCGTGAACGCGATATCCAAATCGTCGCTGGGCGCGAACTGCAAAGTGACGAAAGGCGTGGCTAGGCTGCGGTCGGCGATATAGCGGTTGGCGCCCACGCGAACGGGAATGCGCTCAGTCATGCGATCGCCGTTGTAGTCCGTTGGCCTGAAATAGCCGGCGGTGTTGCGCTTGGAGTCCATCAGCGTTGCGCCATCCCTATGCACGTAGGCCACATTGATCCCGAAAGTTTCGGCATCGTTTTTCCAGCTGTACAAGCCGGAAACGTAAGGCTTGCTCTCGTCGGCGTTATCGAAAGTGAAATATCTGGCCTGAACGGCGCCCGAGTTGGCCTCGGCGGCAAGGGGCCTGCGGGTTCTGACAATCACCGTGCCGCCCATGGAGCCTTCGTCGATGCTGGCTTCCGGCGATTTGTAAACCTCCACGGTATCGAGAATCTCGGTGGGCAGCAGGTAATAGTTGAAGCTGCGGTCGCGAAGATCGGTTCTCCTATTGCTCGCCGTGGCCGATGCGATTTGCTGGTTATTGAGGAAAGCGAGGTTCAGATGGGAGGGCGTGCCGCGAATGCTGATGCGAACGCCTTCGCCGTCGCGCTCGTCCTTCTCCACTTGCACGCCGGTCACGCGTTGCAGCGCATCGGCAATGTTGAGGTCCGGAAATTGACCGACATCCTCCGCCGAGATGGCTTCAACAACGGTGTCGGCGCCCCTTTTGATGCCGAGATTCTTTTTCAGCGAATCGCGGTAGCCGATCACTTCGAGGACTTCCATTTCATCGTCGTCTTCATCCGGCTCTTGAACTTGAGCGTTCGCGGCAAAGGCCAGCCCGAAAGACAGCGCCAAGCAGACGGCCTTTTTCGCAATCATCAATTCGCTTTTCATCAGTTCTCCTCGATTAAAACCGGTTATGCTTTTGATTGGACAAAGCATATTACCAATGTAATACTAATGAAACTTCACTATGTGTCAAGTAATCAAATGGCTGAAAATAAGGCGGCGCTGACGAATGCGATACTTTCTTGGCATTGACGCGGGCGGCAGCCGTACGCGGGCGCGGCTAACCAACCTCGAGGGCTTCGTGCTGGGCGAGGCGGAAACCGGCCCCGCCAACGCCCGCATCGGCTTGGAGCCGCTCCACGCCGTGCTGATGTCCGCAACCCGCAAGGCCATCGCGGCGGCGGACCTCCACGAGCGCGACCTGCCGTTGATCGTGGCTGGAATGGGCATCGCCGGCATCTCCCGCCCGGGTCTGCTGCAAAAGGCCGCGCAACTCGAGTTTCCGTTCGGCTCGGTTTATCTCGAATCGGATGCCGCGATTGCGAATCTTGGCGCGCATCTTGGCGAGGACGGGGCCACCTTGGTTCTGGGCACCGGCAGCGTCGCCTACATCAAGATCGGCAAGATGAGCCTCACGATAGGCGGCTACGGATTTCCGATTTCCGACGAGGGCAGCGGCGCGGCCTTGGGGCTGAGCGCGATGCGGCACGCGCTGCGGGCGCTGGATGGACGAACGCGGCCCACGCCCTTGAGCGCCGCGGTCACGGAAAAATTCAACCACGATACCGGACGCGCCATCGAATGGATGGATGAAGCCACGCCGAAGGACTACGCCTCTTTTGCGCCGCTGGTGATGGACTACGCCGAAAGGAACGACGAAATAGCGCGTTCCATCGTGGAGGATGCCGTTAAGCATGTGGAGCGCTTCATCGAAACGATTTTCAACAAGGGCGCGCCCCGATGCGCGCTCGCAGGCGGATTGTCGCGCCGATTGCAGCCTTGGCTGCGCGAGCGAACCGCCGCTAGGCTGACCGAATCCAAGGGCGATTCGCTCCACGGCGCGCTGCTGCTGGCGCGCTCCGGATACTCGTCCGATTCAGCCTCCGGCTAGCTAGCCTGCGTATTGCGTGCGCCAAGCTGTTTGGCGCCGCGCAGGCGGCAGCGTGAGACCTTCCTCCGCCCCTTTCCCGCAGGAGTGTCGGCGGCAGGACAGCCGCCGCCAAGCCCCATGGATGGGTTCATGCGTCTCCTGCGGGAAAGGGGCGGAGGAAGCACAACCTTCCAAATCAGGCGAAGGCCAAAACAGCTTGGCGCAACATGCAAGCTAATTGGCAGCCCTACGCCGCTGGCAGCTGATGGCAGTCGGCTTGCTCGATGCCGCCAATCCATACTTGACGGATCGCTAGCGTCGGCGAAACCCGCAGCAAGTCGGCCCGCTGTCCGGGGGCTATGGCGCCGACGCGGTCGGCGATGCCCAAAAACGAGCATGGGATCAAGCTCGCCATTCCCGATGCCTCCTCAATGCCCACATCCAGCATCGCGGCGGCGTTCCTCACCGCGTCGATCATCGACAAGGCGGCGCCGGCCAGCGTTCCGTCGTCGGACAGGCACACGCCATCGGCAACATTGATGCGTTGCCCGTTGAGGTGGAAATGATCGATATCGGCGCCCACCGACGGCATGGCGTCGGTCACCAGCATCAGCCTGCGGTCCGCTTTCGCCCGCAAGGCGAGGCGCAGCATGGCCGGATGAACATGCTTGCCGTCCACAATCACGCCGCACCAGGCGTTTGATTCCAGCGCCGCCGCAATCACGCCCGGATTGCGGGATTGCATGGCCGGCATGGCATTGAAGAGATGGGTGAACCCGGTCACGCCGGCCGCTAGCGCGCGGCGCGTGTGGTCGTAGCCGGCCTTGGTGTGCCCCATGCAAACCTTGATTCCGGATTCCGCCAGATGCGCTATCTGGTCGAGGCGGGCGCGCTCCGGCGCCAGCGTCACGACCACTTGGGCGTGCCGAGCGGAAGTCAGCATCTCCAGCGCCTCGTCCGACAGGGGCCGCAACTTGCGCTCGTCGTGGATGCCTCTTTTCTCCACATTCAGGAAAGGGCCTTCGAGATGAAGGCCCGCAATGCCGGGCGTTTTGCTGGCGACTGCCTCATCGATGGCCCTGATGGCCTGTTCGACTTTGCCGAGGTCGTCACTGATCAGGGTGGGCAGCAGGCTGGTGGTGCCGAAGGCCCGGTGCGCTTCGGCGATCCTGGCCGCCGTGGCCGTGCTCGGATCGTCATTGAAGAGCACGCCGCCGCCCCCGTTCACCTGCACATCCACAAATCCGGGCAACAGGTAATCGCCGCCAAGGTCGATGAAGCCGCCGTTGGCGCGATCCGCCGCAATCGATTTTGCGACCGCGGCGATACGGCCTTCGCGCACCTCAACGGAGCCGCGCTCGACAATGCCGCCGGGCGTGACGATGCGTCCGTTGGCGAGCACTAAGGATTTCATGCCGGCCACTAGACCGTTTGCGTAACCTTGCTCAGGTTTCTTGGCCGATCCGGATCCAGTCCGCGAGCGCATGACAAGGCATTGGCGAACTTGTAGAACGCCTGCAAGAAAACCAGCGGCTGCAAATGCGAATCCCGGGCGCGAGGGGTGGGCAAGCAAAGCGCTGCGTCCAAGGGCTCGCCAGCCATCAGCACGCGCGCGCCGCAATCCATAAATTCCCTTGAGACGCTGTCGATGCTTGGCTGCGCGGCATCGAACGTGGCGATAGCAAGCACCGGAAACTCTTCGCCGACAATCGTCATAGGGCCATGGCGAACTTCGGCCGAGCTGAATCCTTCGGCCTGGATCATGCAGGTCTCCTTCAGTTTCAGCGCTGCTTCCTGCGCCCCCGCAAGGCCGATGCCCCTGCTCAGGATCAACGCCTGCCGGACGCGGCGCAGCGCAGCGAGAGCTTGCGGCCAATCGGCCGCCCATGCCTGCGAGAGCGTTTGCGGCAAAGCGGCGAGCGCATCCAGCATGGCATCGTCGCCGCGCCATTTCGCGCACAAATGATAGAGCGCCGACATCGCTCCGACACAGGACTTGGTGGCCGCCACGCTGATTTCGGGGCCCGCGCCGATCGGCACCACGTGGTGGGCCAGGCTGGCGAGCGGGCTGGCCTCATCGTTGACCACGGCCACGACGCAGGCGCCGCCGGTTTTCGCGAGCCGCGAGGCGCTAATCAGGTCCGGGCTTCTGCCGGACTGGGAGATCGCAATGAAAACCGCCGCCCGCATATCGGTCTGCGTGGCATAAAGCGAGGCCACGGAGGGCGCAAACGAGCACACCGCCAATCCCATGCGGGTTTCGAACAGATACTTCGCATAAGTGGCCGCATGATCGGAACTGCCCCGGGCGCAGGTTGCGATAAACCTTGGCGCCAGCCTTTTCAACTTTCCGGCCACTGCTCCGATCAGGGCGGCGTTGCGCGCCTGTTGCCGGGCGATGCTTTCGGCAACTTCGCCGGCTTCCCGATGCATCCTGGTGCGCTTGAGCGCGCAAACAGGCCCTGGCGCCGGATTGTTTTCGGACAGCGCGCCGCTGGCCATCATCTGATGTTGGTCACAAACTGATACCTGTCACCCCGATAAACGGAGCGCGTGAACTCAATAACGCTGCCGTCCTCGAGCCATGTCACCCGCTCAATACGCAACACCGCGCTCTTTTCCGGAATCGACAACAGCCCCGCCTCGGTGGGCGACACGATGGACGCGCGCACTTTCTGACGGCCTTGCTGCGGCCTGTTTCCCCGGGTTTCCAGCGCCGCATAAAGGGAGTCGCCGATTTCTTCGAGCGGCGGCAGGAGGGGCTTCGCAACAACGGCCTGCTCGATCGCCAAAGGCTCGCCCTGCGACAGGCGCACGCGGCCAAGGCGCACCACTGCGGACGACATGGGCACTTTCAATTCGGCGGCCTCCGCCCGGGTTGGATTGGCGTAGCTCCGGGCCAGCCAGACCGAGCCGGGCGCTTCGCCGCGAGCCCGCATATCCTCTGTGAACCCGCCAAGATAAGTGGCCGGCATTTCGATGCGCTCGGAAACGAACGTGCCCGACCCCTGCTTGCGCAACAGCAATCCCTCGTCGATGAGTTGATCCACGGCCTTGCGGATGGTGACGCGCGAGGCGCCGGTGAGATGGCACAATTCGCGCTCGGACGGGATCGCATCTCCCTTTGCGATCTGGCCGTCCTTGATATGCTGGCGGATGCTCTTGGCGATCTGGATATACAGCGGCGTGCTGCTGCTTCTGCTGGAGGAAAGATCGATCATTTCACGCCGTCCGCGGATGCGGAATCGTTGTTCAAATCGCCAACGGCATCGCGCAATATGCCGTTTCGCCGCGACAACAGCCGTTCGGCCTCGCCAAGCTCCATGCCCAAAGCGCGAAGAACGCCGAGCTTTATGTTGCCTTTGGCGGCATCCAGAGCGGTTTCCGCCGCCCCGCTGTCCACGCCCGCGAGTTGCTTGATAATCTCGACCGCCCGGCCCCGAAGCTTCTTGTTGGAAATCAGCATATCCACCATCAGGCCCCGATAGACGCGCCCGCAGCGAATCATCGTTGCCGTCGAGAATAGGGTCAGAATCACCTTTTGCGAGGCGCCGGCCTTCATGCGCGTGGAGCCGGCGATGACTTCGCTGCCGGTCTTGACGTAAATCCCGATTTGGGCCTTATCCAGCAGAGGCGAGGGCTGGTTATTGGCGATTCCGATGGTCAAGGCGCCGGCGGCGTTCGCCTTTTCGATGGCGCTAACGGTATAAGAGGTATGCCCGCTTGCCGCTAAGCCAACAAGCACGTCATTCTTCGCAATGCCGATCTCGGCGAGGTCGGTCGCCGCCGACGACGCATCGTCCTCGGCAAATTCAACGCTTCTGAAAAGCGCTTCCCGCCCCCCCGCCACGGCGTAGGCCACGCGAGCCGCCGGCCAGCCAAAGGTTGGCCCCAGCTCCACTGCGTCCTGCACAGCGATTCTTCCCGAGGTGCCCGCGCCCGCATAGATCAGGCGCCCTCCTTCCATCAGGCGCTGCGAAGCCGCTTCCGCCGCCCGCGCGATCATGGCCAACTCCGTGCCCACCGCCGCGACCGCCGATAACTGCGCCTCGAACATGGCGCTCACAGCCCCGTATGTGGACCAGCTATCAATGTCCGCGAATCGTTCGCTTGCGTTTTCCGTCAACATGCCTAGCTTCGGACTCTTATGTTGAAGCAGCGATCGCGCCCCCCTTCGCGGTAGGCGATGCTGCCAAAAGTATTTAGCCTGTATTTTAGTGGTATCAAACAAATAATCAAACCAGTATGCCCGGGGCCTGCCAAAGCCCGGCTATCCGGGTTATCTTTGCGCCGGCATGGATCCACTGCACCCTAATGAAATTCGGCCTTGACCGCCTGCTGGCGCACGAGGCCTTGCGCGCGCCGCTGCGCGGAAGGCGGGTAGCGCTACTGGCCCATCCCGCTTCGGTCACCCGCCATCTCGATCATGCGCTGGATGCCTTGGCGGCCTGCGGCGATATTGGCATCCGGTGCGCATTCGGGCCGCAGCATGGACTGCGGGGCGACAAGCAGGACAACATGATCGAATCGCCGCACTTCAGCGATCCTGTCCACGGCATTCCGGTGTTCAGCCTGTACGGGGACGTGCGGCGGCCAACCGGCGAAATGATGGACAGCTTCGATATTGCGCTGATCGATCTTCAGGATCTCGGCTGCCGGATCTACACGTTCGCCACCACGCTTCTCTACATGCTCGAAGCGGCGGCTGAGCATGGCAAATCCGTTTGGGTTCTCGACCGCCCCAATCCCGCGGGCCGGCCCGTGGAGGGATTGCTGCTGCGCGGCGGATGGGAGAGCTTTGTCGGCGCGGGCCCGATGCTGATGCGGCACGGCCTGACACTCGGCGAGCTGGGACGATGGCTGATCGACCATTACCAGTTAAACGTTGATTACCGCGTCATCGCGATGGAGGGCTGGAAACCGGAGCAGGGGCCCGGCTTCGGCTGGCCGCTGGCGGATCGATCGTGGGTGAATCCGAGCCCCAACGCGGCCACGCCGGCGATGGCGCGCGCCTATGCGGGCACCGTGATGCTGGAAGGCACAACGCTTTCGGAAGGCCGCGGCACCACGCGCCCGCTGGAACTCCTAGGAGCCCCCGATATCGACGCGCGCTCGGTTCTGAAAACAATGCAAGAACTGGCGCCGGACTGGCTGGCGGGATGCCGATTGCGCGAGTGCTGGTTCGAGCCGACCTTCCACAAGCATTCGGGCGCCTTGTGCCACGGCTTTCAAATCCATCCTGACGGCAGCCACTACGATCACTCCGCTTTCAAGCCCTGGAGGCTGGTGGCGCTGGCCTTCAAGGCCATCCGCCAACTGGATCCGGAATACCCCATCTGGCGCGATTTCCCCTACGAGTATGAAACAGGCAAGCTCGCCATCGACATCATCAACGGCGGTCCGATCTTGCGCGAATGGGTGGACGATCCATCGTCCGATGCCGGCGATCTGGAGAAACTGGCCACAACCGACGAAGCCCGATGGATTGAGCAAACAAGGCCGTACCTGACCGCCTCCTGACCGCCACTTTCGCGCCGGCAGAGGATCAGGGCGGGCCGTTGAAATATCCGCCGCTAGTCGGGCAAGGCGAAAGCCACCAGCGCATCTGACTGAGTGGTTCCAACGCGGGCGTTGCCGCCGGCGGCGATAACCACGAATTGCCGGCCCCCGGCGCGGTAAGTGATGGGCACCGTCATGCCGGGCGCCGGCAGGGCGCCGGACCAGAGCTCCTCGCCGGTTTCCAGGTCCAGCGCGCGCAGGTTGTGATCGAGGGTGGAGGCCACGAATACCAACCCGCCGGCGGTCACGATGGGTCCGCCCACGCTGGGCGAGCCCCAGCCGAACGCCGCTGGCGCTGTCATGCCCATGGCGCGCAGGCGTCCCAGGGGCACCTGCCAGCGCAGCTCGCCCGAATCCATATCGATGGCGCTGAGGGTGCCCCAAGGCGGCGGCGTGCAGGGAAAGCCGGACGGCGAAATCCAAACCTCGCCTTCCACGCGGTACGGCGTTCCGCTCAGGGCGCGATTAAGATAGTCGCGCGGCCCATCGTGCCCTCCCTCCCGCAGCGGCGCCAAGCGCAGCCAAGTGGCCAGGTTCTCGGCCTTGATCACGAGAAGATTGCTGGCTGGATCGAAGGCCGCGCCGCCCCAGTTGCCGCCGCCGAGCGCCGAGGGAAACAGAATGCTCCCGCGGCGGCTGGGCGGCGTGAACAGGCCCTCGTAGCGCGATTCGTCAAACCGCCGGCGGCACCAGTCGCGGTCGAAAACGGTGATTCCGAACAGGCTCTCGCGATCCAGCTCCTGACGCGCGAAAGAAGCGATGCCGACGGGAATGGGTTGGGTGGGAAAGGCGGTTTCGTCGGGCAGGCCGGAAGGCGGAACGGCCCGTTCCTCTATGGGAAAAATCGGTTCGCCCGTTTCCCGGTCGAACACGAAAAGATGTCCGCTCTTGGTTTGCTGAATGGCGGCTTCGCGCAGCTGCCCGTCCTTGCGGATAGTCACCAGCAGGGCGTGGCCAGGCAAATCGTAGTCGTAGAGGTCGTGGTGGATGATCTGAAACGACCAGGCGGGCTTGCCGGTTGCTCCATCCACCGCCACCACCGCGTTGGCGAGCGGCAGTTCCACGCGGCGGCCACCGCCGTAGTAATCGACCGACGGGCTGGTAGTGGGCAAAAACACCAGGTTGCGTGCCGGATCGGCGCTCATAGTGGCCCATACGTTGGCGGCGCCCGTAAGGTCGCTATGCTCGGGCGGAATGGGGTTGAACTCCCATATCATTTCCCCGCTTCGCACGTCGAAGGCCCGCACCACCCCGTCGTTCGCATTGGCCACGCCGTCGTTTGAACCGCTGCCGGCAATCACCTTGTCGCCCAGCACCGCCGGCGGCGAGGACATGCCGCGAATCCCGCCCTCGCCGTAGCCCTCGTAATCCCAGTGCGACACGTAGCCGGGATGGCCCTTGGCCGCGCCGAAATCCCTGCAAGCCTCGCCGGTCAGCGCGTCGATGGCGTGGACCGCGCCGCTGAAATCACCCTTGAAGATTCGCTTTGCGCAAGGCTGCGAAGAGGCTTCCGCCTGCTCCCAGTAGGCCAAGCCGCGGCAAATGCTGGACCGGCGGCCGCCGACGCGTTCGGCTTCCTTGCCCGTCAGCGCGGCATGCGCGTCGAACACCCACGCTTGCTCGCCGCTTTGGGCATCCACGGCGAACACGCGGTTGAAGGGCGTGCAGAAATACACTTGGCCGTTAACCATCAGCGGCACCGCCTGCTGGGTCGTTCCCGTGCCGAATGCCCCTTTGGCGAAATCCCCGCTGTGATGCGCCCAGGCCCGCTCAAGGCGGCCCACGTTGCTGCGATTGATCTCGGCCAGCGGCGAATACTGGCTGCCGCCCGGATCGTTGCCGAAGTTCCGCCACTCGCCGATATTCTCTGCGGCGTCCGTTGTCTCCTGGGCCGGCAGCGGGCCGCCCAAGCCCGCCAAAAACAGACTGGCAACCGCCAGTCGGGGCGCTTTAGCCCGCCTCATTGGGGCGCCTTGATCGCACCTCCAATGCCGATAGCCTCGCCCGCCGTGATCGAACCGAAGGTGCGCTCAATGAACTGGTCGCGCTCTTTGCGCCAAGCCTGCTCTTCCTCGGCGCTGGGCTTGTACGACTCGATGAGATCGCGCGTCACCTTTCCGTGATCCTCCAGCAACCGCTCCACGATCTTCATCCTGCGCCCCTGAGCCCAGATTTCGGTGCTGATTGAAACCAGCGCGGTCATCAGATGGTCCAAGGCCGGATCAGCCATGAACGTGGCCCGGTCCGTATCGGACTTGATAAAGTCAGCCGTGTAGCCCGGATTGTCGCTCATCGCAAATCCTCCAATTCAAGCCCACTCGATTATAAGTCCTTCGCCTTGCGCCCGAAAACGCGCCCAAGCGCCCGCCACAAGGGCTATCGTGACGCCAAATCACTCGCTATGCTGGTTGCCGAGGATGTCCGCTGCTGGGCTACGCGGCGATTCAAAGGTGCTGAGCGATGCCTGCCGCCGTCCTTGGGAAGCGGCTCTTCCTTGTCTGACCGTCGCTTCCAAAGCAACCCTGGATGCGGGATGCGGTAATACGCGCTGGCATCCTTCCTAGACGACTTGGATTTCGGGGTCCCCGGCCTTTCCCCAAATCTTCCCTTGGCGCCGCGCAGGTACGGTTCCACCGTGTCAACGCATACCCACTCTCGGTCCAATCGCTCTGCGACTTCGCCCGTAACGCAGCTGCCCGCAAATGGATCCATGACCAAATCCCCGGGATCTGTCAGCATGCGCACAAAGTACTCAGGCAGAGCTGCCGGAAAGCGCGCCGGGTGCGGCTTGAGGCCGATCTGCTTGCAATAGCGCAGGTAACCGCTATTGCTCTCGGTATTGGGGATCGCTATGAGATTAGGGGGGATCGCGGCGCCATTGTCGATGGAGAATTTATCGCTGATATCGTGGCCGGAGGGCCGCAGCATCGGTTTGTAGCCGTTGCGCAACAAGGTCTTCATGCTGTCGCTGTACGGCTGCAGCACTCGGCGGTTGCTCGCCCGCGGCCAAGGTGTCTTGGACAGCCACCATACCGTGTTGACGCCATCCTTCACTCGAATGCGGCGCACATTGACCCATTCAGCAGGCGTGGGCAGCTTCGAGGGATTCCACCAATAGAATTCCTGAGCCAGATGAAAGCCGTATTCCTCGCATAGCATGATCAGAAGCTTGAAGTGGTAGAGGCTTCGAACGGGCATGCCGGGCTTCCACGCGCCGCCAAGGTCGATCACCAGGCTGCCATCGTCCTTCAGGATGCGGCGAAACTGCTCGGCGAAACCCCGGAACCATTGCAGATAGTCATCCTCCTGCTCGTTCCCATAGTCCTTCTTGCGCGTCAGCGCGAACGGCGGACTGGTCATAACCAAGGCGACCGTGGCCTGCTTTCTGGCACTCATAACGTCCAAGCTATCGCCGAGGTAGATTCGGCCCAATGCGGTCCGATGGAATAGTTCAGGAGGCTGTCCAAGCGTCATCGTTCGCCTCCAGCGCTACAGATCAAGCTTCTTCAAATTCATGGCGTGGCGGGCCTCGCGCTGGAAGGCTCGCAGCACCTCGTCAGGGCGCTCGCTTATCGCGCCTAAATCTTCTCCGTCGAGCATGACAATGGCCAGATTGGAAACATCCATAATCCTATTGGCGTAGCGCCTAGCCTCGCTGCCAATCTTGCCAGTAGTGACGATAACAATCACATTGCTTCTCAAAAAGTGAGTCAGGTGCTGGAAATCGAAAGCGAGAGGATGCGGTCGAGGCGGAAGGTGCGTTCGTCCTTGCGCAGCGCGCACCAGGCGCGCATCCCGAGGAATTCGTGGCTGGAATACGAGCGCATCCCCACCTCCAGCGGGCGCACGCGGCGGCGGGTGCGGACATCGTTGCGTTTGAGGTATTCCATTTCCACGTCCGCTCCGGCTTCTATCGCTTGCTCGATCATTTCAAGCTTCTCGTCGGTCGATTGCCTGCGCTCGGCGCGTTTGTACTGCTCGCCGGTCAGGAACCGCTGCACCCGCCAGTCGCAGCGGATCGCGCCGGGGGCAAGGGGTCGGGTCAGCACTAGGCCCTCCAGGGTGGTGCAACGGCTCAACGCGACATAAGCCTGGCCGGCGGCGAACACCCGGTCCAGATCAACCACCATGCGCTTGAAAGTCTTTCCCTGGCTCTTATGCACGGTCACCGCCCAAGCCAGCCGGAACGGAAACTGGGTGAACGTGCCCGCAGGGCTGGAAACGATGGCTCCCTCGCTCAGATCGAAACGAATCAGCTCCCATTCATAGGGCTCTACACGGACTAGGCGGTTGGGCTCGCTCAGGCGAACTGCCACATGCTCCTCGCCGCCGCCGATCTTCGCGCCCGCAGACTGCCAGCGGGCATAGTCAGCATATGAGCTTGCCACATCCTCCTCGTCGTCGCCGATATTCACGCCCTCAATCACGCCGATGCTGCCGTTCACCCAGCGCTGGGCGCTGTCGTTGTTCAGCAGCATGACCTGGGCACCCTCCTTGAACCGCAGCCGTTCCTGCGTAGGGTAGTAATCACGCGCGAAAGCGCCCTGGATAACCGCGCGTCGCTCATGCTCCGGGGCGCGCAAGGCATCCAGGCGCGCTTCGTTGATCGCGTCGGCCTTGCGGTTGGTGCCCGTAAGCGTGATATAGCCGCACCCCTGCGGCGGCTCGAAGTGCGGATCCAGGCGCTCGTTAAGGCGCTCGATATCGCCCGGTTCGGCGGCGTTCTTGCGAATCCGGTTCAGCAGGCTGGCGAACGCCCGGTTGCGCTGCCTGAAGACTTTCGTGAGCTCCACCGTTTGCAGCTCCACGCCCTTAAGCGCCCCGGCGCTGAAGAAATGCGGCGAGTCGTAGCGTTCCTTCAAGGCCTCCCGTTCCACGCCTATCACCACCGGCGGCAATTGATACAAATCGCCGATAAACACCATATGCACCCCTCCGAAGGGCTGCCCCGGCAGGGGGCCGTGGCGCTTGAGAAACAAATCGACGCAATCGAGCAAATCGGCGCGCAGCATCGACACTTCGTCGATGATGAGGGTCTTGAGATTCCTGTACAGCTGGGGATCGCGCGCGCTGCGTTTGCCCGCGGCTTCGAGCGTGATGTCGATGCCGAATCCGAAAAAGCGATGCACCGTCTGGCCGCCCACATTCAGCGCAGCCACGCCGGTGGGCGCCAGAACCACCGGGTCCCAGTCCACGCTTTCACAAAAAAGGCTGAGCAGCGTCGATTTGCCGGTGCCCGCGCTGCCGGTAATCAGCAAGTGCCGCCGGCCCACCCGCATGGCTTCGAGAGCGCGGGCGAACTCGCCGGTCACTTCAATGGTGTTTTCGCGTTTCACCTCTCCCGCGGCTGCCTCTGCGCAGGTTTCAGGGAGCCGCCGTCAGCGCCCAATTCGTAATAGCCACTCTCAGCGTGGCGCCGGGGCCGCTGATGAAAACCCTTCGGGGAACCGTGAGCGGGCCCGTCCGGGCCAGGGCGTTCACCTCCACCCGCCAACCTGCCTGGGAAAATTCCCGCACGCCGTTTTCCGGAGAGCGGTTTTCCTGATATGGCCGCCCCGGATCGGGCAGGCCCCTTAGCCAGAACGGCAGGCTGTTCAGCGGAGCGCCCGCGCACAGCAGAGACATTTCATCAGGTGCCGTCGGCGAAGCGCACATCGGCACCCAGGCACCGTCGCTCCGCAGCATGGCCTCCGGACCTTCGATCAGAACCTCCTCGGCACCGACTCCCCAAGGGCCGCTCAACTGCACACGCGCCTTGGGGCCATCCTGACGCCACAGAAAATTGGCCTGAACTCCCCTGCCCTCAGCGTTGAGGGCCACCCGGCCGCGGGATTCCCAAGCATCGAGGGCGGCCAGCGCAGCCACGTCCAGCGTGCCGCGGCTCACCTCGCGCGCCGGAGCGCAGGCGGCGATGACGACGCACGCCGCAGCAAACACGCACAGGCGAGGGCAAGCGCGCGTCATCGCGAATATCTCTCCTGCACAGCTTCGAGCAAAGCCGTGTCCTCGAATCGCTTCAGGGACTCGCGCAGCAATTCTCCGGCGCGCTCGGTCTGTCCCAGCTCGAACAGGACCTCGCACAGATGCGCCGCCACTTCGGGGTGCGGGAATGCGGCCAGCGCCTGCTCCAGAAGCGGCAAGGCTTCCTCCGGCCTTCCCAGCCGATAGAGCACCCAGCCCATGCTGTCCACGATCGCCGGCGCATCGGGCGACAGTTCCAGCGCCAGACGAATATGCCCATGCGCCTCCTCAAGACGGATGCCGCGGTCGGCCAGCGTGTATCCGAGGGCGTTGAGGACTTCGGAGTCGCGCGGAAAGTCCTCAAGCAGCTCCTCCATGGCCTGAACGGCTCGGCGGTGCCGCTCAAGAGCAACCAGCATGTGGGCGCGCGCCATCCGCAGCTGGCGGCTGTCCGGCACGTAACGCAGGCCTTCCTCATAGGCCGCCAGCGCCTCCCTCGGGCGGCCGGCGGACTGCATGACGCTACCGGCCAGCGACAGGCCTTCGTAGGTGTGCCGGGGATAGCCGCGAACCAGATGCAGCACTGCGGCCAGAGCTTCGTCGAATTCCTCCAGTTCAACGAAAGCGCGCACCAAGCCCTGCGCTGCCGCCAGGGCCAGCGTTTCCGACCGGATGCCGGCGTGCCACTCCACGGCCTCCAGCCATTCGCCGCGATCCGCAGCAATGCCTCCCAGTTCCTTGCGGACCTGATCAACCTCCCAACCGCGCGCGAATAGTTCCAGAAGGATTGGCTCGGCGAGGTTCACGGCGCCCAGCAAGCGCAGCATTCGGGCTTCGGCTAGCGTCAATTCAGGCAGATCCGGGTGCCGCCGGCGCAGCTCCCGCATCCGGCTGACGGCCTCGCGCGGCTGGCGGTTCTCCAGCAGCAGCATGGCGTAATTCTGTTCCAGCGACACGCTCTCGCGCAGCGCCATTTGCTCGGTCAGCCGAGCCAGCGCCATATCCGGATCGCCGCCGCGAAGCTGCGCGGTGGCAGCGATCACATGCGCCGCGTCGTCCCCAGGGTTCCGCCTCAGCAGCACGTTGGCGTGATGCAAAACCTCGTCGTAGCGCTCAGCGCCCAGCGCCACGCGGGCGGCCAGCGCCAGCAAGCCCGACGAACCGGGAAACTCCCGGGCGAGCGCGGCAGTGACCGGTTCCAAGGGCCGGGCGCTCAGCAACTCCGGGTTGAGCCCGGAGAGACGATCAACAAACAGGGCCACGAAGCGCTCGGCTTTTTCCGGGCGGGCCAGCCCTCTGCGGGCAACGGCAATCGACCGGCCGGGCTGGTCGAGGGCTACGGCCAACGCCGCAGCCAGCGCCAGCGCTTCCAAGTCATCAGGGCTTTGCTCCAGCCAAAGTTCGGCGGCCTCCGAAGCGATCGGGTAGAGGTCGCGCCGGTATGCAAATTCGGCCGCCCTGCTCAATTCCGAGGCGGCCTCGAAGGCATCGGAACGACCGGAAGCCTCGGCCAGCATGGCTCGCGCCTGAGATTGGGGGAACGGCGGCCAGCCCGCCTCGTTCAGCCAGAGTTGTCCGCTCGCGCAGCCGGTCAGCCAGACACCGGCAAGGAAGGCTATGCCGCCGCTGGCTAGGGGAAAGCAACTCACCCTGCGATAATAGCCGCTGTTGAGGCTCCGGCCCTGCCACGGCCTTCGCTTGCGGTCCCCTTTTGCCATGAACCCCGCCCTGCTCGAAAAACTGCGCGGCCTCAAGGACCGCTTCAAGCTCTTGGAAGCGTCGCTTGCCGATCCGCAAGTGCTCTCCGATGCCGAGCGCCGCCGTGATGTCGGGCGCGAGCACGCCCGCCTTCAGCCGCTGGCGAGCCTGCTCGACCGTTACGAACGCGCAGTCGAGGCAGAGGCCGGAGCAGCGGAAATGCTGCAAGGCGACGACGAAGATCTGCGCGAGCTGGCGCGCGAGGAAGTTGAGCAGGCGCGCAGCGAGCAGCAGGGCTTGGAGTTGAGCCTGCGGCGTTTCCTGCTGCAACCCGACCCGCGCGACGCGCGCGACGTTTACCTGGAAATACGCGCCGGAACCGGCGGCGACGAGGCCGCGCTATTCGCCGGCGATCTGTTTCGCATGTACACGCGCTTTGCCGAGGCGCGCCGCTGGTCGCAGGAAATTCTGCAGATGAGCGAAGGCGAGCACGGCGGCTACAAGGAAGTGATCTGCCGACTGTCCGGGAAGCGGGTATTTTCGTACCTGCGCTTCGAGTCCGGCGCGCACCGCGTGCAGCGGGTTCCGGAAACCGAGTCCCAGGGCCGCATCCATACCTCGGCCTGCACGGTGGCGGTGCTGCCGGAAGCCGAGGAAACCGGCGAAATCGAAATCGATCCAGGGGACTTGCGGGTCGATACCTATCGCGCTTCAGGCGCCGGCGGCCAGCACGTCAACAAAACCGACTCTGCGGTGCGGCTCACGCACCTGCCCACCGGCATCGTGGTGGAGTGCCAAGACGAACGCTCGCAACACAAGAATCGCGCCCGGGCGCTGTCGCTTTTGCGGGCGCGCCTGCTCGACGCCGAGCAGCGCCGCCTCGAGCGCGAGCGGGCCGAGGAACGCCGCTCCCAAGTGGGCAGCGGCGACCGCTCCGAACGCATCCGCACCTACAACTACCCCCAGGGCCGCGTCACCGACCACCGGATCAATTTAAGCCTCTACAAACTGCCGCAAATCATGGAAGGCGATCTCGACGGGATCATCGAGCCGCTGCGCCAGCACATGGAAGCCGAGCAACTCGCCGCCCTCGACCCCGGGGCTTAAGGAGTCAAGATGGAGTTCATTTTTCAACCCAACCAAGACTCCAGACTCGGAGAATACCTCCTCGAAAACCTTGCAGGGCCTTGGACATGTTTCCGCGCCGCAGTTGCTTTCATCAAAAGATCAGGAACTCGACACATCAAACAAGCATTGTCTGATTTTGTCCATAATAGCGAAGTAGAGATCATCGCAGGCATCGACCATAGAGGCAGCTCCGCAGCTGGACTCCAAGATTTGCTGGATGCTATAAGCCCCAACGGTCGTGTAATAGTTTTCCACAACCGGCTGCCTTTCACTTTCCATCCTAAGGTATATCTGTTTAAGTCTTCGCAGTCAGCCGATCTGCTCATTGGCTCCGGCAACCTGACCGAAGGCGGGCTGTTCACAAACTACGAGGCCTCATTTCGGCTAAAGCTTGATCTGACCCAATCGGACCATGCTTCCTTGCTCGGTTCAGTGGAGCGTGTGCTTGATTCTTGGTCGGACACATCTCGCCAAACCGCTCTTTTGCTAGACAAAAAGCTCTTGGGGCGTTTGGCCGCAATGGGCCGCATACCGCTGTTGGATCAAAATGTGTCGGAGATTGAGGGCTTGATGTCAAGCTCGGCATCCTTGCCGGAGAGTCCAAGCTCAGATACAGAAGCCGAACAAAAAACAGGACTTGATCCATTCCATTTTTTGTTCGCCGCCGAAGGTGTGCCCCCTGCACCCAAGCCTCCGAGAACCACGCTTCCCGGCAGTGGCATGGCTGTGGTGCGAGCGCCTGAGACTGCGAGGCGGGCCAGCACCACTGAATCCATAGCCCTTGCGGCAACGGGTTTTGTGATGACGCTGCATCGAACAGATGTCGGAGTTGGTCAAACCACCCCAGGGGCATCGCGGCGCTCGCCCGAGATTTTTGTTCCTCTGGCAGCGCGCAACGCGAACCCGGATTTTTGGGATTGGCCTGCTGGCTTTGCCGAAGATCCAGGAAAATCGGGGAAACTCGACCGTGCTGGCGTACGGATGCGAATAGGAGGGGAAGTCGTTGCCGTGCAGATGATGACTTGGCCCGACAAGCATGATTTCCGATTACGCAGCGAGGCATTGCGGAGCGCTGGTGACATCGGCGATGTTCTGCGGCTTGAAAAAGTCAGTTCGGGTGCGGATTTCGATTACTACGCGGAAATCATTCCTCAAGGAACAAGAGAGCATGCCAGATATCTGGCTTTGTGCGGCGAACAAGTGCGTAACTCGGAAAAGAGATACGGTTACTATTGACGCTTCACAAGACTGACGATGCATTCCGAGCGCATAGCGTTTTTTCGGAAAATATCTCTGGATGCCAGCATCTCCATCGGCAATTTATCCACTGGCCGGAAGCCAATGCTTTCCGCTATCGCGCCTAGATGATCGGCAGTGCAAATTTCAACCGGTTCCCCGCCAGCAACAGTACGATTATTGCCAATTACCAAAAACATTGGGGCGCCTGGGCGCAGGAACGCGAGGGTTTGTTGCAGCGTCTTACGCATGTCAAAGAAGTATTTCGATAGCAATGCTGACAAATTGCGCCGCCGAAACCCCGTCGGCTTGGCTTTGTTCAGTTGATCGATGCGCTCGATTAGAAGCTGCGTTTGCCGGGGCAGCAACGCCTTTTTTGCTTGGTAATAACTCCACAACTCAGCTAGCCGCCTAGTCGTAATTTCACGATTACCGATCATCATCATGTCCAAGTCTCGATGTTCCTTCCGGGGCAGCAGGCCAAGGTAAATCAAGTTAAGGCGGTCTGTATCAATGTAGGGAAGCGCGGTTGCGTACGGCGGAGAAGTAATGACAGCATCCACCTTGCCTAACAATTGCGGCAACGCTTTTGTGGCCGTGCGCGCGTCGGCTTCGCGCACGAAGTGACCATGTGCTGTTATTGAACCCCGCTCCGCAAGAAAAGCCGCCACTGTCTTCGTGGATCGCAGGGCTTCGGCGAGGAAACGCGCAGTTGCTGTTCCCGGAGGCGAGGGAGAAATCTCGCGCCGCACCCTTAAGTCGTCATTCTTTTGCCAAGAGACAGCACGGAGGATATTGCTAAGGCAAACGTAATAGAAATCTCGAAGCTGACGCGCCGGTATATGGCGAATAGCTGACTCCACGCAGTTCAACTCGGCCAAGACGGTTTGGTCAAACCATCGTGCAAGGTAGCTCCGATCATTTGCGGAGAATCGAGTCGGTCGTTCATGATGCGCGCCAGACTGCCCCTCAATAGTTTCGAGCAGCGTATCGTAGGCTTCTGCCAGTTCCGAAGCACCTAGCGTCAGAGCCTCGCACTTTACACCGGAAACAAAAACCGACAGCGGGTTCATATCCAAACCGTAACAGCGTTTTGCAGCGAGACGGGCTTCTACCAGCGTTGTCCCGCTACCGCACATCGGATCGAGCACGATGGCGTTCTCCGGCAGCCGCGCCACGTTAATCAATGCTCTGACCAGTTGCGGAAAAAACTTACCGCGGTACTCATGCAAGCCGTGCGTAGCGTAGCGCAGGCAACGCCTCTTCGGTAACTTTGAGGGTACGAGAGCATGTGCGCGTTGCGTCAATTCCTTCACCGATGCGCCGTTCAGCGCGACCAATGAGGTGGCTTCGTTTCGAAGTTGGACAGTCAAGCCATCCGCGACCGATCGCCAATACGTCAATGACCGGCGCAGGTAATCAGCGTCAACAGTCTTTGCGACAGAGAACGTCGATGCCGTTATGCTGTCTCCATCGACGGGAATTGCGGAAGCACCGGTTAGAGCTTGCAATTCCTGAAGCGCCAGATGGCGCTCGAAGGGCTGGATGTGTTCCTTTATTTCGCAGGTTAGTTCGTCCATGAGGCTATTCCTTACGCAGTATCAAGATTTTTTCGCTTTTGATTTTTCCTATTCTTGGATTGAAGGATTTTCGAGTTGGCGCTATCTTGCGGCCGATCCGTGCGATTTCCCGGAATCCGGCGGTTGCCCCCGCGCTGGCGAGCAGGGAGGCATTATCAATTCGATCTCCGTCAATCGTGGAATCACCGATTACGAAACAGGCATGACGGCGAGTCCGCAACCGCTCTCGCAGCCATTGAAAAATTTGCATGAACTCTCTCCGAAACGTCTCTGGCGTGGCGCGGTTTCGGCCTTTGCTGCTGTACTTGCGGTGACTGCCTATTTCGACTTTCTTGAAACGATCAGCATCGTATCCTAGCCAGATAAGGCGAGTCTTGTGATACAGGTGGTAGCTATACGCATTAGGATAGGGAGGAGAGGTCACCATTAAATCGAACGGCTCCGTTTCTGGCGCATCTAGAACATCCTCGTCGAAAACTTCGCAGGAAAACCGATCCTCAATCAGATCGCTGACTTCCCGCACTGCGAAAATTGCTGCGTCAAGCTGGCTGAGGTACCTTCGAGTCGTATCCCCGGGTTCGACCGTCTTTTCGCGCCGAACGTATCGCGTATCGGAATCTTGCTTTGAGACTGCGACGATTATGGCCGCGAAAACCGCTTTGCAAAGTCTTCGAGCCGATTTGTCCGGCACGCCATCAATCAGGCAGCGCAGTTCTGCGAGTTCTTCGACCACGTGCGGTACAAACCAAAATTCACAAATTTCGGGCGCAGGCCGCCAACTCTCGGACTTGAAGGGCCGTCCATCATGAAACATATCGCCAGCCCGCGATTCGGCCACGCCAAGCATTCTTTCGCAAGCTATACGATGCGCCACCAACTGCTCAAACTCTGATACGGTCAGCGGCGTAGTCTTAGCCTTGCTGATCAGGACCGCGAGGGGATTGGCATCGATACCCACAGCATGGCGCTTTAGTTGAAGCGCCTCAAGAAGCGTGGTTCCGCTACCGCAAAAGATGTCGCCCACCGTCTCTCCGACTGATGACAATTCCTGTATCAACGCATTTGGAATCTGAGGAATGAACTTTGCGGGATAGGGATGCAAGCCATGCGTCAGATAAGCTGTATTGGCGGCAGCAAAATCCCAATCGATCGCCTCCAATCGAGCAATAGCAGTTTCATCATCCAACGGAATGGCCCTAGCTGCGGCACGCCCGTCGCCCCTAGCAAACGCGACGATAGTTGCCGCTTCCTGGGGTGTAAACACTCGCCAGCCTCGCCTGTCACGGCGTGGCTCCGGTATTGCATGCTGCCGCAACCACCGCAATAGCGTGTCCCTATGTATCCCTGCCATGGAAGCGACTTCCGCTGTCGAGAAAGATTGTATCGAATGCAACTATAGGCACCTATAGTTAATGTCTGCATTACGCTGCATCTTGGGTCCATTGTCAACCCTGCAAAGAAGACAATTATCAGGCTGGTTTTATAGTGTGGTCTAAATCAGCAAGGAACAAGCCATGAAAATTGTTGAAGCGATACCAAGACTCGCTTGGTGAATGAGCGACAAAGACCATCCCTCGGCCACTGGCACCGTATTCTTCGGAAATCTCGATGGTGGCTGATCGTTAGCCGAAACCGCGCATAACTGGTGCAAAATGCGGGCGAAGCCAAGGCATGAGGATCGGATGAGCGTATTGCCTGCGAAAAATGCCCGCTTCGAATGGAGCGTTCCGGTGGCCGTGGCGGGGGCGGGCGGCTGCGGCCTGTGCGCCGGGCTCGCCGCCCGCCAGGCCGGGGCCGAAGTGCTGATCCTTGAGCGGGATGCCGCGCCCATGGGCACCACCGGCATGTCCACCGGGCTGATTCCGGGCGCGGGCACCCGGATGCAGCGCGAGAAGGGAATCGAGGATTCCCCGGAACGGTTCGCCGAAGACATGCTGGCCAAAGCGAAGCGTCAGACCGATGCGGATGCAGTGCTGGCGCTGGCCCGCGAGTCCGCGCGCACCGTGGAATGGCTGGCCGGCGAATGCGGCGTGGCGCTGTCGCTGGTGGACAGCTTCCTGTACTCCGGGCACAGCGTCAAACGCATGCACGGCAGCCCCAACCGCACCGGCGCCGAACTGATGGGCAGTCTGCTGGATGCCTGCGCCAGCGCCGGCGCCGATCTGCTGACGGACGCGCGCGTCAGCCATCTTTTCGCCGATGCCGAAGGACGCATCAAGGGCTTGCGCTGCGCGCGGCCGGACGGAAGCACCGAGGACCTCGGCTGCGAAGCGCTGATCCTCGCCTGCTGCGGTTTCGCCGGCAACCAGGAAATGGTGGCTGAATACATCCCGGAGCTGCGCCACGCCGAATTCTTCGGCCATCCGGGCAACCAGGGCGAGGCGGTCCAATGGGGCCGGGAACTTGGCGCGGCGATTGCCGATATCCGCTCCTACCAAGGGCATGGCGGCCTCGCGAAGGGCTACGGCGTGCCGATCCTGTGGCCGGTCATTCTGGAAGGCGGCATCCAAGTGAATCTTCAGGGCCGACGTTTTTCCAACGAGTCGCTGGGTTATTCGGAGCAGGCGGTCGAAGTGCTTGCGCAGCCTGAGCATGTCGCCATTACCGTCTATGACCAGCGCCTGCACGAATTGATGCACGAGTTCAACGACTACCGCGAGGCGATCACTGCGGGCGCGGTGCGGAAGGCCTCGACCCCGGAGGAACTTGCGGAATCGTTCGGGCTGCCCGCCGAGGCCCTGGGGAAGACCCTGGCCGAGACGGCGGCCCTGACCCGGGGAGAAGCAGCCGATCCCTTGGGGCGCGATTTCACCGGCAGGCCGGAACTCGCTGCGCCTTGGTACGGCGTGCGCGTAACAGGCGCCCTGTTCCACACGCAGGGCGGACTCCGGGTGGACGCGCGGGCCCGCGTTCTGCGCGAAGACGGCCGCGCCTTCCCCAACCTGTTCGCCGGCGGCGGGGCGGCGCGCGGCGTTTCGGGTCCGTCCCGCTGGGGCTATATCGCCGGCAACGGCCTGCTCACCGCCACCACCTACGGAAGGCTGGCAGGCGAAACCGCCGCCGGCCTGGTCTAAGAACAGCAAATGGCCTGATGCAATATCCGGGCTAGGGCCACGCACCCGCTCAAGCCCTTTGCTTATCCCTCCCTCGTGGGAGCGTCTGGGGCAGGGTGAGCGCCGATGTCCCGGCGCGAACCAGCCGAGCCCCAGGGATGGGTTCATGCGTCTCCCACGAGGGAGGGATAAGCAATGGGCGAGGAATGCAAGAGCTCTTCACGTCCCCCGTTATGATGCGCGCCATGGGAAAGAAACGTGCGTGGATTGCCGCAACCGTCATCGTTCTTATGGCGCTGCTGGGAGGGCTCGGCTGGATGGCGAGCGACTATCGTCTGTGGATGCGTTTCGCCACCTGGCCGCAGGACGCGGACGACCCGGCCAATGCCCGATGGTTCTCGCCGCAGGTGCCCGTTGGCTTCGGCGACAGCCCGGCGCCGGCCACCGGGCCGGATCCGTTAATCCCGCAGGACATCCTAGAAAAGGCTTGGGACTACGCGCAGAGCCAGCAAACCTACGCATTGCTGATATCCGTTAACGGCATTTTGCAGTTCGAACGCTACGGCCGCGGAGCCAATTCCCGAACGCCCTACCAGTCCCAGTCGCTGCACAAGAGCCTCACCGCCGTGATGCTGGGCGCCGCCATCCACAACGGCGCGATCGAATCCGAGCATCAGCCGGCTTCGTACTGGCTGGAGGAGTGGGCAGACGATCCGCAACGCTCGGGCATTACCTTGGAGAACCTGGCCTACATGGAAGGCGGGCTGGAGCGAGGCCGCTTCGCCTTCAGTCCGTTTGCGCCGGGCGCGCGGCTGTTTCTCACCGGGCATCTGGTCCGTGAAGCGCTGGGCACGCCCATGGCCGCCGAACCGGGCGCCGAGTACATCTGGTCCAACGCCAGCGTGCAGGCGCTTTCCATCGCCATCGAGAGGGCCGCCGGGCAACCCTGGGCGCGGCTGCTGCGGGATTGGATATGGGAGCCGATCGGGGCGGGCGAGGCTTGGGTGCAACTGGACCGCCCGGGGGGCACCGCGCAAACCTTCTGCTGCCTGGTATCCAACGGGCGCAACTGGCTGCGCATCGGCGAGCTGCTGGCCGGCGATGGCATCTGGAAGGGCCGCCGCCTTCTGCCTGAGGGATGGGCCGCGAGGATGGCGCGGGGCGCGGCCACCAACCCCAATTTCGGCATGCAACTGTGGCGGAACGAACCCTACTCGCCCGCCCAGCTGCGCAGGTCCCGGCCGCGCATGGAAATGCCGCGCGATGCGGCGCTGGCGGCACCCGATGCCTGGCATATGGAAGGGCATTTCTCGCAGCGCGTCTATGTGGTGCCGTCGCTGGGGCTGGTGGCGGTGCGTTTCGGGGAAGACCGGCCGGACTGGGACGAAGCGAAAATGATGAACGGCCTGATCGGGGCGTTGAAGCCCGCGCCTCCGGCGTCTCTCAATATGGCCGTCCCGGACCATGCCTTCGGCGAGCGCGCCGCGCCGCGCCCGCCCGATTACGAGCGCCGCGGGAACTGGGCGCGCTATCCCGAGCGCGAAGAAACGCTGGCGGCGGAGCATGCCGCGGGCTTCTACATCCACCCCACCACCTGGCCGGGAAGCGAATGGAACGCCACCGTGCCGGATGCCGGGGCGCGTCCTGCCGTGGACGCCGCGGTGGCCTCGCAAGCCAGCGTGCTGGACGCCTGCTGCGCGGTCTATGCGCCGCGCTATCGTCAGGCCGCTTCGGCGGCGGTGTTCGATCAGCGGGGCAACCGGGAGCGGGCCTACGGGCTGGCGTTTACCGATGTGGTGCGCGCGTTCACGCATTTCGCGGAAGGCACGGGCGACCGGCCCATCGTGCTGCTGGGCCATAGCCAAGGCGCCCTGCACGCCGAGCGGCTCTTAAATAACGTGATTGCCGACAACGACGCACTCAGAAAACGCATGGCCGTTGCCTATATTGCCGGCATCCCCGTTCCGCTCGGCTCCTACCGGGACCGGCTCGGCAACTTCGAGCCATGCCGGAAGGCCGACGATACAGGCTGCGTCGCCTCCTGGATCACCTATGGGCCCACCGGCGACGCACGGGCGGTTCAGTTCGGCATCGCCATGCGTTTCCCGCAGTATCAGCGGCAGGACGGCGGCCTGGACGTGCAATGCAGCAATCCCCTGAACTGGGCGGCGCCGGACGAATGGACGCCCGCCTCGGCCAATCCCGGCTCGGTAGCCCCTGCCTTGCCCGGACAGGGGCGGCGGGCCTCGATCCCGGGTGTTGCCGGGGCCTGGTGCGACCAGGGAATCCTGCGGCTTGACCGCACGCCGGCCGCCCCCTTCGACGCGCTGATGCTGCCCCAAGCCAGCTACCACTACTACGACGTATCGCTTTTCCACGCCGCGCTCAGCGCCAACGCGGCGCTGCGGGCGCAAGCCTGGCGCCAATCCCAATAGCGCAAAATATTGCACCAAGGGGCGTGGAGACCGTGCGGGATTTTGTCTGTCCCTCGCCTTGCCCCGCCCCTTTCTTCCGGGAGACGCATGAATACATCCCTGTAGCTTGCTCCGGCATCCCTGCCTCCGATACTCCCGGAAGAAGGGGGCGAGGCAAGGCTTTAGCTGTGCGCTTGAGGCGTAGCCGCGCCTATGGCGCAGCGAGCAAACGCACGCAAGCGGGAAAAAGCTAGCGGAACCCGTCGCGGATCATCGCATGCTCATGCGTGCTCTAGTGCTTGGCGGAGATCGGCGATGAGGTCGTCGGCATCTTCGATGCCGCAGGAAAGCCGTATCAGGTTGCCGGTAATGCCGGCGGCTTCGCGCGCCTCCGGCGTCATCGAGGAATGGCTCATTAGCGGCGGAAAGCCCGCCAGGCTTTCCACGCCGCCCAGGCTTTCCGCGATCGTGAACAACCCAAGGGCGTTCAGCATCCGCTCGGGCGCGTTCCCGTCGCCGCGAAGGTGCAGGGAAACCACCGCGCCGAAGCCGTTCATCTGCCGCTTGGCCAGATCGTGTTGCGGATGATCCTCAAGTCCGGGATAGCGGACCTGCGCGACCTTGGGGTGCTCCTGCAAGGCCCGCGCCACCTGCCCAGCGTTGTCGAACTGGCGCCCAACCCTTAGCGCCATTGTTTTCAGCCCGCGCAAAGCCAGGTACGAATCCAATGGCGCCAGCACCCCGCCGGTGCGGGCGCGCACCTTTTTGAGGCGGGCCGCGAGATCATCGCTCGATACCGTGAGAGTGCCGGCCAGCACGTCGGAATGGCCGGCGATGTACTTGGTGACGGAGTGCATGGAAATATCGCAGCCCAGTGCCAGGGGCCGAGTCGCCAGCGGCGTGGCCAAGGTGCCATCGACGCAGCTCAGCGCGCCCCTTGCCCTGCAAACCGCGGCAGCGGCTTCGAGATCGGTGATATGCATGAGCGGATTGGAAGGCGTTTCCATCCATACCAGCCGGGTGTTGCCGCGCCAGGCCGCCTCGATCGCCTTCGGCCCCTCGTTCTGATGCACATAGCTGACTTCAAAGCGGGCCTCTCCCGCCGCCCTGAGCATATTGAAGCTGCCGCCGTACACGTTGGCCGGTCCGATAATATGATCGCCAAGCTCCAGCAGTTCCAGCACCGCGCTGCTGGCCGCCATGCCGGAAGCGAAAGCGAAAGCGCGCGCTCCTCCCTCCAGTTCCGTTACGGCCCTCTCGAAAGCGTCGCGGGTGGGGTTGGAAATGCGCGTGTAGATATGCCCAGGCCGCTCATGCAGTGCCGGATAGGCATAAGTGCTGCTCTGATGGATGGCAGGCATGACCCCGCCGGTGGCCGCATCATGCGTGTTGCCGGCATGCACGCAGCGCGTTGAGTTTCCTTGCGGCTTTGTCATGGCTCCCGCATTATGCCGGTTATGCCGCGCCCATCCACCACCGGCGCCCGGAATCCGCCCGCGCAGCGTACGCTGGGAGAGGCCCTCCGCCACGAGGCCAAGCGCCTGCGGGGAATCAGCGAAAGCCCCAGGCTGGATTGCGAGCTGCTGCTGGCGCACACGCTGGGCATCCAGCGCGCGGATCTGTTCGCCCGCAGCCGCGAAACCCTGAACCTGGCCCACGCCAACCGGTTCCAAGAGCTGATTGAACAGCGTGCCGAGGGGCGGCCTGTGGCGCAGATCATCGGCCGCAAGGAATTCTTTTCTCTGGAATTCGAGATAACGGCGGAGGCGCTCACGCCTAGGCCGGAATCGGAGTTGCTGGTGGAAGCGGCTTCCAGCTATCTTGAATCGATGGGCGGACGCGCCCGTTGCATGGAATTAGGCACCGGCGGCGGGGCGGTGGCGATCGCGCTGGCGCGGCAGTGGCCCGAGTGCCGCATCACCGCTACGGATATTTGCGCGGCGGCGCTGGAGCTGGCGCGCCGCAATGCCGCGAAGCTGTGCCCCGGCAGGATTCGCTTCACACAGGGTTCGTGGTACGAGGCCGCCGGAAAGCAATCGCGGTTCGACCTCATCGTGGCCAACCCTCCGTACGTGGAATCGCGGCTTTGCCGCCTAGGGCCGCTGCGTTACGAGCCGCGCCGGGCGCTCGATGGCGGAAGCGACGGGCTGCGCCATCTGCGCGCGGTGATTGCGGGCGCGCCGCGGCATCTCAGCACGGGCGGAATGCTGGCCGTGGAGCACGGCGCGAATCAAGGCGGGAAGGTTCGGAAGCTGATGTCCGCCGCCGGCCTCGCAAGGCCGTTCACCCGGCGCGACCTCGCAGGCCACGAGCGGGTTAGCGCGGCGCGCAAGGCAGAACCGGAAAAAGAGCGCCGGACCGGGTCCTGAAACCCGATCCGGCGCAAAAATGGGCGCGGGCGGCGGAAGGCTACTGCGGAGCCAAGCCTCCCATCAGCGTCGCCGGCGCAATATCGCGGGCCACGCGGAAGCCTAGGTTGAAGCTGCGGCTTTCCGCGGCCAGCCAGCTGCGGCTGGCCGAACGCACCTGCTCCGGCAGATTGCTCCAGGAGCCGCCACGCAAAACCCGCGCGGCGCAGGCTGCGGCCGGGTTCGGGCTGGCATCCGGCGATTCTCCGGCATCACGGTTACCGGGGCAGTCCTCAACCCATTCCCACACATTGCCGTGCATGTCGTGCAGGCCGAAGGCATTGGCGGCAAAAGCGCCCGCCGGCGCGGTCGTCTGGCCGGCCCAGCGCGACTCGCAAGTGGCGCAATTGGCGCGCCTGCGTCCCACCGCGTTCCCCCAGGCGTAGCGGCTCGACGAACCGGCGCGGGCCGCATATTCCCATTCGGCCTCGGTGGGCAGGCGGTAGTCCTGGCCGGTTTCGGACGACAGCCATTCCGCGTAGGCCTTGGCATCGTCCCAGCTGACGCAGGCGACCGGATGCGTATCGGTTTGCCGAAAACCCGGCGCCCGCCAGCCGCGGGCTTCACGCCGGCGCTCTAGCCCGTGGTTCCGGGACATGCAGGACCCCGTCGCCAAATATCCGGTGGCCTCCGCAAAACGGGCGAATTCCGCTCGCGTAACCTCCAGACGCGACAGCGCGAAGGCGCGCTCGATCTCCACTTCGCGCACCGGCAGCTCGCGCGCTTGGCAGTCGCGGCCGGAAACGCAGCCCATCAGGAAGCTGCCGTCGGGAACCACCACCATTTCCGGTCCGCGGCCGCCCGAGCCCAGCGCATCGGTGAGGCTCTCGCCGGGGGCGATCGTGATTTCGGCCTTGTCGTGGACCGCATCGGACTGCGGCGAGCCAGCGGCGGCGGCTTGCGAAAAGGCCAGCGCGGCAAAAGCCAAGGAGGCAATCATCGAACGGCTAGAGGAAATGCGCCGGTAACGGCGACTCGAACTCCTGGCTTGGGTGTGGACGGCAAAGCGGGCGGGCCCCAAGAGATAGCCGCACTCGCCTTTATCGTTTGCCAGCCAAAGGCATGGCAGGGAGCTTCTGGTTTGCATGGCTTTTTCCTCGTTTTTTTCCGCAGCCTTTTGCCACGGAAGTAATGCAAGTGTAATAGAAGCAGTCCGCCATGAGTCAATATGTTTTACAAATGAAATTTATAATTCATGGAAATAACAGCCTTAAAAACACTTCATATTGCTTATATCTATAGAATTGATGTATCAAACAAGACAATTAAATGATATTTATGAGACATGATTTTCCCGATATAATGTTTCATGCAATATAATCAATAGTCTCATATGATAGTTTCACCAAAGCAAATCGGCAAAATTCTGGGCGGGCGGGCGATTGTTGGCCGACGGGTGCGCACGCTGGGGGATCTGGACGAGCTGGTGCGGGGCGGGCTGCCCAAAGCGGCGCTCAACGCGCTGATCGACCGGCTCAAGACGGCCGGCGAGGCGGAGTTCGCGGTGCGGCTGCGCAACGGCATCGTTCCCCGGGCCACCTACCACCGGGTCGAGCGTCTGAACCGGCAGGCCAGCGAAACCGTCGAGCGTCTGGCGCGCCTCTACGCGATCGTGCTCGCGGCGTTCGAGGATCCGCAGGCCGCCTCCCGGTTCCTGTGCAGCCCGCATGCCGAACTGGGCAACCGCATTCCGCTGGAAGTGGCGCTTACCGAAATTGGCGGGCGCATCGTTGAGGAAGTGATCGAACGCGGGCTGCACGGCTTGCCCGCGTAGCGGCAAAACCATGAACGCGTATCGCATCGTGAGTCCCGACTACCTGGATGCCGGAGGCCTGGGCGCCTACCGCTGGGGCAGCCGCTGGATCAGCCCGCGCCGCCGCGCTGTGCATGCGGCCGCCACCTACTCGCTGGCGGTGCTGGAGAACCTTATGCACTGGCAGCGCAGCGAATTGCCGGCGGGCCTGCTGTGCGTGGTGATGGAAATACCGCCCGATATCCCGCAGGAACGGATACAGCGTTCGGCGCTTCCCGCCGCCGGCGCGGGCGGCTACGAGCCGTACCGCGAGTTGGGCGATCCTTGGTATGAGCGCGCTGAATCAGCGGTCTTGTGGATTCCGTCGCTGGTGTCGCCGCACGAATGGAATGTGATGCTCAACCAGACGCATGCCGACTTCCCGCGCATTACCGTTCACGGCGGCGTCCCGATGCAGGTGGACCCCGGCATTTTTCCTGCGGCCTAGCAAAAGCGGGCTTGCTCGGCCCTTCGGCCTTTAGCAGGTGCGCTTGAAGCCTTATCCCGCCCCCCTCCTCCGGGAGTGCCGGCGGCAGGAGCCGCCGCCAAGCCCCATGGATGGGTTCATGCGTCTCCCGGAGGAGGGGGGCGGGATAAGGCGAGGGTCGGCAAGCCCCCAGTGCCGGAAGGGTTAGTCAGGGAGATTGGGCGTGAGCCACATGCGGGCTTCTTCCAGAGGGATATTTTTGCGGGCGGCGTAGTCGGCCAGCTGGTCCTCGCCGATCAGGCCGATATTCAGGTAGCGGGCCTGGGGATGGGCGAAGTAGTAGCCGGCCACGGTGGCGGCGGGCCACATGGCGAAGGATTCCGTCAGGCGGGCGCCGGTGCGCCGCTCCACTTCCAGCAGGCGCCAGATCAGGGCCTTCTCGCTATGGTCGGGGCAGCCGGGATAGCCGGGCGCGGGGCGGATGCCGCTGTAGCGCTCGCCAATCAATTCCTTGCTGCTGAACGACTCGTCGGCCGCGTAGCCCCATAGCTTCTTGCGCAGCTTCTCGTGCAGGTACTCGGCGAAAGCCTCGGCGGCGCGGTCGGCCAAAGCGCGCAACTGGATTCCGGCGTAGTCGTCCGGATCCTGCGCCGTGGCGCCCATGGCGGCAAGGATTTCCTGCGGGTCGCCGGCAGCGGTGACCGCGAACATGCCCACCCAGTCCGGCTCGCCGCCAGCCGGCGCCACGAAGTCGGCAAAACAGCCGTTGGGCCTGCCGGGCGGCATGCGGCGTTGCTCGCGCAGGCAGTGGATGCGCCCAACAGGCCCGTCGCGGGCCGAATCTGAAAACAGGACGATATCATCGCCGCTGGCAGCGGCCGGAAAAATACCGGCCACGCCCGCAGTGGGGAACTCGATCCGGCCGGCCCGGATCGGCTCGATGAATGTTTGGTGCAGATCGTCCCAAAGGTCCCGGGCCGCCTGGCCTTTTTTCGGATCATCCAGAAGCTGCGGAAATTTGCCGTGCAGGCCCCAAGCGGCGAAATACGGCTGCCAGTCGATATAGGGGTAGAGCTGCGCGAGCCCGGGCGCCGCCTCTTCGATCACGCCGAAGCGGGCGGGCGGCGCAGGCGGCTGGGCCTGCCAGTCAATTTCCAGGCGGTTGGCGCGGGCATCCTCAAGGCTGAGCAGATCCTCGCGGCGGCGCGTTCCGGCGGGCTGCTCGCGGCGGCGCTTCAAATCGCTGGCCACCTCGCTTAAATAGCGGTCGCGCCGCGGCCCGCTGAGGCTGCCCAGCACGCCCACGGCGCGCGAGGCGTCCTTCACGTACACCACCCCGCCGTCGTAGGCGGGATCGATCTTCAGCGCCGTATGCCGGGGCGAGGTGGTGGCGCCGCCGATCAGCAATGGCTGCGTGAGGCCGCGGCGCTGCATTTCGCCGGCCACATGCACCATTTCATTCAGGGAAGGCGTGATCAGGCCGGATAATCCGATATAGTCGGCATTCTCGCGAACCGCCGTGTCGAGGATATTCTCGCAGGGCGCCATCACGCCCAAGTCGATCACCTCGTAGCCGTTGCATTGCAGCACCACGCCCACGATATTCTTGCCGATATCGTGGACATCGCCCTTCACCGTGGCGATCACCAGCCGGCCGCGGCTGGATATCCCGGAGCCTTCCTCTTCAATGAACGGCACCAAGTGCGCCACCGCCTTCTTCATCACACGGGCGGACTTGACCACCTGCGGCAGGAACATCTTCCCCGTGGCAAACAAATCGCCCACCGTATTCATGCCGTCCATCAGCGGGCCTTCGATCACGTCCAGCGCCCGGGCGCTGGCTTGGCGAGCGGCCTCGGCATCCTCCACCACGAAGGTGTCCAGCCCATGCACCAGCGCATGGCTGAGCCGCTCGGCCACGGGCAGGGCGCGCCATTCCTCGTCGTCGTCGCGGGAATTCGATTTTTGCCCTTGGTATTCGCGGGCCAGCTCCAGCAAGCGTTCCCCGGCGCCGGGATGGCGGTTGAGGATCACGTCCTCCACGGTGTCGCGCAGCCGCTGGGGAATATCCTGATACACGGCCAGTTGGCCGGCGTTGACGATGCCGAAATCCAGGCCGGCGGCTATGGCGTGGTACAAGAACACCGAATGCATGGCCTCGCGCACCGCATTGTTGCCGCGAAACGAAAACGACAGATTGCTGATGCCGCCGCTGGCATGCACGCCCGGCAGGCGCGCGCGCGCCTCGCGCACGGCCTCGATGAAGGCGCGGGCGTAATCGTCGTGCTCCTCCATGCCGGTGGCCACCGCGAAGATATTCAGATCGAGAATAATGTCTTCCGGGGGAAAACCGGCTTCGCCCACCAGCAGCCGGTAGCTGCGCTCCGCCAACTCAAGCCGCTGCTCCACGCTTTCCGCCTGCCCCTGCTCGTCGAAAGCCATCACCACCACCGCAGCGCCTAGGCGGCGGATCTCGCGGGCCTGCTCGAGAAACTCCTGCTCGCCGTTCTTGAGGCTGATGGAATTGGTCACGCCTTTGCCTTGCAGGCATTTCAACCCGGCCACCAGCACCTCCCAGCGCGACGAATCCACCATCACCGGCACCCGGGAAATATCCGGCTCGGCCGCCAGCAGGTTCAGATAGCGGCGCATGGCGGCCTCGGAATCGAGAAGGCCCTCGTCCATGTTCACATCGAGCAGGTTGGCGCCGGCCGCGACCTGCTGGCGCGCCACGGCCACGGCGGCGGCGTAGTCGTCGGCTTCGATCAGCCGCCGGAAGATGGCCGAGCCGGTCACGTTGGTGCGCTCGCCCACATGCACAAAGCCGGTGCTGTCGTCGATATTCAGCGGCTCCAGCCCGCTCAGCCGAGTGCGCTGCGGAATGGGCGGGGGCGTGCGCGGCTCGATGCCTTCGAGCGCGGCGCGCGCCACCCGGATATGCTCCGGCCCGGTGCCGCAGCAGCCCCCGGCCAGATTCAGCAGGCCTTCCTGGGCCATGGCCTTGAGCGTCGCCGCCATTTCCTGCGCCGACTCGGTGTACTCGCCGAGCTCGTTCGGCAGGCCAGCGTTGGGATGCACGCTCACGGGCAGATCGGCGATCCGCGCCAGCTCGCGCACATGGGGGTGCAATTCCGATGCCCCCAGCGCGCAGTTCAGACCGATGGCGGTGAGCGGCGCGTGGCGGATCGAGTTATAGAAGGCTTCAACCGTTTGCCCGGACAGCGTCCGTCCCGAGGCGTCCGTGATCGTGACCGACACGATCAGAGGGATGGCGCGGCCCGCCTCTTCGTTCAGCCGCGACACGGCATACACGGCCGCCTTGGCGTTGAGCGTGTCGAAAACCGTTTCCACCATCAGCAGGTCGGCGCCGCCTTCGAGCAGCGCCCTGCCCGCCGTCTCGTAGGTTGCGGCCAGCGCGTCGAAATCCGTGGCGCGAAAGCCCGGATCCTCCACTTTGGGGGAAATCGAAGCCGTGCGCGTGGTGGGCCCTAAGCTGCCGGCCACGAATCGCGGCTGGCCGTCATCGCTCTCGGCGGCATCGGCAGCCTCGCGCGCGATCCGCGCCGCCTCGCGGTTGATTTCCGCCACGCAGTCCTCAAGCCCGTAATCGGCCTGCGAGGGCGCATTGGCGGTGAAGCTGTTGGTGGTCAGGATATCGGCGCCGGCCTTGAGGTAGGCATCGTGAATGCCGCGCACCACATCAGGCCGCGTCAGGCACAGCAAATCGTGGTTGCCCTTCAGCGGCTGCGGCCAGTCGGCGAAACGGGCGCCGCGGTAGTCCTCCTCCGACAACTCGGCGGTTTGCAGCAGCGTACCGATCGCGCCGTCGAGAAACAGGATCCGGCGGCTCAAGGCTTGGCCCAGCGCCTCGGCGCGGGCGGCGGCGGCGCTCATGCGGGCGGCGGCGGTGGCGCAGCCGTCAGTCCCAGCGCCTCCAGAATCGTAGTGGTCATTGGGGCGCGATTCATCGTGTAGATATGGAACCGCTCGATGCCATTCTCGGCCAGATCGCGCACCTGGAGCGCGGAGAATTCCTGCGCCGCAAGGCGGGCGGACTCCGCATCGCCGGCCACTTGGTCAAAACGGTTCCGCAGCGCCTTGGGCACTTCCACCTGGGTCTTGCCGGCAAAAGAGAAAACATGCCCGACGTTGTACAAGGGCATGATGCCGGGCGCCAGCCGATCGGCGATGCCCGCAGCCGCAAACACGTCGCGCAGCCGGTAAAAACGGCTGTTATCCAAAAAGAACTGGGTAATCGCCATATCGGCGCCGGCATCCAGCTTCTGCTTGACGAAATCCGCATGCTGGCGCAATCCCGCCTGGTCGCCGCCGCCGTGCTCCGGATGCGCGCCCACCATCACTTCGCGAATGCCGCCCGCCTTCAGATCCGAAATAAGTTCCAGCGTGGATGCATACCCGTATTGGCGCGCCGGCGGCGGCACCCCCTTTTCGGGAATATCGCCGCGCAACGCAACCATCCGCGCCACGCCTTCGGAAATGTAATCCGCCACGATGCCCCGCACTTCGTCGCGGGTGTGCGTAATGTGCGTGAGGTGCGGCGCGCAATCCACCCCGTAATCCTGGCGAATGCGGCGCACCCAGCGCGCCGTGCCCTCGCGGGTGGAGCCGCCAGCGCCGTACGACACGGTGCAAAACACGGGTTCGTAGGGAATCAGCGCCTTGAGTGTCGCCTCAAGGCGTGCCGCCATATCTTCCGAGCGCGGCGGAAAACACTCCAGCGAAATAACGGGATGCGTGGGCATGGGCTTTAGCGTGGACTTTTGATGCATCGCGCATCATACTCATTTGCTAGCCAATCTGAACCTGCGGCCCCCTCGTTAAAACCGGGTCACGGCCTGCCGAGGCCTTATCTGCTGCCCGTTATTCAGTTATCGATTTATGTCCACATCCGCCTTAGCCACCCCTGCGTACCGCCGCTTTCTGATTGGCAGCACGGTCACCACGCACGGGCTGTGGATACTGCGTCTGGCGCTGGCCTGGCAGGCTTGGCTGCTGAGCGAGTCGGAATTCTTCGTGGCAGCGGTGGCGTTTGCGAGCTATTTCCCGGTGGCGGTGCTGGGCCCGGTTTTCGGCGCCTTCGCCGACCGCTGGGACCGCCGCCGCTCCGCCCAAGTGTTCAATATCCTGAATATCTTCAACACCGCCAGCCTGTTCCTTCTGGCGGCCATGGGCTGGATGACGCCAACGGCGCTGTTCACGCTGGCGTTGTGCTTCGGAATCTGCAGCGGGGGCTACACGCCCATGCGCCTGGCCATCCTGGCGAATCTGGTTCCATCCATGCAGCTGGCCAGCGCCGTGGGGCTGGGCGCGGTTACTTTCAATATCGCCCGGGTGATCGGCCCGGTGCTGGGCGGCTACGTGATCAAGCTGTTCGGCGTGGCCACCGCGTTCGGCATCAGCTCGGTCACCTTTCTGGGCATGGCCTGGGTGCTGTGGGGGCTGAAGCTGCAGCCCGTCGCCCGCGATCTGGAGCGAGAGATCGGCCTGGCCCGCATGTTGCGCGACGGCTTGCGCTACACGTTCCGGCATCCGGCCATCCTGTTCTACCTGCTCCTGGTGCTGATCGGCGCCACCTTCGGCCGGGCTGTCTTCGAACTCATGGCGCCGTACGCGGCCCAGGTGTTCGATAGGGGCAGCGACGGCATGTCGCAGCTGATTTCGGCATTCGGCGTGGGCGCGGTGGCCGGCGGCTTCTGGGTGGCGCGCATCAAGGATCTGGAGCTTCTTCGGCGCTCAGCGGCTGTTTGCGCCGCGCTCACCGGGGTTCTCATTATTTGCTTCGGAATGACCGGGAGTTTCTGGATTGCGATGCTGCAATTGCCGGTGCTCGGCTGCGTGCTCACCATTTGCGGCGTGGGTTCGCAAACGCTCACCCAAGCCGTGGTGGACGAAAACTACCGCGGCCGGGTGATGAGCCTGTGGAGCACGGTGGCTTTCGGCGGCGTGGCCCTGGGCAGCACCGCTCTGGGCGGCTGGGCCGACTCGATCGGCCTCACCACAGCCACCGTGTACTGGGGCTTAGTGGCCATGGGCCTAGGCCTGATCGTGATCCTGTTGCTTGCGCGAACCCCCAAACCCAAAATCGCCCCCTCCCCCACAAGCTGAATACCGCAGCAGCAACGGCATGCCGCCGCTCATTACCCGCTCTTGCCTAAGCGAGGCTTCAGGCCGCAGGCACTTCCAAGGCATCGCGGCGGATGATTGCGCGGAACGCTTCGTCGGCCCTGGCCCAATCGACCACATCAACCTTAAACGGAAGGTCCGATTCCCCAAAGCCTTCGCCTATCGAGGCGATCGTGTCGAGCGACAGAGGCTCATCGCCCAGAATGGCGATATCCAAGTCCGAATACTTTTTTGCGGTTCCGGTTGCGCGGGAGCCAAAAACCACGACCTCGCGTTCCGGCACATGCTTGCGCAGTATTTCTCGAACGATCGCCCAATGCCCCGGTCGAAGATCAAGGCTCGGCGGCGCGTTTCTCATGCGAGGCGTTTCCTCAACTTGTCGCGCAGATAGGCCGCTTCCTCGATGAAGCGCGGAATGGCATCCACAACCAGGATTGCGGCATCCTCAGCGTAGGCATGGCTTGTTCGCGCGCGCATCTCGCGGAAGCGGCGCCAGTCCGACCAGTCCCCCAGCAGCAGGCCCTGCTCGTTCGCTGTGCGTATTAAATCTTGAAATGTCATCTCGTCGAACTGCTCAGGGCTCGCGGAGACGTATTCGAGATAACGCTTCAGCACCTTGTGCCCGAGCTCGTAGGTGAACTCGAAACGCTGAATCAGGCCATCGCGAATCTGGATATCGCTGGTGTCTTCACGGTACCGCGCCAGCCCCTCTTCAAGACGCCGGATCGCGCGCTCGAAAGGTCCAGTTACAGGCGCCGCCGTGTCTTTTCCGCGCATGGGCAATACTGTAGGCTAGCAAAGCACCGCTATCAACCAAAGCGCGCCGGATGAGATCGCCAGCCTTTCCTCGTGATAAAGCGGAGACACCTAATGCCCGAGGGGGGCCGGGAGGCGATTGATCAGGCGGCGAGGGTTTCGATCACGTCGCCTTTGCGTTGCAGCACGGTCACGCCACGCTCAAAGGCCGCCTGCTTAAGTTCGTCATGGATATGGAAGGCGGCCAGCGCGAATCGCTGCCGCCGCCCCGCATGCTCCGGAAACAAATTGCGGAAATTGACCGCCTTCTTGTCCAGCAAGCGCTCCAAGTCCTTCTCGTGCGCCTTGTACTTGACTTCCACCACGAACACTTCCCGGCCATTGACCAAAATCAGGTCGAACTCGTCCTCCAAACCGGCGTGGCTGCGCGTGACGTTCCTGTCGATGAGGTCGAAGCGCGCACCGGCCAGCACCGGCTCGGCCTTGAGGCTGTTGTAGTAGAACTCCTCGGCCGCCGCGCCTTGATTATTGCCCACTCCGCCGTACATTTCCGCCAGCCGGTCCAGCTTGGCGGCGGTCTCGGCCAGCTGGGCATCGGTGCGCGCCAGCTGGGCATCGGTGCGGTCCTGCGCAGCGGCTAGACCGGCAACCAGCGCTTTCAGTTCATCGTCGGTCACGGAAGGAACCTGTTGGGCGGACAACAGGGATCATACCTCCTTTCTGGCCTCTGGCCGACGCCGGGGCGCAGGCGGCAAACCGTTAGGGAACGGATCCGCGCCATCGGCGAGTGAGCGCCGAGCGCTCACTCGTGGCGAAGGGCTTCGATAGGGTCGAGGGTGGCGGCGCGGCGGGCGGGCCAGAGGCCGAACACCACTCCGATCGCGAGGCTGCATCCCAGCCCGAAAAGCACCGCTTCCGCTGCCACTACCGTCTGCCAGTTGAAGAATTGCGCCAATAGTTCCGAAACGGCCCAGCCGCACGCCACCCCCAGCAGCCCGCCGAGCAGGCAAAGCAGGGAGGATTCCACCAGGATCTGCCACATGATGGCGCCGCGGGTGGCGCCGATGGCCCGGCGGACGCCGATTTCCCGCGTGCGTTCGGCCACTGTCACCAGCATGATATTCATAATGCCGATGCCGCCCACCACTAGGCTCACCCCGGCGATGGCGGGCAGCAGCAGCGCGAAGATGCGCGCCGTCTCCTGACGAACTTCCAGGAACTGTCTGCGATCGAGGATCCCGAAGTCGTTATCCTCGCCCGGGCGGATGCGGTGTTCGCGGCGCAGGATTCGTTCTATATCCACCAGCGCCTGCTCGACCGCCGAGCCTTCTTTGATCTGAACATCCATGCTGTCGAGCCGGTCGCTGCCGGTCACGCGGTACTGCGCAGTGGGCAGCGGGATCAGCACATCGTCGTTGGGATTTTGCATTCCCGCCGAGCCTGCTTCCTCCATCACGCCGATCACCTTGAACGGCGTGCCGGCCAACTGCACGTTTCTGTCGAGCAATTCCCCGGCGCTTGTTTCCAGGCGCTCCGGCACCTCGCTGCCAAGCACCGCCACGCGCAGCCGCGCTTGCTCTTCGGCGGGAACGAACATGCGCCCCATAGCCAGCTCATAGCGGTGCAGAGGGGCGTACTCCGAGGTGGTGCCCACCATCTCCACCCGGGCGTTGCGATTGCCGAACTCCAATTGCAGGCGTTGCGTGATCTTGGGCACCACCGCGCCGAGGTGGCGGCCATCGCGGCGCAGGGCCAGGGCGTCGTCGGAACCAAGGCTGCTGTTTTCCAGCGCCACGCCCCAAAACCGGCGCTGCGAGTTGGTGACGGCCAGAATATCCGCCCCCAACGCCTCCATCTGCTCTTCCACCGCGCGCTGGGCGCCTGTGCCCAGGGAAACCATGGTCACCACCGCCGCCACGCCGATAATCATGCCCAGCATGGTCAGCAGGGCACGGAACAGGCTGGCGCCGATGGACTCCACCGCTTGGCGCAGCACGTCAACAACAAACATCGCGCTCTTTACCCGATAACGCTTGCAGGCCGCAAGAATAGCCCATTGCGGCAGCGCTCCGGGGGCCGCAAGGCAGGCGCCGAAAAATGGAATCCGCCCTGCCGGGCGTATGGCCCGAGGCGCCGCCGAGCTTCCCGGATTGATGAAGCTGTTAGTATCCATCCGCTCCCGGCGAGCCGGGAGCGATTCATACCGTTACAAGGGCCTGCGGCGCGATGAAACGCCTTGCTCACCTATTCATCATCGCCACCGCGGCGTTGCTCGGCGGCCCTGCCCCCGGCGCGCAGGCAGCCTCTCCCAATATCATCCTGATCCTGGCGGACGACCTGGGCTACGGGGATGTGGGCGCTTACGGCGCCGCCCTCGTGCAAACGCCGAGCATCGACCGAATGGCGGCGGAGGGCATGCGGCTCACCGACTTCCACGCCAGCGGCAACGTTTGCACGCCATCGCGGGCGGGACTGCTGACAGGCCGTTACGCCGTCCGCTCCGGCCTGGCGGAAGGCACGATCACCGTTAACGACGAAAGAGGCTTGCCGGCTGGCACGGTCACGATCGCAGCGCTGCTCCGGGCGCACGGCTACCGCACCGGGCTGATCGGGAAATGGCACTTAGGCCACCATAGCGAGGCCCAGCAGCCCAACGCCCAAGGGTTCGATGAATTCTTCGGCTTGCTCCACCCCAATGACGTGGAGCAGCCGCTGTATCGCAATGGCAGCGCCGCCGCCGAGCCCATGCTGCAAGCCGCCCTCACCCGGCGCTTCACGGAGGAAGCCGTGCGTTTTATCCGGCAGAGCGCCGGCCAATCGTTCTTCCTGTGGCTGTCGCACACGGCGCCGCATATCCCGCTGGCCGCATCTCCGGCCTTTGCCGGTTCTTCCCGGGCGGGAACCTATGGCGATGTGGTGGAGGAGCTGGACTGGAGCGTGGGGCAAGTGCTCGGCGCCGTTGAGCGGGAAGGCCTTGCGGACAACACCTTCATCGTGTTCACCAGCGATAACGGGCCGTTCCCGGAAGGCAGCCCAGGCGGGTTGCGCGGCGGCAAGGGCACCTCCTGGGAGGGCGGCTACCGGGTGCCGTTTATCGCGCGCTGGCCCGGTCGCATCGAGCCGGGAAAGGCGGCGGGCGCCTTGGCCATGAATATCGACCTGTTCCCCACCATCGCTGCGATTGCGAGCCTATCGATGCCCGAGGGGCTGGTGCTGGACGGCCGCAATATCCTCCCGGTTCTTATCGGCGAAACCGCGGCAACGCCTCACGAGGCGCTGTATTTCTTCAATCACGACCGCATCGCCGCAGTGCGCACGCAGGACTGGAGAATCGTGGCGCGCGCCAACTACCGGAATATCGAGCGCCTGTTGCCGGAGCACGGCATCCGGCTATTGTTCGACATGCGGAAAGACCCGGCCGAACGCTACAGCGTGGCGGCCCGCCGCCCGGACCAATGGAACGCAATGCAAGCCCTGCTCCAGCGGGCGCAACGCGAACTCGAGCCCGCAGCGCAAGAGCCGCCGCCGGATTCAGCACGGCGCATGCCGCCAAAACCATTGCCCTGTTCATTAAGATGACTGCCCTGCCGGCTCGGCTGCGCCGCAACGCCTGTGCTTGTTGAAACGTGATTGTGCCCGAAGCGCGGGATTGCGTAAAAGTGGAGTCGGCAGCGAAGCGCCAGATTGCGTACTCAGGCCGCCTGAACCGTCCCCAAATTAATTAAAGCCGGATTCCGGCAGCCTCGTGGTAGAATCAGCGCGGAAATTTTGCTTTCTATGGGGGAAGCGCCATGCAATCCAAGCATATTCTTGCAACGCTCTCGCTGGTGCCGCTGGGATTAGCGGCCTCCGGCGCCGCCTTCGGCCAGGACATGGAGGAAATCATTGTCACGGCCCGCAAAGTCGGCGAGTCCATCCAAGAGGTTCCGCTGAGCATTTCGGCATTCACCAGCGAGGACATCGAAGCTCAGGGCATCATCGGCATTGAGGACATCGTGACCTTCACCCCGGGACTGCACATGTCCAACACTTTCGGCGACCGGTCCGACCCGGCGCTCAAATTCCGGGGAATGGATAATTCAACCACGGACCGATCCCAGCAGTTGGCATCGGCATTTGTGGACGGCATCTACCTAAGCGGCAGCAGCCAGTGGGTATCCATGAACGATGTGGAGCGGGTCGAAGTGGTTAAAGGCCCGCAAAGCGCCTTCTTCGGTCGCGCCACGTTCGGCGGCGCGGTGAACTACATCACCAAAACGCCCGGCGACCAGTTCGCCGCCGATGCCAGCCTCACCGCAGGCCAAGACGGGCGCATGGATGCGGGCGGCAGCGTGGAAGGGTCGATCGTGGCCGACAGGCTTTATTACCGTTTATCCGGGCGCATCTTCAGCTACGATGGCGGTTGGGACAACGAGCATCCGGACAGCGATGCCTTGGGCGCCCAAGAAACCAATGCCTTGAGCCTCACGCTCTACGCCACGCCTTCGGACACGGTTGCCGTTAAATTCCGCTCACTCTGGTCGAACGACGACGACGGTCCGGGCGTGCGCTACATGCAGTTGCACGGCGAGAATAATTGCGGGCCGTGGGGGGGAGGGAGAGCTAGGTATTACTGCGGCACCCTCAGTCGCGACGGCTTGCCGAACCAGTCGATTAACACCACCGTTGACTTAAACATTGCAGGCGCGACCTGGCCCAAGGAAAGCTTTGGGCTTGAGCGCGAAGTCAATCTCAACAGTCTGGAGGTGACCGCCGAGCTGGGCGGCTACACCCTGAGTTCGATAACCGGCTATGTCAGCGAAGAGCTGGAAAGAATGCGAGTTTTCATTCCCGGCCAACTCTGGGAGTACGGCGCGTGGAAGGACACCGCATTCTCTCAGGAGCTGCGGCTGAACTCAGCGCAGGACGAGGCGCTGCGCTGGATGCTCGGCGCCTATTACCTTGATCTCACTTACGGCGACGCAAGCGGAGGCTTCGCCGTCTTCAGAAGAGGCATTTTCAGAGTAACCCCATCTCCGGACCGGATGGTCACCAACACCGCCCTGTTCGGAAGCGTTTCCTATGACGTGACCGAACAGTTAACTCTTGGCCTCGAAGTGCGCCGCGCCGAAGAGGACTTAGACAACGGCCGGTCAGTCATGCAGGTGGGCGGGGGCGAAATCGCGCTGGCCGACACCTTCAGTTCCACCACGCCCCGGGTGACTCTGGACTATCAGCTTTATGAAAACACCATGGTCTTCGCAAGCTACTCCGAGGGCAATACCGCCGGCGGATTCAATACGGAAATCGCCCAGATGGCGCCTTCGGCAGCCCAGGTTTTTCAGGAGGCGAACGGGGTGGGCATTCAAATTCCTGAAGGCAAGCTGGAAAACTGGGAGCTGGGCATCAGGCACACTTTCGCCAACGGTCGGGGGTTCGTCAACGCGGGCTTTTTCACCTCGGACTGGACCAACCAGCGCTTCAGAACTTTCTTGCCCGATGTGGACGTGAACGGCGATGGCGTGTATGACGACGACGATATGAACAACGGGGTAGTAGACGGAATGCAGATCGATTATTCCGGTTCGGGCAACACCGAAATCTACGGCAGCGAATTGAGCTTGGGCTACGCCCTCACTGAGATGTGGAGCGTCCAATTCGCCTACAACTACAACCGCACCAAGATCAGGAAATACGAGGAATCAAACTTCGCGAACACCTTCGGCTTTCGCGACGCGGCGGGCGGCGAACTGGCTTTGAGCCCGCGCAACTCGGCAACGCTTTCCCTAGCCTTCACCATGCCCGCAGGCAATGGCGGCGAATGGTTCGGCAGGATGGATTCCTCCTATCAGGACAGCACTTTCGCCTGGGTGCATAACTTGGCGAAGACCCAATCCGAAGTGATAGGCAATCTCCGCGGCGGATGGCGCAACGATTGCTACACCATCATGGCGTGGGTGGAGAACGTGACTGACAGCGACGCGGTTCTCGCGGCGACGCGGTTCAGCGATTTCACAGCCAGAGGCAGGGGCTATGGCTTCTCGCTCACCCTGCCTGATCCGCGGCAAGTGGGCGTGACCCTGCAGGCGCGCTTCGGCGAAAGCTAATCCGCAGAAAAACCACAAAGCCTAAAACGGGCGGCTGCTTCAAGCCGCCCGTTTTCTGTACGGCGCAGGCAATCCCCCATTGCAGGTGTTCCCGAAGTGGCGTGATGCGCCCTCCCAACCCGTCGGCTATTGTTGGGACAGCAGTGTGTGCGGGCTCAGGCACATGTGGATTGACAACGCGCTCGACAATGACACCAGCCCGGCCCTGATCCGCTACGTGGACAGCGCCTACGGCGGTCCGTTCATCTTCGGGTTCGACCGGGCCATCGGCCTTACCCTGCCCGAGAAGCGCCGCGCCGGAATGACCTTCCGCTACCGCCTGTAGTTAAAGCAACATCCGCGCTTCCCCCTGCGGGAAGCCGGACGATGCGAATCGCCCGAACAGCCGCAGTTTTTTGATTGCGCTGTTCGGGCGAAACACGCCGCCGCAAGTGGCGTTATAATGCAACGGTGACAATCCCGGTGCCGTCAACCAGCCTAGGGGCAACGCTGCTCCTTTTTGACCGTCCAATAGCACCCGAAAACCCTTGACCGCAGGGTGGCCCACTAGCCGAATCAATTCACTGCGGCCCCGCCATGAAGCAAGCGCTCGGCAACCTACTTGACCAAGCTCTGCGCCGGGTGGCCGGAGACCATGCGCGCACGCTCCGCCATGCCGGGCTGGAGCAGGCGCGGGATTCGCGCAACGGCCACTACGCATCCAACGCGGCGATGCAGCTGGCGGGCAAGTTGAAGCGAAAGCCGGTCGATATCGCAGCAGATATCGTCGCCGCATTGCCCGCAAATCAGCTCATCGATCGGGTTGAAATCGCCGCTCCCGGCTTTATCAATATCTGGCTGGCCCCCGGCGCATTGCAGTCCGAACTGCAGTGGATCGCCCGTCGAGGCGATGCCTACGGATGCAGCGATTTCGGCGCCAAGCGCAGGGTGCTGGTGGAATTCGTGTCGGCCAATCCCACCGGCCCCCTGCATGTGGGGCACGGCCGCCACGCGGCGATCGGGGATAGCCTAGCCCGGCTGCTCGAGGCCACCGGGCACGAGGTATGGCGCGAGTACTACGTCAACGACGCGGGCCGGCAACTGTCCGTGCTGGGCCTGTCGGTTTGGCTGCGCATGGTGGAACGAGCCACGGGCGTGGAAGCCTTTCCTGAAGGCGCCTACCGCGGCGAATACATCGGCAATCTGGCGGGGCGGATGGCCGATGAGCTTCCCGTGTCCGCCGAAGCGGCGCGGAAGGGCATGGCTTGGCCTGACAAGCAGGCGGGCGGCAACGGCGAGGCGGACCGCTACCTTGATGCCCTGATTGAAGCCGCCCGCGAATGCCTGGGAGACGCGCTGTTTTCGGAAATCGCCCGCGCCGCAGGCGGCTGGGTGCTTGAGGATATCCGCGAAGACCTGGAACAGTTCGGGGTGCGCTTCGATAACTGGCAGTCCGAACGGGAGCTGGTGGCCGCCGGTAAAATCGATGAGTGCCTCAAGCGCCTTGAGCTTGAAGGGATAACCTACCGGCACGAAGGCGCATTATGGTTTCCGGCCGAGCGCTATGGCGACGAAAAGAACCGCGTAGTGGTGCGGGCGGATGGCCGCAGCACCTATTTCGCCTCCGATATCGCCTATCATTACGCCAAGCGCAAGCGCGGCGCGGACCTGTTGCTGGACGTGCTGGGCGCCGATCACCACGGCTACGTGAACAGGGTTCGCGCAGGCTTGGAAGCGCTGGGCGAACCGCCCTCCTGCCTTGAGGTGAGGCTGGTGCAGTTCGTTGCGCTGCTCCGCGGGGGACAGCGTGTGGCCATGTCCACGCGCGGGGGCGAATTCGAGACCTTGCGGAGTCTGCGCGAAGAAGTGGGCGTGGATGCGGCGCGTTTCTTTTATGTATCCCGGGCAGGAGAACAGCATCTTGATTTCGACCTCGATCTCGCCAAGCGCCGGTCCAGCGACAACCCCGTGTACTACGTGCAGTATGCCCATGCCCGCATCGCAAGCCTGTTGGGGAAAATGGCGGACCGCGGCCTTTCGTTCTCCATGGATGAATCCGCCGCGCATGCCAGCCTGCTCACCCACCGCCGGGAAATCGACCTGATGCTGGCTTTGGCCCGGCTGCCGGAAACCGTTGAGCAGGCGGCGGTTCAGAGGGCGCCGCAGATCGTGGCGCATTATCTGATTAGCCTGGCCCAGGCGTTCCACGGCTGGTACAACCATTGCAAGGTGCTGGACGCGGAACCGGAACTGCGCTCCGCGCGGCTTGGGCTGGCGCAGGCCGGCGGGCAGGTTCTGCGAAACGGACTGGGTTTGCTGGGCGTTTCCGCCCCGAGGAGCATGTAAGCATGGCGAAACGAAGCAAGCGCGGTTCGCGGGGCTGGGGGTACGTTCAATTTATCGTCGGCTTGGTGCTGGGGATGGTTTTGGCGTTCTGGGTGTATCCCATGCTCGCGCGATGGTGGACCGAACCGCCGGATATCCTGGCCACCAACCCTTCCAGCAGCCCGAGATTCGATTTTTACGATATTCTGGAGCGCGGCGAGGAGGTCGTGGAAGAGACCCGCGCCGCTCCGGCGCAGGAGGCGGCGCAGCCGGTCGCCGAAGCCGCCGCGCAGCAGCCCGGACAAGCCGCGGCGGAACCGCTGGCGGGAATGGCCACGGCCACGCCGCAGCCCTCCGATGGCGCGGCGCAGCCTTCCAGCGGCTCCTCAAGCGTCCGCGAACCGCAACCCCGGGCGGTGGCGGCACCCGGCATGTACGTGCTGCAACTGGGCGCATTCACGCGCCAGCGGGAGGCGGAATCCCTCAAGGCGCGGCTGGCGCTGGTTGGCATGAACGCACGGATCCAGCCGGTGCGGGTGGACCGGCAAACCTACTATCGCGTGCGCGTGGGCCCCACCAGCGATCTGGATCAACTCAACGCGGACCGTGCCCGCCTGCAGGAACATCGCTTCGATTCCATCCTGCTCAAACTGGTTCAATAAACTCTCCGCCCCGATAACCTCAAGCCGAAAACTGGTTGGCAGGCGGCGCAAGCTCCATAAAGCAAGGCAATAATGACTGACGGCACAAGCGCGTACAGCGAAGCCATCCGGCGCCGTTTCCCTTGGAAGGCGCTCGCTGACACGCCCACCCCGGTGGACCGGCACGCCGCGCTGGCCGAGGACCTCGGCGCCCGCTCCGTATGGATCAAGCGCGACGATATCAGCGGCGTTGAGCATGGCGGAAACAAGGTGCGCAAGCTGGAGTTCCTGCTGGCCGATGCCCTTCAACGCGGCTGCCGCGGCGTTGTGACCTACGGCGCGGTAGGCTCCAACCATATTCTTTCCACTGCGCTGTTCGCCCGCCAGCTCGGGCTCGAATGCGTGGGCATTGTTCGCCCTCAACCGCCTACGCCCTATGTGGAGAAAACGCTTCGCCATCATCTGCTGCTGGGAACGCGCCTTGAGTCTGCCGGCTCTCCGCAAGAAACCAAAGCAATACGCTCCCGATTGCCGGGCGGAAACAGCGCCTGGTACGAAATTCCGCTGGGCGGTTCCTCCCCCCTCGGCAGCCTCGGCTACGTATGCGCCGCGCTGGAACTTGCCGAGCAGGTGGCGCGCGGCCTTTGTCCGGCGCCGGACCTGATCTATCTGCCCTGCGGCTCGTCGGGCAGCGCCGTGGGGCTGGACTTCGGCGTCGCGCTTGCGGGCTTGCCCAGCCGCATCGTGGCTGCCTGGGTGGTGACCAGCCAAATGACTTCAAAAAAGAAAGCCGTTGCGCTGGCCGGCAACCTGCGCTCGCTATTGGACGGCATCTGTCCTCCGCCTAGCGGCGGGGCGCTGGAACGGGTGGAATTGCGCGAGGAGTTTCTGGGCGATGGCTATGCGCTTCCTTCCGGCGCTGCGCTGGAAGCCATCGAGTGGATGAAGAGCAAGGCCGGCACGAGGCTGGAATACACCTATTCGGGCAAAGCGGCCGCAGCCTTGCTGCATGACGGGCGCAATGGCCGATTCAGGGGCCTCAATGTGATGTTCTGGAACACCTATAACTCGCGACCGCCGCTCTCCGGCCTGCCGTCCTTGCGGCGCGAGGATCTTCCCGGGATCCTGCAAGAAAGCCTGCCGGCGGGTCCGTGACCGAATCCCTGCCGCCGGAGTTTTTGCCTCTGCTGATTCTGGCCGGCTGCGCCTCCGGATTCCTCAATGTCATGGCCGGCGGCGGGTCGATGCTGAGCCTGCCGATCCTGCTGCTGGCCGGCTTGCCAGCGCCCGTGGCCAACGGGACGCTGCGAGTGGCAATCATCGTCCAAAACCTGGTGGCCATCGGAACGTTCCGCAAGCACGGTTTCGCGGACCTCAAGAAAGCCTTGTGGCTGTCGCTGTTTGCTTGCATCGGCGCCGGCGGCGGCGCCCTGATCGGGGTTCGCATTGCCGGGCCTTGGTTTGATCGCATCGTGGTGATCACCATGATCGCGGTCACGCTGGCGATGCTGCGGCGCAGGCCGGACATGACGCAAAAGGAAGTGGAGATCACGCCTGCCAGACGGCGGCTGGGCTACGCCGCGCTGCTGCTGTCCGGCGCCTGGGCCGGGTTCATTCAGGTGGGGGTGGGTTTCCTGTTCATGCCCACGCTGCATCGCATCCTCGGCATGGATCTGGTTCGGGTCAATATGTACAAGGTCGTCATCGTTCTGCCCTGCGCCATCCTGGCGCTGGCGATCTTCGCCTGGCAATCGGAAATCCTGTGGCTGGCGGGCTTGGCGCTGGCCGTCGGCAACGGCGCCGGCGGATGGCTGGGGGCGCGTCTGACCTTGTCGCGGGGCGAGGGCGTGATCCGGGCGGTGTTCGTGGCCGCCGTTGCGGCGATGGCGGCTAGCCTGCTGCTAAGGAGTTAGCGACCAAGTATAGGTGGCGCTGCTCAGCGACAGGCCGAGACCGAGGCGACCGGCTACATTGCGGCGCCACCAGTTGGCGTTCTCAGGAAAGAGCCGCGCCTGCACCGAAAACGCATAGGGCTGCCCCGCCGCGAGCGCGGACTGGGCGATGACCGGCTGATCGGTCAGGTAGCCGATCTTGCGCAAGGCCGAAAACATGGTGGCGAATTCCGCCCGGACATCGGCGGAAGGCGTGCTCACCACAAACCGGCCGGATGCTGCGTCGTACTCCAGATAAAGCGCGCGGACAAAACCGGCCAGCCGTTTGGACGGGATGACCGGGCGCGGCTGCGCCACGCTGAATTCCACCTCCACCTTCAGCCGCAAGCCCTGCCGCACCAGCCGCTCGGCCTCGGCGTCAAGCTCGAAATCCACCCGGGTGGTCACCAGCCATTGCCCCTCGTCGGCCCGCGCATAGGCCAAGCGAACATCAACCTCCGATGCCGCCGCGAACAGCGGAATCAGCAGCAGGCCCAGAAACGCCAGCCTCGCTTCAGGCTTGAGTTTCGGCAGTTTTCTCCAATAGCGCATTGAAATGTCCGTCCGCGCAACGGCTACCCGGAAGCACCTGGTAGCCGTGGCTCGATAATGGCAGCGCCCATGCCCCGGATAATCGGTCCGAGATACTCACTCGGTCCGATCTCCTCACTTCGCGCGCCAGCGCTACATTTTCTCTCAAAAAGCTCTCGATGACGCGGACGGTTTCATCCGGCAGCACAGAGCAAACGCTGTATAGCAACCGACCGCCAGGCTTGAGCAGCGGCCAGAGGCTTCCCAGAAGGCGCGACTGCAGCCGGGCGAAACGCGGAATATCTTGGGCGCGGCGCAAATGCTTGATGTCCGGATGACGCCTGATCACGCCGGTTGCCGAGCAGGGCGCATCAAGCAGAATGCGGTCGAAAGGCCGGCCGTCCCACCACTCGCGCGGGCGCAAGGCGTCACCTAGGCAAACGTTGGCCTCAAGTCCGAGACGGTCGAGATTCTCCTTAAGCCGGTCGAGACGCCCGGCATCCGAATCCAGCGCCACCAGTTCCATCATTCCCGGACAGGTCTCGAGCAACTGCGCCGTCTTGCCGCCGGGGGCCGCGCAGGCATCCAGAACCCGCATGCCCGACCGCGCTCCAAGAAAAGGCACGGCCAACTGCGCGCCCGCATCCTGCACCGAGACCAGGCCATCCGAAAAACCGGGAAGCCGTGAAACCGGCATTGGCGGATCGACCCTGAGCCCGTCGGGCAGGCCCTGCGGCAGCCCGCAACTCCATGCCGTGGCGTTTAGCAGGCTCATCCGGTAAGCATGGCGGCCGAGTTTGGCGCGATTCACCCGCAGCCACAGCGGCGGCTTGCGGTTCCCGGCGCGCAGGATGCTCTCCCAATGACCGGGCCAGCCAGCCTGGAAACGCCGGATCATCCAGCCCGGATGCGAGAACCGGCCCTCAAGCCGGCGGTCCGCCGTCGCTTCAAGCTGCGAACGCTCGCGCAGATAGCGCCGCAGGACTGCATTGACCAGCCGCGCCGCAGCGGGGGAAAGCAGCTCCTTGGCCGCAGCCACGCAGGCGTGCACCGCCGCGTGGGCGGGGATCCGGGTGCGACTCAGCTGGAACAGCCCCACGGAAAGCAGGGCGTCGAGCCTGCTAGCCGGCCGGGGACGATCCATAAGGCGGCGCAAGATTTCCCTATGCCGGTGCTGCCAGCGCAGCGCTCCCTGGGCCAGCTCCGAGGCCAGCGCCTGCCGCTCCCGGGAAAGCCGGGCGTGGCCCGCATCATTCAGCGCCCTAGCGTAACTGCGCCCCTGCAGCACCGCGCATACAGCCAGCGCGCTGACCCGCCGGGAACCGGCGCCGCTCACCTGAGCAGCGATCCAGCCAGAGGCGCGCCGCGCGCCGCATCCGCCGCCGGCATCCGCCGCCGGCCCGGCAACTGAACCTCCCGAAGCCGCAATACGCCTTCGCCGGTTCCCACATGCAGGCCATCGCGCCCAACGCTCACCACACGGCCAGGCTCGGCGCCGCGGTCCTCGAGGGCGCAAGCCCCCCAGAAACGAATGGCCTGGCCCTGCCAGAGCGCATGGGCAACGGGCCAGGGGTCGTAGGCGCGAACATGGCGAGCCAGTTCCCCGGCCGTCGCAGACCAGTCGATCCGCCCCTGGGCCTTGGTCATCCGGGGCGCGTAGGTGGACCGCTCCGTTTGCTGTGGCGCAGGGCGAAGCTGGCCGCCAAGGATTGCCGGAAGATGCTCAAGCAGCAGCTCCGATCCCATGCGCGCCAGGCGATCTTCCAGTTCGCCGGCGGTTTCCTGCGGGCCGATATTTGCCTCGCTTCTGGCCAGCAGCGGCCCTGTATCCAGGCCCGCCTCCATTTGCATCAGCGTCACCCCGGTTCGTTGGTCGCCAGCCCGGATCGCCGCCGCAACGGGCGATGCGCCGCGCCAGCGAGGCAACAGGGAAGCATGGATATTGATCGCGCCGAGACGGCAGGCCTCAAGCGCGGAAGGCGGAAGAATAGCGCCATAGGCGGCCACCACCATCAGATCCGCGCCGCTGGCGCGCAAGGACCGAATTAGGCCATCGTCCTGCCAATGCAGGGGCTGGATCAGATTCAGGCCCGCTTGGCGCGCCCACCGCGCGACCGCCGAGACCTTCATGCTGCGACCGCGTCCGGAAGCGCGGTCCGGCTGCGTAATCACGCCCGCAACCCCGTAGCCCGCGCCGTGCAGGCCGCGCAGGGCTTCCAAAGCAAAGCCGGGAGTCCCCGCAAAAAGAATCCTAGCCTGCGCGGGCGGTTTTCTCAAGGCGCTTGCGCAGCATCCGGCGCTTCAACGGCGAGAGGTAATCGATAAACAGCTTGCCGTCGAGATGATCGATCTCGTGCTGAACGCAGATCGCTGCCAAACCCTCAAGCTCCAATTCCACGGGTTCCATATCGACGGTGCGGGCGCGCACCGTCACCCGCTCCGCCCGGGAGATTTCCGCAGTGAATTCCGGCACCGAAAGGCAGCCCTCCTCGCTCACCACTTCGCCCTCCACATCGACGATCTCGGGGTTGACGAGGCGCTGGGGCGACTCGCGCTCCGGCGAGACATCCATAACCAGCAGCCGCTGCTGAACGTTCACCTGGGTGGCCGCCAGCCCAACGCCTCCGGCCGCATACATGGTTTCGAGCATATCGTCGGCAAGGCGCCGCAAGCGCTCGCCGGCCGCCGCCACCGGCTGGGCCTTCAGCCGCAGCCGACGGTCGGGAAATTTGAGAACGGTGAGTTCGGCCATTAATACGGTATGCGTGGCGCGCCGGTTGTGGTATTTTCCCATAATCGTCCCAAGGAATTCCCGGCATGGAAGCAGAACCGTGGATCGCCCTTCACCTATGCCCCGGCGTGCCCTCGCACCAGCGCCGGGAACTGCTGCGGCGCTATGGCAGCGCTGCCGCTGTGGCGGATGCCCCGTCCGGCGAATTGCGCGCGGCAGGCCTAGGCCCGGAAGCGCTGGCGGCGCTGGCGCGGCCCAACATGGCGCTGATACGCCGTTGCATGCAGTGGCTTGCAGGCGAGGACGCGCATCTGGTTCCGATCAGCCATCCCCTTTACCCGGCCCTGCTCAGGGAAATCCACGATCCGCCAACCGTTCTCTTCGCACTCGGGCAGTTGGACACGCTCGGGCACGCGCAGATCGCAATCGTGGGCAGCCGCTCGGCCACCCCCCTGGGCCGCTCCACTGCCGGCGACTTCGCGCGCGCACTGAGCCGCCGCGGCCTTTGCATCGCCAGCGGCCTGGCCGAAGGAATCGATGCGGCCGCCCACGAAGGCGCGCTGGACTGCGGCGGACGCACCTTGGGCGTGTGCGCTCAAGGCCTGGACCGGGTCTATCCGCGGCGGCACGCGAAACTGGCGCGGCGCATCGCCGCCCAGGGCCTGCTGATATCGGAAAATCCGCCGGGAACCGCACTGAAGCAATGGATGTTCCCGCGCCGCAACCGCATCATCAGCGGCATATCGGCAGGCGTGCTGGTCGTGGAGGCCGCCAAACGGTCCGGCGCCAGGATTACGGCCCGCGCGGCGGCTGATGAAGGACGCGAAGTATTTGCGGTGCCCGGCTCAATCTACAGCCCTGCTTCGAGGGGATGCCACGCCCTGATCCGCAACGGGGCCAAGCTGGTGGAGAACCCCGAGGATGTGCTGGTGGAATTGCTGCCGTTGCTGCAAGGTGTCGGAAGCGCCAGCAGCCGGCGGGAACCGGGCCCCCCGGAGCCTGAGGAGCTGCCGCTTTTCGGCGGCCTTCTGCATCAAAAGCCCCAAAGCGTTGACGATCTGGTCAAGCAAACCGGCCTCGGCGCCGCCGAAGTGGCCGCCGAGCTTGCTCGGCTGGAGATTCAGGGCCGCATTGCCTCGCTGCCCGACGGCCGCTTTCAATTCAGCCGTTAATCGGTGCTAGGATGCGCGCTTGCTCTTGACCGAAGCAGAGGCCACCCAGAGCAAGGCAAAATGATTTCCCTAGCGATGCATTTCATAATAGAGGCAGATCAGCAATGACGGCTGGCGCAACCGATACTGCTGCGGGAGGCCTCATTGTGGTGGAGTCTCCCGCCAAGGCGCGCACCTTGGAACGCTACCTAGGCAAGGGTTACCGCGTTCTGGCTTGCAACGGCCATGTGCGCGACCTCAAGCACGGCGGCCTTTCCATCGATACCCGCAACGGCTTCGAAATGGAGTTCGCGCCGGTGGAAAGTTCCCGGACCGCAGTGCAGCGGATCCGTTCGGCATTGGCGAAAATGCCCGCCCTGTACTTGGCCACCGACCCGGACCGCGAAGGCGAAGCCATCGCTTGGCATCTGCTGGAGCTTCTCGACGGTCAGGGCGCTCTCAAGGGCAAGCAGGTGCACCGCGTGGCATTCAATCAGATCACCCGCCAGGCGGTCACCGAAGCGGTGCAGGCGCCGCGCGACCTCGCCATGCCGCTAGTGGAGGCGCAAAAGGCGCGCCGCTGCATGGACCGGCTGCTGGGATTCACGCTTTCGCCTCTGCTCTCACGAATCATTACCCGCGGGCTCTCGGCCGGAAGGGTGCAAAGCCCCGCGCTGAAGCTGATCGTGGAACGCGAAAAGGAAATCGGGCAATTCAAGCCTCGCGAGTACTGGACCCTCACCGCAATCCTGCAAAAGTCCGGCGAGGATTTCGAGGCGGCGCTGGTGGAACTGGGCGGCAAGAAGCTAACGAAATTCTCGCTCGGGAGCGGAGCCGAAACGGAGCAGGCGCGCAACGCGCTGCTGAAAGCCATGCGAGAGGGCGCGGCGGCCGACGGCGACGGCCGCCTCACGGTTCAGGAGGTTAACGAAACCCGCGCCAAACGCAGCCCGCCGCCGCCGTTCACGACCTCGACACTGCAGCAGTCGGCCTCGAGGCAACTGGGGATGCAGGCGCAACGGACCATGCGCGTGGCGCAGGGCCTCTACGAGGGCATTGACACCGGCGCCGGCGCGGTGGGACTCATCACCTATATGCGAACCGATTCGGTGCAGTTGGCCGCGGAAGCAATCCGTGAGATCCGCGATTACATCGGCAGCAGCCTGGGTTCCGAGTTCCTGCCAAAAACCCCGCGCCGCTACCGCACCCGCACGCGCAACGCCCAAGAGGCGCACGAAGCGATCAGGCCCACCAGCATGGAGCGGCCGCCGGACGCGCTCAAGAATCGCCTCGATGCCGACCAGTTCAGGCTCTACGACCTCATCTGGCGGCGCGCTGTGGCCAGCCAGATGAGCGACGCCTTGTTCGACCGGGTCTCCGCCCACCTGGTTCCGGGCGAAAACGCCGCGGAGGAGTCGTCCGAACCGGCGGCAGGACGTTTTCGGGCCACCGGAAACACGCTCGCGCATCCGGGCTTTCTCAAGGTTCTTGCGCGCTCGGCGGACAGCAGGGACAAAGTGCTTCCGGCGCTGGCCAAAGGCGATACGCTGGCCGTGAAGAAGCTTGAGTCGGAGCAGCATTTCACCGAACCGCCGCCGCGCTACAACGAGGCGAGCCTAGTCAAGGCCCTGGAAGATCATGGCATCGGGCGTCCTTCCACTTATGCCGAAACGCTTAGGAAACTGCGCGATCGCGAGTATGCCGTGATGGAAAAGCGGTCCTTCGTGCCCACCCAGAAAGGTACCCTGGTGGCGGATTTTCTGAGCCGCCATTTCAGCGACTACGTGGATTACGACTTCACCGCGGGCATGGAGGAAGCGCTGGATGCCGTCGCCAACGGAGAGAAGCGCTGGATTCCGCTGATGGATGAATTCTGGGACCACTATTCGCAGCAGCTAGCCGATAAGAAGCGCACACTCAAGGGCGCCGACGAGCGTCCCAAGCGGCTGCTTGGCAAGCACCCGGAAACGGGCGAGTCCGTATATGCGCGGCTCGGGCCTTACGGCTATTTCGTGCAGCTCGGCGAACGCACCGAGGACCATCGCCCGCGGGTTGCCAACCTGCGCGAGGGATTGAAATACGAGGATGTGACGCTGGAGCAGGCCGTGGAATTGCTGAAGGGCCCCAGGCACCTGGGCGAGGATCCCGAGAGCGGAAAGCCTGTTTACGCTGGACACGGCCGGCATGGCCCGTTCGTGCAACTGGGGGAGCGCGACGGCGAAAACAAGCCCCGCTATGCGTCGCTCGCGGACAATCTCCACGAATCAACCGTGACCTTGGAACAAGCCCTCAAGCTGCTGTCCCTGCCGCGAACGCTGGGAACGCACCCGGAGACCGGCCAGCCGGTTTTTGCGGGGCGCGGGCGCTTCGGGCCTTTCGCGCAGCTCGGCGAACGCGGCGAGGACAAGCCCAAATATGCTTCGCTGCCGCCGGATATTTCCCCCTATTCCGTGAGCTTGGACGAAGCCGTGGCGCTGCTGCGCCTGCCGCGCAAGCTGGGACAGCATCCCGATGGCCGTCCGGTATTCGCCGGCTGCGGAGTCAAGGGCCCCTACGTGCAGATTGGAGAGCGCGGCGGAAAAGCACGGCCCCGCTACCTGCGGCTGCCCGAGTCCTTGTCGGTGTTCACCGTCACGCTTGATGAGGCGCTGGACGTGAAGCCGGCACCACGCACGCAGCGGCCTCCGATCAAGGAATTCGATGGTGAATCGATCCAAGTGCTGAGCGGCCGCTACGGGCCGTACGTGACCGACGGCCAGCGCAATGCCTCGGTTCCGCGTGGCCAGAATCCGACCGGCCTCAATCTTGAGCAATGCCGTGAACTGTTGAAGAATGCCCCTGCGAAGCGCGCCCGGAGACGGTCCGGCAAATCCTGACGCCCGCGTTGCGCGAGGCGCAGCCATCCTGCGCGACGGCGGGGTGATCGCCTACCCCAACGAATCGGTGTACGGCCTCGGCTGCCTGCCGAGCAACGAGCGCGCGGTTGAACGCATTCTTGCTCTCAAGGGGCGGGAACGGTCGCTGGGCGTGATTCTGATCGCGGCGGAATGGGCGCAATTCAACGGCTGGGCGGAGGAGCTGTCGGCGTTGCCAAAAAGCCGCGAACTGCTTCAAGGCCGCGGCGTAACTTGGATCGTTGGCGCCGCTCCCGATGCGCCGGACTGGATCACCGGCGCGCGTGAAACCATCGCTGTGCGCCGCAGTTCGCATCCGCTGGCTTGCGCCCTATGCCAAGCCGCGGATTCGCCCTTGGTCTCGACCAGCTGCAATCCGCACGGCATGCCGCCGGCGCGCACCGCGAAGGCGGCGCGGAATTATTTCGGCAACCGGGTGGACTGGATACTGGAAGGGGAGTGCGGCCCCCTGAACAGGCCCACCGAAATCCGTGACGCCGTGAGCGGCGCAATTCTTCGGCCCGGATAATCGGTCAGCGCATGGGAAGCCGGTGTTTGATGCGGCGCCAGATCTCGCGGCATTCCGCGTGCCGGTAACAATTCACCAAGTGATCGTTAATCAGTCCGCAGGCCTGCATATGGGAATACATGATGGTGGAGCCCACAAACTTGAAGCCGCGGGCCTTGAGATCAGATGACAGGCGATCCGATTCCGGCGAGGTAGCGGGAACCTGATCCTGCCTGTCCCATCTGTTGACAATCGGCGCGCCGTCCACGAACTGCCAGATATAACGGGTGAACGACCCGTACTCTTCCGCTACCCGCAGGAAAGCCGCAGCGTTGCCCACCGCGGCGCGGATTTTCAGGCGATTGCGGATGATGCCCGAATCGCAGGCCAAGGCCTCGATTTCCTTTTCTCCGTAGCGGGCCACAAGCTGCGGATCAAAACCGGCGAAGCCTCTTCGATAACCGTCGCGCTTGTGCAGCACGGTCCGCCACGACAAGCCCGCCTGGGCGGATTCAAGGATCAGAAACTCGAAATGAATGGAGTCGTCGAGCGCCGGAACACTCCACTCTTGATCGTGGTAGGCCTGATAAGCGGCGCTTACCCCGAGCGACCAAGGACATCGGCTCGTCATTCAAGGCCCCTGCGGCGGAACGACCCGGCTGAGGCAATGTTTGCGGAAACCAAGCTTTGGGGCGCGAGAAAAACGCGCAAAAATGGCAACCCTCAAATAATCCGGCCCAAGCTTGGAAGGTTGCAGGTTTTTACGAGCCGGACAGGGACGAAACAGCCGGCGAATTGAATTATTCGCCGGCTGTCGCCCTATGGAAAGCTACTGCGGTAGCAGCGATCTAGCTTTCGTCGCCGTCGTCGTCGCCGCAGCTGCCTTCGCCGCAACTGCCTTCGCCGCAACTGCCTTCGTCGTCGTCGCCATCATCGTCGCCGTCGTCGTCGCCGCAGCTGCCTTCGTCGTCGTCGCCATGCCCGTCGAGCACTGTCGGAGCCGCTGCGCCCGCATCAAAGGTGCTGGCGCTGGCCGCAGCCGCGGTTCCGGCAGCGCCGGCCGCCAAGGCAGCGCTAAGGGCAAGAGCGAGAAGTTTGCGTTCAGGACTGGTCATAAAATGCCTCCAGTTTGTTTCTGTTCCCCTCCACAGAGGGCGTTTATGGCTAATATCGCGAACAAGCCGCAATCAGCCTCGCCGGGAATTTTTCTCTCCCGCCGCCGAAGTCTAGCACACGGTTGCCTCGCGCCCGCCTGATCCGCCGGAAGGCTGCCGGAAGGAATCCTGCTGTACGCTAGCGTCGGGCATGGACCATACCTAGGAATCATGGCGGCACTCTACTGCGTAATGGGAGATCCGATCGAACACAGCCGTTCGCCGGAAATCCATCGCCGCTTTGCGGCGCAATTCAGCATTGCGCTGGAGTACCGGCGTATCAATGTTCAGCCAGGATCACTGCCGAGCATGGTGAGGCGCTTTGCCGAAGATGGCGGGCTCGGCTGCAATATCACCGTGCCGCTCAAGGAGGAAGCCGCGGCGTTAAGCGATTCCCTCGGCGACGGGGCCCGCCAAGCCGGGGCAGCCAATACCTTAAGCTTCGGCGATAACGGCCGCATTCACGGCGACAATACGGACGGCCCCGGACTGCTTCGCCATCTGCGGGTCAATCTCGGCCTTGAACTGGAAAATGCATCGATACTGATAATCGGAGCGGGAGGTGCCGCTCGCGGCATTATTCCCGCGCTGATGGGAGCGAACATTGCCAAGATCACGCTCGTCAACCGCACTAGGAAACGCGCGCTGGAGCTGGCGCGCCGCTTCGCGCCGCTCGGCGCCATAAGAGCAGGCAATCCGGAGGCGGAAACCCCGCCGCCGGCCGATCTGGTCATCAATGCCAGCTCCGCAGGGCTGGCGGGCCACCCCCCCAGGCTGCCCCGGTCCTTGGCAGCAGGCGCGCATTGCATTGATCTGGCTTACGGAAAAGCGGCCGAAGCCTTCATGTCCTGGGCGCGCCGGGGAGGAGCGCGTTCGACGCATGACGGCTGGGGCATGCTGGTGGAGCAAGCCGCGGAGAGCTTCGCCATCTGGCACGACCGGCATCCTGACACCCGCAAGCTGCTGAACCCGTGACGAAGCGGAGGGCGTAACAGCCGCGAGGACTGCTAGCGCATCGTGACGAGCTCCTCGGCAGCGGTAGGGTGAATGGCCACGGTGTCGTCGAGGTCCGCCTTGCGGGCGCCCATCCTTACCGCCACCGCAAAGCCCTGAAGCATTTCATCCGCTCCGGGGCCCGCCAGATGGCACCCCGCCACGCGCTCCTCCTCGCCCACTGTAACCAGCTTCATGCGCGCTCTGGGTTTATGCGAAGCGATCCCGTAGTACAGCGGCACGAACTCGCTGCGGTAGCAGCGGACCGAATCGCCGTGGGCGGCGCGCGCCTCCTCTTCGCTGAGGCCCACCGAACCCAGCGGCGGATGCGCGAAGATCACGGTAGGTATATTTTTGTAGTCCATTTTGCGCTCGGCCATTGCGCCGAATTGCCGGTCGGCCCAGCGTCGTCCCGCCGCGATCGCCACCGGCGTGAGTTCGTGATTCCCGGTCACGTCGCCCAGCGCGAACACGCCCGGCGCCGTGGTCTGTTGCCACTCGTCCACTTCGATAGCGCCGCGCGCGCCACAGGACACGCCCGCCGCCCCAAGATCAAGGCCGCGCACCAGAGGCCGCCTGCCAACGGCCCACAGGAGCGCATCGAAAGGCCCGGTGCGCGCGCCCGAGGAAGCAGCCAGCCGCAGGCCATCCGGATCCTGATCGACCGCCGCCGGCACAAAGTCCGTCACGATGCGCACGCCGGCATCGGCCAGTCCGTCGAGGCAGGCTTTCTGGAGCAGCTCATCAAAGCTTCGCAGAACCGACGCGCGGCGCAGGTGCAGCGTCACCTCCGAGCCCAGTCCCCGCAGAATCCCGGCCAGTTCCACGGCGATGTAACCGGCGCCCACAACCGCCGCCCGGCGCGGGAGGCTATCCAGCTCGAAGAAGCCGTCGGAGGTGCCGCCGAGGTCGGCCCCGGGGATTTCCGGCACAACAGGCTCGCCGCCAGTCACGACCAGAACGCGCGGAGCCACATACTCCTCGCCGTTAACGGCGAGTGCGCGAGGGCCCGAAAAGGCCGCATGTCCTGAAACATATTCCACGCCCCGGCGCTTGAGATTTTCGGCGTATATCCCGTTTAGGCGGCGGATATAGCGCTCCCGGCGCTCCACCAGTCCGGCCCAGTCATGGCCTTCAATCGAAAGCCGAAAGCCGTACTCGCGCGAGTCGGCAAGTTGGCGCGCCAGTTCCGCAGCGTGCCACATGATTTTCTTCGGCACGCAGCCGCGGTTAACGCAGGTGCCTCCCAAACGGCCGGACTCGATAAGCGCCACTCGCGCCCCGTGCTCGGCTGCTCGCTGCGCCGCCGCCAAGCCGCCGCTGCCGCCGCCCGCCACCAGAAGGTCAAACTTTCGCATCCTTGAGAGGATAACGCCTTGCGCCCGCGCATTCATCTGCGCGAATCGGCCTCATTGCGCAACGCGCCCGCTTGACCGCGAATGCAAAATTGGCCAAAGTTCGGATTCGTGGCGCCGGACGCAAACATGCGTCAATAGCAAACAAGGGGCGCTTCTCGAATGACGGAATTGTTTGACTATTATCGGCCCAGCCTCGCGGTTCGGGGAATCGAACGGCGCTTTCCCGCGCGCCGCGTATTTTGCGTGGGCTGGAATTACCTGGACCATATCAAGGAAATGGATCGCAAGCGGGTTCCGCAGCCTCCGGTTTTCATGAAGCCGGCGGACGCGCTGCTGCCGGACGGCGGCGAGATTCCCTTCCCCGCCCAAACAAGGAATCTGCATCACGAGGTGGAACTGGTGGTGGCCCTGCAAGGCGGCGGTCTGAACATACCGGCGGAGGAGGCGCTGGGCCATGTGTACGGCTACGGCGTAGGCATCGACCTGACGCGCCGCGATCTGCAGGAAAAAGCACGGAAAGGGGGCGAGCCTTGGGAAACCAGCAAGAGCTTCGACTATTCCGCGCCGGTCAGCACATTGCGAAGAGCGTCCGGCACCGGGCACCCGGCCAAGGGACGCATCTGGCTGGCGGTGAATGGCGAGGTCAGACAGGAAGCGGACCTCGAAGACATGATTCGCAAGCCCGCCGAACTGATCGCGCAAATTTCCCTTTTTTTCGAGCTGAAGCCGGGCGATGTCATCTTTACCGGAACGCCGGCCGGCGTGGGTCCGGTCAAGCCGGGCGACCACGTCACCGCCGGCGTGGAACGGGTGGGCGACGTGCATATCAAGGTTGGCCGGCCGCGCTCCTGATTCCTCAGCAGCCATGATTATCGCCAGCTGGAATGTCAATTCCATCCGGGTTCGCAAGGACCAGGTGGCGGACTGGCTCGAAACTCAAGCGCCCGACGTTCTGGGGCTACAGGAACTGAAGTGCCGGGACGAGGATTTCCCGGCGCAGGATTTTCAGGAACGGGGCTACTTCTGTCTGGCGCATGGGCAATCCAGCTACAACGGCGTGGCCTTGCTGACCCGGCGCCCGGTTTCCGATGCTTTGCGCGGCATTCCCGGGCTGGACGACCCTCAGGCGCGGGCCATTGCAGCGACGGTGGGCGACACGCGCGTGATCAACCTCTACGTGCCCAACGGCAAGGAAGTGGGCCACGACCACTATCATTACAAACTGCGCTGGCTTGCGGCGCTGGCCGAGTGGCTGCGCGGCGAAGCGCAGCGCTGGCCGCGACTGGCGGTGATGGGCGACTTCAATATCGCGCCCGACGACCGCGATGTGCATGATCCCGACGAATGGCGCGACAAAATCCTTTGCAGCGAACCTGAGCGGGCCCAGTTGCAGGCACTTGAGGCATTGGGGCTGCGCGACAGTTTCCGGCTGTTCAGGCAACCGGCGGGCAAGTTCAGTTGGTGGGACTACCGCGCCGCTGGCTTCCGCCGCAACCGCGGCTTGCGGATCGACCTGATCCTGCTGTCAGCCGAGTTGGCTGCGGAGTGCCGCGCCTCTCAAATCGATACTGCGCCGCGCAAACTCGAACGCCCCTCCGATCACGCTCCCGTCCTCGCCCGTTTTGCCTGACGCCTAAGAATCAGTCCGCGGCAACGGATTTGGCAAGATGGCGTCAGCGTTTTTTCAGCGGCAGCGTTTTTTGCCGTGAACGGGCTATGGTCAGCTGTTTGGCGGGCGCCGGCTTGGTGATGGTGGATCCCGCGCCGATGACAGCGCCCGCGCCCACTTCAACCGGCGCCACCAGTTCCACGCCCGAACCGATGAACGCGCCATCGCCGATCACGGTGCGGTGCTTTGCGCGGCCGTCGTAGTTGCAGGTGATCACGCCGGCGCCGATATTGACGTTCCTGCCGACTTGGGAATCGCCCACATAGCTGAGGTGCGAGGCCTTGGCGCCCTCGCCCAGCTCGCTGTTCTTGACTTCCACGAAGTTGCCGACACGGGATTCCGCGCCTAGCTGCGCGCCGGGCCGCAGGCGGGCAAAAGGCCCCACGCGGGCACCCGCCCCAATATCGGCGCCATCCACCACGCAGTGCGCCTCGATGCGCGCGTCGGCATCCAGGCTGGAGTTCGAAACCACGCTGTAAGGGCCGATGCTCGCGCCATCACCGAGCCGTATTTCTCCTTCCAGCACCACGCCCACGTCAAGAAATACGTCCCGGCCGACGGTGACTTCGCCACGTATCTCAAGGCGGTGCGGATCGGCAATGCGAACTCCCTGCTCCATCAGCGCTTCGGCGCGGCGGCGGCGCAGCGCCCCCCAGGCGCCGGCCAGTTGCGCCGGACTGTTCACACCCAGCGCTTCGTCGGCATCCCGCGCGCGGACCGCACGAACCGCAAGGCCCTCGCCGAGCGCAATATCGACGGTATGCGTGATATAGACCTCCTGTTTCACGCCCGTCGGCTTGAGCAAGCGGCAGGCATTAGCCAGCCACTTTGCAGGCGCCGCCATGGGCCCCACGTTGATCTCGCGGATGCGGCGCTGCTCGGGCGTGGCGTCGGCATGCTCCACGATGCCTGCCACGAAGCCATCGGAGTTCCTCGCAATGCGCCCGTAGCCAAAGGGGTCATCCACTTCCGCAGTGAGCAACGTCAGATCATCGCGGCCCCCGGCAAGCTGCGTGAGCGTTTCGTGGCGGACCAAGGGCACGTCGCCGTACAGAACCAGCACACGCGAGCCGGGATCGACCTTGGGGAGCGCTTGGATCACTGCGTGTCCCGAACCCAGTTGCTCCGCCTGCACCACCCATTCGATGCCAAGGCCGGGGAAAGCGGCGCGAAGCGAATCGGCGCCGTGCCCGCAAACCACCACCATGCGCTGAGCCTTGAGGCGGCGGGCACCGTCGAGCACATGCGCCAGCAGCGGCTTGCCGCCCAGCAGATGCAATGGTTTTGGCAGCGCCGAACGCATCCGGGTGCCCTTGCCTGCGGCCAGAATCACCACGTTCAGCGGACGAGCCATCAGGCGGATCCTCCGGCCATCGGCGCCAAGCCGGGCCAAGGTTGGGCGCGCTCCAATTGCGCCGCCAGCCGCAGCAGCACGGCTTCGCCACCTTGCGCGGCGGCCAGCTGCACGCCAACCGGCAGGCCTTGCGAGGAGAAGCCCAGCGGCAGCGATAGGGCGGGCTGGCCGGTCACGTTAAACAGTTGCGTGAAGGCCGTGTAGCGGCTGGTGGCTTGCATATAGCCCTTCAGGTTCTCGGTATCCATGTCGATGACGCCAAGGAGCGGCGGCGGTGCCGCCGTGGTTGGCGAGAGTATCACGTCATATTGATTGGAGAACTCGCCCATCCGACGGCCAATGTAATGGATATGGCTCAGCGCCGCAGCATAATCGGACGCACTGGCTTCGATCCCGGCCTGCGCCATCCGCCAAGTCACATGCGACACGTCCTCCCGGCGGAACTCGCGGCCCAGCAGCCGGCACCGCGCCTGGATGTCGGCGTTGACATGGGCGCCCAGTATCAGCGTGGCGCAGTTGTGGAGTTGCTCAGGCGATAGCGGGCAACGGGCTTCCTCCACGCGGTGCCCGAGCGTCTCGCACAGCCGGGCCGCTTCCCGCACCACATTGATCACATCGGGATCGACGGCGACGCCGTTGAATGCGTCCTCAATAAGCGCTACGCGCAAAGCGCCCAGCGGCGCTTGAAGCGCATCCATCCAGGAGCCGTGATGCGCGGGCGGATGATAGGGGTCCCCGGGTTCGGGGCCTTCCACCGCGTCGAGGAAGGCGGCGCAATCGCGCACGCTGCGGGTTAGAACGTGATGCTGCGCCATGCCAGCCCATCCTTCGGCCCTGTCGGGACCGGCAGGCGCGCGTCCGCGAGTCGGTTTCAAGCCAACCAGCCCGCAGGCGGATGCGGGGATGCGAATGGAGCCGCCGCCATCGCTGCCATGCGCGGCCGGAACAATGCCGGCGGCCACGGCCGCCGCCGCGCCGCCGCTGGAGCCGCCCGGCGAATAGCCCTGGTTCCAAGGATTCAATGTTGGCCCCGTTTCCTTCGGCTCGGTCGTGACCGCCAACGCCAGCTCCGGCGTGTTCGTCTTGCCGAATATGACCAGTCCGGCTTCCCGGTAGCGACGCACCAAGGTCGTGTCGCGCTCGGCCACGAAACCATCGAACAGCCGGCAGGCATATCCGGTGGGCTCGCCCGCACAGTGCGCGCCGGCATCCTTCAGCAGGAAAGGCACGCCGCCAAGGAGGCTGGATCCGCTGTCTTGCGCCGGCGTAAGAGATACGCGGTGGTGGAAAGCACGCACCACCGCGTTGATGGACGGATTGCGCGATTCGCATCGCTCCACCGCCGCCTCAAGCAGTTCCGCCGCCGTAATCCGGCGCGACTTGACCAGCTCCGCCAAGCCAACGGCATCATACTTCTCGTAGTCGGGAAAGATGCTCACAACCCGGCAACCAAACGAAGGCAGATTCTAGCCCGCATATTGCGCCAAGGGGCGTGGAATGGCTTCAGCTGCGAGCTGAAGGCATAGCCGTGCCTGTGGCGCAGCGGGCCTATGCGCGCAATAGGGAGTATCCACATTTTCTGTGGAAAAACCTGTGGGGAAATAAGCGCAGCAGCGCTGAAAAGCGCACGGTTGTCACATTTCCTTAGCTTTGGTGAAAAATCCACCCAAAAATAAAATCCTTTTTATATCAATTATTTATAGTTTATTTATCAGGCTTGTCCTGAATTTTTCCCTGTAACTCCCTGTGAGCAGGAAAAGCGCGGACCGCGCTGTGCATACCGCAACCGCGAAGGCTGCGCCCGCCTAGTCGGTTCCGCGCAGCCTCTTCAGCGCCCGATGGCGCGCCGAGGCCTCGGCGAGATCGCGCTGGGCCTTCTCGATATCGGATTTTTCGGTGGCGCCGGCCAGCGCCTCCTCCGCCTTTTTGCGCGCCTCGTCGGCGGCATCCACGTCGAGCTGGTCCGGCCTGAGCGCCGCGTCGGCCAGCACCGTAACGGCGCTCGGCTGAATCTCCAGTAGCCCTCCGGTCACATAGAAAAGCTGCTCGTCCCCGCCTTCGCGTTGCACCCGCACCGGCCCGGGGCGCAGTTCGGTAAGCAGCGGCGCGTGCCGGGGCGCGATTCCCACATCGCCCTGCGAGGCGGGCGCGACCACGAAATCCGCCTCGCCGGAGAAGATCGCGCCCTCGGCGCTCACAATGTCCACATGGATGGAGGCCATAACTATTGCAGCTGCTTGGCTTTCTCCTCCACCTCGCCGATGCCGCCGGCCATGTAGAAGGCCTGTTCCGGCAGGTGGTCGCATTCCCCGTCGAGAATGGCGCTGAAGCTGCGGATCGTTTCCTTCAAGGAAACGAACTTGCCCGGCGTTCCGGTGAACACTTCGGCCACGAAGAAGGGCTGCGAAAGGAAACGCTGGATTTTGCGCGCCCGCTGAACGCTGAGCTTGTCCTCTTCCGATAACTCGTCCATGCCTAGGATGGCGATGATGTCCTGCAGTTCCTTGTAGCGTTGCAAAACGCGCTGCACCCCGCGGGCCGTGTCGTAGTGCTCGCGGCCCACCACCAGCGGATCGAGCTGCCGCGAAGTGGAATCGAGAGGATCCACCGCCGGGTAGATGCCCAGCTCGGCAATCGAGCGCGACAGCACCACGGTGGCGTCCAAGTGGGCGAAGGTGGTGGCGGGCGACGGGTCGGTGAGATCGTCGGCGGGAACGTAGATCGCCTGCACCGAGGTGATCGAGCCGGTGCGGGTGGAGGTGATCCGCTCCTGCAAAGCGCCCATCTCTTCGGCCAGCGTGGGCTGGTAGCCCACTGCGGACGGCATGCGCCCGAGCAGCGCGGAGCACTCCACGCCTGCCAGCGTGTAGCGGTAGATATTATCGATGAACATGAGGATTTCGCGTCCCTCGTCGCGGAAATGCTCGGCGATGGTCAGCCCGGTCAGCGCCACCCGCAGCCGATTGCCCGGCGGCTCGTTCATCTGGCCGTACACCAGCGCCACCTTGTCGAGCACGTCGGACTCCTTCATCTCGTTGTAGAAGTCGTTGCCCTCGCGGGTGCGCTCTCCCACTCCGGCGAACACCGAATACCCGGAGGCCTCCACCGCGATATTGCGGATCAGCTCCATCATGTTCACGGTCTTGCCTACGCCGGCGCCGCCGAACAACCCGATCTTGCCGCCCTTGGCGAACGGGCAAAGCAGGTCGATCACCTTGATGCCGGTTTCGAGAAGCTCGGTGCTGCCGGCCTGGTCCTCGAAACTCGGCGGAGTGCGGTGGATGGGCAAGCGCTCCTCCTCGCCGATATCGCCCTTGCCGTCCACCGGATCGCCCAGCACGTCCATGATCCGGCCCAGCGTTTTGGTCCCCACCGGAACTTTGATAGGACCGCCCGTGTTATTCACCGGCAGCCCGCGCTTGAGGCCCTCGCTGGAACCCATGGCGATGGTGCGAACCACGCCGTCGCCCAGCTGCTGCTGCACTTCGAGGGTGAGCTGCCGGTCTTCCACCACCAGGGCGTCGTAAACCTGGGGCATGGATTGGCGCGGGAACTCCACATCGATCACGGCGCCTATGATCTGCACGATGGCGCCGGAGGCGTTAGCGGTCATGCGATTCTCCTTCGATTTGATTCATTGGGCCAAGCCTTCAAGCTATTAGGCTGGCGCGCGGGTTGTCCTGCCGCCCCCTTCCGGGAGACGCATGAACCCGTCCATGGGGCTTGGTTCCGCCATCCTGGCTCCACATACTCCCGGAAGGGGGCGGCAGGACAACCCGCGAAAAGCGATGGTTTCTTCATGCAAAAGGCGGGGGTCATACGGCCTCTGCGCCGGCGATGATTTCCGCGATCTCGGCGGTGATCGCCGCTTGGCGGGCCTTGTTGTACTGCAATTGAAGCGAGTCGATCAGCTTGCCGGCATTATCGGTGGCCGATTTCATCGCCACCATCTTGGCCGCCATCTCGCAGGCCACATTCTCCATCGCGGCGCGGAACACCTGCGTTTCGATATAGCGCTCCAGCACGCCGTCGAGCAGTTCCCCGGCCGAAGGCTCGTAGATATAGTCCCAGTGCGCGGCCAGCTGGTCGTCCTTTTCCAGCGCCACCGGCAGCAATTGCTGGATGACCGGTTGCTGGCTCATGGTGTTGACGAATAGGTTGCGCGCCAAGTACACCCGATCGACTTGTTCTTCGCGGTACGCCTTGAGCAGCACGCGCACGGCGCTGACCAGATCCACCACATGGGGCGTTTCCCCCAGGTGGGTTGCGACTCCTGTGATCTTGATGTCCAGATTGCGGAAAAACTGCACTGCTTTGGCGCCGATCAACACCACTTGGGTGGGCACGCCGGCATCCGCCTGGCGCTTGAGTTCGCCCAGAAAATGGCGGAATAGATTAACGTTCAGGCCTCCGCACAGGCCCCGGTCGGTGGAAATCAGGATATAGCCAGCCGATTTTTCCTCGCGCTCGGCCAGATACGGCGGCGTGTAGTCCGGCCTTGCATGGTAGAGGTGGCTGGCGATTTTGCTGATGCCGTCCGCATAGGGCCGGGCGGCGTTCATCCGCTGCTGGGTGCGGCGTATTTTGCTGGCGGCGACCATTTCCATGGCGCGCGTGATCTTCTGCGTGTTCTTCACGCTGCCGATCTTGCTGCGGATTTCCTTCGCGCCGGGCATTGCCTTGGTTCCTGCTTCGGATCAGCTGCCGGCAGGCTGGCGCGCCAGGAGCGGCGCATGGCTCTTCCGGGAGACGCATGAACCCGTCCATGGGGCTTGATTCCGGCAGGCTGGCGCACCGGGATTGGCGCATGGCCCTTCCGGGAGACGCATGAACCCGTCCATGGGGCTTGGTTCCGCCATCCTGGCTCCACATACTCCCGGAAGGGCCATGCGCCAATCCCGGCGAAAAACTAAAGCGAGCGGAAGGGTCATGCGCCGGGATTGGCGAAAGGCTAAAGCGAGCGGAAGGGTCATGCGCCGGGGATGGCGAGAGGCGAAAGTGTTTGATGAAGCGGGCATTAGTAGGCGCCGCTGCTCTTAAACTCTTCGACCAGGGCCTTGAGGCCGGCGGCGATCTCGTCGTTGTAGTCGCCGGTTTCGTTGATGCGGTCGAGCAGCGCCGAGTGATGATCGCGGGCATGCGCGTGCAGCGCCCGCTCGAAGGCCAGCAGCTTCTCCACCTCCATGTCGTCCATGTAGCCCTCCTGCACCGCATAGAGCGAAACCGCGGTTTCGGCCACGGTGAGCGGCTCGTACTGGTTCTGCTTCATCATCTCGGTGACGCGCTGTCCGCGCTCCAGTTGCCGGCGCGTGGCGGCATCAAGGTCCGAGGCGAACTGGGCGAAGGCCGCCAGATCGCGGTACTGCGCCAGCGCCAAGCGAATGCCGCCGCCCAGCTTCTTGATGATCGTGGTTTGGGCAGCGCCGCCCACCCGCGACACCGATATGCCGGGATCGATGGCCGGGCGGATGCCGGCGTTGAACAGGTCGGTGACCAGGTAGATCTGGCCGTCGGTAATGGAAATCACGTTGGTGGGAACGAAGGCCGAAACGTCGCCGGCCTGCGTCTCGATAATGGGCAGCGCCGTTAGCGATCCCGTGCGGCCCTTCACTTTGCCGCCGGTCATCTCCTCCACATATTCCGCGTTGACCCGCGCCGCCCGTTCCAGCAGGCGCGAATGCAAATAGAACACATCGCCCGGATAGGCCTCGCGACCGGGCGGGCGGCGCAGCAGCAGCGATACTTGGCGGTAGGCCCAAGCCTGCTTGGTGAGGTCGTCGTACACCACCAGCGCGTCCTCGCCCCGGTCGCGGAAGTACTCGCCCATGGCACAGCCCGCGTAGGGCGCGATGTATTGCATAGCGGCGGTATCGGCGGCCGGCGCCGAAACCACGATGGTGTGCTCCATGGCGCCGAATTCCTCGAGCTTGCGCACCACGTTGGCCACCGAGGAGTTCTTCTGGCCGATGGCCACGTAGATGCACTTGATCCCGGTGCCGCGCTGATTGATGATGGCATCCACGGCCACCGCGGTCTTGCCGGTTTGCCGGTCGCCGATAATCAATTCGCGCTGGCCGCGGCCGATGGGAATCATCGCATCGACCGATTTCAGGCCGGTCTGGACCGGCTCTCCGACCGACTGGCGGGTAATCACGCCGGGGGCCACCTTCTCGATGGGCGAAAACTCGCTCGTTTCAACCGGCCCCTTGCCGTCCACCGGGTTGCCCAAGGCATCCACAACGCGGCCCAGCAGCGCCTCGCCCACCGGCACTTCCAGAATGCGCCCGGTGGCCTTCACCACATCGCCTTCGGTGATATGGCGGTAGTCGCTCAGGATCACCGCGCCCACCGAATCCTGCTCCAAGTTCAGCGCAAGGCCGTACGTGTCGCGCGGAAACTCCAGCATTTCGCCGTATTGAGCCCCGGCCAAGCCGTGAATGCGGCAGATGCCGTCGGTGACGGACACCACCGTGCCCACCTCAACCTGCTCCGCGGCGGCATCGAAATTCTCGATGCGCTGGCGGATCAGATCGCTGATTTCATTCGCTTTCAGAGTCATTCCACTATCCGTTATTGAAATACAGGCCCTAGTTCGCAGGCCGACCAAGCGCCGAGGCCAGATTGCTCAAGCCTGCCCGCGCCGAACCATCCAGGACTTGGTCGCCCACCTGGACGCGGACTCCTCCCAGAAGGCTTTCGTCCAGCTCGAAGCGAAAATCCACCTCGAGCCCCAGACGCGCCCGCAGCGCCCGGTCCATTTCTTCCTGCTGCTCCGCATTGAGCGGCGCCGCGGAAACCAGCACGGCTTCAACCCGGCGCGAATCCTCGCGCCATAATTGCTTAAACTGCTCCGCGATCGCGCCGAGAACGCCCGTGCGGCGGTTTTCCCGCAGCAGCCGCATCAGATTGCGCACGCCGCGAAATTCCCCGGCGGCGGCATCCTCAAGCAATTGGCAAAGCAGTTCCGTGGCCGCCTCGCTGGTATCGGACGACTCCAGCGCCGCGCGCATTTGCGGATGCTTGGCCGTCCTCGCCGCCAGCGCCAGCGCCGCCGACCATTGCGCCACAGCGCCACGGTCCTTGGCGTGGGCGAAAGCCGCCCGGGCATAAGGCCTGGCAATAGCGCCGGGAGAGTCCATCAGATGCGGGCGGAGAAGCGCTTGAGCATTTCGCCGTGGGCGCTGGCATCGATCTCGCGCAGGAGAATCTTCTCGGCCCCGGCGATCGCCAAGGCGGCCACCTGCCCGCGCAGTTCATCGCGCGCTTGCGAGGTTTCCCGTTCGATCTCCGAGTGCGCCGCGGCAACCAGTCGCTGCCGTTCACGCTCGCCTTCCTCGCGGGCCTCCTCCACGATTCGCGCCGCCCGCCCGTTGGCTTGATCGATGATTTCCGAAGCCTGGCCGCGGGCTTCGCCCACCAGCTTCTCGATGCGGTCCTGGGACGCGGCCAGCTCGCTGCGCCCGCGCTCCGCGGCCTCAAGGCCGTCGGCAATCTCCTTATTGCGCTTGTCGATGGCGTCGATCACCTGCGGCCAGATAAACTTCATCGTGAACCAGACCAGCGCGGCAAACACCAGTACCTGGGCCAGGAGCGTCGCGTTGATATTCATGCGCGGGCGCCTAGCCGATGGCGGCGTTGAGCTGTCCGAGGAAGGGGTTGGCGAAGGTGAACAGCAGCGCCACGCCCACGCCGATCATCGATACCGCGTCCAGCAATCCGGCAATGATGAACATGCGGATCAAGAGCATCGGCGCCAATTCGGGCTGCCGGGCCGTGCTTTCCAGAAAGCGGCCGCCCAGAAGGCCGAAGCCTAGCGCGGTGCCCATCGCGGCCATCCCGATGATGATCGCCACCGCCAAGGCCGTGATGCCCAGCACCTGGGCCTGCGATGCGGCCAGTTGGATCATTTCTCCTGCTTGGTTTTCCATGAGGTCTCCTGTTAAAGCGTTATGCCTTAGGTTTTCTAATGCTCCTCGCTCGCCATGCTCAGATAAACAATGGTGAGCATCATGAAGATAAATGCCTGCAGCGTGATGACCAGTATGTGGAACAACGCCCAAGCCAGGCCCAGCGCGAACTGGACCACGAAACTGAATGCCGCCGCCGAAGTCGCCAGCGAGGTGAGCGTGTTGCCCAAGGTGAACAGCGCAATCAGTATGAAGATCAGCTCGCCCGCGTAGAGGTTGCCGAACAGCCGCAGGGCCAGCGACATCGGCTTGGCCAGCTCCTCGACCACCTTGAGCGTCACGTTGAAAGGCAGCAGCCACTTGCCGAAAGGCTTGAAGAAGATTTCCCTGCCGAACCCGCCCAGGCCTTTGGCGCGGATGCTGAACACGATAATCAGCAAAAACACGGCGATCGACAGGCCGAAGGTGATATTGAGATCGGTGCTGGGCACCACCTTCATGTACTTGATGCCCATCAGCTCGCCGATGCGCGGCAACAGGTCCACCGGCACCAAGTCCATGAAGTTCATGAGAAACACCCAGCAGAAAATGGTGAGCGCCAGCGGCGCCAGCAGTTTCGAGGGGCCGTGATAGGCATCCTTGACCTGCGTGTTGACGAAATCAACCATCATTTCGACAAAGCTCTGCCAGCGCCCCGGCACCCCCGCCGTGGCCCGCCTCGCCGCGAAGTAGAACGAACCCGCGAACAGCGCGCCCAGCAGCACCGAGTAGAACAGGCTGTCGATATGGAAGGTCCAGAAACCTTCGCCCGCCGTGAGGTTGGTCAGATGGTGCTCGATGTATCCCGCGCTGCCGCCGGAGGACGATTCGGATGCCATGCCGCCTGCCTCTATCGGGCCGAGGGAACCGGGGCCCGGCCGGCCTCGCCCAGCACTGCCGGAAGCAAGCCGGCCCAGTAGCCCAGCAAGGTGGCCACGAAACCTCCCAGCAGGGCAAGGAAATGCATGTCGAATGTCACGATGCACACGACGAACCCGGCGGCGGTCACCGCCCATTTCACGGCCTCGCCCGCCAGCACCCGCGCCAGCATTTGGCCGGGCGTGGCGCCAGCGCGCACCCGCAAAAGCCCCGCCACCATGAAGAGGCTGCCCGCCAGCCCGATTCCGGCGCCGGAGAACGCGGCAATGCCTGCGGCTGAACCGAACATCAGCCCCGCAAAGGCGCCCGCGAGGCTGCCTGCCGCTGCCTGTATCAACACCAGCCGCATGGCCGACTTTCGCATGGATTCAAACATAAAAAACGCCACCTTCCCTTGTCGGATCGGGTGGCACCGACCGGCCCTTGCCGGTTTCGCTTCAACGAACCTTCATTGTACTCCGAAACACAGCCTCAATGCGCGCGCTCCCGTGCCAGGCGCGGGCCGTTCAACAGCTAGGATGGTTCGGCTTCATCCCCTTTTACCGCGAAGCGCAAGCCCTTGCGGTAAGCCGCGTCCGCTCCCTCCTTGTCGTCCAGCGCCTCGAGCATCTCGGCCAGTTCCAGCCAGCCGCCGCGCGACTCCTCGATGCCGAGCGAGGTCTCGATATAGGAGCGCGCCTTGCCCCATAGCTTGGCCTTGCGGCACAAACGCCCGAGCGCCAGCAGCAGCGCGGGGTCTTGCGGATGCTCCGCCAGCCAGCTTTCGGCATGGCGGATGGCCGCGGGGATATCCCGGAGTTCGAGTGCGCCATAGGCGGCGGCAAGCTCCGAATTCCATTGCTCGTCGAGATGCCGCCGCAGGCCCTGCTCGGCAAGCTCATGGGCGCCGTTCCGCATCAGTGCGCGGGCATGGGCCAGCGCCAGCTTGTCGCTGCCGCGCAAGTCCCGCGGCATCTCCCCCCAAAGGCGCTGCACGCGACGGGCGCCGTCCGCCTCGCCCAGCAAGCCGACATAGGCCCCAACGGCCCAGATAGCCGCGTCGCCGGCGACCGTCTGCCCATGCTTGCGAAGCGCTTTGAGGCAGCGGGCCGCCTCGCCCCATTCCTTCCGTTGCAATTGCAGCGGAATGAACAGGCGCAGGGCCTGCAAGTGCCGCGGCTCGCGTTCGAGCAGCCCGGCCAGATGGCTCATGGCGGCGGCCTGCTCACCAGCGGCGAGGTGCAGTTCCGCCCGCTCCAGCGCGATCGCGTCGCGGGCATCGGGCTGGGCCTTCCCGGCCAGCGAAAACCAGTGATCGCGGCGCTCGGCATCGCCGGAACCATGCGCCAAGCGGGCCGCCGCCAGATATTGCAGCACCGGCGCCTGGCTTCTGCCGGCGGATTTGGCCAGCAGCCGCTCGGCGCGGGCGAGCCGGCCGGCGCCGAGCGCCGCAAGGCCGCGAGCGACATGACGGCCGGTGCGCCTCGCGCTTGCCTTCGCCGCGCGCTCGGCCACCCGCCGCGGCGCTTGGCGGATCCTGCGCAGCAGTCCGGCCACGAACAGCAGCAGGGCCAGCAGCACGATAAGCACAGGAACGGTCATCTCCACCGCCCAACCTTGGAAAGAGATGAGCACGTAGCCGGCATCCGCGGCAAGGAACTGGGCCGCCACCGCCACCAGCAGCAGCACCAAAACCACGATCAGTCCGGCGCGCATCAGAGCCTGTTCCCGCTATCAGGCACCGCTTTCATTCCGATCGGATGCTCCGCAGGCGCTGCAACGAGGATGCGATATCGGGGGCTTCCGGCCCTTGCGCCAGACCAAGCAACTCGTCGATATCGGCCAGCGTATCGGAAACCTCCGGGTCGTCCCCCGCGTAGAGGCGCGCCAGCCGCCCGCGGGCCGCAACCAAGGACGCGGCGTACGCCTGCAAATCGCCTTGGATGTAGGCCAGGCGGGCCAAGTGCAGCTCCGCCGCCAGCAGGCGCCGCAGCGTTTCCGTATCGGTATCGGCCAGAAGCGTGTTGACGCCGCCCTCGGTGCGCCGCACGGTCACCAGCGACCGCAACGCCCGCCGGGTGCTGGCAAGCGCGCGCTCCCAGCCTTGGCCGGGAAGCGCTTCCGCGCCGGAGGCTGCACCGAGCGACGGACCGAGATCCGGCTTGAGGCCCTTGGTCCTGGCAAGAAGGGCGCCCAGGCGAACCACCACGCCTTGGATATCGCGGGCCGGCATTCTCTCAAGCGCCCGCGCCTGCTCCTGCAATTCCGCCTGGATGGCGCCGTAGCGGAGATCGCCCGCCTGGGCCAGCAAATCCAGCGCGTCACGGACGGCCAGCGCGGCGCCTTCATAATCTCGCGCAAACCGGCTCTGGCGGTGGGCCAAGGCCAGCAGATTCTCCGCCTCGTCGAGGCGCCAGCGCGCCTGCTGGCCGGCGGGGCGGCCTCCCAAGGACTCCAGCGCCCGCTCAGCGGCGGCCAGGCGCGCTTCCAGCGCGTCGCGCAGCCGCTCCGATGCCCGCCGCGCCGCCTCGTTATCGGCCGCCTGCTGCGCCGCGTCCTTGTCGCGGCGGTTCTCGAATGCTTCCAGCCTCGCCTCGAGCGGCCCGATTTCGGCCACTTGCTGCTCAATCTCCGCAACGCGGGACGGCAAACCGGCCAAGTAGCCATACCCAAGCCAAAAGCCCGCCGCGGCCACGATCAGCGGAATCAGCCACAGCCACCATAGGCGCCTCTTGCGGGGAACCGCTTGTTCGCTCTTCGGCGAACCGGCCTTGGCCGGAGGATGGCCGGCGGAAGCGGCCTTCCTCGCAACGCCGGCTTGCTTCTTTGCCGCCGCCTTGCCGGGGGGGTTGGATTTTGCTCCCGCCATACGATCCTCCGGTGCAATCTGGGGTAGTCTATCAATTCAGCGCGATATTTCTGCCGCTATGCGAACAATTCGACACTGGACAAACCGGCAACCGGTCACGCAACCTTGCTGCCCATGAACGACGAATTCATTTCCGACTTGGCGAAACGGCTCCGCGATCTGGTTCCGGACACGGCCCGGGGCGCGGCCAAGGACTTGGAGGCAAATTTTCATGCCTTGCTGCAAGCCGCGCTCGGACGGGGCCACTACGTGACCTTCGAGGAATTCGAGGCGCAAAAGCGCGTGCTCGAAAGAACCCGGGAAAAAGTGGAGGCGCTGGAAAAAGCGCTTGCCCAAATAGAGGCGCGGGAAGGCTAACCGCCCGCGCAAGCCAAGGAAGGCAATGAACCCGTCCACCGTCCACACGCGCGCCATGCACGGCGTCGATGCGCCCCGCGTGGTCGTTGAAGTGGGCATTACCAACGGCCTTCCGGGCGCCACCGTGGTGGGCCTGCCGCAAAAGGAGGTGCGCGAAAGCGTATCGCGGGTGCGCCACGCCCTGCGAAGCGCCGGCTACCAGATGCCGCCGCGCAGCGTGACGGTGAACCTGGCGCCGGTGGAATTGCCGAAAAGCGGCGGCCGCTACGACTTGGCCATCGCCTTGGGAATCCTCGCGGCCGACGGGCAAATCGATCCGTCCACGCTCTCGGGCGCGGAATTTCTCGGCGAGTTGGCGCTCACCGGCGCGATCCGGCCGGTTCCGGGGGTGCTGCCCTCCCTCATGGCCGCGGCGCGCCAGGATCAAACCGTGTTTCTTCCAGAGGCGAACGCGGGCGAAGCGGCGCTGCTGCGCGACGGGCGGGCCTGCGCGGCCAGCAATCTGAAGGATCTGGTGGCGCAGCTTTACGAGCCGGAACGGATGGAGCTCATCGCCTACCAGGGCGAGGGCGTTGACGCGCCCGGCTATTCCGATCTCCGGGACGTGGTGGGAATGGCGCAGGCCAAGCGGGCGCTGGAGATCGCCGCGGCCGGCGGCCATAACCTGTTGATGTCCGGGCCGCCGGGCGCGGGCAAGAGCATGCTGGCGAAGCGCATTGTGGGGCTGTTGCCGCCCATGAGCGACGAGCAGGCGCTTGCGACCGCCTCGCTGCATTCGCTCAAGGGCGTGGCGCTTAACGGCAACTGGCGCCGGCGGCCCTTCCGCGCGCCCCATCACAGCTGTTCCGGCGCGGCGCTGGTGGGCGGCGGCGCCCAGCCGGTGCCCGGGGAAATCTCGCTGGCCCACAATGGCGTGCTGTTCCTGGACGAGCTGCCGCAGTATCGCCGCGACGTGCTGGAAGCGCTTCGCGAACCCTTGGAAACCCGCAACGTTGCGATTTCCCGGGCCCGCTACACCATCACCTTCCCCGCCCGTTTCCAGCTGCTGGCCGCCATGAACCCCTGTCCATGCGGATTCGCGGGCGATCCCCAGCGGCAATGCCGCTGCACGCCGGAAGCGGTGCGGCGCTACCAAGGGCGCATTTCCGGCCCGTTCATGGACCGCATCGATCTGCGGGTGGGCGTTTGCCGACCAGCGCAGCCCATCCTGGCCGATGCGCCGCTTGACGGCCCGTCAAGCGCCCAAGTGCGGACGCGGGTTGCAGGGGCCCGGAAAATACAGATGGGCCGAAGCGGCAAATGCAACGCCGAGCTGGAGGATGCCGAGCTCCGCGCCCACTGCCGTCCGCAACCAGCCGCCCGCGCCCTCCTCGAACACGCCGCGGCCAAGCTCGCCCTCTCGCCGCGCGCCTGCAACCGCATCCTCAAAGTGGCCCGCACCATCGCCGACTTGGAAGCGTCCAAACCCATGGCCGAGCGCCATATCGCCGAAGCCCTCGCCCTGCGCGGCCGCGCCCCGGCAGCCGCCTGAAGGCGCTCAAGGGGAAGCGCAAAAGGATACCGGCGCATCTTCTCGCGGTTCGAGAAGCTGAACGTCATCTATCTCGGCTTCGCCACCTTCGCGCTGATCGCCGATGCGCTATATAAGTGCTAACACGCCCTAGGTACCGCACGGCAATCACGACCGATGTCACGGAAAAGACAAAAACGAAACCGCAAAGAAAAATCATCCATACATCCCAAGCAGGTCGGTTGCTGATCAGCAGGTTGAAGTCATAGGTGTGCAGTCCTTGGTAGATCCAGCGCTCCACTCGGCGCCTCTCCGTGAGGCGGCTGAGAATCTGGCCGGTGGATGGATCGATGTGGAACCAGGTGGCTTCCGCGTCATCAAACTTGAGCCGCAGCACTGGCAGCGGGCGCTCGCTGTTGTGGTGGGAATAGTAGTAGAGGTCGTAGCTGTCGAGTTGTTGCCAGTCTAAGATGCTGCTGTCCGGAATCAGCTTGGCCGCGCGGCCCTCGATTCTCTGCGCCAACGATTCCGTCTCCCCCGCAGCGAGCAGGTGCTGGACCTCCCGTGCGGAGCCATGCAGCGAGACATGGGACTTGCCGCCAATCCAGTGCCATGCAACCTGCTTCACGGGGAAGTAGGGGTTTTCGAGGATCAGTTGCCGGACATCCTCAGGGTGCGCGTAAGCGGGCGTAGATCGCGACATGCCATCGGGCTGCTGGTAGCGCTTTTTCTGCTCGGCAAAGCTGCTGTTGGAATCGAATATCCCCCAAGGCCCGACCGACATCAGTCCGCTGAACAAGAATGTCAGCAGGAACACCAAGCCTGCCAGGCCGATGACATGGTGGTACTTGGTCATGCCGCGATAGGGCGAGCGGGAGCCGTCCGGATACCTGCGTTTCAGTCGCAGGCGCGTGAAGCCAATGGTCGCGCCGGTGATGACGGAAACCAAGCCCACGAGCGCGAGGACGATAATGACATTCTCCCAAGCGTCACGATGCTTGCGCAGCTGCACCGGGTAAATCCAGTGTAGGTTCGCGCCGAGCCAGTTCCAAATGCGTTCGCTGCGGCGAGTGTCTCGCACCACTTGGCCGGTCAGCGATGACACGTATAGCTCAGTTCCTAGGCCATCATTGATCGCGACCCGATGCAATGGCCGGTAGGGGTGCAACCCATCGGAGACGGACCACTGGTCCATATGCAGCTGCTCTAGATACTCGCCGGTTGCGGTGTGTTCGAGGTGTTGCGCCTCATAAAAATGAACGGCAGACGCGACGACTGCATCCGTAGGCACTTGATTGATGAGCGCGCCGGTGTCGGCGTACATGCCCTGCCACGAGGCGCCCGCCGCCTTGAGCAGATAGACCGGCCGCTCGCCACTGCTGGTCAGCAACAGCTGTTCAACATTGGCCTCGGAATCGACCATGGCGAGCGGCTCTTCGGGACCAACGGCAATGCGATCGGCAGCCAGCGGCGGCAGGCCAGCGTAGTACTCGTCTTGGGTCAGCTCGGGAAAGCCGACGTACATCATCACCACGCCGCTGACGCACCACATGGCGAGAAACAGGCACATGGCGACGCCGAGCCACCGATGGCTGAAGTAGAGCAGCCGTCTGGGACTCATCGTGGACTTGTGTTGTTTTAGAAGCTGTAGTCCGCCGTCAGGCTCAGGGTGCGCGGCTTGCCGACCAGCCAAGCGGTGGAAGAGTTCTCGGCGGACGCATAGAGCTCGTCAAACACATTATCAGCCTTGAGGGTCAGGCTGAACCGGTCGGTCATGCGAATGCGCGCCGAAGCATCCACAACCGTATAGGATGGAATGGGAACGGTCGGATGATAGCGCTCGCCGACGTAGCGCGTGTCGGCAATCAGTCGAAGCCGCTCGATCGGCGTCCAGATCAGTCCCAGGTTGGCGGTCTCTTCAGGCACATGGTTGGGCGTAGCGCCGGTGTCCGTCTCCGCTTCCAGAATGCTGCCGTTGCCATAGACTTGCAAGACGTCACTGATTTGCAGGTTGAAGCTCAGCTCGAAGCCTTGCGAGGTCTGCTCGGGAACAAGGATCACGTCATCCGGGTTGGTGGAATCGGGATCATCTTCAATCAAATCGTTCTTGATGATATCGAACCACGCCAGCGACCATTGCAGCCGACCGCCGAGCAACTGTTGTTTGATGCCAGCTTCGATTTGCTCGCTTTCGATGAAACCCGCTTCACGGTTGACGGGCACAGCTCTGATGAGGCCGCCGCTAGGATGGGTGGCGCCAGTGCCGTATTGCGCGTACAACACCGTGTTATCGGCGAGATCGTACACCGCACCGATCCTCCCTGTGACCACATCGGCGGATTGCTCGAAGGGCGTGCGGGCGATTTGTCTGTAATCGGTATCAGCATCCTCATAACGCAAGGCCAAGACAACCGCGAGCTGCTCGGTGAACCTGAGCTGGCTCTCGCCAAACAGGGCATAGTGCATGACCTCGGAGAAACCATCTGGCGCAATTTCAAAGTCCGTCGCGTCAGCGAAGCGGCCTGGCACAAAGTTATTCGGATCAACGACATCAAAATCGGCCCAGCCATTGACGCCATTGGGATTGCCCGGGCCAAAATTAGTCGGGCGTTCAAAGGAAATGTCATTCACTTCAAAGCCGACCGAGGTGCGCACGCCCAGGTCCGCCAGGGTGTTGTCAAGCGTGAGGTTGACGCGCACCCCGTCGTGCTCCATATCGTGGGCACCGACCCACGGATATAGGCGCCGGATGAACCCCGTGTCACTGTCCAATTCAGGGAAGTACGCATTCCGCCACAAACGGTCGGTTGCCAAGTGGTAGTACTCGGCCTGCATGGCGAGCGAGTCCGAGACTGCCCAGTCGGCCTTCAAGCGAATTGCTTGGTCCTCGTAACGGGATTCGCCGTCACCGAACTCAAAATTCGCCTTCAGAAGACCGGGGGCGAAATCGCCGTCAACCACTGGGATGCCGTAGTAACTCAGATCATCCTTATCGCCATAGTCATAACGCAGGCTCAAGCTGAGATCTTCATTGGCCTGCCAACTCAGCGCCAAGGACAACATGTCCGCTTCACTGTCGCCATTATGAACCCAGTTATCGGACTGATGGCGGCTGTAGTCCAGACGATACGCCACATTATCGGTGACGCCGCCGGTGAGGCCAACACCCACAAACATGGTGTCGTCTTCGCCAAGGGTCATTCTGAGGTCTCGGCTCGGCGTCAGTTGCGGTTTTTTGGGGATGACGTTGATCGCGCCACCGATGCCGCCTTCGCCATACAGCACGGAGGATGGTCCTTTGAGCACCTCGATGCGCTCCACGCCCCAAGTGTCGAACGGGAAGGTAATGGTGCTGAATGCGTTGAAGTAGCCAGTGCCGTCATACAGCTTGGTGACTGCGCCTTGGCCGCTGAAGCCGCGTGCAGCGATGCTCTGGCTGCCATTGTCGGGGACAGCTTCGTTGGTGAAGCCGGCTGTGCGGGTAACGGCCTCGATCACGCTAAAGTCCAGACGGTCGCGAATGCTGTCGCCGCTGATGATCTCCACTGTTGCCGGCGTTTCCAGAACGCCTAAATTAAGCCGGCTGCCGGTTGAGTTCTGGCTGCTGATTTGCTGACCATAGACGGAAATTTCTTCGATGAATTTGCCGTCGCCAGCCAACTCTCCAGTCGGCGCGTTAGCGCGTTCTTCAGCCTGTAACTGCAAGAAGAGGCTGAAACCGACTGCCACAGCAAGGATGTTCGCACGATGCCATTTGGACTTGGCAAATCTCATGGGATGAATCCGCGTTCAAAAACGTTATGTTATAACATTTTATATTGAACGACAACGTGCCGCCAAAGCGGCGCAACGCGAGTCGGTGCGGCGGGTGTTCCTCGACGACCCGGACGGCTCCGTGGACACGAACCACCTTGAGCGCGGCTTGCGCCCCGTTCCAATGGGGCGGCGCAACTGGCTGTTCGCCTGGCCGGAGCTGGGCGCCCGGCGGGTGGGCGTGGTCCAGAGCCTGCTTGCCACCTGCAAGCTGCACGACATCGATGCCTACGCCTACTTGGTCGATGTCCTCCAGCGCCTCGGATAAGGCCATCATCATTGCGGGAACTCGCTGCTCCTAACGCTTTGCCGCAAGGAGTCCGCAGGCGCTCTGCCGAAGGTTGGGCGGGGCTAGCGGGGCAGGAGGCCGTGGGGTTCGAGAAGGCCGAGCCGCCAGAACAGGAGGATGAGGCCGAAAAGGGCGGCGGATAGCGCCACGCGCCACGCCAGCGAGCGCACCATGCGGGCGGGGTCGCCCTTGGGCGACACCATGTGGTACAAACCTGACCCCAAGCTGGCGATAATAGCCAGCAGCATCACAATGATGAGTGCCTGAATCATCTGCCGCGACCGAACTCAACCGCATGATAACCCCGCCCGCCCGCCGCCGCTCCGGCATTCGCAATATTCTGCTCATGTGCCTCGGCGTGGCGGTGTTCGGCTCGCTCGGCAACTGGCAAATGAGCCGCTCGGCGGAGCGGCGCGCCGAGATCGAAGCGTTCGACAAGGCGCGCTCGGCGGCGCCTGCGGAAGGGCTGGGCGCCATGTCGCCGCAAGGCGGCTACCTGCGCGTGGCGCTGTCCGGGCGCTACGACGGGGAGCGGCAAATCCTGATGGACAATATGACGCACGAAGGCCAGCGCGGCTACCATGTGCTCACCCCGTTTCACACCTCCGGCGGCGTGGTGCTGGTTAACCGCGGCTTCATTCCCGGCGGCATGGACAGGGCGCTGCTGCCGGACGTTTCGGTGGACGGCGCCCAAAGGCGGGTGACCGGCGTGGCGGCGCCCTATTTCCGCGCCGGCCTGCAACTTGAAGACCCGGGCGCGGGCGATTCCTGGCCGCGCCGCATCACCTATCCGGCCGCCGGGCAATTGCGCGCGCTGATCGACGAGCGGCTGCCGACCTATCAAATCCTGCTCGGAAGCGGGGAAACAGACGGCTACACGCGGGCCTGGCAGCCGTACGGCATGCCGCCCGAGCGGCATCTCGCCTACGCCGTGCAATGGTACGGACTGGCGGCCGCCGCCATGGGCATTTGGCTTGCTGCCACAATCGCGCGCAGGAGAACCTCCAATGAAAATTAATCCCAAACAGGCGCAAATCGCGGCCATCGCCGCGCTGTTCGCGGCCCCCGTGGCGGTGGCTTGGCTGATGTTCGCCGGGCAATCCGGCGGCGGCTACATTGCGGGCGCGCACGGCGTTTTGGCCGATCCGCCGGTTCCGCTGGGCAACATGGAACTGCCCGCGGGCGGCGATGCCGGAACCGAAGCGCGGCTGGCGGGACGCTGGTCTTTGCTGTACCTGCACCAAGGAGCCTGCGGACAGGCGTGCGAAGGGGCGCTGGCCCGCATGCGCCAAGTCCGTTTGGCGCTCGGCAAGGACGCGGGCCGGCTGCAGCGAGTGTTCGTTCCGCTGGACCCCGGGAACGACAACCGAGGCTTGATGCGCGATTTTCCCGGCATGGCCATCGTGCCGGACGGCGCGCCGGGGCGCGCCGCTGTGCTGCGGAATATCGGCCAGCGCCAGCCGGGGGAGGTGCTGCTGGTGGACCCCTTGGGGAACCTGGTATTGAGCTATCCGCCGGAAGCCAACGCGGACGGCCTGTTCCGCGATGCCAAGCATCTTCTCAAGCTATCGAAAATCGGCTGAGAAGCGGATTGGCACGGCGCGGACTGATGGATGTCACGCATATTCTCGAACCGCTGAATACCGCCCAGCGCGAGGCGGTCACGGCGGGCGATCAGCCGGTGCTGGTTCTGGCCGGCGCGGGCAGCGGCAAAACCCGCGTTTTGGTTCACCGCGCCGCCTGGCTGGTGAGCGCGCTCGGCGCCTCGCCCTGGAACCTGTTCGCCGTCACTTTCACCAACAAGGCGGCCAACGAAATGCGAACGCGCATCGAAGCGCTGCTCGACATGCCCACGCGGCAATTATGGATCGGCACCTTCCACGGCCTGGCGCACCGCCTGCTGCGCCGCCATTGGCAGGAGGCGGGGCTGCGCCAGGATTTCCAGATCCTCGATTCCGCCGACCAGCTGCGTCTCATCAAGCGCCTGATGAACGACGAACATGTCGATGAGCGCATGATTCCGCCCAAGTCCCTGCAATACTTTATTTCGGGCGCCAAGGAGGCGGGGCTGCGCCCGGAACAGGCGCCAGCGGCCTCCGCTCCGCACGGAGAGGAGAAAAAGCAACTTTACGCGCGGTACCAGAGGCGTTGCGAAACATACGGGCTGGTCGATTTCGGCGAACTGCTGCTGCGCTCGGCGGAATTGATGCAGGACCATCCCGCCCTGCTCAACCGCTACCGGGAGCGGTTCCGCTGGCTGCTGGTGGACGAGTTCCAGGACACCAACGGCATCCAGTACAACTGGCTCAAGCAGCTATGCGGAACCACCGGCACACCGTTCGCCGTGGGCGACGACGATCAATCCATCTACCGCTGGCGCGGCGCGCAGGTGGAGAATATCCGCCGCTACACGCGCGATTTCAAGGAAGTCCGAATGGTGCGCTTGGAGCGCAATTACCGCTCCACCGGCACCATCCTCAAGGCGGCCAACGCGGTCATCGCCAATAACGCTTCAAGATTCAGCAAGAAATTATGGACGCGCGGGGACGAAGGGCGGCCGGTGCGCCTTTTCGCCGCCTACAACGAGTGGGACGAAGCGCACCAAGTGGTGGCGCGGGCGCGCGGACACAGCGAAGGCGCGCTCAGCGAGCTGGCCGTGCTGTACCGCTCCAACGCGCAGTCGCGGGTATTCGAGGAAGCGCTGGTGGGCGCGGGAATCCCCTACCGCGTGCACGGAGGCTTGCGTTTTTTCGAGCGGGCCGAAATCAAGGACGCGCTGGCCTACCTGCGGCTGGTCGCGAACCGCGGCGACGACCCCTCGTTCGAGCGCGTGGTGAACAATCCGCCGCGGCGCATCGGCGAGGCCACCTTGAGCCGCGTTCGCACCCATGCGAGGCGCCACGGCTTAACGCTATGGGAAGCGGCGGGGAAGTGCGAAAGCTACCTCAATGCCGGAGCCGCCCAAGCGCTGACGGGATTTACCGCGCTGATCGACTCGCTGGACGAGCAGGTGGCCGGCCTGGAACTGAAGGAGCAGGTGGGCCGCGTGGTGCGCGGCAGCGGCTTGGTGGAGCGGCTCGCGGCAGCGGGCAGCGAAACGGACCGGATGCGGGTGGAGAATCTCGACGAGCTGGTGAACGCGGCGCAGATGATCGAGGAGAGCATGCAACAGCAATGGACCTCGCCGCCGAACGAAGAGGATGCCCAGGAGCCGCCCGCCTCGCCGCTGAACGCCTTTCTCGCCCACGCGGCGCTGGAGAGCGGCGACGAGGCCGGCGGGAGCGGCGAAGACGCGGTGCAGCTGATGACCATGCACGCGGCGAAGGGCCTGGAGTTCCCGGTGGTGTTTCTGACCGGCATGGAGGAGGGCCTGTTTCCGCACAGCCGATCAGCGCAAAGCGGGGAGGAGCTGGAAGAGGAGCGCAGGCTGTGCTACGTGGGCATTACCCGGGCGATGAAGGAGCTGAATCTGAGCTATGCGGAGGTGCGGCGGCTGCGCGGGCAGGAGCACCGCAACCGCCCGTCGCGCTTTCTCTCGGAAGTCCCGGCGGAGCTGGTCGAGGAGGTGCGCCCGGCGCCGAACGTGTCGATGCCGGTGCGCATGGGCGGAGCGGATGCTTCGCCATTGGGCGCGGAAGCCGGCCCCGGACTGGGGCAACGGGTCTCGCACCCGAAATTCGGCGAGGGCGTGATCCTTAATCGCGAGGGGTCGGGCGACCATGCGCGGGTGCAGGTCAATTTCGAGCGGCACGGCTCGAAATGGCTGGTTGTGGCCTACGCGCGCCTGGAATTGATATAGTGACCGTTGCCGCGCCAAGCGGATGCCTTCGCCTGAAGGCATGCGGGGCGCGACGCCAGCGGATGCGCTTGAAACCATGAAAATACTGATCCTCGGGGCCGGCGTTGTGGGCTCCACGATCGCCGAGCGCCTCGCCCGCGAACCCGAAAACGAGGTCACGGTGGTGGATCTCGATGCCGGCATCCTGCGGAATGTGCATGAGCGGATGGATGTGCGCACGGTGGCCGGACATGCCTCGCACCCCGGCATCCTGGACCATGCGGGCGCCGGCGATGCCGACCTGATCGCCGCGCTGACCGGCAACGACGAGGTCAACATGGTGGCTTGCCAGGTGATTCACTCGCGCTACCGCGAGCACGAACCCGGAGCGCGGGCGCGAACCAAGATCGCCCGCCTGCGCTACACGCAGTACAACGACGTGAAGGCCCTGTTCGGCCCGCACGGCTTGCCGGTGGATGTGGTGATTACGCCGGAGGACTTGGTCACGCGCCATGTGGAGCAACTGATCCGCTATCCCGGCGCATCCCAGGTGATGGAGTTCTCCGATGGCGGCGCGTTGTTGCTGAGCGCCCAGGCGCAGGCGGGCGCGTGGCTGGTCGGCAAGACACCCGCGGCGCTTGCCGAGAACAACGTGCAGGGTCGTATCGCCGCCATCTACCGCAGCGGCCGGCCGCAAACCGTGAACGGCGAGACATCCATCCAAAATGGCGACGAAGTCTTTTTCGTGGCCGGCGAAAACCAGGTTCGCCAGTTGCTGGGAGGCTTGCGACCGGAGCGCCAGGAAGTGCGCAGCATCATGGTCGCCGGGGGCGGCAATATCGGGCTCAAGGTGGCCGAGCGCCTGCAAAGCCGCTTTCAGGTCAAGCTCATCGAGCGCTCGGCGGAACGCGCCCAGCAGGTGGCGGAGCGGCTCAGCCGGGTGATCGTTCTGCACGGCGACGCCACGCACGAGGAACTGCTGATCGAGGAGAATATCGAGCGCATGGATGCTTTCGTTGCGCTCACCGAAGCCGACGAGTCCAACCTGCTGGCCGCAGGCTTGGCCAAGCGCGCCGGATGCAAGCGGGTCATGGCGCTGGCAAACCGGCCGGCCTATGCCACGCTGGCCGGCCAGATGGGCATCGACGTGCCGATTTCTCCGGACCAGATCGCCGTTAGCGAGCTGCTGCGGCACATGCGCCACGGCGATGTGGTGAAGGTGCATTCGCTGCGCTTCGGGCGCGCCGAGGCCATCGAGGGCGTGGTCCACGGGGAAGCGGGGAACGACGCGCTGGTGGGCCGCGCTGTTGGAGAAATCAACCTTCCGCACGGCACTTCGATCAGCGCCATCGTGCGCGAGGGCGAACTGCTGCCGCTTGCCCGCGAGACCACCGTGCGCGACGAGGACCATGTGATCCTGTTCATGACCAACCCGCGCGCCAAGGCGCAGGTCGAACAGCTCTTCGAGACCGGCGCCTGAGCAGCCAGGGTCGCTGAGCCATGCAATTTGCGCTGATCGGCAGCGTGCTGGGCCGTCTGCTGATGCTTTTCAGCGTCACGATGCTCACGCCTGCGGGCGTGGACCTGCATTTCGGCGACGGCAGCTGGCCGGCCTTCGTCTGGAGTTTCGCCGCGGCGCTGTTGGCGGGATTCCTGATCTGGCTGCCGTTCCGGCGGGCGCACGGCGAGCTGAAGCTGCGCGACGGATTCCTGATCGTGGCCTCCTTCTGGGTGGTGCTGGGAAGCTTCGGGGCGGCGCCGCTGCTATTCGCCGCCGAGCCGGCGCTGAGCTTCACCGATGCCATGTTCGAGGCGATTTCGGGGCTCACCACCACCGGCGCCACCGTGCTGACCGGGCTTGACGGCATGCCGCGGGCCATCCTCTACTATCGGCAGCAACTGCAATGGCTGGGCGGTTTGGGGATCGTGGTGCTGGCCGTGGCGGTGCTGCCCATGCTCGGCGTGGGCGGCATGCAGCTCTACCGCGCCGAGACGCCGGGGCCGATGAAGGACAACCGGCTAACCCCCCGGATCAAGGAAACGGCCAAGGCGCTCTGGTACATCTACTGCGCTCTCACCGCGGCCTGCGCGCTGGCTTACTACTTGGCGGGCATGACGTTGTTCGATGCCGTGTCGCACGCTTTCAGCACTGTGGCCATTGGCGGTTTCTCGACCCACGATGCCAGCTTCGCCCATTTCTCCGGGCATGGCGTCCGGCTGGTGGCGATCGCCTTCATGTTTCTTGCCGCCATCAATTTCTCCCTGCACTTCATCGCCTTCAACCGCCGCACCTTGGCCGGATATCTGCGCGATGCCGAGTTTCGGGCCTATGCCGCCGCGCTGCTGGCGATTTGCGTGTCGGTGGTGGCCGGCTTGCTGCTTTGGGGCCGCTACAGCGATCCGTCGCTGGCGCTGATCGACGGCATTTTCCAGTCGGTCTCGATTATGACCACCACCGGCTTCACCACCGCCAATTTCTCGCTGTGGCCCGGGCTGCTGCCCATGCTGCTGATGCTGTCGGCGCTGATGGGCGGCTGCGCCGGCTCCACGGCTGGCGGCATCAAGTGCGTGCGGGTGCTGCTGCTGGTCAAGCAGGGCATTCGCGAGGTGCGCCGCCTGGTGCATCCGAGCGCCGAAATTCCGGTCACGCTGGGCGACACGCCTGTTCCCACGCGGGTGGTCGATTCCGTTTGGGGATTCTTCGCCGTGTACGTGGCCGTGTTCATCGTGATCCTGATCGTGCTGGAGGGGGTGGGGCTGGATTCGTTCACGGCGTTCTCGGCGGTGGCCGCCACGCTCAATAACTTGGGGCCGGGGCTGGGCGAGGTGGCTGCGGGCTACGGCGGCATCGCTCCGGCTGCGAAGTGGGCCTGCATCGTGGCCATGCTGCTGGGGCGCTTGGAAATCTTTACTTTCCTGGTGCTGCTGTCGCCCACTTTCTGGCGGCCGTGATGACTCGTTGCGCCTGCCCGCCTGTTGCATATACCCCTGTTGGGTGGAGACGCATGAACCCATCCATGGGGCTCGGCTGGGGCATCCTTTCGCCCGCTTTCTGGCGGCCGTGATGACTCGTTGCGCCTGCCCGCCTGTTGCATACGCCCCTGTTGGGCGGAGACGCATGAACCCATCCATGGGGCTCGGCTGGGGCATCCTGCCCCAGACGCTCCGCCCAACAGGGGCGTATGCAACAGGCTCCTGCCGTGCTTGTCCGTTGAGGTGGGCGCGGCAATGAGGCTTGCGCTGAAGTGGGCCGACGCAGCCGAGCGGGCGATTGTTCGGATCGGCGAGGCGGTCGCCTGGCTCACGTTCCTGATGGCCGCGGTCACCTGCGCCGTGGCGGTGCTGCGCTACGGCTTCAACCTGGGCTGGATCTGGCTTCAGGAAACTATCACTTGGATGCATGCCGCGGTATTCCTGCTGGCGGCGGGCTACACCCTGGCGCGCGACGAGCATGTGCGCGTGGATATCTTCTATCGCGACATGAGCCCCCGGCGGCAGGCGCTGGTCAACCTGTGCGGCTGCGCGGTTTTTCTGTTGCCGCTTTCGGTGTCGCTGGTGGCGGTGAGCCTGGACTATGTTCAAACCTCATGGCTTATCCAGGAATCGTCGCGCGAGGCCGGCGGGCTGATCTTCCCGTTTCCCTCGCTGCTGAAAACGCTGCTGCCCCTCACCGGGGTGCTGCTGGCCTTGCAAGCCTGCGTGGTTTGCGTTCGCTCCGCGGCGCTGTTGCTGGGCGTTCCGGCCCAGGCGGCCAAGGAAAATCCGCCCGGCGGCGGCGCATAGCCCATGTACTGGCCGGCCTTCGCGTTATTCGCCTGCGTGGTTGCGCTGCTGCTGGCGGGCTTCCCGGTGGCCTTCACGCTGGGCGGCACGGCGCTGCTGTTCGCGCTGGGCGGCGCCTTAGCCGGCGTATTCGACGTTTCCTTTCTGGGCACCATGCCCAACCGCCTGTTCGGGATTATGAGCAACGAAACGCTGGTGGCGGTGCCGCTGTTCGTGTTCATGGGCGTGACGCTGGAACGGGCGCGCATCGCCGAAGACCTGCTCGATGCCTTGGGACGGCTGTTCGGCGGCTTGCGCGGCGGGCTGGGCATCGCGGTGATCGTGGTGGGCATGCTGCTCGCCGCCAGCACCGGGATCGTGGGCGCCACCGTTATCACCATGGGCCTTCTGGCGCTGCCCACCATGCTCAAGCGCGGCTACGATCCGGCGGTGGCGACCGGCGTGATCAGCGCCTCGGGCACGCTGGGGCAAATCATTCCGCCGTCCATCGTGCTGGTGCTGCTGGGCGACGTGCTGTCCTCGGCCTATCAGCAAGCCCAGCTGGCCCAGGGCGTGTTCGCGCCGCGCACCGTTTCGGTGGGCGACCTGTTCATGGGCGCGCTCCTTCCCGGGCTGATGCTGGTGACGCTGTACGCGGCCTGGATGATCGCCGTGGCCGTGTTCCGGCCAGCCTCCGTGCCCGGGGTCCGCGAGGGCGGGCAGGCAGAAGCGGCCGCGCCGGGAATGGGCGAGCTGCTGCGCTCGCTGGCGCCGCCGCTGGCGCTGATCGCGGCGGTGCTCGGTTCCATTATCGGAGGCGTCGCCACGCCCACCGAAGCGGCTGGCGTGGGCGCGGCGGGCGCGATGGCGCTGGCCGCCCTGCGGCGCAAGCTGGACTGGGCGCGCCTCCGCGAAATCGCCCGCGCCACGGCGCGCGTGAGCAGCATGGTGTTCCTGATCCTGGTGGGCGCTTCGCTGTTCTCGCTGGTGTTTCGCGGCTACGGCGGCGACGATATCGTGCGCGAATTCCTGATATCGCTTCCCGGCGGCGTGTTCGGGGCCGTGGTGGTGGTGATGCTGGTGATGTTCCTGCTGGGCTTCGTGCTGGACTTTATCGAGATCACTTTCGTGGTGGTGCCCATCGTGGGGCCGGCGCTGCTGTCGATGGGCCTGGACCCGGTATGGCTGGGCGTGATGATCGCCATCAATCTGCAAACCTCGTTTTTAACGCCGCCGTTCGGCTTTGCCCTGTTCTACTTGCGCGGCGTGGCCCCGCCCGAAGTGCCCACCACCGCCATGTACCGAGGCGTTGCGCCCTTCATCGCGATCCAGCTTCTGGCGCTGGCGCTGCTCGCGCTATGGCCCGAAATCGCCACTTGGCTGCCCGCCGCGCTCTACGGCTGAATCTAAGCGGCGCGGCCGGCGAACCGTGATCGGAGAAGCCAGCCTCAATCGTCCTCAGGGAGCGGGTAGGCGAGGATGAAATGATCGCGGTTGGGCATTTGCACGGCGGGCAGGGCGCGGGCATCCATCACGTCGTTCTCGCCGATGATTCCGTTGAGGAACAGCAGGTACGCCGTCAAGGCATAGACTTGGTCGTCGCTCAGCGATTGCGGCCGCTGGTAGGGCATGGCGCGGCGGATATAGTCGAATACCGTGGTCGCATAGGGCCAGAAGCTGCCCACGGTCTTCCGCGGGGCCGGCCCGTCGAGCGTGCCGTGGCCGCCGGCCAGCGCGTCGTTCAGCTGGCCCTTGCCCTCGGCGCCGTGGCAGGAAAGGCAATGCAGCGCATACAAGCCCGCGCCGCCAACCGCCGTGCCGGAGCCCGGCGGCAGTCCTTCGCCGTTGGGCTGGATGCTGATATCCCATTCGGCGACCTCTTCCGCCGCGGCCTCCACGCCCAGACCCGGCCCTTCAGGCAATTCCGTGGCTTGATCCGGGTTGGCCCCGGCAGCGGCGGCAAGGGCCAGCGCCGCGCCGAACGCCGCCGCCAAACCAGCCCGCCTGTTGCGTATGCCCCTGCTCGATGGAGCGTCGGCGCCAGCGAGCCGGCATCGCAAATTGGCGCGCCTTGGCGCCATATCCGGGCTAGGCATACACGTTGCCCGCCTGACCGTCGCTGCCGATGCGCCAGGCCTGAATGCCGTTGTAGTGATAGGTGAACTTGCGGCCTTTGGCGGCAATCAGCGCTTCGCGCGCGGGCTGCGCGGCGCCCGTTTCATCCGTCGCGCGGCTCATAATCACCGACGGCGAGCCATCCCAGCGCCACGCCATGCGGAACCGCGTGACGGCCTTGTCGAGCACCGGCCCGGACAAAGCCGCTTCGGCCCAGGTTGCGCCGCGGTCGGCGGACACCTCGACCCGGGCGATCCGCCCCAAACCCGACCAGGCCATGCCGGAAATCTGGTAAAGCCCCGGCCCGGCAAGCTCCAGTCCGGGCGATGGCGACGTGATCACCGATTTCACTTCCATGGGAAAGGTAAACAGCAGCGCCTGTCCGTCCGGCCTCAGGTCCGAATACTTGGCGGTCTCGTCCCTCGTCATGGCAGGCGTGGCGGCCACCTTGATGCGCCGCAGCCACTTAACGCTCATATTGCCCTCGTACCCCGGCAGAAACAGCCGCAGCGGATAGCCGTTGTCCGGCCGCAGGCGCTCCCCGTTCTGGTAAATCGCCAGCAGCGCGTCGTCCATGGCTTTGGCGAGCGGAACGCTGCGGCTCATGGCGGCCGCATCCGCGCCTTCGGCCAGAATCCAGGCAGCGGCAGGATCCACGCCGGCCTCATCCAGCAGGATGGAAAGCGGCACGCCGGTCCATTCGCTGCAGGCCACCAAGCCGTGAAGCGCGCCGCAGGTGGCGTTGACAGGCTCCGCCGGCAGGCCCGCCAGATAACTGTTGCCCGAACACTCGATGAACTGCGTGCGCGAAACCATGGGGTAGCGCAAAAGCGAGTCCATATCGAAAAACAGCTCGCGCTTCACCATGCCGTGAATCAGCAGCCGATGCCGGTTGGGGTCGATATCCGGAATGCCGCTGTGGTGGCGCTCAAAGTGCAGGGGATTGGGCGTGATCATGCCTTCCAGCGATTCCAGCGGCGTCCACGAACCGCCCGCGCCGTCGGTGCCTTTGGCGGACAGCGGCTGGCGCTGCACATGCCCCTCGAAACGGGAACGGCTGCCGTAACCGCTCAGCGCCCGGCCCGGCGCCTGCATCCACGGAGGCAATTCTTTCGCCCGCGCCGCCGTCATCAGCCCCAGCGATCCCGCGCCCAGCGCCGCCGCGCCCCGCTTCAGAAACAGCCGCCGGTGCAGCAAGCCATTCCCCGCCACCGGCTCGATATCCTGCGTTATCCGCTTGGGCATGACGGTTATTCTGATGCTTGCTGTGCCGGGCAACTCCCAATCAAAACATATCCGGCATTGCGGTAGGCGTAAAGAGCCAGCGCGCGGAATTTGCTGCCGAGGTTGTGGAGCGACAGATAAAGCATTACTATTTGAAGAAATACCCTTATTTGTAAGGAGCCAATATGGATACTGCAAAGATCACCAGCAAGGGACAGGTCACGATTCCCAAAGCCGTTCGCTCCCGAATGGCGGTGGAGGCGGGCGACCGGCTGGCCTTCGAATTCGATCGGGAGGGCGCCGTGCGGCTGCGTCCTCTGCGCCGCGGACAGCAGCCCTTGCTCGGATTCCTGGCGCCATTTGCCGCAGGCGAACAGCTGGGCAAGAACGCTGTCCGCGAGGCTTTACGGGCCAGAGCGGTAGCCAAGCATGGCCGCCAATGATCGCTTTCGACACCAATCTGCTGCTGCGCCTGCTGCTGAACGACCAAGCGCAGCAGGCCAGGCAAGCCGGGGAACTGTTGCAGCGCGCCGTGGCCGCCGGGGAGCGAGTCCTATTGCCGAATATCGTTCTATGCGAAATGGAATGGGTATTGGAATCCGTGTATGGTCTGGCTAGAACCCATATTCTGCAAACCCTGCGGCGGATATTGGCGGCAGAGGAATTCGAGTTCGAGAATCGCGCCGCAGTCAGTGCCGCGATTCAGGGTTATGCTGCGGGAAAAGCCGATTTCTCGGACTATCTGATAGGAGAAAGCGCTTCCTCGGCCGGCGCTTCCGTCACCTACACCTTCGACCGCGAACTGGCGCGCGCGCCCGGTTTCAGCCGACTCGGCTAAGCCGTCCATCCTCTATAAAAATGCCGGCGGCGAACCCTAAGCTGATAGCGGCGGTGGAAGCCTTCTTCGCCGAAGTGCGGCGGATTCGGCAATCCGGCGCCGGGACGGGCGAGCTTTCCAGCTACCCGGCGCTGGTCAATCTGTTCAACGCCGTGGGCGCCAGCCTCACGCCCCGGGTGCGTTGCATTGCAAGCCCGAAAGACGAGGGCGCCGGCCTGCCCGACATGTCTCTCTTCGCCGAAAAGCGAGCCGCCAAAAGGCGCTCGCCGGAGGGCCGCGGCGCGGATCGCGGCGTGGTTGAAGTGAAGGCCCCCGAAGAGGATATGAAATCGCCCGCAGTCCGCGACCAAGCGAGCCGATACTGGCGGCATTACCGCTTGGTGCTGCTCACCAACCTGCGCGAGTTCGAGCTTCTGGGCCAAGGCGGGAACGGCGAGGAAACCGCGCTTGAGACGTTCCGACTGGCCGAAAGCGCCGAGGCGCTGTACCTTGCCGTCGAGAAACCGCGCGCCTTCGCGCGCGCAACCGGCCCGGGCTTGGTCGAGTATCTGCGCCGCGCGCTGTCCCACAAGGCCGCGCTGGCCGAGCCTAAAGACTTGGCCGAGCTGCTGGCTTCGTATGCGCGCGACGGGCTGGCGCGGGTCGAGCAGGCGGGCGATGCGCCCGCGCTCGAAGATATCCGCTCGGCGCTGGAAGAAGCGCTCGGCGTAAGCTTTGAAGGCCAACGCGGCGATCATTTCTTCCGCTCCACGCTGGTGCAAACGCTGTTCTACGGCGTGTTTTCGGCCTGGGTGCTGTGGACGCGCTCCAATCCGCCAGCCGATGCGGCCTTTCGCTGGCAGAATGCCGTTTGGCATTTGCGCGCCCCTGTATTGCAGGCCCTGTTCCACCAGCTGGCCAACCCGATGCGCTTGCAGCCGCTGGGCTTGGTTGAGGTGCTGGACTGGACCGGCGCCGCGCTCAACCGCGTGGACCGCCCTGAGTTTTTCAAGCGCTTCGACCAAGGCGAGGCCGTGCCCTATTTCTACGAGCCGTTCCTCGAGGCCTTCGATCCTGAGCTTCGCAAGCAACTGGGCGTTTGGTACACGCCAAGCGAGGTGGTGCAGTACATGGTGGCCCGTGTGGACCGCGCCCTGAAGGACGATCTCGGCATCGCCGACGGTCTGGCGGCGGACAACGTTTATATTCTCGATCCCTGCTGCGGCACCGGCGCCTACCTCGCCGAAGTGCTGCGGCGCATCGCCGCCAATCTGCAAGGCCGCGGCCTAGGCGCGCTGACCGGCTCGATGGTGAGGAAGGCGGCCGTGGAGCGCGTGTTCGGCTTCGAGATCATGCCTGCGCCCTTCGTGGTGGCGCACCTGCAAGTGGGCCTCGCCATGCAGGATCTGGATGCGGCCCTGGCCGACGACGGCTTGGAGCGGGTTGGCGTGTATCTCACCAACGCGCTCACCGGCTGGGAACCCGCGATTAAGGAAAAGCAGGTGGTGGCCTTCCCGGAACTGGAAGAGGAGCGCGACAAGGCCAACCAAGTGAAGCGCGCCCGCCCCATCCTCGTGATCCTAGGCAATCCGCCCTACAACGGCTTTGCCGGAATGGCCATGGACGAAGAACGCGAATTATCAAACGCATACCGCGAGACCAAGCGTGTGCGCCGCCCCCAGGGCCAGGGCCTCAACGATCTCTACGTGCGCTTTTTCCGCATGGCCGAGCGGCGCATCGCCGAGCAGACCGGCCAAGGCGTGGTGTGCTTTATTTCCAACTACTCGTGGCTGGACGGCCTATCCTTCACCGGCATGCGCGAACGCTACCTTGAGGCGTTCGACGCCATCCGCATCGATTGCCTCAACGGCGACAAATACAAAACTGGCAAAGTGGCGCCCGACGGCTCGCCGGACCCCAGCATCTTCTCGACCGAAAGCGATCCGGTCGGCATCCAGGTCGGCACGGCGATCGCGACGCTGGTGCGCAAAGGCGAACGCGCATCCGGCGAGCCGGGGACGTTTGCCGGACGGCGTGGCGGGCGACAACCCGCCCGGCGCTCCGCAGCGCCCGAACCGACGGACCGCTATGTTGCCAACACCATTGCCCCAAGCCGGCCTATTGCATTCCGCCATCTATGGGGGCAGGCCAAGCGCGAGACGCTTGCGGCGACGGCGGAGCGCTCCGCCGAATCCCTCTACGGGAATAATAATCCCGTGCTGCCGCTCGGATTGCCGTTCCTGCCCACGGCGGTGAGCGACGAGTGGTTCGATTGGCCGTCGCTGCCCGAGCTGTTCCCCGCGTCGTTTCCAGGCGTGAAAACCAGCCGCGATTCGTTTCTGGTGGATATCGACCGGAATCGTCTTGAGGCGCGCATCACGGATTACTTCAACAAGAACTTGACCCACGAGGAAATCGGGCGGCGTTATCCGACGGTGATGAAAACCACGGCGCGCTTCGACGCCGCCAAGGTGCGGGACGGGCTGCTTGCGCGGGGCAGGATGGACGGCGCTCCGAGCATCGAATCCGGGATTATTCGTTTCGCCTACCGGCCATTCGATAACCGCTGGCTGTACTGGGAGCGGGACACGAAACTGCTGGACGAGAAGCGCTCCGATTACAAGCCGCATGTGTTTGATGGGAATCTTTGGATAGTCGCGCAGAAAAAGCCTCGTCGAGCTTGGTCACGCCCGCAGGTAATTTCAAGCATGGGATGTCTCGACTTAATGGATAGAGGCGCCACTTGCATTCCGTGTTGGCTCCATGACGACGGCATGCGGACGGCGGACGGAATGCCCGATCGACGCGCCAATTTATCCGCCGCCGCCGAGAAATACATCGCGGCGGCGGGCGTTTCAGTCGAAGACCTGTTCCATCACGCGCTCGCAGTGCTGCACGACCCCGCCTACCGCGAGGCCAACGCCGGCGCGCTGCGCATGGAATGGCCGCGCATCCCCCTCCCCGGCTGGCCCGCTCCCTATAGCGCCTCCGCTTCCGCCCGCTCCGAGGCCGCGCAAATCCTCGCCCAATCCGCCGCCCGAGGCCGCGAAATCGCCCGGCTGCTCGATCCCGAAACCCCCGTGCCCGGCATCACCCAAGGCCCGTTGCGCCCGGAAATCGCAGCCATCGCCGTGCCCGCCACCGCCAACGCAAGCAATATGGCCGGCAGCGACTACGCCATCACCGCCGGCTGGGGACACCACGGCGCCGCCCAAGCCGTCATGCCGGGCCAAGGCCAACTGACGGAGCGCGAATACACCCCCGAAGAACGCGCCGCGCTCGCCGATGCCGTGCCGACGCTGGGCGACTCCACCTTCGACATCCACCTCAACAACCGCGCCTTCTGGCGCAACGTCCCCGCCGCCGTCTGGCACTACAAGCTCGGCGGCTACCAAGTCCTCAAAAAATATCTCTCCTACCGCGAACAAACCATCCTCAACCGCCCCCTCACCCCCGAAGAAGCCCACCACTTCACCCAAACCGCCCGCCGCATCGCCGCCCTCCTCCTCACCGTCAGCAGGCAGAGCCATGAAAAATGATGTTGCGCGCCTTCCGGCCCCAGGATCACTTACTCTTCGGCGGAGGTGACGGCACCGGTGGCGGGGGTGGTGGAGGTGGTGGCGGCACGGGAATTTTCCCCGGCTTTGGCGGATAGATGCTCCGCACGTCGCGAACCGGCCCGGAGGAGGCCATTAGACCGAGTACCGCTGCTCAAGCAAACGGATGGCCGTTTGTTCAGCTTTTTCGTTGAGCCCCTCCTTTTCCGTTATGTCTTGATCGATGGCTTTGCCGGTGATATCCAGTAGCTGATCATCCAGCCGCTGGCTTCGCTTACGCAATTCTCCATCATCGGATTCCGCCATGTTGGCATCCCGCCAGAGCCGATGGCAATCTTGTTCAATCTTCAGGCATTCGAGCGCAATGATGTTTAGCAGTTTGGCCTTGTCGCCAAAGTTGAGAGTGAAGTCGATAACAACAACAACGGCGATGGAGATGGCGGCAATGGGTTCTATTACTACCCACGAATCAGGAAAAATCCCGGTTAGGGAAGCCGTGCCCAGAATCGAAGCAAAGAGCAGCAGCCCGCGTATCGACAAGTGTTTCCTCTGCGTGCTATCGCGATAGGACACGTAGTACCGTGCCGAGCGTCCCGCTTCGGCCAATTGGTACCAGATATCGCGCCTGAGTTCTTCGCTTGCCATGGTCAGCATCCTTGTGGACGGGAAAAGTCTATCACGACGACTCGCTACTATGCCTGCAAAGGTTGTCGCTTATTGTGCGAATCGGGATCATCGTCTCTGGCGGAGGCGTGATATCCCCGGAAGCATCAGCGTTTGAGGAAACGCAATCCGATCGTCTGGCCGCAAATGTTGAAGGCTGCGTGAACGCAACCTCCCATCTGCCCGGAGAATATCAATTTCTCTTTCTTGGGCAAGCTGCAAACAAACTTTATCGAGATCTGAGTATCGGGCCGCAATTTCATTGGCAAACCCATGCCGCATGACCTCGACGCTAATCGGCGTTTCGGATGCCAGAGCAAATAACTTTTGGGGTACTGAGTTCAACAATTGTTCGTGCAATTGCTGGGAGTCGGCTTGAGTGAAATTGAATAGAGGCAATGACTCAGAGTCTCGCAGCGCGTCCCAGCCGAGCATCCCGAAGTCCCCGGGACCATAATGCTGGAAAGTATTCAGATTCTCCCAATGACGTTGGATCATCACATCGCGGGCGGTGGGATGTCTCGATAAGTGAACAAACCAAAGTGAGCGCCGTGACTGCAACGGCCTAATGAAGAATGGCGTATCAAAATCTGCGCCTGTCACACTGCGTATGTGTGTTCGCAACGTTCTCTGCACTAGCGCTCTTCCGCCGTCATATTCTCTCGATTCGATCATCTGGCGAATTTGAGATTCCGTCAGCTCAAGGGGCGCTACCGCTCTAATAAAAGCTGTCTTCTCTGACAGGTGGTTAATCAGCGCATCCGCAGCAAAGGTTAGTATGACTTCTGCTCCAGGCAATTCGCCCATGATTCGCTTGACAAGCCGGAGTCCCACTTTCGAGAACCCGGTTTGATCAAGGAGGAAAATGGCTCTGCCGGCGCGCTGCTGCCGACTCTGTATTCCCTTAATGACGCTACCAACCTCATTCTCGAATCGGCTGGCACGGAGCACTATCTTCTCGTCATCAGGTGGATAGCCGCGATCAGTCAATACTTTGCGAAGATGATCCGTATGGGCTTGCTCGGCATCAACAAAATAGTGCTTGCAATTGAACTTTAGATGCCGCGCACGGCCCTGATTTAGCCTCTGACTAGCGCTCTTGGACTCCTCCAGCATGATCAACGGAGTGCCGGAAATCGTTTCGCCGTTGCTCAGGAAAGTTCCGCCTCCTGCAAAGCCGTCAACCAGATCAAGCTTGAATTCTGAAGTGGGCCCCAAAATTCGGACAGGTTGTTAAGGTGGAGTATGCGTTTGTGAG
>JAPOTY010000011.1 GCA_026708965.1 Gammaproteobacteria bacterium | reverse complement strand
TCAGGAACTGCGCGGCGACAGCTGCGAAACGGCCTTCGGCGCAGGATAGAGACCCAGTCCCAAGGCATTCAGAACTCGAAGAATCGTTGCGAAACTGGGATTTCCATTGGTCGAGAGCGCCTTATAAAGGCTTTCCCGGCCCAAGCCGGCTTCGACCGCGACCTGAGTCATGCCTTTCCGTTTAGCCACATCTCCCAAAGCCGCAGCAATAACACGGGCATCGCCATCCTCGAACGCAGCCTCCAAGTAAGCAATCATGTCCTCCGGCTCGTCAAGGTAATCCGCTGGATCCCACTCGCTGACCCTGACATCCTCCGCCGCGCCTTTATTCTTCTCTGCCATTTTCTCTCCTTCCTGCGATCATCCGCGCCATTTTTCGCGCCAGTTCAATATCCGTTTTCTGGCTCCCCTTGTCTCCGCCACGCAGAAGAACGAATGATTGCTCGACTACCCGCATGAAATAAACCCGGTATCCTGGCCCGTAATCGATCCGAAGCTCCCATACGCCTCTTCCTACACTCCTAGCGTCCCCAGGAATGCCCAATAAAAGCCTGCGCAGCCGAATATTGATTCGCGCCCGGGCCCGCCTGTCGCGCAGTTTTCGTATCCACTTCTCATACGCTTCGGTCTTGCCGATGCTAGCCATCGGGACCGTATTCTACAGGATACGTCCCATTCCTGATTTCGGCTATCGCAACCGCGCCTGCGTAGCGCAGAATAGATCTGCAACTCAAAATAGGCGCTCATAAATTCGGCGAATTTCTTCGACCGCAATCGCTTGCCCAGCTCCTTGCCATGCCCTTCCGGGTACTCTCGAAACCAAGTCTCAATCCACTGTCGGATCTCGATTGTCTCCGGTCGGCCTCCGCGTTGCAGGAAATCGAATGTTGTCTCGCCACTCATTGTTGGCCCTTGCGATTGCGGCACTGCCTTAAACAGGGGTTCGTTCATCGCGTCCGTCGGCGTTTGGCCTTCACGTCAGCCGCAAGTGGAGCGCGGAGTTGCTCGTAGAGGGCGAAGAGGTGTTCGACGCGGTCGCGTTCGGAGGCGAAGCCGCTTCGGCGGTAGAGATGGTCCACGGCGCGGTCGAGCGCTTGGTGGGCCTTGCGGAGGTTGGGCGGCATGAGATCGGGGTCGTAGAGGTTGGCCAAGGTCGCGTGCGGATGCGCGGCGCGGGCATCGAGCACGGCTTGCGCCGACGGCTTCAGTTTCGATAGGTCCAGCTCTCCGGCGGCGAAGCCGGGCGGCGTCGGGAAGGTGTTATAGACGAGGCCGATGGAATAGCGGTAGCGGCTCTCCAATCGTCCGCCGACATGGCGCAGCCACGCCATGTGCATCGCCGAGGTTAGGAGCGCGAAATCCGCCAGGTTGGCATCGGGGAGGACGAGCGTCGCATCGCTGGGGATGGCAGGCGGCTCCACCCATCCGAGCGGCGCGTACTGCCTTCTTTCCGAACTCACCCGCGGAACCAGCAAAAAGGGCGAATCCGGCAGAACGTTAATGTGGTAGAGCGTGGGCGTTTCCGCCAGCTTTTGCGTTGGGGCGCTCTTGCTGGCTTGCCGATAGGCGCGAACGGCAGCGATGCGCTCGCGCACCTGCGGCAGCCGAGCCAGCGCTTCGGGCGGGGCGTCGTGCAAGGCCAGGATGCAGCGTTCGCCGCCCTGCAAGTATTCGCGCGCGCCCACATACGGCCGAAGATAGGGAGCGGCCTCCGGCTCCGCCTCGATAAAAGCGGCGCGCTCCGCCGCGTCGAAGATGTAGTGGCCTCCGTCGATAGGTTTCGATCCGATAATCAGCCGCTTCATCCCGTTGATCGGCGCGCTTTCCTCACGCACCAGCAGATGCGGATCGGACAGTCCGCCCGCATCGAACAGGTACGGCGACAGCGCCGCGTGGCGGCTTTCCTCCGGCTCGCCGTTGATATCGGGATAGCTGAACAGGCGCTTCCCGGTCCGCGCCGCCTCGCGCCGGTCGAGTCCCAGAATGACCACATGCACGTGCGCCTTGCCGCGCGCGTCCGAGCCCCAGGCGAAAGTGCGGTGGGCGAAAGCGATTTCCAGCTTGCAACGCTCGAACAGCACCGGCCAAAGCTGCGCCACCTGCTCGCCTTGGGTGATCGAATTAGTCGCGACGAAGCCGATTCGCGCATCGCCATCCTCCACGTATTCGCCTGCCTTGATGAGCCACGCGGCGACGTAATCGAGCGTGCCGCCGCTGTTGCCGAGCGCGGCGATCCGACGAACCCAAGCGCGCTGCTCCTGCGTTTGATACTTGGCGCCCACGAAAGGCGGATTGCCTAAAACGAAGGCGCATTCATCCGCGGGCAGCAAATCGCGCCAGTCCGTTTCCAGCGCGTCGCCGTGCATGATATTCGGCGAGCTTTCAAGCGGGATGCGGGCGTAGGTTTGGCCGAACTCCAGGCTCAGCCGGGTATTCATGATGTGGTCCATCATCCATAGCGCGGTCTCGGCGATGCGGGCCGGGAACTCGCCCAGCTCGATCCCGAAGAACTGATCCACGTCGATCAGCGAAAGCTGGTCGGACGGAAGATTGGAGCCGCCCCGAAGCTCGCGCTGGCGGCGAAGGAATTTGGCGTGGATTGCCTTCAGCACCTCAAGCTCCAGCTCGCGCAATTCGCGGTAGGCGATGATGAGGAAGTTGCCGCAGCCGCAAGCCGGATCGAGGAACTTAAGCCGCCCGAGCTTGCCGTGGAACCGCTCGAGATCCGCTTGGCGGCGGGTGTCCTTGCGCGCTTTCAAGCGCTTGAACTCGGCGCGGAGGTCGTCCATGAACAGCGGCTCGATCACCTTGAGGATATTCCTCTCGGTGGTGTAGTGGGCGCCTTGGGCGCGGCGCTCGGACGGATCCATCACCGACTGGAATAGCGCGCCGAAAATGGCCGGCGAGATATTCGACCAGTTAAACCGGCAGGCTTCCAGCAGCCTCTCGCGCATCGACGAATCGAAGGCGGGAATCCGCAACGGCCCGCGGAACAGCGAGCCGTTCACGTGCGGGAAGCGCGCCAAGTCCTCGTCGCGGGTCGCGTGGCGCTCGTTCTCCGGCGTGTCCAGCACCTGGAATAGCTCGATCAGCCGGGCGCCCGTGTCCGAGCCGTCCTCGCCGGTGCGGCCGTCGATGAAATCGAGAAAGATATCGCGCTCGAAGATGCCGGTATCGTCGGCGAACAGGCAGAACACGATCCGCACCAGGAACTGCTCCAGATCGTGCCCCCGGTAGCCGGACTCGAAAAGCGCGTCGCGCAGCCGACCCACCCGTTCGGCCGCCTTGATATTGACGGGGTCCTGATCGCGGAACTCCCGCCGCCGCAAGCCCAGCATGAAGGCGAACGCCTCCACGTTGGCGGGCAGGTCCGCCAGCGCGAAGGCCACAACCTCGCGCTTGCTCAAGTCATGCAGCTCGAACGTTTGGAAATCGCTGACCAGGATATAGCGGGGGCGCTCGTGTTCCGGCAACGCATCGAAATACTCGCCGGCCTGCCCGTAGGCTTTTTTCAGATCGCGGCCGGCGCTTTTCTGCTCAACGATCAGTTCCCCCGGCCAGAACAAATCGATAAAGCCCGAGCGGTTATCGAGCTTGGCGACATGCTGCTCGTAGCGGGCCACCGAGCGCCGCCGGATTCCGAACACGCCGAAGAAATCGTTGTGGAAGCTCTGCGTTTCGCCCTTCTCGTAGGCCGCGTCCCGCCATTCCTCCGCGAACGCCGCCGCGCGAACACGGACCTCGTTCCAGGAAAGACGCATGCTAAGCCGATCGGACTGGAAGAAGGCCCGACAGGCGCTGGAAATCCGCATCGGCGGATTCGATCGGCGCGCCGTGGCGTTGGCCGCACCCGGCGATCGCCAAATCGGCCGCCGACACGGTCAGGCCTTGAGGTGGTCGTCGCGGAGCGGGAGCTTGCGGACGCGGCGTCCGGTGGCGGCGAACAGCGCGTTGCAAAAGGCGGGCGCCACCAGCGGCGTGCCGAGCTCGCCGATTCCGGTGGGCGGGTGGTCCGATGCGATCAGCTCCACTTCGATGGACGGCGTGCCGGCCAGCGTCAGCATCCGGTAGCGGTCGAAATTGCCTTCCGCCACCGCGCCGTTGTCGAGGTTGATTTCGCCGAACAGCAAGGCGCTCAGGCCGTACACGATGGCGCCTTCGATCTGCGCCTCGATATTGTTGGGATCCACCGCCAGCCCGCAATCGACCGCGGCGCGAATCCTGCGGGCCCGCCACGCTCCGTCCTTTTCCTCCAGCTCCACCTGCGTGGCGATATAGCTGGAGAATAGCTTGGCCACCGCGATGCCGCTTCGCGCGGTCCAGCCTTCGGCCGCCGCTTCCAGCACTTTCAGCGCGCGCTCGTCGCTGACAAGCTCGGCGCGCAGCTCCACCGGGTCGCGGCCGCCGGCGTGCGCCGCCTCGTCGAGGAAACTCTCGGCGAAGAAGGAATTCATGCTGGCGGCCACGCTGCGCCAAAATCCGCCGCGCACCGGCATTTGCCGCATCACGTAGCTCACGCGCCGGGCCGGCACGTTGTACAGATCGTTGAACAGCGCGCCCGCCGCGGAAGGATCCGCCCTTCCCTCCACCATCCACGGCCAGCGCTCGGCCAATAGCGAATGCCCGGCCGACTTGGCGGTCCATGCGCTCGGCCGGCCGGACTCGTCGAGCGCCGCGCGCAGCCGCGCCACGTAGGGCGGCCGGTAGCAGTCGTGGCGCATATCCTGCTCGCGGCTCCACACCAGCCGGACCGGCCGGGACGGCAGTCCCTGCTCGTGCAGGGCCTTTGCGATCGACAGGGCTTGCACGGCCACTTCCGACTCGATGCGCCGCCCGAACGCGCCGCCCATGTGGCAGTGGTGCAACCGCACCTGCTCCGGCTCCAAGCCGAAGGCGTTGGCGATATCGGCTTGGAGGCGCTGCAGATTCTGCGAAGGAACCCATAATTCGCAGCCGTCGCCGGTAAAGCGCGCCGTGGCGCCCAGCGGCTCCATATTGGCGTGGGCCAGAATGGGCGCCTCGTAGGTCGCATCCAGCGTCCGCCCGGCGGATGCCAGCACGGCCTCCGGATCGCCGACCTCAATCCAAGCGCGACCGTCCTCATCCGCCAGCGCGCCCCGCAGTTCCTCGAAAACCGATGCCGTGCTGCTGGCGTCGCCGCCCTCCCAAACCGCGTCCGCCTGCTGCAACGCCGAGGATGCGGTCCAGTAGTCCTCGGCCACCGCTGCCACCGCCTGATCGCCGATGGCCATCACCTTGGGCCAAGCATCGCCTGGCGGCTCAAAGGCGAGGCTAGCGAGACGCGCTCCGCGGCGCGGCGCATTCAGCACGGCGGCATGCAGGGCGCCCTCGCCGCCGGCGGAATCGGCCATGAAAGGAAACGCGCCCATCACCTTCGCGGCGCTATCCTTGCGCGGCGCGTGCTTGCCGATCAGCCGGAATTCCTCCGGCGACTTAAGCCGCGGCGCCTCCGGCACCGGCATGGCGGCGGCTTTCCCGGCCAGCTCGCCGTAACTCAGCGAGCGGCCATCGAGCCAAACCCGCGATTGCTCGGCGCGGCACTCCGAGGCCGGCACGCCCCAAATTTCCGCAGCCGCCGCCACCAGCATCTCGCGGGCCGCAGCGCCAGCCTCGCGAAGGCCCTGGTGATAGCCCATCACCGAAATGCTGTTGCCGGAACCCTGGCCGCGATCCAGCCGCGCCGCGTTGCCGTAAGCGCCGGGGTCAAGCGGCGCGTAGCGCACCTCAACATCGTCCCAGGCCGCTTCCATCTCGTCGGCAAGCATCAGCGGCAGGCTGTGCAGAATGCCCTGCCCCATATCGCCCACCGGGCACAGAATCGTGACCTTGCCCTGCTCGTCGAGCGTGACCCAGGCATTGAGCGGGCCGCCCGATTCGCGGGCCGCAGCCACGCGCAGGCCAAAGGCGGGCGCGGCCAGCAAAGCGCCGGCGGCGGCCAGCAGCTCGCGGCGGTTGAGCGAGAAACATGTCGGCGTTTCAGCCGACGCAGGGGCGGATATCGCCGGAAATGAAGAAGCGTTTATTGGCATAGCGCTTGGAATCATAACCGTTACGGCGGAAGCCCCCATACGGAAATGCGGGGCGCCAGCCCATCAGCTTGCGCGTGATAAACTGCCCGCCCGTGGCAAGCTTCAATCTGAACGGACGCGCGGTAACCGTGGATGTGCCCGGCGACATGCCGCTTCTGTGGGCGCTGCGCGATCACCTTTTCCTGACCGGCACCAAGTACGGCTGCGGCATCGCC
>JAPOTY010000037.1 GCA_026708965.1 Gammaproteobacteria bacterium | reverse complement strand
AAGAACACAGACAATTGATCGTAATCTTAATATCGTCCCAGACCCAGGATTTGTTAGAGATTCCACCCAGGGCCGGTGCGGGCAACGGCACTACACATTCAGGAAAATGGCGCACTGTGCCGGAGCGGGAGGATCTGAAAACCAATCCGCAGGCAGTTGCCGCATTTGGGTGACGGTCGCGGACTGACATGACACGATGACGCACGCGGGGCGGTCTTCGGATCGCCCCTCAAAACAGATTCGTTATTTGAATTAACGCAACCACACCCAACCAAACAAGGGCGGCACAATGTCCGCCTTGGAGTTGACCCGTTTTCGTGGGTGCCTGATCCTTTGGGAAGGAGGGCCCCACGATGCAGAGAACAAGACTCCGGTATTCGCCGGAATTTCGCGAACGGATGGTGGCTTTGGCGCGTTCGGGACGCGCGCCGAGGCCAAGCTTCGCAGGCGTTTCGGCGCCATACCTCACCGCCGACCCTCCGTTTCGTGGTGGGCGCGCTCAATTTCCAATGCGGCAAGCAGCCGCTCGCGCAACTCCCTTTCCGGCCACCGATGCGATGGAGTGATGAGCGCCTTCATGTCATCCGCCGACCACCCTTCCGGCAACGCCTCCACGATAGCCGATACGGTTGCAAGCACACGCGGGCTTGACGTGTCCGCATGCTTGGCACAGCGCCGTCTCCGAATGATAAATTGCGCTCCGCAATAGTTGGGGTTAGCGCCTCGAAAAGCGCCGCCGCTATATCGCCTTGCGGCGAAGGGACTTGCTCCTCTTTAGGGCCTGCGCTCATGGCCCTTATTCTAGTGTCAAGGGCTTGCACCGTCGAAAGCCGCGGCTTTTTCCGGTGGGATATGCCGGCCGGAATGGCATCTGTAACTGCCCGTAAGCGGGATGTGCTAATGTCTTTGGGCAATGGATGAGGAGTCGGAAAGCGCCGCTCGGGACTCCGGGCGGCTGAACCGCTTGGAGAGTTCGGCGCTTCGGACGATTCGCGGTGCTGCGCGCTCCAGCCGCCGTCCGGCGATGCTCTTCTCCGCCGGGAAGGATTCCTGCGTGATCCTGCATTTGGCGCGCAAGGCTTTTGCGCCGGCGCCGCCTCCTTTCCCGCTGCTGAGCGTGGACACCACTTGGGATTTTCCGGAAATCCTTTCTTTTCGCGACCGGGTCGCCCGAAGCGCGGGAATGGAGCTGATTGTCCAGATCAATCGCGAGGGCGCGCGCCGGGGAGTGGGCCCGTTCACGCATGGCGCCGCCGGACATATCCGGGTTATGAAGAGCGCCGCGCTTGAGCAAGCGCTGGACAAGCATGGTTTTGACGCGCTTATTGACGGGGCCCGGGGCGACGAGAGGAGGGTTCGCGGGAGCGCCCGGGCCCATGCGGCCGGCCGGCCGGCTTTGAGACGCGGGGACAAAGGCGATGCCGCAATCGGGGATGAAGGCGCAGGCATCGGCAGGGGGCCGGCGCGGATTTTTCCGCTGGCCGCTTGGACGGAGCGGGATGTTTGGCGCTATATCGCTCGCGAGCGCATCGAAGTGCCTGAACTCTATTTTGCGGCGGAGCGGGCCGTTGTGCCTCGAAACGGCCTGCTTATCGTGCGCGTTGACGAGCGGATGAAGCTCGCGGATGGCGAGAGGGAGCAAGCGGCCAAAGTGCGCTTCCGCTCGCTGGGCTGCTGGCCGCTCAGCGGGGCGGTGCGCTCCGAAGCGCAGGACGCGGCGGCGGTTTTGCGGGAGCTTGGCCGGGAGCCTAGGTCCGAGCGCGGCGGCCGCGCCCAGGATCGCATCGAGACGGGCGGCGCAACCCCCCAAAGCGGCTATTTCTGATGGCGCCTCGGCGTTCCTCTTCCGGGCCGCGGCAGCCCTTCTTGCTGTGGCTTACCGGTTTGCCCGCGGCCGGAAAGAGCACCCTCGCCGAGAGAATTGCCGAGCGCCTGCGCGATTCCGGCTTGGCCGTGTGCGTGCTCGACGGCGATGCCATGCGCCGCGGGCTGAATGCCGACCTCGGGTTCAGCCACGCGGACCGCGACGAGAATGTGCGCCGGGCGGCGGAGGTGGCCAAGCTGCTCCTCGACGGCGGAATTATCGTGGTGGCGGCGCTGATCTCGCCGTTTCGGGAGGCGCGGGGGAGGGCGCGGGACATAGCGGGCGCAGAGCGGTTTATCGAGATTTTCGTTGATGCGCCGCTGGAGGTTTGCCAAGCGCGCGATCCGAAAGGGCTGTACGCCAAAGCCGCGGTCGGCGAGATCAGCGCCCTTACCGGCATTGATTCGCCTTACGAAACCCCGCAGGATCCGCAATTGCACTTGCGCTCGGACCGGGAAACACCGCAAGCGCTTGCCAATGAGGTGATGCGTTACCTCGGCAAGCAAGGCCGCCTGTAGGCGGAGGCGGAAGCGCCCGTCGGCCGCAAGGAGCGCTTGCGGCCCTTCGCGAAGGCGGGAGGCCATTGTTTGCGGGGCAACGCGCCCCCGTTCCGGTCAGCGCGTTTCCTCCAGCAGTCCTTTGAGCAGGCCCGCGCACATGCACAGCAGCACCGCCGCGAAGGGCAGGCCCACCGCCAGCGTTAGGGCTTGCAGCGAGGCCATGCCGCCGCCCAGCATCAGCGCCATGGCGGTGACACCGGCGAGCACGCACCAGAAGGCGCGCTGCTGCACCGGCGCATCCATCTTGCCGCCGGCGGTAATCGTATCCATCACCAGCGCTCCCGAATCGGCCGAGGTCACGAAGAAAATCGTGATGAGCAGCACGCTGATTGCCGAGACCGCTCCGGTGAACGGCAAGAGCTCCAGCATCTTGAATAGCGCCAGTTCCGGCACCGATTCCGCCACGCCCGCGTAGCCGTCGGCGAAATACTGCTCCAACGCGGCGCCGCCGAATGTCGCCATCCACACGATGCCGATGACGGTGGGAACGATCAGCACCCAGGTGATGAACTCGCGCACCGTGCGCCCGAAACTGATCCGGGCGATGAACATGCCCACGAAAGGGGCCCATGCCACCCACCAGGCCCAGTAGAACGTGGACCAGTCGCGCAGGAAATCCATGTCTTCGCGACCGATCCAGTTGCTCAGCGCCGGCAGGTAGTAGAGGTAATCGACCGGGGCTTGGGCGATGGTTGCGACAATCACCAGCGTGGGCCCCGCAATCAGCACGAACAGCCATAGCCCGCCCGCAAGCGCCATGTTGATCCCACTCAGGCGCTTGACGCCCTTGTCCAGCCCGGCAATGACCGATGCCAGCGCGATGCCGATAATCACCATGATCAGGATGGCCCGGGTGGCGGTGGTTGCCGGTATGCCGAACAGGTATTGCAATCCGCCAGCGATCTGCTCGGCGCCGAAGCCCAGCGATACCGCCAGCCCGAACAGCGTCGCCAGCACCGCGACGATGTCCACCGCGTGCCCGAAGGCGCCCCAGACGGACTTGCCGATCAGCGGGAAGAATCCGGAACGCAGCGTGAGCGGCATGCCGCGATTGAAGCAGAAGAACGCCAGCGACAAGCCGGCCACCGCGTAGATCGCCCAGGCGTGCAGCCCCCAATGCAGGATCGCGGCGGACATGCCGGCGCCGCGCGCCGTGCCGGCGTCGGCGGGATCGATGCCGAGCGGCGGCGCCAGCGTATGGGTGACCGGCTCCAGGACGCCGAAGAACATCAGGCCGATGCCCACGCCAGCCGCGAAGAGCATGGCCAGCCACGCGGAATAACCATATTGCGGCGCGGCGCCCTTGCCGCCAAGGCGGATCCGTCCCAGCGGGGACAGCGCGATGCCGAAGCAGAACAGGACGAAGAAATTGCACGCGGCGAAATAGAACCAGCCGAACGTTGCGGTGGTCCAGACTCTCAGGGCGGCGAAAAAGGCCGCCGCCTGGTCAAGAAACAGCAGCGTGCCCGCCACCAGCATGATCACCAGCGCGGCGGAAACGATAAAGACCGGGTTGTGGATATCGAAATTGAATATCCGGATATTGCGCTCGCCGATTTCGTGGCCGATATCGGTTGCCGATGCGCTGCCCGCGCCTGCCCGCGCCCGCTTGCCGCCAGTTGCACTCATGCCCGCGCCATGTGGGTCGTTCGCATCGTGGATTCGCTTGCGCCTCAGACGGCGTAGCGGCGCCGGATATCTTCGCCCAGCGCCTCCCGGAGCGGACCAAGCCGGGATTCGTAGTTGCGCCAGTGTTCCAGGCCTTGCGTGAATATCGGCTGGCGGACCTGCTCGGAGCTCGGCGTGCGCACCGCCCGCTCCGTGCGGTGGAAGCTCAAGCAGCCCGGCTCGAAATCGAGCCCGCAATAGTCGAGAATCCGGCGCGCCTGCGTTTCCAGATCGCCCACCACATCCTCGTGCCGCACCCGCAGCACCCGGCCAGGCAGCGCCGCGTCCCAGTGATCCATCAGCTCGACGTAATCGCGGTAGTACTGCCCGAGGTCCGCCAAATCGTAAGTGAATTGCTGGCCTTCGGCGAACAGCTGCTTGTAGCCGGAAAAACCGCAGGCCATGGGGTGGCGCCTGGCATCGATGATCCTGGCGTTGGGCAGCATCAGGTGGATCAGCCCGATATGGCGGAAATTATTCGGCATCTTATCGACGAAAAACGGCGCGCCCTGGCGGTGTATCCGGGTGTCGTCGATGTATTGCCGGCCGAACTTCCTGAATTCCTCGCCAGACAGCGCCGTTAGGATTTCGGGATAGTCCGGCTCGCTTCCGCTGCGTCCGCGCCGCCGCAGATGCTGCGCCAGCGACGGAACGTTCGGCAGCTCCAGGGTGCCGTCCACCTTCGAATGGGACGAAAGAATCTGTTCGAGCAGGGTTGAGCCGGCCCGGGGCAGCCCCACCACGAAAATCGGATCGCCTGCGGGATGCCCATGCGCGGCGCCGCGCGACAGCATCCCGGCGGAGCAAACCCGCTGCTGGGCGCGCAGCTCCTCGGTCATCTTTTTCGCATCGTAGGCGCTTGCAGCCTTCTTGGCACGGTTGCCTTGCTGGTAGAAGCCGAAAGAGGCCTTGAAGTCCTTGCGGTCTTCGTAGGCTTTTCCCAGCGCGAAATTCAAATGCACACGGTCGGCATGGGGCAGGTCGTCCCTGCGCGCCTGCCCGCGCATGCGCTCGAGCTCGCGGTCGCTGAACGCATAGACCTTCAGGTTGGACAGCGAGTACCAGGCTTCGCCGTGGCGCGGCTGGCTTGCGAGCGCCGCGCGGTAGGAGGCGACAGCCTTGTCGTACTGGCCGTGGGTTTTGAGCGCATGGCCCTTCGAGGTGAGCGTGACCGGATCGCCGGGAATTTTTTCCAGCACTTTGTCGAAAAGCCGCAGCGCTTCCTCGTAGCGGCCGGCCTGCATGCATTCGATCGCGCAGATGGACTGGAACTGCGGATTTCCGGGAGAGCGCTCAAGCAGCCTTCTGGCCTGTTCGAGCGCCTTGGCGAATTTCTGGCGCTTCCTCAGCGCCTTGATATAGTCGATATGCACCCGCGCGTTGTTCGGCTGGAACTGGCGCGCCGACTCGAGCAGGAACTCGGCATCCGCCAGCGCGCCGAAGCGGATGCCGATATCGGCCAGCAGCCGCATCGCCTCCACATGGCGCGGAAACCTCTTGAGGAACTTGCGGCACAGCGCCTCCGCCTTGAGCAGCCGACCTTGGCTTAAAAGATCGAGGACGGCCAGCAACGGTTGCGGCATTCGCTGGAGGTGGTCCAGCTGGCTTTTCACCTCGGCCGCCTCCCGCAGGCGGCCGAGGCCGGTCAGGCAATGCAATTGCCCTCTCCAGCTTGCCACCAGCGCCGGGTTGAATCGGCAAGCCCGGGCATAAGCATTCAGCGCGCGGTCCGGCCGGCCCATGTCGCGGTGCGCATGGCCTTCCTCCTGGTGCGCGCGGCCATTCTCGGGCGCGAGGGCTTGCAACCGGGCGAGGTGCGCCAGCGCCGTATCGAACTCGCGGCGGTAGCGTCGGCATACCGCGCTCATGTATAGCGCGTCGGGATTATCCGGTTCGGCCCGGGAAATGGCTTCAAGACCGGCCAGCGCCTGCTCATATTGCTTGGCGGCGATCATGGACTGGATCGCGGCCCGCGCGGGCCTGTCCGCGGCACCGGCATCGCCCAGGGCTGATGCCGAGCCGGCGGCAGCCGCGGGATCCGGGCCGGTCAGAAGTCCAGGCTCGCGCGGAGGCCGAATGTTCGGGGCTGCGCGTAGGTGACGCGCTCGACATCGTTGAGGAATGAGCGCGCCACCTCAGCCCGCTTGTCGGTCAGGTTGCTTCCGTAAAGCGTCACCGACCAGCGCCCGCTGGCCACGCCCGCCGTCAAGCCGAGCATAGTCCAGCCTTCAATCCGGTCGCGGTTGATGGTGATGATGTCGCTGTACGAATCCGCAGACCAAGAGATCATCGGCATGATATGCGCCGTCAACCTGCCGGTCATGAGGTTCCACTCGTAGCGCGCCCGCAGATTGCCCTGCGTGCTTGGCGCGAACGCAAGCTCGTCGCCCACGCGGACATCGTTGGTTGGGGTGATCTTGCGGGTGATCTCCGAGTCCAGGAACGATACCGCCCCGGCGATCGTCAGCCCGTCGGCCCAGCGGGGCAGCCAGATGAAGTCCGCCTCCAAGCCTCTTACCTTGGCATCCGCCGCATTGTCGGAGAAGAACAGGTTGGAGATGCTGGTGTCGAAGATCGTTGTTTGCAGGTTTTCAATATCGATATTGAAAAGCGCCGCGTTCAAACGCAGGGCGCTGCCGAAATCGGCCTTCATTCCCGCCTCGAGATTGACCACCTCGTCCGTTTCCAGCTCGTAGGGCACGACAAAGCCGCTGCCGTCTCGGCTGGGGCTCCCGCCGGGACGGTTCAGCAGGCCGGGCCGGAAGCCCTCGGAGAGCGTCACGTAGAAGAGCCGCTCCGGCTGCGGCCGCCAGCTGAGCGTTGCCTTGTAGATCGTGCCCTTGGCCACTGCCTTGTCAGGCGCGCCCACCGCGTTGCCGGGCGCGAATTGCGCGGAGATATTGGTGCCGAAGCGTTGCGCGTCCTCGCGGCCGGCGCCGGCGTTGCCGAACGATGAATTAGCGCTGCCCTCCATATCCACCTCGACCTCGTAGTTGCGCGCGCCCAGCGTGAGCGAGAATTGCTCGTTGAAATCGAAATCCAGTTCGCCGAACACGCCGAACTGGCTGTCCGTGCGCCGGATATCGTTGCGGAATATGATGCCTTGGGGAAACGGCCCCGGGTAGGTGTAGTAGCCGGCGGCGGCGTTGTAGTTGCTGCCGCTGGGATTGCCCGCCGCCGCCTCCGTGTTGGTGAGCGGGTAATTGGACGCAAAGCCCTTTTCACCGTGCCAACCGACGGCATGGACGGAGCCGGGGTAGGTGAAGTCGTTGACCTCGATCAGTTCCGTTTCGCTGGAGAAGACCCCGCCCTGGAGGCGCCAGCGGTTTGCCGGGTTGGTGGCGAAGCGGATCTCGTGGGTTTGGACATCGAGCTGGTTGAGGCTGTCCACGAACATGGCGGGATTATGGCAAGTGCCGGTAGGCGCGGAGCCGCCGGAGTACACGGTGTAGTCGCAAATGTAGTAGGGCAGGTACTCGCCCACGAAAAGGTAGTCGGAATAATCGACGATCTGGTCCGATTCCCGGTCCGTGAACGCGCCTGCGTAAATCACATCGAGCGCCGCCAGCCGGCCTGTGATCGTGAGGGCCGTGTTGTCGAAGGTGTCAAACAGGCCATCATTTGAAAACCGGGTGACTTCCAAGTCGCCTAGCTCGGGATCTGCGAAGAATACCCCGTCCGCTTCGATATCCTGAGTGGAATGGGTCAGCAGCAGGTCCCATTGGTCGCTCAACATCCACTTGGCCGAGACCCGGCCGCCGGTGTAGTTGACTCCATTGATGTCGGCGCCAACGATATCGCTGTTGTCGGCTTCGATCAGATTCACTCCGGAGAGGTCTGCGCCCGGCTGGAATCGAGCGCGGTGCGCCGCGACCGGCACACCGTTCTTGCGGACCGTGCCCACGGCCCGGAACCGGGCGCTTCCGCTTGCGTCCCTTGTTCCGGCCACGTTGTCGATCCAGCCGCCCTTGCGGTCCCGGTAAAAGACGCCGCGCAGGCCGAACATATCGCTTACCGGCACATTGAGCACTGCTTCCAGGCTAGCGCCCGCGTCGCCGCCTTTGATCGTGTTGGCGCCCAGCTTCGCTTTGCCGTAGAACGCGTTCAGATCCGGCTTATTCGTGATCAGGCGCACATTGCCGGCCTGCGAGCTGGCGCCGAACAGTGTGCCCTGAGGCCCGGAAAGCACTTCGATGCGCGCCAAATCAGCCGCGTACACATCGAGATTCCGGCCCGGCTGCGCCAGCGGCTGCTCATCGAGGTAGAACGCCACGTTGGGCGCCAAGCCGGCCACGCCGGCCACCGTAAGATTCGGCGTGGTCGATGCCACGCCGCGGATATAGATCGTGTTCTGGCCCGGCCCGCTGCCGCCGGCGGTCACGTTGGGCAGCTGCAGCACGTAGTCCGAAAAGTTGGTGACGCCGAGATCATCGAGTTCGGCGGGAGCCAGCGCGTTCACGGTCAAAGGCACATCCTGCAGCGACTCCTGAACGCGCCTCGCGGTCACCACGATTTCTTCGAGCGCCCGCCCGCCGGCTTCCTCCTGCGCCGCCACCGGCGCGCCGGCTAGCGCCGCCGCGACAAGCGCGCACAGCACGGCGTGTCTTATTCTTGAATGCATAAGCTTTGCTTCCCGGCCCTTCAACTCATTGGATAGCTGTCGATAATGATATACCCGCCGGGTTCGGAGACCCGCATCAAGCAAGTCGCGCCCGCGCCGCGCCGGCGTGAGCCCTTTCACCGCCCCTTTCCCGCAGGAGTGTCGCCGGCAGGACAGCCGCCGCCAAGCCCCATGGACGGGTTCATGCGTCTCCTGCGGGAAAGGGGCGGTGAAAGGGCGGGGAGAAAATCGCGTTCCGCATCAGGCGGAACGCGGGCAATCCGCGCTTTTAGAAGAGACCCTCGACTCGTCCAGCCTGGTTGAGGCGGATGCTCTCGGCGGCAGGGACCCTGGGCAGACCGGGCATCGTCAGCATGTCGCCGCAGATGGCCACGATAAACTCGGCGCCGCAGGACAGGCGAACCTCGCGCACATGGATCGAATGGCCCGAGGGCGCGCCCTTGGCGTTGGGATCAGTCGAGAAGCTGTACTGGGTTTTCGCCATGCAAACCGGGTAGCGGCCCAAGCCGTCCTCCTCGAACTTGGCGATCTCGGCCAGAACGCCGGGGCCGGCCGACACTTCCGCGGCGCCGTAGATATTCCGGGCCACAGTCTCGATCTTTTCCCAAAGCCCCATCCCGTCCGGATAGAGGGGCTGGAAGTTGGCAGCGCCGCTATTCGCCGCTTCCACCACTTTCCGGGCCAGATTTTCGCCGCCGGCGCCGCCGTTCGCCCAGTGGGTGCATTCGACGGCGGAAGCGCCGCGGCTCTCGCAGTAGTCGCGAACGGCAGCGAATTCGGCATCGGTATCGGCAGTGAAGCGGTTGACGCCAACCACCGCCGGCACGCCGAAGCGGGCGATATTGTCGAGATGGCGGCCAAGATTGACGAGGCCCGCGCGGACCGCTTCGATATTCTCGGCGCCAAGGTCGGCGAGCGCCACGCCGCCGTGCATTTTAAGGGCGCGGATGGTTGCCACCACCACCACCGCGTCCGGCTTCAGACCCGCCTTCCGGCACTTGATATTGAAGAATTTCTCGGCTCCCAGATCCGCTCCGAACCCGGCTTCGGTGACTGTGTAATCGGCCAGCTTGAGGCCAAGCCGGGTCGCCATGACCGAATTGCAGCCGTGCGCGATATTGGCGAAGGGCCCGCCGTGGATCAACGCGGGAGTGCCCTCCAGAGTCTGGACGAGATTCGGCATGAGCGCGTCCTTCAATAGCACGGTCATGGCCCCGTCCGCTTGAAGATCGCGCGAATAACGGGATTCGCGCTGGCGGGTCTGCCCGATCACGATATTGCCGAGACGGCGCTCCAAGTCCGCAAGCCCCTCCGCTAGGCAGAAGATCGCCATGACTTCGGATGCCACCGTAATATCGAAGCCGGACTCTCGCGGGTAGCCGTTCCCGATGCCTCCGAGCGCGATCGATAGGTTGCGCAGCGCGCGGTCGTTCATGTCCACCACCCGGCCCCAAGCGGCGCGCCGGACATCGATCCCCAGCGCGTTGCCCCAGTGGATATGGTTATCGACCATCGCCGCAAGCAGATTGTGGGCGGCGCTGATCGCGTGGAAGTCGCCGGTGAAATGCAGGTTGATGCTCTCCATGGGCACCACTTGGGCGTAGCCGCCTCCCGCCGCGCCGCCCTTCATTCCGAAGCACGGCCCCAGGCTCGGCTCGCGAAGGCAGAGGATGGCCTGTTTGCCGATGCGGCTCAGGCCGTCCCCAAGCCCCACCGAGGTCGTGGTCTTGCCTTCTCCGGCCGGGGTTGGAGTGATTCCGGTGACCAGAATCAGCTTGCCGTCCGGGCGATCGCCGAGCGAATTGAAGTAGTCAAGCCCGATCTTGGCCTTGTCGCGGCCGTAGGGGAACAAGTGTTCGCCGGGGATGCCGACCTTGTCCCCGATCTCTTCGATGGGGCGGATCTGCGCCGCGCGCGCGATCTCGATATCGCTAGGTACGGGAACTCCGCTTTTTTCGCTCATGCTGCCTCCCGCCGACGCAAGCCGGACATGCTCGCCAAATGCTGGCTCCCTGCTTTCGATCCGCCCTTCTGCGGCGGAATGTTAGTGGATTGACCGATCAAGTGGCAAGCCGCGCGCGCCTTGCGCAATCGCTCAAGAATGCCCAGCCGATGCGTGTTCGTGATCGGCAGCAAGCAGCCTATCAATCGCTTCGGGCCTCGCCTGTCGGAGATCAGTGCCGCCGCCGGGCGATATCGTCCGGCGATACGCTGGCTTCCCGGACGCGCTTTTTCGCCCGCCGGGCGCGCAGCCTCCGAAACAGCACCGCGCCCGCCACCACCGCCACGATCAGCAGCGCCAAGGCTTCCTGCATGCCAGGCATCACCGGGCCAGCTGATAGGTCAGCATGCCGGCCAGCCAGGCGAAGCCGCTCATGTAGATCCAGGCCCCGGCGGCCCAGCGCCAGCTGTTGGTTTCGCGGCCGATCACCGCAACGGTTGAAACGCACTGCAAGGCGAAGGCATAGAACACCAGCAGCCCCAAGGCCATTGCCAAGGTGAAGACCGGACGCCCGTCCGGCCATCGGGATTCCTGCAGGCGGTCGCGCAAACCCGCTTCGTTCCCGGCGTCGGCGCCCAGCGCATAGACGGTCCCCATCACGCCGATCACCACTTCGCGCGCCGGGAAACCGGCCGCCACCGATGCCGATACCCGCCAGTCCCAGCCCAGCGGCTTGAAGGCCGGTTCAATGAATTTTCCGATGCGCCCCAGGAAGCTGTGCTCCAACTGCGCCGCCCGCTCCTGGGCATTGATCCGCTGCAATGCCAGCTTGGCGCCTTCAGCCTCTTCTCGCTGAACGACAAGGACGGCGCGTTGCTCGGCAAATTCCTGCTCTATCGCCTCGGAGCGCGGGAAGTAGCCGAGTGCCCAGATCATCAGGCATGCCGCAGCGATGACCGTGCCCGCGCGTGTCAGAAATACCTTTGCCCGCCCCAGCAGCTTCAGTCCCAGCACACTGGGATTGGGCCAGCGGAACGGCGGCATTTCCATCAGAAAGGAGTCGCTTCCGCCGCGCAGCGCGGTCCTGCGCGTGACCACCGCGCTGAGCGCCCCGCCGACGATGCCGAGAAGATACAGGCCCAGCAGCAGCAGTCCGTGCAGATTGATCCAGCCGTTCAGATAGTGGGCGGGCGGCACGAAGCCTGAGATCAGCAGGGCGTAAACGGGCAGCCGGGCGGAGCAGGTCATCAGCGGTATCGCCGCGATGGTGGCCAGACGCGACCGACGGCTGCCGATCACTCTTGTGGACATGATGGCGGGCACCGCGCAAGCGAAACCGGACAGCAAGGGGATGAAGGATTGGCCCGACATTCCGCAGAGGCGAAGCAGCCGGTCCATCAAAAAGGATGCGCGCGCCAGATAGCCGCAATCCTCCAGGAACAGCACCAGCGCGAAGAGGATCACGATTTGCGGCAGGAACACCATCACTGCGCCCGCTCCCGACCAGAGCCCGTCCACCAGAAGGCTGGCCAGAGCGCCCGGCGGCAGGATGCTTAGGGCGTGGGCGCCGACCGTCTCAAACAATCCGCTGATGGCCTCCATCAGCGGCGCGGCCCAAGCGAACACAGCCTGAAAAACGGCGCCCATGACGCCAAGAAATACAACCGCGCCCAAAACGGGGTGGTTGACGGCGCGCTCCAGCCGGCTTTCGCGGATGCCAGCGTCAGGCGACCCGGCAATCATCGCGTCCTTAAGCCATTGATCAACCCGCCGGTACCTGCGTTCCGCCTCGCAGACTTGCAAGCTGGGCCCACCCACCGACTTGAGGACCTGGTCGCGCGCCCGCTCAAGAGCCCGCTTCGCTTTCGGGCCGCAGAGGGCCGCCAGCCGCCGCTCGAATTCGCCGTCCTGGTCGATGATGGCCCGCTCCAGCTCCAGGATGGCCATGCCGGGCGCATCAATCTGGCCAGCGAGATCGAGCGCCGCCCGGCTCACCTCCGGCATGGCTTGCTCCGGTTCCGGCGAGGCCTGTGATAGCAGGCGTTCGAGCATTCCGCGCAGCTTTTCGATCCCCTTGCCCCGATTTGCCGTTATAGGGATAACCGGCGCGCCGATTTGCGCGGCAAGCTGCGCGGCATCGATTTCCATTCCTTTGCTCCGGGCAACGTCCTGCATGTTCAAGGCCACGGCCACGGGAAGCCCCAGTTCGCGGGACTGGGAGAACAGATGCAGGCTGCGCCTCGGATTGGAAGCATCGGCCACCAGCAGCAGCGCGTCAGGCCTGCGCAAACCGTCGGCTGCGCCTAGGATGGCGTCCAGGGTGATGCTGGATTCGGGGCTGTCGGCGGCCAGAGAGTAGGTTCCCGGCAAATCAACGACATCAATTTCCGCCGATCCAATCCGGGCGCGGCCGGTCATTCGTTCCACCGTCACGCCTGGATAATTGCCGGTCTTCTGGCGCAGACCGGTCAGGCGGTTGAATACCGTGCTCTTGCCGGTGTTGGGGGCGCCCAGCACCGCAACCAGGGGACGCTGCGGCATTTCCGTTGCTCAGGACGCCGCGGAAACGGTCGTCACGCGCACTCGCCTGGATTGTTCCCGCCGCAGGCAAAGCGGGTGCCCGCCGGCCGACACTTCAAGCGGATCGCCGCCGAACGCCCGGCGCAGCACCTGAACAGCCACGCCTGGAACGAGCCCAAGCGTTAGCAGTTCCCGCGCTTGGCGCCCTTGTCCCAGGATCGAGCGGATGATGCTGCTGCTGCCTACGGGCAGTTCATCCAAACCAATTTCCCGCATCGATGAGTGCCACCAAGAAATAAAATCGATTGCGAGTCTAGCATGAATGTTAATCATTATCATCAAGGCGCTTCTCCGACCGTATATGCGCCGGAACGGCGGCGGTGAATCCAATGAGACCAAGATCCCGCCCCGGCGGCGGGGCGGGACGCGCCCGGGCAGCGCCATTCGGTATAATTTGACCTCATCATGGCGGCCAAGCCTCTCTACCGGATCAGCTTTCTCAACCAGGGAAAGGTCTATGACATGTATGCCCGCGGCGTATCGCAGGGCGGCATGTTCGGCTTCGTCGAAGTGGAGGGCTTGGAGTTCGGCAAGCGCACTTCGCTGGTCGTGGATCCCGGCGAAGAGCGCATCAAGAGCGAATTCTCCGGCGTTCGGCGAACCTATATTCCGCTTCATTGCGTGCTGCGGATCGATGAAGTCGATAAACGCGGCGTCAGCAAGATATCGGCGGTCGAGGAAGGCAACGTGACACCGTTTCCGGCGCCGGTGTATGCGCCCGGAGGCGCCGGTTCCGATTAGGATCTGTTGCCGCAGCGGCTTGATGCGACGCTTGGCTGTTGCTATAGGCGGCTGAGGGATGCTGGCGCTCTCCGGTCGCGGCGCGCTCTCCCCGTTTCGACGCAAGCAACTCCTCGGCCGATTGCAGGCCCGGGATCCGAATGTGCGGGAGATAGGGGCCAGCTACCTGCACCTCGTCAGCACGGACGCCGACCTCGGCGAAACGCGCATCAGCCGGCTAACGGCGCTTCTGGATTACGGGCCGGACTGGCCGCAGCCGCGCTGGGACGGGCCGGAACAGGCGCTGCTGACGCTGCCAAGGCGCGGCAGCATTTCTCCGTGGTCAAGCAAGGCCACTGAAATTGCCCGGCTTTGCGGTTTTGGGAATGTGCGGCGCATCGAGCGCGCTGTTCGCTACCGGATCGATTCCCCGGCGCCGCTGAGCCGGCCCGCCGGAGGCGAACTATTCGACCGCATGACAGAGGAACTTTTGCCCGAGGAGGCGCTTTCGGACGAACTGTTCGTGTCCGGAGCGGCTCCCTCCCTAGGCGAAATTCCGCTGCTCGCGCAGGGGCGGCCAGCGCTGGACCGTGCCAACCGTGAAATGGCGCTGGCCCTGTCGCCCGAGGAAATCAGCTGCTTGGCGGACGGTTTCGCGCAACTGGGGCGCAATCCCACGGACGCGGAGCTGATGATGTTCGCGCAGGTGAATTCCGAGCATTGCCGCCACAAGATTTTCAATGCCGACTGGTTCGAGGGCGAAAGCAGGCTCGAGCATTCGCTCTTCGATCTGATCCGCCTCACGTCCGCCCGCAGCCCCGACGGCCTGCTCTCGGCCTATTCCGATAATGCGGCCGTGATCGAGGGAGGGGCGGCGCGGCGCCTGTTCGTGCGCGGCGGCGGGCGCGAGTACGTGTGCGTGAACGAGCCGGCGCATACCTGCATCAAGGTGGAAACGCATAATCACCCCACGGCAATATCGCCTTTCCCGGGGGCCGCCACCGGCGCGGGCGGCGAAATCCGCGACGGCGCCGCAACGGGTCGGGGCGCGAGGCCCAAAGCGGGCATGACCGGATTCACGGTCTCCGATCTCAGGGTGCCCGGTTTTTCGCAGCCTTGGGAGAATGAGCTTCCTAGGCCTCAGCGGCTGGCCTCGCCGCTGCAGATCATGACCGAGGCGCCGATCGGCGCGGCCTCCTTCAATAACGAATTCGGGCGTCCGGCGGTGCTGGGCTATTTCCGCAGTTTTGAGCAGGCGGGAAAACATTACCGGGGCTGGGGCTACCACAAGCCGATCATGATTGCCGGCGGGGTCAGCGCGGTCCGCGAGCCGGATATTCACAAACTCAAGGCGCCGGCGGGAACGCTGGTGGTGGTGCTTGGCGGTCCGGCCATGCGGATCGGCGTGGGCGGAGGTTCCGCGTCCTCGCGGGGGAGCGGCGCCGACCATGAGGAACTGGACTACGCTTCGGTCCAGCGGGGCAACGCCGAGATGCAGCGGCGCGCCCAGGAAGTGATCGACCGCTGCTGCGAACTGGGCCTTGGATCTGACGGCGGCAACCCGCTGTTCGGCATCCATGATGTGGGCGCGGGGGGGCTGGCAAACGCGATTCCTGAGCTGTTGCACGACAGCGGCCGGGGGGCCGAGCTGTCTTATGCCGCTATTCCGTCCGCCGATCCTGGCATGTCGCCGCTGGAGACCTGGTGCAACGAAGCCCAGGAACGCTACATGCTGGCGGTGGATGCCGCCCGGCTGCGGGAATTCGAAGCTCTGTGCGTGCGCGAGCGCTGCCCGTGGGCAGTGCTGGGACGGATGGACGATGGCGGTCGGATCCGGCTTTTGCGCAATTCCGGGCAGGCGCCCGTGGATATGCCGCTGGAGTTTCTGTTCGGCGGCGCTTCCGGCATGTCCATGCAGCTCGAGTCCGCGCAATCACGGCCCGAAGCGCTGGATCCCGGCGGCATCGACATGCACGAGGCAATCAACCGGGTGCTGGCCATGCCGGCCGTCGCCGACAAGTCGTTTCTTATTCATATCGGCGACCGGACTGTTGGCGGCCTGGTGGCGCGCGACCAGCTTGTGGGGCCTTGGCAGGTGCCGGTGAGCGATGTCGCGGTAACGGCCCGGGATTATTTCGGCCATTCGGGAGAAGCCATGGCGGTGGGGGAGCGCACGCCGGCGGCAGTGCTGGACGCTGCGGCGGCCAGCCGTCTTGCCTTGGCCGAAGCGTTGACGAATATGGCCGCGGCGGATATCGCCCGCGCCGGCGATGTCCGTATTTCCGCCAACTGGATGGCGGCGCCGTCGGAGCCGCGGCAGGCAGCTGGGTTGCGCCGGGCCGTTGAAGCGCTGTCGATATGTTGCCGTGAAATCGGCGTGGCCGCTCCTGTAGGCAAGGATTCCCTGTCCATGCGAACCTCCTGGCAGGATGATCAGGGGCGGAAACGCACGGTGACCGCCCCGGTTTCCTTGGTGGTTACCGCTTTTGCGCCCGTTCGCGATATTCGGCGCACGCTCACGCCGCAACTGGCGGATCGCCCGGGAACCCGCCTGCTGCTGCTGGATCTTTCGCGCGGACGCGACCGGTTGGGCGGCAGTTGCCTGGCGCAGGCTTTCGGGCGCAGCGGAGGAGCGACCGCGGATCTGGAGGATGCGTCGCTGCTCGGGGCCTTGATCGAAACCCTGAGGCAGCTGGCCCGCGAGGATGTGGTGCTGGCCTGGCATGACCGGTCCGACGGCGGCTTGTTTGCGACCTTATGCGAAATGGCCTTCGCGAGCCGGCTGGGAATGAGTATTGACCTGCCGGATGTGGGCGGCGGCGCGCTGTTGGCGCGGCTGTTTGCGGAAGAACCGGGCGGCGTGATGCAGGTGAATGCCGATCAGGTCGCTCGGGTTGGCGCGCTTTGCATCGAAAACGGTTTGGCGGATTGCCTTGCCGACCTGGGAGAAGTGCAGGCCAGCGCGGCAGGTTCCGCCAGGCCGCGGCAAGTTCTGATCCGATTCGATGGCGGGGAACTGGATCTGGATCGCCTGGAACTGCATCGCCGCTGGTCGGAACTCAGTTACCGCATGCAGGCGCTGCGCGACAATCCCGAAACCGCTGAAGAGCAGTACCGCGGCTTGCTGGATGAAAACGACCGGGGGCTTTCCGCTGTGTCCGAGCATGCGCCGAGGAAAGCACGCCGGGGCCTGTCCGGCGGCGCCAAGCCCCGCGTGGCGATTCTGCGCGAACAGGGCGTCAACGGCCACGTGGAAATGGCGGCGGCCTTTACCGGAGCCGGGTTCACGGCAGTGGACGTTCATATGTCGGACATCCTGGGCGGAGAGGAGGATCTGGGCGGTTTTCAGGGCCTGGCGGTATGCGGCGGCTTCTCCTACGGCGATGTGCTTGGCGCCGGCGGCGGCTGGGCCCGCTCCATTCTCATGAACGAGCGCGCCCGCGAGGTGTTCCAGCGGTATTTCGAGAAGGCGGATGCTTTTACTTTGGGCGTCTGCAACGGCTGCCAGATGCTGAGCCTGATTGCCAGCCTGATTCCGGGTTGCGAGCACTGGCCGCGGTTTATCCGCAACCGTTCAGAGCAATTCGAGGCCCGCCTGAGCATCGTTCGCATCGAATCCAGTCCGTCGCTGCTTCTGAAAGGCATGGAGGGGCTGCGATTATTGATCGCCACCTCGCACGGGGAAGGGCGCGCCGAATTCAGGTCCGAGGAGCAGGGCAGGAAATGCGAGGAGGCCCGCATGCCGGCCTGCCGCTTCGTTGGCAGCGACGGCCGCCCCACCGAGGCCTATCCCTGCAACCCGAACGGCTCTCCGGGCGGTCTGGCCGGACTGACCTCGCGCGACGGCCGGGTGACGGCGCTGATGCCGCATCCGGAACGCTTGTTCCGAACCGTGCAGCATTCCTGGCATCCGCCCGGCTGGGGCGAATACGGGCCATGGATGCGCCTGTTCGACAACGCCCGCTTGCTGGCGGGTTGAAACGCGGGACAGGCCAATTGCCGGGGAAGGCGTTACGTTCTGATTGCGAATGCCGGTACACTTGCCGGATGGGCGCGCCCGGAACTTGATTTTGAGCCGCCATCCAATTCCCGAACACCGGAACGATTTGTGAATGCCATGACTATCGACTATCCCGAGATCACGCAATTTGACCCGAAGCTGGCGGCGGCGCTGCAGGCGGAGTTGCGCCGCCAAGAGGATTTCGTTGAGCTGATCGCCTCGGAGAACTACGCCAGCCGCCGGGTCCTGGAGGCCCAGGGGTCGGTTCTCACCAACAAGTACGCCGAGGGTTATCCGGGGCGCCGCTACTACGGCGGTTGCGAGCATGTCGATGTGGCCGAATCGCTGGCGATCGAGCGGGCTTCGCGCCTGTTCGGAGCCGACTACGTGAACGTGCAGCCGCACTCCGGCAGCCAGGCCAACACGGCGGCCTATCTTGCGCTGCTGAAACCGGGCGACCCGATTCTGGGCATGGACCTGAGCCATGGCGGCCATCTCACGCACGGCTCGCCTGTCAATATTTCGGGAAAACTGTTCAAGGTTTCAAGCTACGGCTTGGACGCGAAGACCGAACTGATCGACTACAACCAACTCCGGGAACAGGCGCTGAAACATCGTCCGAGAATGATCGTGGGCGGTTTCTCCGCTTATTCGCGGGTGGCGGATTGGAATATTTTCAGGGATGTTGCCGACGAGGTGGGTGCCTGGCTGATGGTTGATATGGCGCATGTGGCGGGCCTGGTGGCGGCCGGCGAATACCCGAATCCCGTGCCGCTGGCGGACGTGGTGACCACGACTACGCACAAGACCCTGCGGGGGCCGCGCGGCGGTCTGATCCTGGCGCGCCAAAACCCGGAGGTGACCAAACGCCTGCGGTCGCTGGTGTTTCCGGGAACCCAGGGCGGGCCGCTGATGCACGTGATCGCGGCCAAGGCGGTAGCGCTGGAGGAAGCCTTGCAGCCCGGGTTCCGCGATTATCAGCGGCAGGTGAAGCGCAATGCGGCGGCGCTTGCCGAAGGCTTGCTGCAAAAGGGCTTGAGGATTGTTTCCGGCAAAACCGAGAACCACCTGTTTCTGGTGGACCTGGGGCAGTCGGGGCCGACCGGCGCGGAGGCGGAAGCGGCGCTGGATCAGGCCAACATTACCGTCAACAAGAACGCGGTGCCGAACGATCCTCGGCCTCCCATGGTGACCAGCGGCCTCAGGCTGGGAACACCGGCCTGCACCACGCGCGGCTTCGGCGAGGAGGAAATGACGATGCTGGTGGATGCAATCGCCGGCATCGTTTCCCATCCCGGCGACCAGGCGCTGATTTCCCGGGTCCGGGAGCAGGTGCTGGAAACCTGCCGCCGCTTTCCGGTGTACGCCTGATCCATTCAGCTGGCGCGGACTTGAGCGGTGTCCGTCCTTGATGATCCTCATGCGGACCGGCGCTGGATGGAACAGGCGCTGGAGTTGGCCCGCCGCGGTCTCAACACGACCGATCCCAACCCTCGGGTTGGATGCCTGCTGGTCAAGGACGGGGAGTGCGTGGGCAGCGGCTGGCACCGACGCGCGGGCGAGCCTCACGCCGAGGCCAATGCATTGCGGGAAGCAGGAGAGCGGGCGCGCGGCGCCACCTGCTACGTCACACTGGAGCCATGCTCTCACACCGGGCGCACGGGACCGTGCGCCGATGCCTTGCTGGCCGCGGGCGTGGCCCGAGTCGTGTACGCGGGCAGGGATCCAAATTCCCTGGTGGAAGGCGCAGGCGCGCGCCGGCTTGAGGCCGCCGGAGTCGCGGTGCGGAACGGTTTGCTCGAGGCTGAAGCCAAGGCGCTGAATCCGGGGTATTTTTCCCGTTTCGAGCGAGGCCGGCCGTGGGTGCGCGTGAAGCTGGCGGCCAGCCTGGACGGCCGCACCGCGCTGGCCAACGGCATCAGCCAATGGATCACGTCCTCCCAGGCACGGCAGGACGGACATGGCTGGCGGGCCCGATCCTCCGCAATCATGACCGGCATCGGCACATTGCTGGCGGATGACCCTCGCCTGGACGCGCGCCGCGACGATCTAGGCGATATCGAACCACCTGCCCGCGTGGTTTTCGATTCCAGCCTTCGAACGCCCGCCCAGGCGCGCTTGTTCTCGCGGCCAGGCGCTATTTATGTGCTGCACTGCGCCGAAGACGGGAAGCGCAGCCGAGCGCGAATTGATGCGCTCAGCGCGGCGGGCGCCGAAGTCATCGGGCTTCCCGCGGCTGCCGACGGGCGGATTGCGCTGCCCGCTGCCATGGAACGGCTGGCGGCGCTCGAATTCAATGAGGTGCAGGTGGAGGCTGGCGCGGCGCTTTGCGGGTCGCTGCTTCGCGAGGGATTGATCGATGAGGTGATTCTCTACACCGCGCCGGTGCTGCTGGGGGAAGGCGCCGCCGGGCTGTTCAGGCTGGACGCCTTGGAAGACATGGCCGCGCGGCCAGCATTCCAGGTTCGTGAAGTGGCCAGAAAAGGGCCGGATTTGCGGCTGATTCTGGCGCCGGAAGCCCGCTGACATGTTTACAGGCCTGATCCGGGGCATAGGCACGGTAAGCCGGGTGGCGGAATCCGATGGAGGCGGCCGGCGCCTGCATATTCGCGCGCCGCGCATGGGCAGGACGCCGCTTGAGGTTGGCGCGAGCCTGTCTGTGAGCGGAGTCTGCCTGACCATTATTTCTCAGCATGGCGACGGCAGCGTTGCTGTGGATGTGTCGGCGCGCACGCTGGCTGATACGGCGCTTGGGGACTGGTCCGCCGGGCGCCGGGTGAACTTGGAGCCGGCGCTTGCCGCAGGCGATGCGCTGGGCGGACACTTTGTGACCGGCCATGTGGATGGCGTCGCCGAGGTTGCGCGGCGGCGCGAGCAAGGCCGATCGGTGATCCTGGACCTGAGCGCAGCGCCCGGGTTCATGCGGTTCATCGCCTCAAAGGGGTCGGTGGCTCTCGACGGCGCCAGCCTCACGGTCAACGATGCCGGCGCGAACGGATTTTCGGTGAACCTGATTCCGCATACGCTCCAGGAAACCACGCTGTCCGACTGCTCGGAGGGAAGCCGGCTGAACCTTGAAGTCGATCTCATTGCCCGCTACGCTGCAAAATTGCTTGCGCAATAAATCCAGCATGTTTTCGACCACCGAGAAGATCATTGAGGACATCGCCGCCGGGCGCATGGTGATCATCGTTGATGACGAGCATCGCGAGAACGAGGGCGACCTGGTCATGGCTGCTTCACAGGTCACGGCGGAAGACATCAACTATATGGCGCTGCACGGCCGCGGCCTTATCTGCCTCACGCTGACTCCCGAGCACTGCCGCCAGCTTCGCCTTCCCTTGATGGTGGCCAATACCAATGTGCAGCGCAGCACCAACTTCACGCTGTCCATTGAGGCGGCGCAAGGCGTGACCACAGGGATTTCCGCCCACGACCGCGCCCATACCATCAGGGTGGCCGCCGCGCCCGGCGCCCGGTCGGAGGATCTGCGCCAGCCCGGCCACGTGTTCCCGGTGATGGCCCAGCCCGGCGGGGTTCTGAGCCGCGCCGGCCACACGGAGGCCGGTTGTGATCTCTCCCGCTTGGCGGGATTGCCGCCTTCGGCGGCCATCGTGGAGATCCTCAATGAGGACGGCAGCATGGCGAGGCGCCCGCAACTGGAGAAGTTCGCTGCCGAAAGAGGGCTGAAGATCGGCAGTATTGCCGATTTGATCCGCTACCGGCTGGCCAAGGACAAGTTCGTGGAGCGCCTGCAGGAACGCAAGGCGCGCACCCGGTTTGGGCCTTGCCGGCTGGTCGCCTATGAGGATCAGGTGGCTCGCTGCGTGCATCTGGCCTTTGTGCACGGCAAACTTGGCAAGGCGGACGCACCGCTGGTGCGGGTGCATGTTCAGAACACGCTGAGGGACTCCGCAGGGATCGAGGCTAATCTGGGCTGGCCCTTCGACGCTGCGCTGGGCGAAGTCTTCGCTGCGGAGGCGGGGGTGGCGGTGCTGCTGTGCTATGGAGAATCGCCGCGCGCGATGATGGCTGCGGTTGACACCCTCAACGGCCAACCCGCCAGCGCCGAAGAGAGCGTGACGGATTTGCGCACCATTGGGGTAGGGGCGCAGATTCTGCGCGACCTTGGTGTCACGCGGATGCGCGTTCTCGGGGCCCGCCGCAATATCCATGCGCTGTCGGGCTTCGGCTTGGAAGTGCTGGAATTTGTGGGGCGCGGGGACTAGCGCCGGATCCATGGCGGTGGATGCGTCCGGCCTCAAGATCCTGCTGCTCGCAGCGGACTATTACGAGGATCTCGCCACGCAGCTGGAGCAGGGCGCCCGCGAAGCTCTTCTGGCCGCCGGAATATCCGAACAGCGTATCGTGATGCGGCGCGTGCCCGGCTGCTGGGAACTGCCGCTCGCCGCTCAGCGGCTCATTCGGCGCCATTCGCCGGACGCTGTCGTCGCTTTGGGCATCGTGATCCGCGGAGAGACGGACCACTATGAGCATATCGCCCGCGAGGCCTGCGCTGGCCTGATGCGGGTGGCGCTTGAGGAAGACACGGCGGTTGGCTTGGGTGTGCTCACCTGCGACAACTTCGAGCAGGCCGCGGAACGCTGCGGTGCCTCTCCGGGAGAGAATAACAAGGGCAGGGAGGCGGCCCAGGCTGTCTTGCGCATGCTTTCAGCCGATTCCTGATGCGCCGGGCAGGCCGACGCCGGGCCCGGCGCCTGCTGGTTCAGGCTTTATACCAGTATCAAATGACCGGGCACAGCGCGGATGAGATACAGGAACAGTTTTCCGGGCGCCGGAGCTATGCGCGGGCCGACGTGGAATTTTTTGGTCGGATGCTGCATGATGTTTGCCGCCGAACCGAGGATTTGGACCGGGATATCGCGCTGGGCAGCGATATTCCGCCGGAGCGGATCGATCCCGTGGAGCGGGCGATTCTATGGAGCGCGCTGGCGGAGCTGCAAGCGGGAGATACCAAGGAGGCGATAACGATCAACGAAGGAATCGAGTTGGCTCACGAGTTCGGGGCTGAGCATAGTTATCGGTTCATCAATGCGGTTCTGGACCGCTGGGTGAAGTCCCAGCCCGCTTCCGGCTAGCCGCCGCCCCCGATCATGCGGGACAGACAACCACTGGAGGACCGGCTGATCGTTTCGCTGTTTGCGCGCCATGGCGCTGATGGCGAGAGCGTGCTGGCCGGTCCCGGCGACGACGCAGCGGTGGTGCGTTGCCCGCCTAGCGAGGATCTGTCCATTACCACCGACACTCTCAACGAAGGCGTGCATTTTCCGGCCCGCGCTCCGGCCCATTCCATCGGTCACCGGGCGCTGGCCGTGAGCCTCAGCGATTTAGCCTCAATGGGCGCTCGCCCGTTATGGGCAGTGGTGGCGCTGTCGTCGCCGAAAGCCGAGGAGAACTGGCTCAGGGATTTCGCCGACGGCCTCTTTGCGCTGGCGGACGGCTGCAGCCTGCGAATTGTGGGCGGTGACTTTGTGCAAGGGCCGCTCAGCGTGACGGCCACCTTGCATGGTTCGGCGAAGCCTGGCGCCGCATTGCGCCGCGTCGGCGCCGCCGCCGGCGACGGCATCTGGGTGTCCGGCTTTCTCGGGGATGCGGCCGCCGGGCTCGGAGTGCTGAAGCAACGCTTGGCCAGTGAAGCCTCCAGCCCTCTTCGAGGCCAGCGGGCGGAGCGCGACGCAGCCAATCATCTGGTTGAGCGCTTCTGTTATCCGCAGCCCCGTCTCGATCTGGGTCGGCAATTGGCAGGTTTGGCAAGTGCCTGCATGGATCTGTCCGACGGGCTATCCGAAGACCTGCCCCGCTTGCTTCGCAGCAGCGGCTTAGGCGCGCGGATCGAGCTGGAGCGATTGCCTTTGTCCGCCGAATTGCTTGCCTATGCAGGCCGGCAGCAGGCCCGGCAACTGGCATGGAGTGGCGGTGACGATTATGAGCTCTGCTTTACGGTTTCTCCTGAAAGCGAGGCGCGCATTGCGTCGATGGCAGCGTCCGCGCCGCTTACGCGCATCGGCGAGCTGCATCGCGGCGCGGGTCTGGAAGTCACGCTCGACGGGGGTTTCTGGCAGTCCGCGAATGCGGGCTTCAGGCACTTTTGATGCGCGGGCAGCTCCTTCGTTGGGCGGGGGCCGGCCTGGGATTAGGCTTTCTGCCCGCCGCGCCGGGCACCTGGGGCAGCCTTGGGGGCGTGGCGGTGTGGTGGCTTACGTTTCCGCTGGGTCTGGCCATGCAAGCCTTTCTGCTGATCGTTGCCGCTGTCCTCGCAGCGCTGATCTGCGGCGCTTGCGCTCGCGCAGCGGGCGAGAGCGACCCTTCCTTCGTTATTCTTGACGAAATATTGGGCATGTGGCTGGCGCTGTTGTTCGTCAAGCCTTCGTGGCTTTGGGTGGCGGCGGCCTTTGCGCTTTTCCGGCTTCTCGATATCGCTAAGCCATGGCCTGTCAGTTTGATGGAGAGACACTTCTCCGGTGGTCCCGGGATTCTGCTTGACGACTTGGTTGCAGGGCTAATTGCAGGAATAATAATTATTATTATTCAGTATATTATCAAGATATTATAAATATAATGTTAGATAAAAGAACGAGTGTAATCATCGCCATTGTCACGGCCATCCATGCCTTGAGTCCGCTGGCCATGCAGATATTCGTGCCGGCGCTGCCAACCATTCGCGCTCACTTTTCCGCCGAACTGGCGGACACGCAATGGATCATTTCCGGGTTTTCCGCGGCGCTGGCCTTATCGATGCTCGCCTACGGGCCCATTTCCGACCGTTTCGGCCGGCGGCGCGTGGTGCTGTTTGGGCTTGCGCTTTTCTGTCTGGGATCGGTCATTTGCTACCAGGCGGATTCATTGGCGATGCTGATAATCGGTCGGGTGGCGCAAGCCATCGGAGTGGCGGCCGGCTCCACCATGGGACGGGCTGTGGCGGCGGATATTTTGCCGCCGGAAAAACTCGCCCGGGCGGTGAGCTTCATGACAATGGCACTGGTGATGGGTCCGATGCTGGCGCCGGTGGTCGCCGGTTATCTCGTATCGGCATCCGGCTGGCGCAGCATTCCCTTGCTGCTGGGCGCGTGCTCGGCGCTTTTGCTGCTCATGGCGATTAAATGGATGCCGGAAACCCACAAGCCTCATAGAGGCAAGCCGGTCGCCGCAGAGGAAAACGGCGGGGTCGCGGAAGTGAGGCCATCCTTCCTCGCCATCGGCTTTATCGGTCACTTGACGATTCTGATTGCCGTTCAGATAGGGGTCTATGGCTACCTCTCGGCCTCTCCGTACTTGGTGATCGATAGGCTGGGCTACGAGCCGTTCCAGTTCGGCTACGTGTTCATCTACCTGACGCTGGGCTACCTGCTGGGCAACGCGCTCTCCGGCTGGGGGGCGCTGGGCAGCCGCGGGTTGCTGGCTTGCGGGATTTTGTCGTATGCGATTGGCGGCGGCCTGATGCTGGGGCTTGTCATCAATGGCGTGGTGAACCTCTATTCCATCGTCGGCCCGGCCGCGATGCTCAGTTTTGCCAATGGCATATCGCAACCGCAATGCATGGCCGCCGCGTTGTCCGCCGCCCCCACAAGGCGTGGCGCGGCTTCCAGCATTGTCGGTTTTGCGCAGATCATGGCGGGCGGCGTGGGCTTCCAGTTGATGGGCTGGCTGCCGAACGGCACTCCGGTGCCGATGGCTGCGCTTATTTGCTTCTGTGCCCTGACAGGAGGCGTTGGCCTGCTGCTGATCTCCCGCCGACGCTGATTTCATGCCAATTGCGTCTCCAATCGGGTGAAGAAATCGAGGCTCTCGGGGTTTGCCAGGGCCTCAAGGTTGTCAATCCCGCGACCATGAATGAGTTCGCGCACCGCCAGCTCGCTGATCTTGCCGTTCACGGTGCGGGGCAGGTCCGGGGCGATGATGATTCGGGCCGGGACGTGCCGCGGGCTGGCGTGGCGGCGGAGCGCGCCGCGCACTTTTGCGTTCAGTTCCTCGGACGGTTCCGCATCCTCCGCCAGGCATAGGAACAGAATGATCCGGGTATCGCCCTCATATTGCTGGCCCACGGCCAACGCTTCCTCGACTTCGTCGAGAGCCTCAACCACCCGGTAGATTTCCGCCGTGCCGATGCGAACGCCGCGCGGGTTCAGCATGGCATCGGATCTTCCGTGAATAATGACGCCGCCCTTGGCGGTTATTTCGGCGAAGTCTCCATGCGTCCAGACTCCAGGGAAGCGCTCGAAGTAGGCGCGCTGATATTTTTTCCCGCCTGGATCGTTCAGAAACCTCAGCGGCGTTGACGGGAAGGGACGGGTGCAGACCAGCTCGCCGGCACGCTCGCGCAGCGGGCGCCCGTTGCTGTCGAAAACGTTCACGGCCATGCCCAGCGCCCGGCACTGCATTTCGCCGCGATGCACGCCCAGCATTGGATTCCCGGTGGCAAAGCAGCCGAGCAAATCCGTGCCGCCGGCGATAGAGGCCAGCATGATGTTTTCGCCGATCTCGCGATAGACGTAGTCGTAGCTGCCGGGCGCCAAGGGTGCGCCTGTGGAGAGCAGCGCGCGCAGCAAGGACAGATCAAAGCGGGCGCCAGGGCTTTCGCCGGCGTTGTCCATGGCCTTCAGATAGGCGGCGCTGGCGCCGAAGACGCTGATGCCCTCCTCGGCCGCGATGCTCCATAATGCCCCGGGGTCCGGATGCAGCGGCGAGCCTTCGTAAAGCAGCAGCGCGCAGCCGGTGGCCAGGCCGCTGATCAGCCAGTTCCACATCATCCAGCCGCAGGTTGTCAGATAGAGCATCGTGTCGGTATCGGTCAGGCCGATATGCAGCCGGTGCTCCTTGAGATGCTGGATCAGCGCGCCGCCGGCGCGGTGAACAATGCACTTTGGCGTGCCGGTCGTTCCTGAGGAGAACACCACGTAGAGGGGATGATCGAAACTCAGCGGCTCGAATAGCAGAGGCCGGTCTTCGCCGAAATCATTGAATAGCGAAACGCCTTCGGGCTGCCTGCCGGATATCTTCCGTCTTGATTGCGACGCCAGCAGCGTTGCTTTCAGATTGGGCAGACCGCTGCGGATTTCCTCGAGTTGCGACCGGCAGTCCAGCCACCGTCCACGCCAGAAGTAGCCATCGGCCGCCAGCAGAACCTTGGTTTTCAGCGGGCGGAAACGCTCCAGAACGGCCTGCGCGCCGAAATCGGGCGAACAGGAGCTGAAAACCGCTCCCAGACTGGCGGCGGCCAGCATCAGCACCACGGTCTCCGGGCGATTGGGCATCCAGGCCGCGACGCTATCGCCCTTGCGCACTCCCAGATCCGCAAGCCCTGCGGCCACGCGCGCCACCTGGGCGCGCAATTCGCCGTAGCGGGTCTCCGAGCGGTTGCCGGATTCGTCGCGATAGATCAGCGCAGTGCGCGAAGCGCTTTGCCAGAGCAGATTCTCAGCGAAATTCAGGCGTGCGCCAGCAAACCACCTCGCATCCTGAATCCGTTCCGCGGGCTGCAGCGCGACCTTGGGCTGGCTGCTGGATCGGATCCCGCAAAACCGCCATAGCTGCATCCAGAATGTTTCGGGCGTGTCCACCGACCAGCGGTGCAGCGCCGCATAGTCCGAATGCCCTGCCTGCCGCATGAATCGCGCCATGGCGCTGGCGCGCGCCTTTTCGGGCTGCGGAGTCCAAAGGCAAGCGCCCATCCCGCTATTATCCCCGCATTGACGCTCCCGCCGCCCTTTTGCCTGCCTGCGCAGGCAGACTCGCTGCGCCATAGGTATGGCGATGCCTTAAGCTGACAAGTGAAGCCTTTCCTCGCCGCCCTTTTTCCGGGAGTATCGGAGGCAGGATGCCGAAGCAAGCCCCATGGATGGGTTCATGCGTCTCACGGAAAAAGGGCGGCAAGGAAAGGCGAAGGGCGGGCAAAAGTCCGCGCCGCCCCGACGGCCGGGTGCGGTCAGAAGCTCCAGTCCACTTGCACGCCGATGCTGCGCAGGTCCTGCGGCGCCAGCATCAGGCCGTGGATATTGAACATAAAGCCGGTGAACCGCGTGAAGTCGGTGTTACGCACGGCGCCCACCCAGGTGTCCTGCTCGAGAGCATTGTTGACGAACAGCTCCAGGCGCAGATTGTCGCGCTCGACCCCGGCCCGCAGGTTGGTCAGCCAATAGCCGTCCAGCCGCGCGAGATTGCCTCCATTGCCGGCCCAGGTGCCGCCGTAGTACATGAAGTCGGATCTTGCGAAAAAATCCCAGTCGGCGGTGAGCGTGTCGGCATAGCTCAAACTGGCGTTGCCCATCAATTCCGGATAGCGCCCCGATTGGTTGCCCGCCAGATTGCGGCTGCCGGTAATATCCTGCACGAAAGTGGCCGCAAACGTGGTGTACTCGTTATCCTGCCAAGCCACGTTCGCGCCTGCGGCCCAATGGTCACTGAGTATCCAGGAGCTCTCGATTTCAACCCCCCAGAGATTGGAGTCGCCCGGAAAGTTGAATTCAAGGGTGCGGGGTTGCTGTTGCGGTCCGGCCACGCCATCGCGCATGGAGGGATCAGCAGCATCCTGATAGTAAACGACGAAGTTGCTGAATAGCTGGGCGACCCATTCATAGTAATAAGCGGCGGCGCTGATCTGGCCCCTGCCGCCCAGCAAAGAGGCTTTGATGCCCACCTCTATCGCGTCCAGCTCCTGGGTTGGCGTCGATTCTCCGGCTTCCGGAGCTTTGCGCCGAATCTGATCGTACTCGGATTCGGTGCTTGGCATCCCGGTATCGCGGTCGATGTAGGGCTCCCTGAATGCTTCGCGCGATGCGTTGATGAGATTAGTGTTCAGAACGCCCGGAAGCACTCCGCGCGAGTAGCTGGCATAGATATTGATATTGTCATTCGGTTGCCAGCGCAGAATGACGCGCGGAATCAGCTCGTTGTAGTCCGCTCCCAGGCCGCCGGTGACACGCTCGTCGGCCATGTGCCGGGTTTCAAGATCCAGTGCGAATTGCTCGCCCAGCGGAATCGTGGCCGCCGCGAAAATTCCTCGTGTCTTGGCGATCTCGCCTTGGGTGGGCGGCAGCGTCACAAAAAGCGGTCCAAAGCAACCAGCCGCTTCGGGGATGAAGCAGGCAACAACGACATCGCCGCCAACGCCGGACAAGGCGATTTCCTGTTTGAAATAGCTGGCGCCAACCAGCCAGTTGATGCGGCTGTCGGCCGAGGAGCTCAGGCGCAACTCAGCCCCCCGATCCTCGTTTCGCTGCGGGTCGGAAGTCCAGAAGGATTCGATATCGGTCATGTCGAAGTCGCGGATCCAGTTCACGCCGTGGTCGTTATACGACGCCTTGAAGGAGACATTCATGCCGTTGGCCAATCCGTAATCCAGCTCCAGGCTTGAACGGAAGATCTCGCGGCTCATGCCCATGGTGCGGCGTTCCGGCACGCCGTCGAGCGTGGTGTTGTTGGCCAGATTTTCCACCAGCCAGTTGGAGCAATCGTCGGGACATCGCATGGGATGCGTGATGCGGGTGAAAATTGCCGGATACAAGGTCGTGTTGACGGAGATATCCGGCGCTCCTGTTTCACTTGGAAGAGGGATCCGTCCGCAGATGTACTGCTTGGGCAGAAGCGCCGCGATATTTCCGTCGTTGTCCGGGCGGCGGATTGTGGTCCCGGCGCAGGTGTCGTAGTTGGAACCGGGCAGATAAGCGATTGCCGGAGGCCCGTCGTCGTCCTCGTGATCGAACAGCCGCAGCCGGATGCTTAAATTCTCGGTTGGCGTTGCGAACAAAGTGAGGCTTGCGGATTGCGAGGATTCCTCGCCCAGCCCGCCGCCGTCATTGGCGATGTACATGGCGCCTTTGTTGTAATGGCTCAAACCCACTTGCCAGCCCAAACGGTTTTCGATCAGCGGCCCCCCGAAGCTGGCGGCGATATTGGTCTGATCGTGCTGGCCCGCCGATGCCCGCGCTTTGCCTTCGAATTGCGCGAGGCTGGGATTGCGGGTGACGTAGTTGATGGCGCCGGAGAACGTGTTGCGTCCGAAAAACGCGGATTGCGGCCCCTTGATGACTTCCACGCGCTCCACGTCCAGCATGGGCACGGACTGCGAGCCGCCGGTCACGTACACGCCGTCAATGAAAAGCCCGGCTAGCTGCTGATGGGGCGAGCCGCCGGGAGGAGACATGCCGCGAAAGCGTATGACCGAGTTTTGCCTTCCGGGGCGATTGCTAGCGATATTGTCCTGAAACGAAAGGCCAGTGGTTTGCAAGGAGATATCGCCCAGAGTTTCCAAGCCGGCGCGGCTCAGGTCTTCCGCGGTGAACACCGTGATCGACAGCGGCGCTTCGAGCAGCGACTCGTCGCGCTTGCGCGCCGTGACGATGATTTCCTCGAGTTCCTGCGCGGCGGCGCCTAGCGGAATGCCGAGTGCGACGGCGGCAACAAAGGCGCACAGGGGTCGCAAGCAGGCTCTAATATCCATCGATTCAATTCCCCTCCGGAATATTTCGGGGCGCGCCGGATCATAGCATGCTCCCCCGTGTACACTGCCCACGCGATGAGCGGTCGTGAGACGATGGAGTTCGACGTGATTGTGGTGGGCGGCGGCCCCTGCGGTCTTGCCGCCGCTATTCGCCTGGCCCAGCTTGCGCAGGCGGCCGGGCGCGAGCTGAACGTTTGCCTTCTGGAGAAGGGCGCGGAAATCGGGGCGCATATCGTTTCCGGCGCGGTGCTCGAATCGCGGGCCTTGGACGAGTTGTTGCCCGGCTGGCGGGAGCAGGGGGCGCCGCCGGCCACGCCGGTTCGCAGTGACGATTTCCATTTTCTGCTTTCGCCGCGGCGCGCGCTGAAGCTGCCGGGCTTGTTCATCCCGCATCCGATGCGGAATCACGGCAACGTCATTGTGAGCTTGGGCGCGCTGTGCCAGTGGTTGGGGGAGCGCGCCGAAACGCTGGGCGTGAATGTGTTTCCGGGCTATCCGGCAGCGGAAGCGCTGTACGGGAACGGGCGTGTGGCAGGCGTGGCCACCGGGGAGATGGGACGGGCGCGGGATGGCGCTGAAAAAGCGGGTTTTGAGGCAGGCATCGAGCTGCGCGCGCCGTACACGATATTCGCCGAAGGCTGCCGCGGCAGCCTGGGCAAGGAATTGATGGCGCGGTTCGATCTGCGCAAGGACTGCGATCCGCAGCATTACGGCATCGGGATCAAGGAAATCTGGCGGGCGCCCGGGGAGCGTCATAAGCCGGGGGCGGTGGTTCATACGCTGGGCTGGCCGCTGGCGCGAGCCACGGAAGGCGGCGGATTCCTCTATCACGCGCACGACGGGCTGATCTATCTTGGCTTCATCGTGGCGCTCAACTACCGCAATCCGCATCTGGATCCTTTCGCGGAATTCCAGCGCTGGAAACATCATCCCCGCATTCGCGAGGCAATTGAGGGGGGAGAACGCATTTCCTGGGGCGCGCGGGCGGTTAATAAAGGGGGCCTGCAATCACTTCCGAAGCTCGCCTTTCCGGGCGGGCTGCTTGCGGGCTGCGAGGCCGGCTTCCTTAACGGCGCCAAGATCAAGGGCAGCCACACAGCCATGAAGACCGGGATGCTGGCGGCGGAGGCGGTTTTCGAGGCGCTGGCCGGGGATGAGCCGCCTGCGATTCTGGCGGCTTATGAGGATGCAGTGCGAAATTCCTGGGTCCATGAGGAATTGTGGCAGGCGCGCAATTTTGGCCCGGCGCAGCATCATTTCGGTCTGCTGGGCGGCTCGGCCTTCACCTGGCTCGATCAGAACGTGTTTCGCGGGCGCTTGCCTTTCACGCTGCATAACCGCGAGCCGGACCACGCCGCCCTGCGCCCTGCGGCGAAATCATCCAGAATCAACTATCCGAAGCCGGACGGCAAGCTGAGTTTCGACAAGCTCTCTTCGGTTTATCTTTCGGCCACCAATCACGAGGAAGACCAGCCCTGCCATCTGACGCTCGCGGATGCGGATACGCCGATTCGCGAAAATCTGCCCCGGTTCGACGAGCCGGCGCAGCGCTACTGTCCGGCCGCTGTGTACGAAGTGGCCTGGGAAGGGGAGGCTCCGCGCTTCGTGATCAACGCGCCCAACTGCATCCATTGCAAGACCTGCGATATCAAGGATCCGGCGCAGAATATCAACTGGATCGCTCCGGAGGGCGGCGGAGGCCCCAATTACGCCGGCATGTAGCGACCGTGCCGCAATTTACGGGATTTCCACCGCAACGGCCACGGCTTCGCCGCCGCCGATGCAAAGCGCTGCGATTCCGCGGCCGCCGCCGCGGTCCCGCAGGGCATGAATCAGCGTGACGAGCAGGCGCGCGCCGCTGGCCCCGATGGGATGGCCGAGGGCGCAGGCGCCGCCGCGAACGTTGACTTTTTTATGGAGTAAATCAAGGTCATGCATGGCCGCCATGGCGACGCAGGCGAATGCTTCGTTGATCTCGAATAGATCGACATCGCTGGCCTTCCAGCCGGCCTTGTCCAGGCACTTCGCAATGGCGGGTCCTGGCGCCGTCGTGAACCATTCCGGCGCCTGGGCGTGGGTGGCATGGGCAACGATGCGCGCCATCGCCTGCATGCCGAGCTCTTGCGCCCGGTCCGCGCTCAGAAGAAGCAGGGCGGCCGCGCCGTCGGAAATCGAGGAGCTGGAGGCGGCGGTGACCGTGCCGTCGCTTGCAAAAGCCGGACGCATGAACGGAATGCGGCTCAGGTCGCAGCGCCCTGGTTCCTCATCCTCGCGCACTTCGACTGTGTTGCTGCGGCGCTGGCGCCGAACCGGCGTAATCTCCCTAGCGAACGCCGCCGCCGATTCGAGCGCGCGTTCCACCGAAGCGGTTGCGAAATCGTCCTGCTCCTGGCGCGTGAACCCGTAACGCCGTGCTGTCTGTTCGGCGAAATAGCCCATCATCTCGCCGTCATAGGGATTCTGCAGGCCGTCCAGAAACATATGATCGCGGAGTTCCTTGTGGCCCATCCGCAGGCCGCCGCGGGCTTTCTCGACCAGATACGGCGCATTGGACATCGATTCCATTCCACCGGCTACGATCACCATGGCAGGCTCTGCGAGAATCCGGTCGTGCGCCAGCATGACGGACAGCAGTCCCGATCCGCATACCTTGCTGACGGTGGCGCAGGGCGCGCCGGCATCGACCCCTGCGGCCAGCGCCGCCTGGCGGGCCGGCGCCTGCCCCAGTCCTGCCGGCAGAACGCAGCCCATCAGCACTTCGTCAACATGTTCGGCTTGGCGGCCGGCATCGTTGAGGCAGGCGCGGATGGCGGAAGCGCCCAGTTCGGTGGCCTGGACTGCGCTCAGGGCGCCTAGCATGGAGCCGATGGGCGTGCGGCGGGCCGCCGCGGCGATGATTTGCGTTTTATTCATTGGGTGTGCCGGAGCAAATGCTGCGCAAGGAATATTTCGAGTATGTTATTTTGGCATTAAGGGAAAGGGTAGGTGTTGGCACCATGAATCGAATTCAATTGGACAAAATGGCAGCCTCTTCAATCGCGCCGCTGGCAGCGGTTTTCCTGCTGGGCGCGGCGGCCTTGGCAGCGGATCAGCGCGTCAATGAGATGCTGGCGTTGCAGCAGTCCGCGACCGGCGCCGACCGGCGGGCCCAAGCCGAGATCGATATCCTGGCCGATGAAACGCAGGAGGCCGTCAGCGAATATCGCGTTCGCCTTCAGGAGCTTGACCGGATCCGGCGCTATAACGACAACCTCCAGCGCACCATCGACGACCAGGATCGCGAGAAGGCGTCGCTCACCCGCCAAATCGACGAGTTCGGCGGCTTGGAGCAAGGGATCGTGCCTTTGCTGATGGATATGATCAACGATCTTGAGCGGTTCATCGAGCTGGATGTTCCGTTCCAGATCGAGCAGCGCCGCGGACAAGTCACCCGATTGCGCGACCTGATGGACCGGGCCGATATCAGCATTGCGGAGAAATACCGCAACGTGATGGGCGCTTACCAGGACGAGGCTTCCATCGGTCGCAATATGGAAGCCTACACGGGCGAACTGGAAATCGGCGGCGTTGCCCGGCAGGTCGATTTTCTGCGCGTGGGTCGCTTGCTGCTGGCCTACCAGACGCCGGACAGGGAGAAGATGGGCTACTGGAACATGCGAGCCGGCGAGTGGCGCGAACTGGACAGCAGCTACCGCGGCCCGCTGACCATCGGGTTGCGGATGGCGCGCCGATTGGTGCCGCCCGATATTCTGACTCTGCCGATCGCGGCCCCGGAAGGCGGCCGGACATGAACCGGGCGCTGGCCGTGGCGGCGGCGGCCGGCCTTTTGGCTGGCCCCGGGGAGGGGCTTGCCCAGGAGGATATCCAAGCGCCTGCTCCTGCGGAGCAGGCCGACACGGTTCTTGAGTTGCTGGAACTGGTGCGCGTCGAGGCGCGTGAAGGCTCCCGCATGAACCGGGAGCGGGTGGAGCAGTTTCGCAACGCGCGCGATGAACGGCAGCGCATGCTGGGGGAGGTCTCGCGCCAGCTGGCGGCGGAAAATCGCCGCAGCGACACTCTGAGCCAGCGTTATGAGCGGAACGAATCAAGCCTGGCCGAGCTGGAGGAGCGGCTGCAGATTCGCATTGGCAATTTCGGCGAACTATTCGGCGTGGTGCGCGATGTGGCCGGGGACACCGCGGGCGAGATCATCAGCTCTCTGGCTTCCGCCCAGTATCCGGATCGCGCCGATCTGGTTCGCGCCATGGCCCAGGCCGATGAGCTGCCCAGCCTCGAAGACTTGCGCGGCTTGCAGCTGATGCTGCTCGAAGAGATGGCGCAGTCCGGACAGGTGGCGCGCTTTGAGGCGGAGATCACCGATCCTTCCGGGCAGACCATGGTGGGAGAGGTGGTTCGGGTGGGCGCTTTCAATCTCGTCCATGATGGCAAGTTTCTCAATCGCGACGCGTCCACCGGGGCCCTGCGGATTCTTCCCCGCCAGCCGGCAGGCCGCTATCTGAGAATGGCGGAAGACCTTGGCGAGGCCAGGTCGGGCGTTGTGGACATGGCCGTCGATCCTTCGCGCGGGCAACTGCTTGGATTGCTGATCCAGGCGCCGGGAATCGGCGAGCGCATCCAGCAGGGAGGTTATGTGGGCTACACCATCATAGGCATGGGCCTGATCGGATTGCTGATTGCCTTGTGGCGATTGGCGGTGCTGCAGGGCGCGGGAACGCGGATCCGGGCGCAGCTGAAAACCTCGCAAGCCAGCGAGGATAATGCGCTGGGGCGCATCCTCTCGGTTTACGAACGGCATCGGTCCGGCAACCTCGAGGCGCTGGCGCTCAAGCTTGATGAGGCGATCATGCGCGAAGCGCCGATACTGGAGCGCTACCAAGGCATACTGAAGGTGTTTTCCGCTGTGGCGCCGCTGCTCGGGCTGCTCGGCACGGTGGTGGGCATGATCATCACCTTTCAGCAGCTAACCCTGTTTGGCACCGGCGATCCCAAGCTCATGGCCGGCGGCATTTCGCAGGCTCTGATCACCACGGTGCTAGGCTTGATCGTGGCCATTCCCCTGGTGTTGCTGCACAGCGTGGTGTCCAGCGCCAGCCAGGGGCTGGTGGAGATTCTGGAGGAGCAGAGCGCCGGCCTGATCGCCCGCAAGGCCGAACGGGAGGCAGAGGCCGCCGAAAGCCAGTAACGGCCGCCCGAGTCAAACGCGCCATGTTCCTGTCAGAAGCTTGGGTTTCGATCCGCAGCTTCTTCGAGCTGGGCGGTCCCGTGCTTTACGGCATCCTCGCCGTCACCATGCTGATGTGGACGCTGATCGTGGAGCGGCTATGGTATTTCTTCGGGGTGCTGCCCGGGGAGATGCGCAAGGCGCGCGGGCTTTGGGAAAGCGGTCGGCGCGATGGCTCCTGGTTCGCAACCAATCTTCGCCGCCTCATTCTGTCGGAAGTGGGATTGAGCGCCCGCCGCAATCTGGGCCTGATACAAACGCTCATGCAGATTCTGCCCCTTCTGGGCCTGCTCGGGACGGTTTGGGGCATGGTTCAGGTGTTCGAGATCATGACCGTGTTCGGCACCGGCAACGCCCGCTTGATGGCCGGCGGCGTTTCGCAGGCAACGATTCCCACGATGTCCGGGCTGGTGGCCGCGCTTTCGGGCTTGTACCTGTCGGCTTGGCTGAAGCAGCGGGCCAAGGTCAAAATGGATGAGCTGGAGGACGCGCTGGAAATGCGTTTTGACGAGGAGGCATCGGTCGCCGAATGATCGAACGCAGGCAACGCAAGCGGGCGGTCGAAGAGGCTGAGATCAATATCACGCCGATGCTCGATATCGTGTTCATCATGCTGATCTTCTTCATCGTGACCACCTCGTTCACGAAGGAACTCGGCGTGGACCTCGACCGGCCTTCCAATGCGCCGGTCAAGGAGCAGAAGCGTTCCGAGGTGATCCCGGTGCGGATCGATGCCAACGGGCAGGTCTTTATTGAAGGCCGGCTAGTGAACGTGGGCGCTATCCGGGCCAATATCGTGTCCGCCCTGGCTAGGAAGCCGGGCGCCACGGTGGTGGTGATCGCCGACCGCAACGCCGATTCCGGATACATCGTGACGGTGGTTGACCAGGCGAGGGTGGCGGGCGCCGCGAAGGTGTCGCTTGCCGCCGCGGCGCGCTAGAGGCCGGAGAAATGCCGCAAATCCGCAGACGCAAGCAGGAGGAAGAGGGCGATATCAATATCACGCCGATGCTCGATATCGTGTTCATCATGCTGATTTTCTTTATCGTGACCACATCGTTCGTGAAGGAGCCCGGCATTAATCCGTCGCGGCCGTTCGCGCAGACGGCGGCGACCAGGGAGCGGGGCAATATCATGATCGCGGTATCGAACGGCGACCAGATATGGATGAATAAGAACCGCGTGGAGTTGCACGGCATTCGACCTCTGGTGGAGGCGGCCCGCGCGGAGAATCCGGAAAGCAGCGTGATCATCGTGGCCGATCAGGCGGCATCCACCGGCGCGGTGATTGATCTGATGGACCAGGTCAGGGCCGCGGGCATCACCAGCATCGCGCTGGCGGCGGAAGGAGGAGATCAGCGATGAACCGGACGAGATGGCGAGCGGCAGGGTCGATAGCCGGCGGCGTGTTTGTGGCGCTGGCGCTGTTTCTATTCATGAACACGCTGATCAGCGGCGGACGCGGCCAGCAAGGGGCCGCTTCGGCCGGGCAGATTGTGGACCTGATCCGTGTTCAGGAAGACGAAGTGGTGCAGACCAAGCGACGGGTCCGGCCCAAAAAGCCGCCGCCGCCCAAGGATCCCCCGCCGCCCCCCAAACTGCGCATTTCCAACGAAGCCAAGCCGCTGCGGAACCCGATGCGCCTCGACCTTCCGCAAATCGACGTATCCGGCGCCGCAGGCGGCGGACCCTTCATCGGAAGGTGGGAGCCCGGCGATCCTGCGGCAGAGGGCGAGGCGATCCCCATCGTGCGCATCGATCCGCAATGGCCGCGCGAGGCGCTGATAGACGGCACCGATGGCTACGTGCGATTCCGGGTTCTGATCGGAGCCGACGGCAGCGTGAAAGACACGGAAGTCGTTGATGCCGCTCCTGGCCGCCTTTTTGTTCGCAACGCCACGCGCGCGGTGCGGCGCTGGAGGTTCAAGCCCCGGGTGGTGGACGGTACGCCGGTGGAGCGCTGGGCCACCACGACGCTGGTCTTCCAGCTGGGCGACTGAATGGCTGCGCGCCTGATCGCTCTGCTCGCTGCGGCGCTGCTCGCGCCGGCGGCCGGCGCGCAGGAGCAGGGCGGCGACTTGCCGCCCTGGCATCCGCTGCGGCCGGACCGCATGGCGGAGGAGCGCGAAGAGCCGTCGGCCTCCATGAGCGAGAGCTTCTACCGAAGATTGTCGCGCGCCCATGAGTTGCTGGAAGAGGACAGTCTTGCTGAAGCGCTGGAACTGATGGACCGGATTCGCACTGACCGCTTGAGCGATTACGAGGGGGCCCAGCTCTTCCAGACCTACGGCTTCGTGTACTCGCAGCTCGACCGCGAGGACGAGGCCTTCGAGGCGTTCGGGAAATGCCTGGAGCTGGACGCGCTTCCCACCGCCGTGCAGCAGGGCATCGTGTATTCCATGGCCGGCTACTACGCGGGCCAGGAGCGCTTCGAGGAATCCAACCAAACCCTGCTGCGCTGGTTCCGCTATCAGATTGATCCGGTCGCGGACGCCTATATCCTGATGGGCGCCAATTTCGCTCAGCGCGAGAGGATGCGCGAGGCGCTGCCGTATGTGGCGCGGGCCAACCAGCTTTCGGAACAGCCCAACGAGAGCTGGCGCAATCTTCAGCTCGCCATCCATGTGGAATTGGGGCAGCTGGCGGAAGCGATCGATCTGCTCAAGGAGAATATCGGGATATGGCCCGATAATCTCCGCTACTACGTTGTGCTTTCCAGCCTCTATATGCAAACCGAAAACGACGAGGGCGCGCTGGCGGCGCTGACTATTCCTTGGTTTCGCGGAATGCTGGCGGAGGAATCCGATATTCTCAATCTGGCGCGTCTGAACCTGTTTCTTGAGAATCCGGCCCGGGCAGGCATGGTTCTGGAGGAAGCGATGAAGCGCGGCGATGTGCAGGAGAATATCGAGAATCTCGGCGTGCTGTTGAATGCTTGGACCATGGCCCGGGAGATGGACCGCGCGGTCGATGCCATCGATAAGCTGGCACAGCTTTCCGAGGATGGCGAGTATTACCACCGCAAGGCGATGCTGCTTAACGAGAGCGGCGATTGGGAGGGGGTGGTGGAGTCCTGCCGCTTGGCGATCGAAAAAGGCGGCTTGGAGCGCCCCGGCGATGTATGGGTGCTCAAGGGCGTGGCGCTGGCCGAATTGCGCCGTTTCGACGATGCCGTGGCAGCGTTTGAAAGCGCCAAGCGCAATAGCAATGAAGAGATCCGCCGCAATGCCAATGCCTGGATCGGTTACGTCAGGGACCGCGTCGGCGATACTTCCTGAGCCAAGCGCGCGCTTGTCCGGCAGCCTTCCTCCTTGTTATTTCTCCAGCGCCTCAGCCAGTGCCGATCGGCACGCTTGCGAAAGTCTTTCCGCCTGCCTTGAGCGGCGTCCCTGGCCTTCAGGATGAAGCGGGGCCAGGAAATGCACTGTTATGCGCGATGGAGTAAAAAACCAGGAGCCGGAAGGCAGCAGGCGCCGGCAGCCGCTGATCGCCATGGGAACAACCGGCAGCCCTCCGGCTGCTGCTGCCGCAAAGGCGCCGGAGCGAAACGGAAGCAGACCGGGCTGCGGGCGAAACGTTCCTTCCGGGAAGATAGCCAGGGACTGCCCGGCGCGGCCGGCCTTGAGCAGAGTCCGTATGCCGGCAATCCGCCCGGCGCCTTGTTCGCGCTCCACGAAGACGGTCCCGATGCGGCTCAGCATCCGGCCCGCCAGCGGAACCTGCCGCATTTCTCGCTTGATGACCAGGCGGAAGCGCACGGGAAGCACGGCGCAAAGCAGAATGCCGTCGGCGAAACTTGCATGATTAGCCGCAATCACGCAAGGCCCGGGCGGCAGGTTTTCCGTGCCGCTCACCAATGGCTGCGCTCCGCCAAGCCGGAGGATGAGCCGCGCCGCGGCCCGCGCCAAACGCCTGCAGCGGGTCTCGCCGCGAATGATGAGTATCGCCAGCGACGCGAGCAGCGCAATGGAGCAGAACACCGTCCAGCCCCAAAACGTATAGATCAATGCCTGCGGACGAGCCATGCGCGGAAATTTTATGGCTAAGCCGGAACTGATCGAGCGGTTTCTGGATGCCATGTGGCTGGAGCAAGGCCTTTCCCGGAACACCCTTGCCGCATACGCAACCGATCTTGGAGTATTCAGGCGCTGGCTTCGGAAGCGGGGCAGGGCGCTGGAGCAAGCAAGCAAGGCGGATTTGCTCGGCTTTATGAGCGAACGCGCTGCCGACGGCATTCAGGTCCGCACGCTGTCCCGGTTTGTGTCCACCGCGCGGCGGTTTTACGGCTATCTCGTGCGCGAGGGGGTGATGCGCCAGGATCCATCGGCGTCGCTTTCGAGCCCGCGGCTAGGCCGCCCGCTGCCTCACAGCCTGTCGGAGCAAGAGGTGGAAAAGCTTCTTGCCGCACCGGCGCTCTCGGATCCGCTCGGCGTGCGCGACCGCTGCATGCTGGAAGTGCTTTACGCCACTGGCCTGCGGGTCAGCGAGCTGGTCAACCTTAGCTTCAATCAGATCAACCTTGCAGGCGGCGTGCTGCGGGTGCGCGGCAAGGGTTCGAAGGAGCGCCTCGTGCCATTGGGCGAGGAGGCGGCGGACTGGATACGGGAATTTATTGGCGGCGCAAGGGCGGAGATTCTGGGAGAGCGCAAGAGTGAAGCGCTGTTCCCGACCCGGCGAGGCAAGCGCATGACCCGGCAGGGTTTCTGGCAGCGGCTGCGCAAGCATGGCGCCGCCGCGGGCATTACGGAGCATCTCTCGCCGCATAGCCTGCGGCACGCGTTCGCCACCCACCTGCTCGACCATGGTGCCGACCTGCGCGCCGTGCAGATGCTCTTAGGCCATAGCAGCCTTTCCACCACGCAGATTTACACCCAAGTGGCCCGCAAGCGCTTGCGCGACCTGCATCGCAAGCATCACCCCCGCGCCTGAGCCGTGGTGAGCACCAGTTTTCCCTGGGTGAGGTTGGCTTCCATCATCGTGTGCGCCTCGGCGGCGTTCTCCAGCGGGAAGCGGCGCTGCACAACCGGCCGCAGCTTTCCTTCGGCCAGCAGCGGCCACAAATGCGTTCGCACCGCCTGTGCGATGGCGGCTTTTTCTTCGATATTTCGCGGGCGAAGCGTCGAGCCGGTAATCCACAGCCGCGATATCAGGATGCGCCGCATGTCCAGCTCGGCCTTGGGGCCGCCGAGCGCCGCGATCAGGACCAGTTTGCCGCCAGCCTTGAGGCAGCGGAGATTATCGCGCAGATAGGGAGCGCCCACCATGCAAAGGATCACGTCCGCGCCGCTGCCTCCGGTTGCGCTCAGAAGTGCCTCCGGCCAGTTCTCCGATCGATAGCAAGCACCGGCCCAAGCCCCCAATTCGCGGCAAAAGCGCAGCTTCTCCGTAGAGCCGGCCGTTACGAAAACCCGCGCGCCGAGGGCGCTGCCGATCTGTATGGCTGCGGTTCCGATGCCGCTGGCGCCGCCGTGAACAACGAGCGTGTCGCCTGCGGACAGGCCGCCCGAGTCCACTAGGTTGGTCCATACGGTGAACCAAGTTTCCGGAATCGCCGCCGCTTCAGCCAGCGTGACGCCCTCAGGCACCGGCAGGCAGTGGCAGGCGGCCGCAATGCAATACTCGGCGTAACCTCCGCCCGCCACTAGCGCGCACACCCGCTCTCCAATACGAGGACTGGCCACATCCGGCCCCGCCGACTCGACCTGGCCCGCCACCTCCAGCCCGGGCCAGTCAGGCGCGCCTTTTGGAGGCGGATAAAGCCCCTGCCGTTGCATGCAATCGGGACGGTTGACGCCGGCGGCCGCCACCCGTATGAGCACCTCGCCTCTGCCGGGCGCCGGCCTCGGCCGCTGCTCGATGCTCAGCACTTCCGGGCCGCCTGGCTGGGAAATCGCTACCACGCGCATGGGATCGAGAGTATTGCGGGAAACGGTCGCGGGAAGGAGATATCTGGCGTTATGGCGCCCGTGCGGGCAGTATAGTCCGCTTGCCCGCCGGACGCGAATTGCTCAAGATACGACCATGTCCGATTCACCCGATCCCAAGGGAAGCCTTGCTGCGCTGCCGGGCGGCATGCGGGACGCTTTCGGGCGCCCGTTGCGCGATCTTCGCATTTCCGTGATGGACCGATGCAACTTTCGCTGCCCGTATTGCATGCCGGAAGATATTTACGATCGAAAATTCCGGTTTCTTTCCAGCAAGCAGCGCTTGTCATTTTCGGAAATACTCAGGCTGGCGCGCCTGCTTGCCGGGCTGGGCGCGAGCAAGCTGCGCATCACCGGGGGCGAGCCGCTGCTGCGCGCCGGCTTGGCCGACTTGGTGGGCGATCTTTCTCGGCTGGGCGGCATTGAGGATATCGCCTTGACCACCAACGGAGTGCTGCTGGCGCAGCAGGCAGCGGCGCTGGCCGCCGCCGGTCTGGATCGCGTGACCGTTAGCCTCGATGCCGTGGATGAAGAATTGTTTCGGCGCATGAGCGGCGGCCGCGGCCGTTTGCGGTCCGTTCTCGACGGCATGGCTGAGGCTCGCTCCGCAGGCCTCGATCCAATCAAGATCAACGCGGTTGTGCAGCGCGGCGTCAACGACAGGCATGTGCTGGAGCTGGTGAAGCACTTTCGCGGCAGCGGAATGATTCTGCGCCTGATCGAGTACATGGATGTGGGGACCATCAATAACTGGAACGCCTCGCAGACCGTGCCCGCCGAGGAACTGGCGGAGCGGATTCACCGCGTCTGGCCCTTGCGCGCGCTAGGCGCCAACTACGCAGGGGAAGTGGCCCGGCGCTACGCTTTCATTGACGGGCAGGGCGAGCTGGGCTTTATCACCTCGGTCACCCAGCCGTTCTGCGGGGCCTGCAACCGGGCCCGCTTGTCATCCGACGGTCGCTTGTTCACCTGCCTTTTTGCGTCGCAAGGGCTCGATTTGCGCGGGCCGATGCGGGCCGGCGCCAGCGATGGCGAACTGCTGGGATTAATGCGGACCTGTTGGAAGGAGCGTAAGGACCGCTATAGCGAATTGCGGGCCACTGAAGGGAAAATGGAAAGCGTCATTCCGAAAGTTGAGATGTATTACATTGGAGGCTAATCGAGATCTATTTTTCTGCAAAGATGCGAAAAATGGAACGCTTGCGCCGTGACTTGACGATCCGATTGACTTATGATGCGCTATCCGTTGTTGAATCAAGGCACAAAACGAATGTACGCATTATCAAGGTCCCTGATTTTGGCTTGCGCCAGCGCGCTTTTCAGCTTTTCGCTGTCGGCCGCCAGTCAGGAGGACTCTGGTTTCAGCGGTAACTTGGCGTTGACCACCGACTACGTATTTCGGGGATACACCCAAACTTCGGAGAAGCTCGCCGTGCAGGGCGGCTTGGACTGGGAGGGCGCCGAGGGCTGGCATTTGGGCGTGTGGGGTTCCCGCCTTGATTTCGGCGCGGGCGACGATGCTTTCGTGGAGGTGGACCTCTACGGCGGTTATTCTTGGCAGATCAATGATGTGGGTTACGACTTGGGATTGATCTACTACGCCTATCCAGGAGCCGACAGCGACTCGGGCTATGACTTCGTGGAGGTTTATGCGGGGCTGGGGTACGATTTCGATGCCCTTTCGATGTCCGCCGCCGTGCATTTCACGCCGGATAATTTCGGCGAAACAGGCGAGGGCTGGTATCTTACCGGCGGCCTAGGCGCGCCGCTTTCGGATGCGCTGAGCGTGGATGCGAATATCGGTTTTTCTCAGGTCACGCCGGATTTCGGGGAGGACTACCTCGACTGGAATGCGGGATTGAGCTATTCGATCTCTCGGTTCGCGCTCGACTTGCGCTATTACGAAACCGACGCGCCGAAATGCGCAGGCTCCTGCGATTCCCGCATCGTTTTTAGCCTCTCAACGGCATTTTAGATTCCGCGCATTCGGAGGTTGTTTTGATGAGCACACGCAAAAGCGCATGGCGCAACGGCTGGATATGGACCGGCGCCGCCGGGCTCGCGGCGATGGCGTTTATTGCTCCAATTGCCAAAGCTGATCCGGCGGCCCAGCTGGATTTTGTTCTGAATACTTTTGCCTTCCTGGTTTGGGGGGCTCTGATCATGTGGATGTGCGCCGGCTTTACGATGCTCGAGTCGGGGTCGGTGCGAACCAAGAACGCATCCGTGATTTGCCTTAAGAATATCGGCCTTTACGCCATTGCAGGGATCACCTTCTACTTGGTGGGCTACAACCTGATGTACGTGGATGTCGGCAATATCATCGGCACGCTGGGTTTCGGATATGGCCCGTCGGCGGCTGAAATCGCCTTGTTGGATGCTGTGGGCTCGGAAGCAGGGGAGGCGGCCATTGCCGCCGCCGCCGCCGCCGCCGCCGAAAACGGCTACTCGGTCATGTCCGACTGGTTTTTCCAGATGGTCTTTGTGGCCACCACCGCTTCCATCGTGTCCGGCGCATTGGCGGAAAGAGTCAGGCTTTGGTCCTTTTTCCTGTTCACCGCGATCCTGACCGCGGTCATTTATCCGATCGTGGGGGCTTGGACCTGGGGCGGCGGGTGGCTTAGCCAGATGGGCTTCAGCGATTTTGCCGGCTCCACCATCGTTCATTCCACCGGCGGCTGGGCGGCGCTGGCCGGCGCTTTGGTCGTGGGGCCGCGCCTCGGCAAGTTCCGCCCGGACGGAACCACTAAGATCACGCCGCCATCCAATGTTCCCGCCGTCGCGCTCGGCGTATTCATCCTGTGGCTGGGCTGGTTCGGATTCAACGGCGGCTCGCAGCTTGCCCTGGGAGGCGTCGAAAACGCAGTGGGCATGAGCATTGTGCTTGTCAATACCAATCTGGCTGCGGGCGCTGGCGTGGTGGCTGCGCTGGTCCTGTCGCGCCCGCTTCTCAAGCGCGTGGATCTTTTGGCGGTGCTCAACGGCGCCATTGCCGGCCTGGTATCGATTACCGCCGGCCCCGATGTCTTGCCTCATTCCGTGGCTTTGCTGATCGGCGCCGTGGGCGGGGGCATCTGCGTTATCGGCATCAAGCTTCTGGAGATCCTGCGCATTGACGATGTGGTGGGAGCGGTTCCCGCCCATTTGCTGGCAGGGATATGGGGCACGCTGGCGGTATGCATTGCTGGCGGCTATAGCTTCGGAGTGCAGCTGCTCGGCGTTGCCGCTGTTGGCGCATTCGTGTTCAGCGCCTCGTGGCTGGTATGGATGCTGATTGAGAAAACCATCGGCGCCCGGGTATCGAAGACGGTGGAGGAGTTAGGGCAGGATGTGGCCGAACTCGGCATAGAGGCCTATCCGGAATTCGTCTTGATGCCGCCTCGGGATTAACGACCCGAAGGCGAATTAGTATAGAATTTCATCGCTTATGCTAATCATGTCAAAAATTTTGGAGCAAAAATGGATATTCCGATTGAACGCAACGACGGCCTCTTGGTTGCTACCCCTAGCGGTCGAATTGATGGATTCAACGCCCAGGATTTCCATCAAACGCTGACTGGCGCAATCAGCGGCGATGATGCCGCCGTGCTGGTGGATATGGGCGGCTTGAATTACATCAGCAGCGCAGGCTTGCGGTCCATTCTTATGATCGCCAAGGCGCTCTGGCAGCGCAAGGCCAAATTCATGCTGTGCTCGTTGTCCGGGTCTATCGCCGAAGTGTTCAAGATGAGTGGATTCGACAAGATCATTGAAATCCACGACAGCAAGGAGGACGCGCTGGCCACGCTGGGCGGCTAAGGCTCTAGTCCGGCCAAGCGCTCTGCGCAGCTAGCCCGGGCTTTCCGTTTCCAGCGATAGCGGAAGCCGGACGGTCATTTCGGTTGATTCGCCGGGGTCTGTCTCCACGGCGATTTCGCCGCCGTGCTGGCGCACAATATCGTTGGATATCGATAACCCCAAGCCGGTTCCCTGGTCGGTCGGCTTGGTGGTGAAGAACGGATTGAAAATCTTGCTTAGGATATCGTCGGGAATGCCGCCGCCGTTATCGCGTATCGATACTTCCACGTCTTTGGCGGTGCGGCGCGTCCTCAGGCGAAGCCGCGGCTCGTAGTCGGACTCGTTCCCATCCGCGTTTTCGCGCTCTTTGCGTTCGTGGGTTGCGTGGCAGGCATTGGTCACGATATTGAGAAAAACACGCCCTAGATCTTGCGAAACCACATCCATTGACTTCACTTCGTCGCTGAAGTCCTCTTCAATATCCAAGTTGAATTCCTGATTGGAGGCGCGGGCGCTGTGATAAGCGAGCCGGGCATGTTCCTCAAGCAGCGCATTGATATTGGTGGGCTGCGATTCTCCAGCGTCTCTGCCAATTTTGAGCATGTCGCGCACGATGCGGTTGGCGCGCTGTCCGTGATGGCGGATTCGTTCCAAGTTGGAATTGATGTCGCCGCATATCTCGTCGATCAGCCCTTGATCGCCGTCGCCTTCCTGGCTTTTTTCCTCTTTTAGAACCTCCTGGAGCTCCTCCACTAATTCCACGGAGACTTCCGAGAAATTCTTGACGAAATTGAGGGGATTCTGGATTTCGTGCGCCACGCCGGCGGTCAGCTCCCCCAGCTCCGCAAGTTTTTCACGCATGACGATCTGGTCCTGGGCGCGCTTGAGATCCTCAAGCACCTGTTCCAATTCGTTGTTCTTGTCGCGCAGCTCCTGCGCCATGCGTTCCACCAGATCCAGCCGCTGCGCCTTCAATGACGCTTCCCTGAATACTTCGAGCGCAGCTGCCATGTCCGCCACTTCATCCCGGCCGCTCACATCGACTTTGGTCTTGAGGTCGCCCGCGGCCATTCGGCGCATGCGTCTTGAAAGGCTCTCCAGGCGCCTCAGCAGGCGGCCTACGAACAACGAGCCCATGAACAGGGCTGCCACGATCGCGATCCCGGTTACACTTAAAAGAAGGCTCTGTCCGGTATTAATGGCTTCGTTGGCGATGCCGGTCGATGCCTGCGCGCTGTCACGGGCGCCGCGCACCATGCTTTGGGCCGCTTCGCCCAGCTCGATTTCCAAGCTGCGGTTGTCCGCTAGCAAATGTCTTTCCTCCGCCTCCAAGTACAGTTCCTGCCGTCGCAGCGCAAAGCCTGCATCTTCGCCGCTTCCCAAAAAAAGCAAGCGCTCGGCCGCTGCCTTCAACGCCGCTTCCTCCGGCGGGTTGCGGAGCGCCGCAAGGTTGCGGGAAATGGCCTCGGAGGCGGATTCAAAGTTCTCCAGCAACGGTTCGAGCAGTTGCGGATCGGTGACGCTGAAAGCCCGGTCCAGCAACTGCACCGCGTTATCGATATTCGCATTCAGATCCGCCAGCCGGCGATAGCGCGTCATTTCCGTTTCAGAAATATGTTGCTCACGGGGGGCCGCCTGTGAATTGAGATCCGTGTAGCCGGTAATGGCGAAGAAGTACTGGTCGTCGATTGCTGGATTCAGTATGCGCTGCAGCTGCTCGTGCACCACCGGAACCTCCTGCTGCAGTTCCTGTGTCCGGTTAGCGATCAGAAACCTTTCCTCCACCGATCGGTCAAGCTTTTCGATATTCACGAGCAGCGCCGCGGCCCGGGCGCGCATCTGCTGAACGCCGACATCGTCGATGGCTTGGGCGTCCAATTCGTTGATCCTCGATTCGAAGATACGCCGGTCGGCCGCCACTGATGCGCGAACCTCGTCCAGTTCCTCGAGGGTGCCAGCCGATGCCAGCCTCGGCCCTGCCGCCACCAGCGTGCCGCTTTGCTCGGCCACTGCGAACGCCCCTGTGATCTGGGGCAGACTGCGGTCCACGACCAGGCGCTGGGTATCGGCCACCGTATTGAACGCAAACCAGCTATTGACGCTGGCCACCACAAATAGCAGCAGCCCGGCGCTGATACCCAGGTACATGCGCACCGAAATCTTATGACGCATATCAGCGGCCCTGGCAAGGCGCGCCTTGATCCCGCTGGTTGCTTGGCCTTGATTAGCGCTCATGGCCGCGCTTCGGCGGGCGGAACCGGAAGATACTCTCCTCCGGGGTTGACCGCCGTGAGATAAATTGCATCCGAGCCTTGGTAATCCTCCGCTCCGAACTCCAGCGAGAAGCCTCCCAAATCGATTCTGCCCGCGTCGCGCAGCATGGGCAGCAATTGGTCCCGGCGGGGGTCTTCCCCGGATTGCTCCATGGCCACGATCACCATGCGCCCGGCCAGGTAGCCTTCCAGCGAGACGAAGCCGGGCTCTTCATTCGGGGCGGTTTGCCGGAGCGCCTCGCGGTACTGCGCCACGATCGGCAGCGCGTTGCCCAACAGCGGCGGCACCACCTGCGTCATCAGCAGGCCCGCCTCGTTCAGGCTTTGCTCGCTCAGGTTGCGGATCAACGCATTGCCGCCGGCAAATGACGTGGTCATTTGCACCAGGTCCAGCCCCAGCTTGCTGGTCCAGTTCACGAAGGCCGCGACCGGCGCCGGTGCCCCCACTATGATGACCGCTTGGGGGTTGCCTTCCATCACGTCCAGCAAGGTGGTTTTCACTGCGGTCGTGTTTCTGGGGTAAACCGCTGTGGCGACGGGGCTCAAGCCTCTTCTGCCCAGCGCGAGCTGGGCGCCGCGGAAACCGGCCCGCCCGAAGGAATCGTCCTGGTAAGCCACGGCGACCCGGTTGAGGCCCTGGCCGGAAAGGAAGGCGATCATCGCCTCGGTTTCCTGGTAGTAGGAGGCACGCAGGTTGACCACGTTCCGCCATTGCCCGTCCCTCAGAAAAGGCGCGCCGGTGAAGGGCGCGATATACGGCACGCCGGCGGCGGATGCGACCGGCACCGACGAGCGCGCCGTGGGCGTGCCGACCGAACCGATCAGCGCAAAGACTTGGTGCTCATTGATCAGCGCGCGGACATTTTGGATCGCGGCCTCCGGCTCATAGCCGTCGTCGAGGGACAGCAACTCCAGCCGCCGCCCATGCACGCCGCCGTTGCGGTTGGCTTCGGCGAATGCCGCCTCGATCCCTGAGCGCATGGCCGTGCCCAAGGCCATGGCCGGACCGCTGAGCGCCGCCGACTGGCCGAAAAGCACCCGGTCCGATTCCACTTCCGGCCGCTCCTCGTCCGCAGTGAAAACAGTGAAAACAGTCGGCTGCGCCTCGGCGGCGGTGAAAACAGCCAGGCCTAGGAAAATCGCCGGGAAGAGCCGCCAAGGGCGCGTTGCCGACCGCTGCGGGTTGCTAGGGGAGGCGGTCACGGCGCAAGCCGCGCTTTCAAAGTGAGGCGGTTGCGGTTTCCTTCCCGGGCGTAGCAGACCTCATCCATCATCTCCTTGACGAGATGCAGGCCCAGCCCGCCCACCGCCCGTTCCTCAAGTCCCGCCGAGGTGTCGGGCGCGGGGGGTTCCGTTAGCGGGTCAAAAGCTCTTGCCTCGTCGATAATATCGATCGTCAAGGCATCTTCCCCGCAGCGGAAGCGGATTTCGATTTCCTTGGAATCGTCGCGCTCGTAGCCGTAATCAATGATATTGAGACCGACTTCCTCGATAACCAGCTTAATCTTGAACAGCAGGTCCTCGGGCCAACGCTGGCGCTCGGCCAGCGCGTTAATATCCCGGTCAGCCAACTGCAATTGCTCGTGACTGGCGGCGAAGCGGAGCACAAGCGTGTCTGCCATGATCAGGGTCCCGTTCGCCGCAGCACGAGGCAGGTGATGTCATCGGATTGCGAACGGTCTCCCGCAAACTCGCTGACGGCCGCGAATATCGCGTCGTTGGTTGCGCGCGCGCTTGCGGGCGGCGAATCGGCAAACACCGTCTTCAAGCGGTCCATGCCGAATTCCTCGTTATCGAGATTTTCCGCCTCCGACACGCCGTCCGTGTAGAGGACAAGCGCCTCGCCTGGCTGCAGCACAGCCTCGTCCACCTCGAATTCGAGGCCCGGCATCACGCCCAGCGCCACGCCGCCGGTGAGCGGCAGCGTAGTGGAGCTGCCGTCCTGATGCACGATCAGCGGCGGGTTGTGGCCGCCGTTGGCGTAGCGCACAAGCCCTGTTGCGGGATCGTAAACGGCGTAAAACAGCGTAACGAACATCTGCGCTTCGTTGCCGTCCTGCAACTGCTCGTTGGCCAGCGTCACTACTTTGCCGGGATCTTCGTAGCTCAGTGCGGAGCCTTTCAGCACCGTGCGGCTGGACATCATGAAAAGCGCGGCGGGAATGCCCTTGTCCGAAACGTCCGCAATGCCAATGCCCACCTTTCCGTGCTCCAGCCGGATCACGTCGAAAAAGTCGCCTCCCACGTTGCGCGCCGGCACCATGCTGCCGTAAATCTCATACTGATCCGTTTGCGGAAAACTCTTCGGCAGAATGGATTGCTGCATCCTGTTGGCAACGTCGAGCTCGCTTTGCAGGGCTTGCAGCTGGTCGCGCGATGCCGTTGCATCGCGCCACATCTCAAGTTGTTGCAAACCGCGTTCGACCGTCATCCTCAGATCATCGAAATCGATCGGCTTGGTGACAAAATCGAAGGCTCCGCGGTTCATGGCCGCACGGATGTTTTTTATGTCGCCGTAAGCCGATATGACCACGGAGCGAAGGTCGGTGTCCACATCGGGGATTTTCTCGAGCAGGGTCAGCCCGTCCATGCGCGGCATGTTGATATCGGACAGCACCAGATCAATGTCATCGTTCTGGCCCAGAACCTCAAGCGCATCCAAGCCGTCGTGAGCAAAAACAAAAGCGTATTTGCCCGAGCGGATTTCGCGGCGCATCCGCTGCCGGACCAGTTGCTCCAAGTCCGTCTCGTCGTCCACCATCAGGATCTTGTATTGCGCTTGCATTCAGTGTCCGCCCATGGCGTTGAATCAATGCGCCATTGTATATGTTCGGGCCGCTCAGGTTCGCAGCATCCTTGCCACCGCGAGGCGCGCCCGCTCGGCGGTGGCCGCGGGCACGCACACCTCGGGCTGAAGGCTTTCCAGCGCGGCCAGGATCTTGGGCAGGGTAATGCGCTTCATATGCGGGCAGAGGTTGCAAGGGCGCACGAAATCCACCTCGGGATGCTCCACCGCCACGTTGTCGCTCATCGAGCACTCCGTGACCATGACCACGCGGCGGGGTTTGCGTTCGCCCACGTAGCGGATCATTGCCGAAGTCGAGCCCACAAAGTCGGCTTCCGCCAGCACATCGGGCGGGCACTCCGGATGGGCGATCACCTGGATTCCTTGGTGCGAATTCCGATAGCTCCTTATTTCGTCGGCCGTGAAGCGCTCGTGCACTTCGCAACTGCCCTCCCAGAGAATCATCTCGACATCGGTCTTGCTGGCAACGTAACGGCCGAGATAGCCATCAGGAAGAAAGATCACGCGGTCCGCGCCAAGCGATTCGACAATCCGCACGGCGTTCGCCGAGGTGCAGCAAATATCGGACTCGGCCTTGACTTCGGCGGAGGTGTTGACATAAGTCACCACCGGCACGCCCGGATACTTCTGCTTGAGCAAGCGCACGTCCTCGCCGGTGATGGCGGCTGCAAGTGAACAGCCGGCCTCAAGATCGGGGATCAGAACCGTTTTTTCCGGCGCCAGTATCTTGGCTGTTTCAGCCATGAAATGCACGCCGCACATGAGAATCACGCCGGCCTTGGCCTCGGCGCCCAGCCGGGCCAGCTCCAGTGAATCCCCGGAATGGTCGGCAACTCCGTGGAATATCTCCGGGGTCTGGTAGTTATGCACCAGAATCACAGCGTCGCGCTCGCGCTTCAGTTCGTTGATGCGGGCGATATACGGAGCGTGCAGAGGCCATTCCACCTCGGGGATGACATCCGATAGGCGCGCCCATACCGGCGCGGTGGCGCGCCGGACATCGGCGTTGAAATCAAGATGGCTGCTGGGCTGCATCTGCATTGGAATCCTCTGTTTGCCTAGCTGTAATGCTACAAATGAGCATAAGGCTTGTCAAACACCCTCCGCCCTCCCGCCAATTCCTCTGCCGGGATTGTCTGGATGCTTCGATCCCGCCTTTCTTGTCATCCTCCTCTTCCGGGAGACGCATGAACCCATCCATGGGGCTTGGCGGCGACATCCCTGTCGCCGACACTCCCGGAAGAGGAGGATGACAAGAAAGGCTACAGCTGCTCATTTGCTTATTCGGATAGAGGTGCCTTCCTGATGCCCTCTTTTCAAGAGGCGCTGTGCGCGCCAAGCTATTGGCGCCCACTGGCTCGGTTCCGCCATCCTGGCTTCAACGCTCCTGAAAAGAAGGCATCAGGAAGGCACCGAAGGATTAGGCTGGACTGGGGAATGGAGGGATAGGCGGGCTAGAATGACGGAGTGACTGAAGCGATCAGCGTGGAGCTCAGCGCGGTTGTATTGACCGTGGCTGACAACGAACCCATGGTTCTGGCGCTTAGGGACGAAGGCAAGGCCAGATTGCCCGGCGACCGCCTGCGGATCACGCGCGACCAAACGCTGGAATTCGGCACCCGGCGGCTGCTGCGGCGCCAAGTGGGGCTGGAGCCCGCATGGCTGGAGCAGCTCTACACCTTCGGCGACCGGCGCCGCAATTTCTGGCCGCGCGTTCCCGACCGAACCATCACCGTGGCGTATCTTGCGCTGGTGCGGCATGACCTGTGCTCAGCCAGCGCGGAATGGCGGCGCTGTTACGAATTCTTTCCTTGGGAAGACCAGCGCATGGAGCAAGGGCAGCGCGATCCGATCCGGCAGTCCCTTGGAGCCTGGAAGGGCAGGGCGCGCGCCGATGCCACTCGCGCGGCGCGCGCCGTCCGGATCGACCGCTGCCTTGGCCTGGGCAAGGCTGGCTGGAATCCCGATCTTGTTCTTGAGCGCTATGAACTGCTCTATGAAGCGGCGCTGGTGAGCGAAGCCTGGCACGACCGGGGCGCCCCGGCGCCGGCCTCGCGCATCCTGAGCGGCTCAGGCATGGCGTTGGATCATCGGCGCATCCTCGCCACCGCTCTTGGGCGGATGCGGGGGAAACTGCGCTATAGGCCGGTGGTGTTTGAACTGATGCCGGCGGAGTTCACGCTGTTTGAACTGCAGCGGGTGATTGAATCGATCATAGGCCGCGGCCTGCACAAACAGAATTTCCGGCGTCTCGTAGCAAACCAGCGCTTGGTTGAGGATACCGGAGTGCATAGGGAGGGCACTGGCGGGCGGCCAGCGCGGCTGTACCGTTTTCGTAGCGATGTGCTCGACGAGCGGCGCGCCGCCGGCGTGCTCTCCTGACGCAGCCGGGTCTTGCACAAACGGCTTGGCGCATGCCGCTTCGTGTATATTGGCGCCATACCGAAGCAGGCGCGTAGCTCAGGGGTTAGAGCACTTGCTTGACATGCAAGGGGTCGGTGGTTCAATTCCACTCGCGCCTACCATATTTTCTGCGTCCGAGTGTCCCACGCCGCCCTAAGACACCGATTTTGCAGGCTGGCGCCATGCGCCGCCGGGGCTGCGCGGCGATGACCGGCTTTCATCCCGCAGTCGCCGATTGGTTCCGGTCGTCGTTCAAGCAGCCCACTGCGGTGCAGTCCGGGGCCTGGCCCGCCATCGCCGCAGGCGGACATGCGCTCCTGGCAGCGCCGACCGGCTCGGGCAAGACTCTGGCGGGTTTCCTTGCCGTGATTGACGATCTTCTTCAGCGCTCGCGGCAGGATGGCCTTCCAGGGCGCACGCAGGTGGTGTACGTATCGCCGTTGCGGGCGCTTTCCAACGATGTTCGCCGCAACCTTAGTGCGCCGCTGGCTGGAATCGACCTCGCGCTTGAGGAGGCCGGCCAGGCGGTTTCGGGGATCACAGCAGGACTGAGAACCGGCGACAGCTCCCCGGCCGAGCGCCGCAAATTGCTGAGGGAGCCGCCGCATATCCTGGTGACCACGCCCGAGTCGCTCTACCTGCTGCTAACCTCGGAAGGCGGGCGGGGAATGCTTGGCGACGTTCGCACGGTCATACTGGATGAACTTCATGCCTTGGCCGGCAGCAAGCGCGGGGCGCACCTTGCCTTAACGCTTGAGCGGCTGCAGATGCTTACGGGCAAGCCGCTGCGGCGCATCGGCATGTCCGCCACGCAGCGGCCGCTCAAGCGGATGGCGCGTTTTCTGCTCGGCAATCGCAATGAGGACTGCGAGATTGTGGATGCCGGCGCCGGTCGGACGCGGGATCTTGCGCTGGAGCTTCCCGGATCGCCGCTGCAAGCCGTGATGCCGCTGGAGGTATGGGGAGAAATCTACGACCGCGTTGCGGATCTGGTCCAGCGGCACGATTCCACTCTGGTCTTCGTCAATACCCGCCGCCTTTGCGAGCGCGCCGCCCGGCAACTGAGCGAGCGGCTGGGCGAGGAAGCAGTGGCTTCCCACCATGGCAGCATGTCGAAGGCGCATCGGCGCGCCGCCGAGCAGCGGCTCAAAAACGGACGCTTGAAGGTTCTGATCGCCACCGCCTCGCTGGAGCTGGGCATTGATATCGGCGCCGTGGACCTCGTGTGCCAGTTGGGCTCGCCGCGAGGGATTTCAGTATTCCTGCAGCGGGTGGGACGTTCCGGGCATGCTGTGGACCGCACGCCCAAGGGTCGGCTGTTCCCGCTGGCCCGCGCGGATCTGGTGGAGAGCCTGGCGCTGCTCAAGGCTACCTCGCGCGGCGCGCTCGAGGAAATCCATATTCCTCCCGGCGCCGCCGACGTGCTGGCGCAGCAGATCGTTGCCGAATGCGCCTGTGGCGAGCGGGACATGGCCGAGCTGCATGAAACGTTCGCCCGCGCATGGCCCTATCGCAACCTTGAGCGCAAACAGTTTCTCCGGCTGGCGCAGATGCTCGCCGAAGGTTATTCAACGCGCCGCGGCCGCTCCGGCGCCTACTTGCACTACGACAGCGTGAAAGAAAAATTGCGCCCGCGCCGGGCCGCGCGCATTACAGCGCTGACGAATGGCGGCACGATTCCCGATCAGTTCGACTACGATGTGCTGCTGGCTCCCTCAGAGACGCGCATCGGCACGCTGAACGAGGATTTCGCCTTTGAAAGCCTGCCCGGCGATATTTTTCAGCTGGGAAACGTTTCCTACCGCGTGTTGCGCGTGGCTTCGGGGAAGGTTTACGCGGAGGATGCGCAAGGCGCTCCGCCCACCATTCCGTTCTGGTTCGGCGAGGCTCCCGGCAGAAGCCGTGAACTATCGCAGAGCGTGGCGGAGTTGCTCGACGGCGTGGATGCCAAGCTTGCCGCCGGCAAGGATCCGGCCATCTGGCTTGAGGCGATTTCTGGCGCCTCGGCGGAAGCGGCGCGCCAGGCGGCGGAGTATCTGGCGGCGGGCCGCGCCACGCTCGGCGCTCTGCCGGGCACGGGGCGATTCGTGGTGGAGCGTTTTCTCGATGAGCTGGGCGACATGCATGTGGTGATCCATTCGCCGCTGGGGTCGCGCCTGAACCGCGCCTGGGGGCTGGCGCTGCGAAAGCGCATCTGCCGGAAGTTCAATATCGAGCCTCAGGCAGCGGCGCTGGACGACAGCATCGTGATTTCTCTCGGTCCCGGCCACAGCTTTCCGCTCCCGGATATTGTCGGCTGGCTCAAGTCGTCGTCATCGCGCGGCGTGCTCATCCAAGCTGTCCTGGATTCTCCGATGTTTCCGGCACGGTGGCGTTGGGCGGCCACGACGGCGCTGGCGGTGGTTCGCACCCGCAACGGCGAGCGTCGTCCGGCGCAATTCCAGCGCAGCGATGCCGAGGATCTGATGGTTGCGTTATTTCCCGATGTCGTGGCTTGCGCGGAGAACCTCGCAGGCGAACGCGCCATTCCCGACCACCCGCTGGTCAAGCAGACGCTTGACGACTGCCTGCACGAGCTGATGGATGCCGAGGGGCTGCAGCTGTTGCTGGAGAAGCTTGAGGCAGGCAAAGCCTCCGTGGTATTTGCCGAACCTGCTTCTCCTTCGGTGCTGGCGCAGGAGGTGATCGTGGCAAAGCCCTATGCTTTCCTCGACGATGCGCCTGCCGAGGAGCGGCGAACGCAAGCCATCCGCGCCCGGCACCTAATGGATGCAGAGGAAGCGGCCATGCTCGCGCGGCCCGATCCGCAAGCGATCGCCGAGGTATGCGCGCAAGCTTGGCCGCGGCCGCGCGATGCCGATGAGCTGCACGACGCGCTCAATGTGGCCGGTTTCATGACCGAGGCGGAACTGAGCGAGCATGCCGAAATCCTAGCCGAGCTGGCCGGTCAGGGCAGGGCGCTTGGGGTCGCTGCGCCGGACGGGCGGACTCACTGGGCCTGCATCGAGCGCAGCGCCGAGTTGCGCGCGGCCTGCGCTCCGCGCTCGACCGCCCGAACCGCGGCGATTCGCGAATTGCTGCGCAGCCGGCTGGAAGTGCTTGGCCCGGTTACCGCGGCGGAGCTGGCTTTGCCGCTGGCGCTGACTCCGACCGCGGCAGCGGAAGCGCTGGCCGCCTTGGAGAGCGAAGGATTCGTGGTGAGGGGGAAATTCCGTTCCGCTGCGGCACAAGCCGGCGGCGGCCAGGAGGAGTGGTGCGAGCGCGGACTGCTGGCCCGTATCCACCGGCGAACGCTCAAGTCGCTGCGACAGCAGGTTCGGCCGGTAAGCCCGGCGGAATTCACTGCGTTCCTTTTTTACTGGCAGGGGCTTGCCGGCGAAACCCGGCGCGGGCCTGAGTCGCTGCGGCTGGCGCTGGAGCGGCTGGAGGGCAGTGCCGCTCCGGCTGCGGCCTGGGAAAGCAGCGTGCTGCCAGCGCGGGTTGAGGATTTCTCCCCGCCAATGCTGGATCAGGTTCTGGCTTCCGGGGAATGGTTGTGGAAGCGTGCTGAACCTGCGGTCGGCGGCGCCCGGAGGCGTATGGCGGCGAATACCCCTGTCTGTCTGCTGCGGCGGGAATTCCTCGAATTATGGCCGGTATCTCCGGCGCGGCTGGAAGGTCTTTCCTTTGGAGCGCGGGCCGTGTTCGAGAACCTGCGCGCGCGGGGCGCCGATTTCTTCCTCGGCGTGGCGCGCGGCACCGGCATGCTGCGCAGCCAGGTGGAGATGGCCCTCAGCGAACTGGCGGCATCGGGGCTGGCGACCTCGGACAGCTTTACCGGTTTGCGGGCATTGATCACGCGCGCCGGCAAACGGCCGCGCTTTGGCGGATTGCGGGCCCGTCTCAGCGGTGTTCAAGCGGGCGGGCGCTGGTCGGCTCTTTGCGAACCGCCGGCCGGGGAGATCGACGAGGAAGAACGTGTCCGGTATCTGGCCGAGTCCATGATTCGACGCTACGGCGTGGTTTTCAGGGCGCTGCTGCTGCGCGAAAAGAGCCTGCCTCCGTGGCGGATATGGCTGAGAACGTACCGGCGCATGGAAGCGCGCGGCGAGTTGCGGGGCGGGCGTTTTGTCAGCGGTTTCAGCGGCGAGCAGTTCGCCTCGCCCGAAGCGGTGGAAATGATCCGTGCGCTTCGGCGCGGGAAGCGGCTGGATTTAAGCTTGGACATCGCAAGCGCCGACCCCATGAACCTCACCGGCGTGCTCTCGCCGCAGCGCATTCCGGCCTATCCGTCACGCCGCATCCGCTATCGGAATGGCATTCCGCTCGCCCAGGCCGCTGAATCCAGCTTGGCCTTGGGCAAGCGGCGGGTTTTCGGCGCGGGCTGCTAGAATCGGCCCGGCAAAATGGAGGGATCATGAGTCAGGAGATTCTTCAGGAACTGTCCGGCCTTTTGGGCGGCGAGCATGTGGTAACGGATGATGCCGAACGCCGCTACTTCGCCATGGACGTTTATAACGCGCGCGAAATGCCGCTGGCGGTCATCCGCCCCGGCACGGTGGAGGAATTGCAGGAAGCGGCCCGCATCGCTTTGCGCGGCGGCTTGGCTTTGGTGCCCCGCGGCGGCGGCGCGTCCTACACCGACGGCTATCTGCCGGCCACGGCGCACTCGCTGCTGGTGGATACCTCGCGGCTGAACCGCATTATTGAGATCAATGCCACCGATATGTACGTGACCGTGGAGCCGGCGGTTACTTGGGAGCGCCTTAATGCGGCCTTGGCCAAGGAGAAGCTGCGCACCCCGTTCTGGGGGCCTTTTTCAGGGTTGAAGGCCACGGTGGGCGGATCCACCTCGCAGAACTCGGCGAGCCTGGGCACCGGCAACCATGGCCTTTCCGCGGAATCGGTGCTGTCGTTCGATGTGGTTTTGGGCAACGGCGAACTGCTGCGCACAGGATCCGCATCGATCAGCACGTCCACGCCGTTTTTCCGCTGGTACGGCCCGGACCTGACCGGCCTGTTCACCGGGGATACGGGCGCTATGGGGATCAAGGCGCGCATCACGCTGCGCTTGATCCGGCGCCCGCCCAAAACCGGCACGGCTTCGTTCGGCTTCGATTCATTTGGCGGCATGGCCGCCGGGATGTCGGCAGTGGCGCGCTTAGGCGTGGTGGCGGACAACTACGGCCTTGATCCCAAGCTTCAGCAGGGGCAGCTCACTAAAACCAATACTTCCGATGCCGCGCGGGCGGTATGGAACGTGGCCCGCGATTCATCCAATCCGCTGGAGGCGGCCCGCCGGTTGGCCCGCATGGCGCTGGCCGGGAAGCGGTTCTTCGGCGGTTTCAGCCACTCCGTGCATTATGTGGTGGAAGGGCACAGCGCCGCGGAAGTGAAAACCAAGCTCAAGCTCGTTCGCGAAACCATGCGCCCGCATGGAACGGAAATAGCCAATACCGTGCCCACGGTGCTGCGGGCCATGCCCTTTATCCCCATGTACTCCGTTTTGGGCGTGAAGGGCGAGCGCTGGGTGCCGATGCACGGGATCATGCCGTTTTCCCGGGTGGCGGAATTCCGCCGTCGGCTCGTGGGCCTGTACGAAGAGAACGCAAGCCGCATGAAGGAGCTGCGCGTCGATAAGGGCGCGATGTTCATGACCGTCAGCTCCAATGCGTTCCTGTACGAGCCGGTGTTCTACTGGGAGGACAGCCAAACGGTATTCCATAAGCGTTTCATGCCGCAGGACTACCTCAAGACGCTGCCTGAGCACGACGAGAACCCCGAGGGCCGGGCGCTGGTGGCGGAATTGCGCCGGAAGATCCTGGATATTTTCTGGGAGGTGGGCGCGATCCATTTGCAGGTGGGCAAGACCTATCCGTATTTGCGCGGCAGGCAGCCGGAAGCGGAAAGGCTGCTGCGGGCCTTCAAGGGCGGCGTGGACCCCGATAACCTGATGAATCCTGGCGCCTTGGGCTTGGGCGCGCCATGAGTTTGCGCGCGGCCCGCCGTCTCCGCCCCTTTTCCGCGCCCGCTTTAACAGGCGCATCCGCCTGCCTGCTTTCGGCGCTGCTGGGCTTCATGGCGGGATTTGCGCCTCTGCATGCGGAGGCCGCCGAGCGGGTGGTGGGCGTGGTGTTCGTAATCCACGGAGGGGCGGAGGACTGGACCGATCGCGGAGCGTTCGATACGGCGGCGCAGCTTTTTTCCTACGACCCAAACAGCCCCGTTTATCAGCGTTTCCTCTGGGACCCGCGGATATGGCCCCGCTTCATGCAGTTCGGCAACGGTCCCAAGGAAGCGCTCAAGTACAGCTTCGAATACGAGCGGGTCGGCGGCTCCAGCCCGTTTTACGGGATCACTTTTTCGCAGATGCGCGCGCTGGAGAAGGCGCTTGAGGCGCGCTCCAAAGCGCTCGGTGTGCGCTTCGTAGTGGATCTCGCGTCGTGGATGGCGGCCGATCCGAAGCATCACCCCTGGCCGCGCCTGGTGTACGGCCCCGGCTCCGCCGGAGGGCGGGCGCTCACGTATTGCGGGCCGGCGGATGATCCGTGGCCCGATTGCGATCCCGAGCGCCATAACGTGGATGGCCCCATTCCGCGGCTTCTGGCCCAGGGCGTCACGGAGATTCTGGCGATCGATATGACCGTGGGCGGCGCCCGCTTCTCCAAGACGCACGATGTGGTGAGCACGCTCAGGCGGCGGCTGGCCCATGAAGCAGGCGAGGGCGGCGACCCTGTGCCGCTGCGCTGGCTCAATGATCCCAAAGACCTGATGCGCGGCTCCTATCCCGTGGAGCCGGAAGGCTGGACCCGGTCGCTGGGGCCGCCCGAGGTCGATCGCAGCGTAAGCCTTGAAGAGGCGCCCAACCCCGTGGTCGCCTCGCCGCAACTGGCCTTGCTGCACGCCGAGGGCATCGCCCGCAGATTCAACCCGGATGTCGCCGAGGCGAACACCGGCATCGTGCTTCTCGGGCATGCCCTGCGCCGTTACGACGAGTGCTTCGACCCCAAGATCAACGACACCCTCACGCTGCACCAGATGATTGAGCAAGAGCTGTTGCGCCTGTATCCGCAACTCAAGAAGCGCCGCATCGTCGGCGCTTGGGCGGGCGACATGGTGATCAACGAGGCGATGCCCGAGTCTCCCGCCGGCCGCTACGAGCGCAGCCGGGCGATGCGCGGCGAGAATCTCGGCTACGCGGCGCTTTACGAGCAGCCCGGGGCGCATCCCGAGGGCAAGTGGGGCTACCGCTATTGGGAGGCGCTGGATCGCCTGCGTTCGGAAGGCGTCGGGCATATTGTGGTGGCTTTCCCCCAGATCGTCGCGGAATCGGTGCTCAACATGGTTGAGGTGCCCAACCAGATCGGCAAGGAAATCGGCTACCGCACTTGGCTGTACTACGAGGATGGCGATTTCGGCCGTTATCCGTCCGCGGGCCATCCTTTTGCCGACTACTGGGGAAACTGGGTGGATACCGATTGCCGGCAGGGCGCCGCAAAGGCAGCTTGTTGCCTCGAATTGGGCGGCTGCGCTGACGGGCGCCCGTACCCTCCCGAGCGCCAGACGCCGGCCGATCGCCGCCGCAACGATATGGATCCCTCGCTCGGTTTTGATATGGCGCCCTACGGCCATCTCGGCTATGACCCTTCTTTGGGAAAGCCGTCGGATGACCGGCCCGTGCAGCAACAGTATCGCGGAACCTGGGCCATGTGGCGGCCGCCGAATGACGATCCGCGCATGGGAGCGTTGATGGCGGAGTTCGTTGCGGAAGCCCTGCGCGAGCCGCGCTGAGGCCGCGCCCGCCGTGATCGGACCGCGGCCCGCAAGCCCCCGCGACGTGAAATTCACCCGCCGGCGGTTTTTGGGCGGGGCGGGAGGGCTGGCGGTGATGGGCGCGCCTTTTTCATCATTGGCGCCACCCGATGCAGGCTCGGCTATTTCCCTTCCCACGCCGCTGGACAACCTGCTGGCGCTGATCCGCATCCAGGCGAGCCTGCGCGAGGAGGATGTTCCCTGGTGGTACAGCGGCGTGATCTACGGCGCCGAGGATGGCAAGGCGCCCCGGCTTCTGTTCGGCTTCGAGGGCATGGAGATGTACTGGATGCGCCATCTTGCCGCCGGCGAGTTCGAGCTGGTCGGCCATACCGTGTCATTTCTGAAAGACGCCGAAAGCGGCGAGTGGCTCGGTGAATGGCGCAATCCCTACACCGGCGAAACGCTGGAAGCGCCGGCCGCCGTGCAGGGCGGCGGCGCCGGCCGCGGCTTCAATTATTCGGAGAAAGGCATCCGGCCCACGCCCTTCATTGAACAGATGCCGGAAAAGCCGCCGGCTTACCGCGTCCTATCCGGCGGCGGCCAGGTCTGGCTCAGCAAGGAGACCGAGTATCCCCCCGGAATGGCCCCGCCGCGCCTGCAGCGCCAGACGATGAGCTGCCCGCTGGATGCATTCAATAATCCGGCCATTGAACGGCTCAGCACCCAGTTCGCTTCCACCGTATTCATGCCTTGGCGCGCCTGGATGAGGATGGACGGGCGTCCGGGCCACCTGATCTGGCATGCCGCCGGCCTCAAGCTCGACTCGGTCGAATCGCTGCCGCCTTCCTACCGCGAGCGCCTCGAAACGGAGCATCCCGACAAGCTCACTGCCCGCCCCGGGTAGCTGGCCGCCAGTCGCGCCAGGTTATTGCGGCCAGCCGTCTTCGGCGGCGCCTGCTTGCAGGGCGCGAATTTCCTCGAGGTCGGCGGGCGGGCGCAGCCACATGGGCATTTCCTTTTCGGCCCACTCCAGCAGCGCCGGGGGAAACTCCTCATGGCTCTCGACCCGCCAGGAGAGCAGATGGTAGATCGCGTTGCCTTCGCCAGCAAAAGGAGGCCGCGCGCCGTAGCGCTGCCAGCTCAGCTGATGAGGCTCGTCCACGGTCTCGTCGGAATGGAGAAAGAAATCGTAGTTTTCCCAGGCTTGGTAGCGGTTGCCCCCGGGGATCGGGAAATCGAGGAAAACCGAGGCGGTGACCGCGGTCGTGCCGCGGCCCAGCTTGCGCACCTGCATGCCGTTTCGGGATTTGATTCTCTGGACCTGGTCGCCAACCCCTTGCTCGACTTCGCCATAAATGCGGCCGTCCCTCATGCGGTAGCGGATCAGCTGGTAGGGGTAGGCGATCGGCTCCACCGGCCTGCCCTCGTATTCGGCGAGGACTTCCCCGCTAACCGGATCGGTATAGGCGTAGGTCTTACGTGTCAGATGGATGACCGTGCCATCGGGGTCGTCGGGCCAGATCGCCGTGGAGCTGTCGAAACCGATCATTCCCAGCAGCTTCTTTCCGGAGGGATAGTCGTAAACGCCGCCTTCGGATATCCAGTGGACCGGCGCGCCTTTCCCGGCCCGCGCATCGACCCAGGCGCGCAGCGTTTCCGGCGCCGCCGCGCGGGAGGCCGACGGCTCGTCGGCGCCGCCGCGCGGCGCATGAACAGCCGCGCAGGCGCAAAGAAGGAGTGCGGAAATGATTCGCATCGATCTATTCCTCGGCGGCAATGCTAATGTCCTCATCGTTTTTCTATCCTCTTCAGTCAGAGCTTTCGGCGCGCAAGATGACGGGCGTTGCCAGTGGGTTCGCAGGGGAGGAAACCTGTCGGCGCTTCCGCCCGCAAAATGCCTTGCGGATGGCAATATAACAGCGAATCGCGTTTAGCGGGCGCGGGTACAATAAGCGGCCCTTTAGCGGGTTCGTGCGGAGACCCCATGTCCGACTATCGGCCGCCTGTCGATGAAATGCTGTTCATTCTGGATTCCGTGGCCGGAATGGACGCGATTGCCGCTCTTCCGGGCTGCGAAATGCTCACCGGGGAGCTGGCCCGTTCAGTGATGGAGGAAGCCGGCGAGCTGGCCTCCAACGTGCTGGCGCCGATCAATGCCCAAGGGGATGGCGCCGGCGCCGATATTCGCGACGGACAGGTCCATGTTCCCGAAAGCTTCCGCCAGGCGTACCAAGCGTTTGCGGAAGGCGGATGGGGCGGAATCTCGGCGCCTGAGGCCCACGGCGGCCAAGGGCTGCCGCAGGTGGTCTCGATGCCCGTGCAGGAGATGTGGCAATCGGCCAATCTGGCTTGGTCGCTGTGCCCGCTGCTGAGCCAGGGGGCGCAGCATGCGCTGGAGCTGTACGCCAGCGAGGATTTGCGCCGCCAATTCCTGCCGAAGCTGGTGAGCGGCGAGTGGACCGGCACCATGAACCTCACCGAGCCCCAGGCAGGCTCCGATTTGGGATTAGTGCGCTGCCAAGCCAAGCCGGAAAACGGCCACTACCTCATCAACGGGCAGAAGATATTCATTACCTTCGGCGACCACGACATGGCCGGCAATATCCTTCACCTGGTTCTGGCGCGCCTTCCCGACGCGCCCGAAGGCACCCGCGGGCTGTCGCTGTTCCTAGTGCCCAAGCGCATCCCGGATGCCGACGGCGCCCCCGGCTCGGCCAACAATGTGCGAGCGGTGTCGGTGGAGCACAAGCTGGGGCTGCACGGCAGCCCCACCTGCGTGATGAGCTACGAGGATGCCGTGGGCTACCTAGTGGGCGAGGAGAACCAGGGTTTGCCCCACATGTTCGCGATGATGAACGATGCGCGCCTATCGGTTGGATTGCAGGGCGTGGCCATAGCCGAGCGCGCCTATCAGCAGGCGCTGGACTTCGCCGCCAATAGGATGCAAGGCAAGGCGCCCGGCGGCCGGGAAACCGTGCCGATCCTGCGGCATCCGGATGTGCGCCGGATGCTGATGGAAATGAAATCGCAGATTTTCGCGATGCGCGCGCTCACCTACATGGCGGCCATGCACACCGACTTCGCCCGCCGCCATCCCGACGACGGGCAGCGGGCTTGCCACCAGCGGCGGCTGGACCTGCTCACGCCCATCATCAAAGGCTGGAATTGCGAGCGGGCCGTCGAACTGACCTCGCTGGGCATCCAGATCCATGGAGGCATGGGCTATGTGGAGGAGACCGGCGCCGCGCAGCATTACCGCGATGCCCGCATCACCACGATCTACGAGGGCACATCCGGCATCCAAGCCGGCGATCTCGTGGGGCGCAAGATCATCCGCGACCAAGGCGCGGCGCTGCGGGAACTGCTTTCCGATATGCGGGAGACCTTGGATCAAATGGGCGCGCTCGCAGGCGAGGATCAAGTGGTGGCGGCAGCGCTGGAGGAGGGCATCGAGCAAGCCGCATCGGTTGTTGAATGGTTCTTCGCCGAGCTGGGCGCGCAGCAGGATCTGCCGGGCGCCGCCGCTTTCAACTTGATGATGATGCTGGGGTATTTGTGCGGCGGCTGGCTGCACGCCCGCGCCGCGCTGGCCGTTGCGGGCGGCGGCGATGCCCGCGCCGCCGAGGCGCGCCGCGTTTGCGCCCGCTTCTACGCCGAGCATTTCATGCCCCAGGTGGGAGCGCTGGCGCGGCGGATTCGCTCGGGCGCGGCCAGCACCATGGCGCTGAGCGCCGAGCAGTTCTGAGATGCGCTTTTCGACCAGGCAGATCCATGCCGGCACCGAACCCGATCCGGCCACAGGCGCGATGCTGCCGCCCATCCACCAGTCCACCACCTTTGCCCAGCCATCGGTGGACGGCTACCTGTCGAAGGGCTACTCGTATTCGCGCAGCGGCAATCCCACGGTCAGGGCGCTGGAGAAGCGGCTGGCCGGACTGGAGGACGGCGCCGATTGCAGCTGCTATTCAACCGGCATGGCCGCCGTCAGCGCGGTCCTGCACGCTTTGCTGAAATCCGGCGACCACGCGCTGGTATCGCAGGTGGCCTACGGCGGCACCTACCGGGTATGCACGCAGATTTTCGCCCGTTTCGGCGCGCGCTTCACGTTTGTCGATACATCCGATCCGGATGCGGTGCGCGCCGCCATTACGCCCGACACCCGGCTGCTGCTGACCGAAACGCCGGCCAATCCCACGCTGGCGCTCAGCGATATTGCGGCGCTCTCGGAAATTGCGCGCAGCAACGGCCTGGCGCATGTGGTCGATAACACTTTTCTTTCGCCGTATTGCCAGCAGCCGCTGGCGCTGGGCGCGGATATTTCGCTGCACAGCACCACCAAGTATATCGACGGTCATAACGCAACGGTTGGCGGCGCCCTGATCGCGGCCAGCGCCGAACTCGACGAGCAGCTGCGGTTCGTCCAGAACGCCACCGGCAGCATCATGTCGCCGATGGTGGCTTGGCTGACGCTGCAGGGCGTTAAGACCCTGTCCGTGCGCATGGACAAGCAATCGGCCAGCGCCATGGCCATCGCGCGGTATCTGGGCGGGCATCCGGCCGTGGGCGAAGTCTGCTATCCGGGCCTTGAATCGTTCGCGCAGCACGATCTGGCGAAGCGCCAAGCCAGCGGTTTCGGCGCCATGCTCTGGTGCGAGCTCAAGGGCGGGCTTGAGGCCGGCAAGAACCTGATGGACCGCGTCCGGCTTTGGACGCTGGCGGAAAACCTCGGCGCGGTGGAATCGCTGATTACGCATCCGGCCACCATGACCCATGCCGATGTCGAGCCGGAGGAACGCCGCCGCGTGGGTTTGCGCGACGGGATGGTCCGCCTGTCGGTGGGACTGGAAGACCCTCAAGACCTGATCGAGGCCTTGGATGCAGCCCTCTAGCCCGGATCTTGCATGAATGCGCTGAATGCCTTGCACAACCCCGATTTCGCATTATTGGGACAGCAGCGGGCGAGCATATAGCTTGCCAACTCCGATGGCTCAGCGCTTGTGAAGATCGTGCGCCGTTTTTGTTGGCGCTGGGCTGGGCGGTCGCGCAAACGCTAACCGGTGTCCCGGCAGCGCCGTACATCTTCCAGCGGGAGAGCGCGGCGGCGATCGGGGTTTCGTGCTACAGTGCCGAGAGTGGCGTTGGTCGATGAAAACTACCGGGATGATGGTCGCCTGCGCGAACAGGATCGGGTTTTCTTGGCGGACTTCCTGGCGGATGGGGACCGCGCCCAAATCACTGGCCGCGGGTTGCCGTTCTTTTCCGGTCGCGAGTCCGAGCTTGGCATCTTCCGGCGGGTTGCCAACGCCCTGTCGCGCGACCGGCGCGGCAACGCGACGATTGTCGTGGAGGGGCCGCCCGGGGTGGGCAAGAGCGCCCTGATGTGCCAGTTCATGGAGGAGATGCGGTCGCTGCCGCCGGCCGGGGCCGGGGGGCGGCGGTGGCTGCCGGTGCCGCTGTCCGCGGGCGACGCGGAGTCGCCGCCGGACATCGCCGACGCGATCGACGCGGCCATTGTCTCCCGGCTGGCGGCGGACCTGCTGGCATCGGCATCCGCCGAAGCCGGCCTCCTGGAAAGGCTCGGCGACTATTGGGGCAAACTCGATCCAGCGGGGGCGAAGGCCAAAGCCAGGGAGTTTCTGGACCGGGGCGGAAGCGTGCTGGGCTTCTCGCTGGGTGCCTCGCGCGAGGGGCCGCCGAGGTCCATCGCGCAGGCCGCCGCGCGGCGTCCCGCCTGGCAGTCCTGGCAGATCGTGCTCATGATCGACGAGGCGCAGGGCATCCGGCCCGGCGCGCCCAACGCGGGCGGCGGGACTTTGAGCGCTTTGCACCAAGGCATCGTCAGGGCGCCGGTCTCGTTCTGCGCCTTCGGCCTGCCCGGAACCTTGCTGGCCTTGGGCGATGTGGGCGTTTCCCGTCTGGCGGACGGTCGGATCATCCACCTTCGGGGGCTCGATGACCGGGCTGCAGGGCAGACCGTTGACCGGTGCTTCAACGCCTTCGGCGTGCGCGGCGGCTCGGCATGGCGCGAGGCGATTCTGGCCCGCGCCGCCAACTGGCCGCAGCATCTGGCGGTGTATCTCAACGCCGCCGTCCGCCATCTTCGCGAGGCCAGCTCGGAGCGCATGGACGCGGAGGGTGCCGACCTCGGGGCGGCGATGCGCGAGGGCGACAAGGCGCGCGCGAACTACTACCGGCAGCGCATCGCGCGGCTGACGCGCCGCAACATTGAATTCGGCAATCTGGCAAGGAGGCTCACTCCGCTCTTCGAAGGCCGCGAATCACGGCTCCCTGCCGCCGACCTGAAGAAATCCATCCGGGCGGTGTCGCCGGGTTTATCCGACGCGGATATCACGCGGTTTGTGCGGGATGCTGAGCACAGCGGATTCCTGGTGCTCGCAGACGATGAATACGCCTATTCGATGCCCATTCCCTCGTTCGCCCGATACCTGCTCGGCGACGGATAGGCGGCGGGGTTGCGGCGCAGAGCCGTATCCGGCGAGAGGCTCATCGCCGCCGCCAAGCGCTCATCGCCTTGCTGCGCCACTTTCCGCCTTTGGCGCGCATCCTATAATCGGCAGCGCGAGGAGGAGGCTGCGATTTGCTGCAAGCGACCAAGCTAAAGAAAAGCTACGGCGGCACCGAGGCCCTCAAGGGGCTGGACATGACCGTGGAGGGCGGCGATATCTACTGCCTGCTGGGCGCCAACGGCGCCGGCAAGACCACCACCATCAGCCTGTTCCTGAACTTCATCCGTCCGGACGGCGGCACGGCCGCGGTGGGCGGCTTGGACGTGGCCGAGCAGCCGCTGGAAACCAAGAAGCTGCTGGCCTATATCCCCGAGCAGGTCATGCTCTACGGCAACCTGACGGCGCTGGAGAATCTGCGCTATTTTTCGCGCTTGGGCGGACGCGATTATTCGCAGGGGGAGTATCGCGGCTTCCTGCGGCGCGCGGGCCTTCAGGACGGGGCCGCGGGTCGGCGGGTCAAGACCTACTCGAAGGGCATGCGCCAGAAGGTCGGCTTGGCCGTGGCGCTGGCCAAGCAGGCCAAGGCGCTGCTGCTGGACGAGCCCACAGCTGGCCTCGATCCCAAGGCCAGCAACGAATTCTCCGAGCTCCTGCTGAAATTGAAAGCGGACGGCGCCGCCATCCTGATGGCCACCCACGATCTGTTCCGCGCCAAGGAAACCGGCACGCGCATCGGCATTATGAAGGAAGGGCGCTTGGTCGATGAGCTCAGCGCCGGCGAGGTGTCCCATGCCGACCTGGAGAAAATCTATCTCCAGCATATGCACGTCGGCGGACGCTACGCCTAGGAGGATGCCGCTCCGCCTGACTTGGCGCCGCTTCCGGCATCCTGGATGCGGCATTTGAGGTGCAACAATCATGATCGTTTCCATCGCACGCAAGGAATTCTCTGAGATCGTGCGCGACGGGCGGTTCAAATGGACCGCCGGCATGATGGCGCTGCTGCTGCTCACGGCCATGGCGGCCGGCTGCCAGAAGCACAGCGCCTACATGGATATGCAGCGGCTGTCCCAGGACCGGACCAACGCGCAGTGGCTGAACCAAGGCAACAAGAATCCGCACGCCGGGGCGCATTACGGCAACTACGCCTTCAAGCCGGCCGGTCCGCTTGCTTTTTTCGATAACGGCATCAATCACTATGCCGGCAACGCCTTGTTCATGGAGGCGCACAAGCAGAATTTCGCGCTTGGCCGCCCGGCGACCGACCAGAGTTCCATCGGGCGGTTCGGGGACTTGAGCGGCGCCATGATCCTGCAACTGCTGATGCCTTTGCTGATTATTTTCCTCGGATTCACGGCGTTTGCCGGCGAGCGCGAGAGCGGAACCCTGCGCCAAGCGCTGAGCATGGGCGTGAGCAACCGGCAGCTGCTGTGGGGCAAGGCGCTCGGAATCGGCGCCGTGGTCGCGCTGATAACGGGGCTGTGCGTGGCGGCGGGAGGCTTGGCGCTGTCGCTGACCGGCCTGTCGATGGAAAACGAGTCCCTCGGCGCGCGGGTTGCGTTGATGGCGCTCTCGTACTCGCTGTACGCGGGGATTTTCCTGTTTCTTACCCTGGCCGTGTCCGCTTGGGCGAAGAACGTGCGCACCGCGCTTATGGTGCTGGTCGGCTTCTGGGCGTTCGCCGCGTTCCTTGCGCCCAAGGCCGCGGTTGAGATTTCCAAGGCGGCGCATCCCACTCCGGCTTTCGGCCAATGGATGGCGGACATGCGCACGCACCAGATGCGCGGAATCGACGGCGTGCCCCCCTTTGCGCGTTTCCAGCAGGAATCGGAGGCCCTGTTCGCCGAGTATGGCGCGGAATCCGTCGCTGAGCTTCCGGTGTACGTTGGCGCGCTGCGTTTGCAGAAATTCGAGGAATACGATTTCCCGGTATTCGAGCAGCATTTCGGCCGGCTGCGCGATGCCTATACCCGTCAGCGCCGCTTGCAGGACCGGCTCGGCATCGTGGCGCCCACGCTGCCGCTGCGCTCGCTTTCCATGACCCTGGCAGGCACCGATCTGATCCGGCATATCCAGTTTGCCGACGCGGCCGAGGCTTACCGCCGCGAAATGGTCGCCACGGTCAATAACTACTTAGGCGAAGCGGCCGCCAGCCTCAATTCGGGTTACGGCGGCGGCAATGTTCTGATCGCCGATGAGGCGGTATTCGCGATGGTGCCGCCGTTCGAATTCGCGCCGCAGGGGCTGGGCAAGGCGTTGTCGGAGCACGCCGGCAATTTCGTGGCGCTCGCGCTATGGCTGGCGGCGGCGCTGGGCCTTGCGATAGGGGCCGCGCGGCGGCTGAAGGTGGATGGAGACTGATGAAACGCATCATTATTTCGCACGAGACAAGGCAGCTTTTTCGGTCGGGCGCCTTCCGCGCCCTGCTGCTGTTGCTGGCGGGGGCGGTCGCGTTTGCCGCCTGGTCGGGCCAGCGTTCGATCGACCGCCAGATTGAAGGCGCCAATGCGGCCGCCGCTTTTGAGGACGGGCACCGGAACAAGATGCGCGCCGACACCGAGAAATACCAGGCGCGGGTGGCGGCGGAGGGCGGCGAGTATCAGTTCGCCTCGGCGCGGCACGGCGCGGGCGAGGGGCCTCCGCAGGGCACCAACGCCGGCGTGGTGGGTTCCGCAACCGCGAAGTATCTGAGGCTGCCGCCTACCGGCCTGGCCCCTTTTTCCGTCGGCCAGAGCGATATCCAGCTCAGCTATGTTCCGGTGTCGATGAATCCCGCCATCCATATCACGAGGGACAATGAGCTTGAGAATCCGGTCAATCTGATGACGGGCTCGTTCGATATTGCGTTCGTGGTGATCTTCCTGCTGCCGATCTTCATTCTCGCGATCAGCTACGACCTGCTTTCCAGCGAAAAAGAGCGAGGCACGCTGGCAATGGTTCTGGCCCATCCGATCTCCCTCAAGGCGCTGATGGTCTCGAAGATCGCTGCCCGCGCCGGAGTGCTGTTCGCCGCTGTTCTGGCGCTGGGCCTTGCGGCGCTGCTGGCGGTGGGCGATGGCCTGGGCTCGTTCGACACTTGGGCCCGCTTCGGCCTGTGGGCGGCGGCCACGCTGCTCTACGCGCTTTTCTGGTTCGCCCTGTCGGTTCTGGTGAACGTGCATGGCGGGAATTCCGCCGCCAACGGCATCGCGCTGGCCGGCACGTGGCTGGCGCTGGTGGTGGTGGTGCCCACGCTGGCCGGCCTGCTCGCAACCACGCTTTATCCGGCGCCCTCGCGCATGGAGCTGACCACCGCCGCGCGGCAGGCGCAAACGGAAGCCGAAAGCGCCTACATGGCCCGGCTCAGCGAGTACTACTACGACCATCTCGAGTTCGTGCCCGAAGGCGACGAGCGGGCGATGGATTTCCTGACCGTGGCGATGGCCAACCGCAACGCCATCGATAAAGCCGTCCGGCCGTTGCACGACGAATTCCAGTCGCAATTGAACCGCCAGGAAAGCCTGGTGCGGCGCTTCCAGTTCATCTCCCCGGCCATCATGATGCAGCTGGCGCTCAACGAGATTTCCGGCACCAGCGCCGACCGCTACGAGCACTTTCTGAACCAGGCTTTCGATTTCCGCGATGAGTGGAGCGATTTTTTCACCGTGAGGTTTTTGCGGCGCGCCCCGCTTAAGCCCTCGGATTACGACCAGTTCCCGACCTTCGAGTATCAGGAGGAGCCATTCGCCACGGTGCTGACGCGCCTGCTTCCCTCGCTTGCGGGCATGCTGGCGCTGCTTGGCGGCGCCATCCTGATTCCGTTTGCGGGCCTGCGCCGCTACCCGGTCGCCACCTCCTGACCGCGGACCGAGGCTTAGCGGTGGTGGAGTTCGAGGATGTCGCCGTCGCGGATTAAATGGCGCGGGCTCACCTGCTGGCCGTCATAGACCTGCTCGCCCCAGATGCGCGCGAACCGCAGGCTGCCGGCGATATCCTTGTGGACCAGCGATGCCAGCTCGCTGACCGTGGCGCCATGCCGAAGGGTGAACGGGCGTTCCAGATCGGGCGGCTTGCCCGGCGTTTTTGTATAGGCCCGCACCACGCCCAGGCCTTGGAACAGGAATTTGGGAATCGCATCCAAGTTGTCACCGGCCTCGGCGGATACGGCAAGCGCGGGAAAGCCGAGCTTCCCGCTTAGTTCTTCCAGCCGGTCCCGGTAATCGCCCAGGTCGGCCTTGTTGGCCACCAGCAGGGCAGGGAGGCGGATCCGGAACAGGTCCTCGAAAGTCTCCTGCTTTCGCGCGGCGCGCTTCTTGCGGCGGCGCTTGCGCGGATCCGGCAGCCCCGGCCATTCGGCTGTGAAAGTCACGCGCTTCCCGGCCATCTTGTCCAGCACGGTCCCGATCTCCGCGGCATAGTCCGGCGAGGCGATATCTACAACCAGCAGCGCGCCGTCGGCAGGCTGCAAGGCGGTCGCCAGCCAGGGCTGGGTGCGTTCGATCGCGACCGGGGGCAAATCGACCAGCTGGAAATGGATATCGCGGTACGGCGCCATCCCCGGTATCGGCATCTCGGTGGTGTGCGGCCAGGCGCCGACGGTCGATTGCGACCCGGTGAGCGCCGAATGCAGTCGCGATTTGCCGGCGTTGGGCGCGCCCAGCAGCGCCACTTGGGCCGCGCCCTCGCGACGCACCGCGTGGGCGGGGCCGGCCCGGGCGCCGCCTTTGCGCGGACGGGACAGTTCGGTGGTGAGCTGCTTGATGCGGGTTTTGATATCCGCTTGGACATGCTCGGTGCCCTTGTGCTTCGGGATCAGCCGCAGCATCTCGCGCAGGCAGCGCAGGCGGTCTTGCGGTTCCCTGGCTTCGCGAAACGCCTGCTCGGCTTTCTTGTATTCCTGCGTGACGTTGGTGGGCATGGCGGCGAAAAGTTTACCCTTGACGCCGCCCCGCGCGACAGCAAGGCGCCATTCAACGATAATGGCGGCGGTATGGGCACTAACGGGTTGTTTCACGTTATCGATACCCGGCAATTCGACCGGCCGATGCTTGACCATCTGTGCCGTCTGGCGACCCATGTCCGCACCCTCGCCAAATCCAAGGCGGGCGCGCAATCGCTCCAGGCGCTGGCGCCCGACCGGCGGGCGATGCTCTATTTCACGCAGCCTTCCACCCGGACTTTCCTGTCCTTCAACAGCGCCTGCCATATCCTCGGCATGCGCACCAGCGAAATCCGCAATCCGTCCATCTCCTCGGAAGTGAAGGGCGAAACTTTCGAGGACAGCATCCGCACCTTCAGCTCCTACGCGGATGTGATCATCATGCGCACGCCGGAAGGAGGAAAGGCCGCGCGCGCCGCCGAGATCATGAACGCCATTCCGCGTCCGGTCCCGGTTATCAACGCGGGCAGCGGTCCCGACCAGCATCCCACCCAGGCCTTGCTGGATATCTACACTTTGGAGCGCAGCTTCGAGCAGCGCGGCGGCATCGACGGCAGGACCATCGCGATGATGGGCGACCTGCGCCGCGGCCGGACGGTGCGCTCGCTCAGCTATCTGATGAAGAACTACAAGGACGTTCGCTTGCGTTTCGTTGCGCCGCCGGGTTTCGAGATCAAGCGGGATATCCTCGACCACCTCGACGCGCACGGCATCGAGCACCAATCCGCCAGCCGGCTTGACGATATTTTGGACGGCTTGGATGCCTTGTACGTGACGCGGCTGCAGAAGGAATACGACGAGCGGAACGAATCCGAGAGCGCCGATTACGCTCCCTACTCGATCGGCCCCGAGCAACTGCGGCGCTTTCCTTCCGACGCGATCATCATGCATCCGCTGCCGCGCGGGCCGGAACTCGCCCCCGGCATCGATAACGATCCGCGCGTCATGTACTGGCGCCAGGAGCGAAACGGCATGTGGATGCGGGCGGCGCTATTGGCAGCGATCTTCGATCTGGACAGCGGCCTCGATATGGAATAGAACTAAAAATAAAATTAATTATTTTGTTTATAGCTATGATATAAATGAGGAATTAAATTGATAAAAAAAGCTGGAATGGCGTTCGCAGCGCTGCCGCCGACGATTCTCCCAGCCGCCGCCGCAGGCATCGTCGGCCTGTTTGCCGCAGCCCCGTTCGCGCTCGCGCAGGATGCCGCCCGCGAACTGCCTTGCGACACCGGCTTGTACGAAATCAGCGCGGACCATGAAGGCGCGCGCGCCAACGCCTGCCAAGTCTTCAATCCGCGCGGCGTGATCCTGACCATCGATCCGGAGGATCCGCCGCCGATCAATCCCAGCCCTTGGTTCGGATTCCATGCGCGCGCCAAGAATGCGGGCGAGCAAGGCACCCTGATGGTCACGCTGCGCTACTCCGCCAGCCGCCACCGCTACGCGCCCAAAACCAGCGTTGACGGCAAGGAATGGATGCCGCTGCCGGAGCGCCGATGGCTGGTCCACGAGGACGGCCATGCAACCATGGAACTGAAACCCGGCGCGGACGGGCTGTTCGTTTCGGCGCAGGAGAATATCGGCCTCGATTTCTACGCGGAATGGCGCCGCAGCATGGCCGAGCGCTTCGGCGGGCTCCGGTGGCGCAGCATCGCCCAGTCCAAGGGAGGCCGTCCGATTTTTGCGGGCGAGACGGCGCCCGGCGCGGCCCGCTACCTGCTTTTTATCGGCCGCCAGCATCCGCCTGAGATCCCGGGCGCCTTGATGTTCAAGGCTTTCGCCGAGCGGCTGCTCGATGATCGCTCGCGCGCCTGCGACGATCCGTCCTCGGCGAAATGCGCTTTTTATTCCGGGCACAGCCTTGTTTTCGTGCCCAACCTCAATCCCGACGGCGTCGCCTTAGGCCATTGGCGGCATAACCTCGACGGAACCGACTTGAACCGCGATTGGGGAATTTTCGCGCAGCCGGAAACACAGGCCGTGCGGGACCTAGTCGATTCGCTGGAGGATAGCGGCAAAACGATCGCGGTGATGCTGGATTTCCATTCAACTTGGCGAAACGTGTTCTATGTCCCCACTTTGAAGGAAGCCACCCGCCCGCCGGCATTCGTTTCACGCTGGCTCCGGCTGGCGCGCGCAAGCGGCTCCGCCTACGTATTCGAGACCGCGCCGCGGTCCTCGCGGGACACGGCGATTGCTAAGAACTATTTCTATCGCCGCTTCGGCGTGCCCGCCATCACGGTCGAGACAGGCGACGACACGCGCAGGCACGAAATCGCGCCCACGGCCCGCGTCCTAGCGGACGCGCTGGTGGAGGTCCTGGACGGCGGCAACGGTCCGTCGGGACGCCGCCAGGGCGCGCTTTGCCCTGATTTCTTCTGCTATCTGGCGGAAGCCAACAGGGCCTCGCTGGTCATGCTGGGCGAGGAAGGGCTGGTGAGCCGCGAACAAGCGCAGACGATTGCCGCCGCCATGATCCAATTGCGAGCCGAGCAGGAGACCGAAGGCGCGGAACGGGCGGCCAACTACCTGGCGTACGAGGAGCGCCTGGTCGAACTGGCCGGCGAAGCAGCGGCCGACCTGCATCTGGGCCGGTCCCGCCAGGACCTTCACGGCGTGGTGCGGCGCATGCTGATCCGCGATCGGTGGCTTGCGCTGGCCGATGGCGCGCTCAAGGCCCGCTCCGCCTTGCTGGACCTGGCCGAGCGGGAAGCCGCGACGCCCATCCCCGCCTACACCCACGGCGTGCAGGCGCAGCCCACCACGCTGGGGCATTACCTGCTGGCGTTCTCGGCCAACCTTCAGCGCGACTTGCAGCGCTACCGGGAAGGCTACGCCCGGATGAACGCCAGCCCGCTGGGCGCGGCCGCGCTCGGAACCTCCGGATTCGCATTGAACCGCCAACGGCTTGCGCGATTGCTGGGGTTCGCCGCTCCGGTCGATAACAGCTACGACGCCAATTTTGTTTCCTCCGGCGATCTGCGCAGGGAACTGGCCGGCATTCTCGAATTATCCGCCATACCGATTGGCCAGCTGGCGGAGAATCTGCATACGCAGCACCACAACCCCAGGCCGTGGATGCTGCTGGAGCCGTCCGCCGCAAGCATCAGCACGATCATGCCGCAGAAGCGCAATCCGCGCCCGCTGGACCGCCTGCGCAGCCAGGCCAGCAAGGTGCTGGGCGGCGCGCAAACCCAGATATTGCTGGCGCACAATACCAATACCGGCATGCATGACTACCGCGATATCGCGCCGATCATGGCGCTGGCGGACGACGCGCAGCTGATGTACCGGCGCTGCGCGCGGCTGATCGGCCTGCTTCGCATCGACCGTGAACGGGCGCTGGACGAGCTGCGGCAAGGCTTTTCGGCCATGACGGAGGTGGCCGACATGCTGGCGCGGGAGGCCGGCCTGCCTTTCCGTTCCGCGCACCGCTATGCCTCGGCCCTGGCCGACTACGGTCGCGCCAACCAGCTGCGGCCGGAATCGCTGAGCGACGAGGCGCTCGAAATGATCTATAGGGAGGCAATAGGCGGGCGCCTGCCCGTGCCTGCGGAAAAACTGCGCCGGTCGATGGACCCGGCCGCGATGCTGGCGGCCCGCAAGGGCTTGGGAGGGCCGCAGGCCGAGGAGGTGCGGCGAATGCTGAGCGCCCACCGTGAATCGCTCGAGCAGGATAGGGCTTGGCTGGGCCGCGCCAACGAGACTCTGCTGGCGGCGTCGCTGGAACTGCATCAGGCGTTCGCCGCGCTGGCGCCCGCGAGCGGATGATTTGGCTGCGGATTGGCGAACAGCTAAAATCCGCACTTCTTGACGAGGAGTGGGTCCTATGCGGAACCGCAAGCATTTCGCCGCTGCCGCGGCGGCGTTTCCCCTATTTTTCTTCGGCGGCATCGCCGGATTGGCCCAGGATGCCGGGGAGGGCCAAGCGGAACAGCGGGAGATGGAGGAAATCGTCGTCACCGGCAGCCATATCAAAGGCGCCAATATCACCGGCGCGCTGCCGGTTTCAGTGATCGGCGCCGAGCAAATCGAGGCCATCGGCGTGGATTCCGGCGACGAGCTGATGCAGTTCATTCCCGAGCATGGCCAGAATTTCTTCAACGAAGCCGAAAATATCAGCGGCGGGGTGAATTCGGCCCGCGGCGATATCGGCGCCTACAACCTCCGCAGCCTCGGCACCGGCAATACGCTGGTGCTATTCAACGGCCGCCGCGTCGTCAACGCCGCCAGCTTCCAGACCGAGGAAGTGGGCGGCAGTTTCGTTCCGGTCAACACGGCCAATACGCAAACGATTCCGGTTTACGGCATGGAGCGGCTGGAAATCCTCAAGGACGGGGCTTCCGCGCTCTACGGCGCCGATGCGGTGGCCGGGGTGGTCAACCATGTGGTGAAGGACGATATCGACCATCTGCGCGTTTATTTGCGCTACGGCGCCTACGACCATACGTCGAGGAAAACGCAGCGCGTGGCGCTGGAATGGGGCGATGCCTTCAACGGCGGGCGCACGCGCATGGGCGTGCTCGCCGACTACTACGTTCGCGACCGCATCAGCGCGAGCGAGGACGAGCGCTGGGCCGATGCGGATTTCAGGCGCCGCGTCCCCGAGGACTCGCCGTGGGCGGGCGACACGCGCTTCCGCAATACCAGCGCCAATTCCCTTTACGGCCAGTTCGACGTGATCAAGAGCGCAAGCAGCACCGGATTGCGCAATGTGCTGACCGATTCCTCAGGCGAGTTCCAAGTGTATCCCTCGGGGCGCGGGGAATGCGACTGGGATCTCGGATACGGCAGCTGCGGCGCGATTGACGGCCCCCCGATCTATCGCCGCAACCTTAACGAAACCCGCGATCTTTCTGCCGACCTCAAGCGGGGCAATCTGTTCCTCTTCCTCAACCATGAGCTTGCCAATGGCATGGAGAGCTTCTCGGAATTGCTCTACTACATGTCGGACACCCACTTGCACCGGCATTCCGCGGCGCCCTTCAGCAGCGTGAAGCTGCGGGTGGCCGCCAATCACCACTACAACCCGTTCGGCCCTTGCGGATCGCCGAACCGGCTTCCGGATTCCGTTCTGCCAAGCCAGGTTCCCTGCGAGGGCCTGGAGCTGGAAATCGATAACTACCGTTTCGCCGAAGTGCCTCGGATCGTGGAGAATGACGGCAATGCGATTCGCGTGCTTCAGGGATTGCGGGGCAGCGCGGGGAAATGGGATTGGGAAGGCGCGGTGGTGTGGTCGCGCGCCGAAAAAGAGGATATCACCAACCGGCCTTCCAATACGCTATTGGTGGAGGCGCTTTCGGACCCCACTCCGGCGGCCTACAACCCCTTCAGCGGCGGCGTTGACAGCAATATCGAGCGTGTTCTAGTGGATGTGTACCGGATCAGCGAAACCACGCTGGCGATGGGCGATTTCCAAATCTCCACGCCGGATTTCTTCGATCTGCCTTGGGGACAGGCGGGTATCGCGGCCGGATTGGAATTTCGCCGCGAAACCTTTGAGGACGACCGCGACCCGAGGCTGGACGGCACCATCGCCTTTACGGATTTCCAAGATGATACTTTCCCTTTCGTGTCGGACGTGGTGAATTCCAGCCCGACGCCGGACAACGCCGGCAGCCGCAATGTCGCGTCGGCATTCGCGGAGCTGCAATTGCCGCTGATGAGCAATATCGATGTGCAGCTGGCGGCGCGCTACGAGCATTTTTCCGATGTGGGCAGCACCGTGGTGCCCAAATTCGCCATCGGCTGGCAGATTGCCCCGACGGTGCTGCTGCGCGGGTCCTGGTCGGAGGCGTTCCGCGCTCCGAACCTGGTCACGATCAACGAGGAGATCGTGGCGCGCCAGAACACGCGGAATGATTACGCCTGCGTTTATGCCGCGAACAACGGCGGCGATCCGGAACAGGATGTGCTCGATTGCCGCAACAGCACCCAGCGCATCGCTCAGGGCAGCAAGCTGCTGGAGCCGGAGCGCTCCAATAACTACTCCTTCGGAATCGTGGTGCAGCCGCTGGAAGCATTCACCCTCACGCTGGACTGGTGGTCCATCGAAAAGGAAGACAGCATCGGGCTGCTGGGCGAGGAAAACCACACGGTGCTGGATCTGCTGGCGCGGCTGCGGCATGGCGCGGGCAACTGCGCGGGGCTGGCCGCCAACGCGGCGGTTGTGCGGCAATCGGCAAGCACGCTGAGCCCCGACGAGGCGGCGATCTACCAAGCGGCCGGAATCTGCCCGGCGGGCCTGATCCGCTTCATCGAGGATAACTACGTCAATCTCGACACGCGCACGCTCAAAGGCTGGGATGCCAGCCTGCGCTATTCGCTGGAAACGCGCGCCGGCCAGTTCAGCCTTACTTACCTCGCGTCATTCCTCACCAAATTCCACCAGGTTCCCGGCGGCAGGGCCGCCGAACTGGTGGCGGCCAAGGAAGCAGGCCAGTTGCCCGCCAGCATTCCGGTGGCGGGATTCGCCGATCTCCTGCATAAGGACGGCAACCAGAAAGTCCGTCAAACGCTGCTCCTTTCCTGGCAGCGCAATGCGCTCAAGGCCACGCTGTCGGGCCGGAATTTGGGGGATTTTTATCAGAACTCCCTAACGCTCGACGACGGCACGCTCTACTGGATCCCTTCGGTGACCACTTGGAACGGCACGTTCGACTACAGCTGGGAAACGGCGGGCCGGGACTGGCGGCTGCGCTTCGGCGTCAATAACCTGTTCGACAAGCGGGCGCCGCTCGCGGACCGCTATTTCGGCTTTTTCGCCGATGCCCACGAAAAAATCGAATACGGACGCAACTACTACCTGCAATTGCGCGTCACGCAACCCGGCGATTAGCCGCGTCTTGGAAAGGTCACCGCCTTGCGTCGCGCCTCGCGAAATTTTGTGGCCGCCATTCGCATGGATGCCTATGTTATCTTTTGTCTCGGCTAATTTGCTGAATGGACAGCTTCATGGAGCGGCGAATGAAGAAAATATTTAATTTTCTCTTGGCAGGGGTATGCGGCTATTGGGCTCCAATCTTCGCAATGCCGCAAGACGACCAGGATGTGTATTTCACATTTGTTACCGAGAACGGAAATCTGATAGCAGAAAGCAAGTATTCGTTGTTGCAAGCACGCCCTTTGACTGTGCGGAGCGCGGAGCAGCCGAAAGACGCTCACGGCGAGAGTCCCCTTGAAATACATTTGGCTCCTTTGGCCATGGGCGAACCGGCAGCATTCGTTTCCTTTAGAAGCCCTTCTGATTGCCCTGAGTGCGGCAAGGGATGTGTTGAGCCAAAAGTAAAGGTCACTCGTCAGGGGGCCGTGGTGCTTGAATCCGCCGAAATCACCTTGAATTTTACCGAGGAAGAGTTGGGCTTTTGTGTGCGATTCGATGGACGCGAAGAGTCGGATGCGGGCTTGAATGTGATCGCCAGCAACGATCTGGCTATTCCATTTCTTTTGCAGGCTGAAGAAGACGGAAAGAAGATTTACGAAAGATTTGTCCGGGAGGAGGACAGATTCGATGATCTTGCTGTGTTGCAGGGGCGAAGACATCTCACTTACCGTTTCAGCATTGATCCCCAATCCGCAAGCTTGCTCCCTGCCAGAGCCGCTCTTAACCTTATTAGCAGTCAAGATAGCGGCTATTTACCTCCAAATATAGGATTGATTGTTCGTTTCAAGAAGCTGCAGGAATCAGATCAAGTTACGCAATGAGGGAAATTTTCTGTATGGTGCCATTGGCGCATGTAAGGGCTTTCCTCAATATCTACTGTGAGAGGCGCAGATTCGGCCAGCATCTTCCAAAATTTTGATCTTGACTCTATCAATGGCCAGAAAGAGATAGCAGCGGGCTATAGCTACTCGCGGGACGTTTCTTCGAAGGGTGGCAGTTGCAAGGAGCGCCAACGAGAGACCGACGCAACAGATCGTGACGAAGACGACGAAGACGACGAGGATTTGGAGGAGGCATATTACGGTCCAATTCGCCATGTCTTGGAATCGCATGGATTTGCGGCTTGGCCGGGGCTCAACCCGGCGGATTAGAGAGCGCCGGCCACCAAGTCCACGAAATCCGCTTCGCTTCGCGCCTGCTGCGCGGCGCGGGCAGGAACCGTGTAGCCGTGCTCGGCGGCCAGCTTGGCGTATAGCGGCCGACGGTGCGCGATCAGCCGCGGGAAGGCCCAGCGCGCGAACTCTTTCGGCTCGGCCTGGGCGATATCGCTAATCCCGCGTTTGCTCAGGAAATCCGGGAGGGCGCGCCGCAGGAATTCCGGGGAGTAGTACATCGGCTTGGGATTGCTCCGGGCGCGCTCAACCAGCGCCTCCTCGTCTTCCGGCGATGCCTCCAAGTAGAGGATCACGGTGTGCTCCGCCAAGACGCGCACGGCGCCGTCGTTGCCCAGTTCGCATATGCTGCCGCCCGCGTCGTTGATGAAATGGCGGTAGCCGTAAATTCGCTCGGCCTTCTCGATGAACGCGGCCACGTCCCGCATAGCGCCCACCTCCGCTTGGCGATGCAGCTCCTGCCTGCGGAGAAACTCTTCGTGCGGCAACCCCCCGCGCCCGGGATCGCCCAGCTGACCCAGGAAGGTTGAAATGGGATCAAGGTTATGCACAGTGATATTGCTTTCTATGTAAATCGAATCGCTGCGCAGCAGATCGCGCAGAAACGGCACTTCCATCGCCCGCAGCTTGATATTGTCGAGGATCGGCTCGCGCAGGTACTGGGTGCCTATGCGGTAATCGCCGGAATAGATGAACCAGCGATTGGCGGGCAAGCGGTTGGCGAGCACGGTTTTGCCCACGCCGGACATGCCCATCAGCGTGACCGCCTTGCGCCGGGATCCGCGAAATTCTTGCGGCGTCATTCGCATCCGGCGATTGTATGCCCTGGGGCAGGCTGGGCGCCGCGCAAGGCCGCTGGGCGCATTTGCGCGCTGCGCCGCGCTCTGACTTACAATGGCGGCCCCTAACACATTCCGGGAGAAAACCAATGAGCATTGAGAAAGGGCAGGCGATGCCCGACGGCGCCTTCGGCATGATGACCGACGGACGCCCCGGGCGGATAACAACGGATGAATTGTTCAAGGGCAGAAAGGTTGTTCTATTCTCCATTCCCGGCGCGTTCACGCCTACCTGCTCGAAAGAGCACCTTCCGGGCTACGTCAACAATGCCGGGGCGCTTCGGGCCAAGGGCGTTGACCGGGTGGCCTGCATGGCCGTCAACGATGTATTCGTGATGGACGCATGGGGCCGCTCCGCCGGCGTCGGCGATTCAGTGCTGATGCTGGCCGACGGCAATGGCGATTATGCGCGCGCGCTGGGGTTGGAACGGGATTTCTCCGGGTTCGGCATGGGCATGCGCGGGCAGCGTTTCTCCATCGTGGCTGACGATGGAATCGTCACGGAGCTCAACGTGGAGGAGGGCGGCGGCCTGAGCTGCTCCTCGGCCGAGGCCGCGCTCGAGCAGCTTTGAGCCCGAAGCTCCCCAACACTCAGCGGCAGGTGCTGCTGCGCCGCTACCCCGAGGGCGTGCCGGAAACGACCGATTTCGAGCTGGGCGAGGGGCCGGTTCCCAGGCCCGCCAACGGCGAATTCCTTTCGCGGACGCTCTATCTTTCGCTTGATCCTTACTTGCGCGGGGTGATTTCGGGACGCCACTTGTACGCCGAGAAGGTGGAACCGGGCGATGTCATGCCCGGGCGCACCGTGGCCGAAGTGGTCGAATCCCGCCACCCGGATTTCGCGCCCGGCGATCTCGCGGTCTGCTCCAACGGCTGGCAGGAATACGGGCTGAGCGCCGGCGCCATCGACCTCAGAAAACTGGATCCGGAAGCCGCGCCCGTCAGCACCGGAATAGGGATATTGGGCATGCCGGGGCTTACCGCCTGGGCGGGATTGCTGCATCTGGGTGAGCCCATGCCGGGGGAAACCGTGCTGGTTTCGGCGGCCTGCGGCCCCGTGGGCTGCATGGCGGGCCAGCTGGCGCGCATCGCCGGCTGCCGGACGGTGGGAATCGCCGGCGGGCCGGAGAAATGCGCCATCGTGACCGACGAGTTCGGCTTTGCCGAATGCGTCGATTACAAAACCGGCGAGTTGGGCGAAAAGCTGAAATCCGCATGCCCCGAAGGCATCGATATTTATTTCGACAACGTTGGCGGCGATGTCCTGGCCGCGGCCATGGCCAATCTTGCCCAAGGCGCGAGGGTGGTGCTGTGCGGAATGATGAGCGGCTACAACAATAGCGGGCCGCCGCCGCCCGGGCCCAGCCTGATTCCGCTGGTACTGGCCCGCGCCACCTTGCGCGGGCTGGTGGTGTACGACCATGAGGACAAGCAGCAGGATTTTCTGCGCGCCTGCACCCGCTGGCTCAAGGAAGGCCGCATCCGCTACCGCGAGGATATCGCCGAGGGCATCGAACAGGCGCCCGATGCTTTTTGCCGGCTGATGCGCGGCCGGAACGTGGGCAAGGCGCTGGTGCGGTTCGCCTGAACCTGAACGAGGCCCCGCTGGGCGCCCGCGCCCTTCGCGGTCCGGCAATTCGCCGAGGCGGCGCGCCGTGGCCTATACGCGGCGGGCCTACTCGTTGGCAAAATCCAAGGTGAGCAGCAAGCGGCGCGCGCCGGCGTTTAGCTGAGGAGAGCGATGAACCAAGCCCGCCTCCGCATTGCCGGCCCAGCTCTCTCCCTTGAGCAAGGCGACATGCCCCGGCCGCACTTGCTGGATATCGCCGGCATCGGAAAACAAGCCTGACTGCTCGTCCGGCTTCCCTTCATTGCCGGCCCCCAGCTTGCCGCGGTCAACCCGTTCATGGGCCAGCCACTGAGTGGCCTCCCCTTGGTAGGTGGTCACCAACCGGCAAGGCACCCAATCCACATGGAACCGGGGGCACATGGCATGGCCGAGCGCGGTCAGCCTCAGGCCGATATATTTGAGATCGAACAAGAAGCCGAACATGTCGGCCAGCTCGGCGATATCCTCAGCCAATGCAGCCGGCTCTGCCGTGCCGCCGAAAGACTCGATGAGGATTTCATAGGCATCTCTAGGACTCATCGGGCGCGAAATTTGCAGTTGCGGATTTTCAAGCAAGAGGCGCGCGGCGGCATTCGATAAAGCCTCGGAGAGTTCGCGTTGCCAGATGGAGATATTCACCTCCTCCTGGTAAATGCAGGCCAGCACATCGCGTTGCTCCCCCATAACGGCTTGTCCGCGTTGAGTCCCGAAGGAGGCTGTCCTCAATGCAGGGGCCGAGGCGCTCATCCGTCCTTCCACGCCGGGAACGGATCATTCAGCGTTAGCCAGTGCTCCTTGCCTTTAAGCACCTCCTCTTCCGCCAGCAGGCATTGATCGAGAGCGTCTGCCATCGCTTCGCGGTCGATCCCTTGCCCGATGAAGACGAGCTCCTGGCGCATGTCGCCGAACGGCTCTTCCCACAAACCGAGAATATTCTCGAGGCTTTCCTCGTCCTTGGGCCATTTATCGCGAGGCACCGCGTGCCAGAACATGCCGGCGAAGCCGTAGCGGGCGATTCCGCCCGCCTGGCTCCATTGCCAGGCGAACTCCGGGCGCGAGGCCAGCCAGAAATAGCCTTTTGATCGAATCAATTTGCCGAACTTCTCGGTGTTATGGAAAAACTCGAAGGCCCGCTCGGGATGAAACGGCCGACGGGCCACATAGCTAAAACTGCCGATGCCGTATTCCTCTGTTTCGGGAACGTGTTCGCCGCGCATTTCCTTGAGCCAGCCTGGCGCCTGCCGGGCGCGCTCAAAGTCGAACAGCCTGGTGTTCAGAATATCGGCGGCGGGCACCTGGCCCTGCGATATGGGGATAATGCGCGCCTTTGTATTCAAGGACCTGAGGATTGCGGTCAATCTCTCGATCTCGGCTTGCCCGACAAGATCGGTCTTGCTGATGAGCAGCACGTCCGCAAACTCGACTTGATCGACCAGCAAGTCGGCGACGCTGCGCTCATCCTCCTCGCCCAAGGATTCCCCGGTTTCCCGGATATCCTTTGCCTCGTCGTAGTCGCTGAGGAAATTCACCGCATCCACCACTGTCACCATGGTGTCCAGCGTGGCCACATCGGATAGCGAAACCCCGTCCTCGTCGGCGAAAGTGAAGGTTTCGGCCACCGGCATGGGTTCGGAGATTCCCGTGGATTCAATCACCAGATAGTCGAATCGCCCCTCCTTGGCGAGCTTGTTCACCTCGATCAGCAGGTCCTCCCGCAAAGTGCAGCAGATGCAGCCATTGCTCATTTCCACGAGCTTCTCTTCCTGATGCGACAGCGACACCTCTTGCTGAACCAATGAGGCATCGATATTGATCTCGCTCATGTCATTGACGATAACCGCGACTTTCCTGCCTTCCCGATTATTAAGAATATGGCTGAGCACCGTGGTTTTTCCTGCGCCTAGGAATCCCGATAGCACGGTTACCGGCAAGCTTGCTTGTTGATTCATCTATACCTCTAGGCTTTATTAAGGGCCACAACGGCGCCTTGCGGCTGTTGCCAAGATCGGCAAGCCTCGGCTAAGGTCTAATTTTACCCAAAAGTTACATTATATCATTTATGTGCGGACTCCCTTCGATCAGAAAACGCGGTGAGGCGGCAAAATCAGGGAGCGCACCCCAATGCAGTCCGCATTCTGATGCCGTAGTCGTAGGCATGGACGTTTCGCCCGTCACGAAACAGTCGCCTTTCCAATCCCGAAGCGCATCCCCGGACATCTTCATGCGCCTCCACTCCCGATGCTTGCCCGTCCCCATGCCGCGCCCGTCCAAAACAAGAAACGCATGAGGATGCGACCGGGCACTTTAATGGGCTCTCTACGCCACCCGTTGACCTAAGACGTCTAGACGTCTAGCATTCCGGCATGAGACGCTTGAACAAGCATCCCCCGGGGCGTGTGCGCGATGCCATACTCACGGTTTTGGGGGATTCAGGCAGTCCTCTTACCGTCTCTTCCATCGTGGAGGCCGTTCACAAAAAAATCGGCGCGACGCCTGTCTCATCAATCCGATCTTATTTGAGGTTGAACACGCCAGAGCTTTTTATTCGTGAAGCTAGGGGCACATACCGTGCTAAAGCGGTTCAGGCAAGCCCGGAAGGAAGGTTTCCGGCGTTTGTGGAGCAGCAAGAGCAGCCGTTTCATTTCGCCCGCTCCACTCTGCATCATAATGATTGTCTCGCTTGGCTGGGTCAACAACCTCCAAATTCCGTGCATGCCATCGTAACGGACCCCCCTTACGGAATGCATGAGTATTCCCGAGAGCAGCAGCGGAAACTGCGTATCGGCAAAGGAGGCGTATGGCGTTTGCCGCCATCTTTTGATGGTCATCGACGGTCACCGCTTCCGCGATTCACAACGCTCAATGCGAGGCAAATCGAGTACATAGGGCAGTTCTTTGCCGCATGGGGACGAATGGTCTTGCCTGTTCTGGTGCCCGGCGCAAATGTGATAGTGGCCTCCAACCCTCTCGTATCGCACATTGTTGCAACTGCTTTGTCGGAGGCTGGGCTTGAGCGCCGGGGAGAAATCATCCGTTTGACGATGACGATGCGAGGTGGTGACCGCCCCAAGGGGGCCCATGATGAATTTCAGAATGTCAGTGTGATGCCGCGATCTATGTGGGAACCTTGGCTGATGTTCAGAAAACCTGTGGAAGGTAGGGTTCAAGATAATCTAAGGAGATGGAAAACAGGCGGATTCCGGCGACCAGAGCCTATGAAGCCCTTTGGCGATGTTATTCCTTCTGCGCCTACACGGCGCAAGGAGAAAGATATGGCGCCTCATCCTAGTTTGAAGCCGCAAGCATTTCTGCGAATACTGGTGCGGGGAGCTTTGCCTCTCGGCGAAGGGGTTGTGCTCGATACTTTTGCCGGCTCTGGATCCACGTTGGCGGCGAGCAATGTTATGGGTTATGAGAGCCTCGGAATAGAGAAGGACAGGGACTATTTCCTCCGCGCTGTTGAGGCGATTCCGAAGCTCACGGCCTACATGCCCAACGGTGCTGCTAAATCTTATAGACCCAGTTTTCGCGTAGCTTCCTAATTCCATCTGCGTGCAGCGTGGCCGTTCGCGTGCCAAGTTCCCCTCTTGGATTTCTCCTGAAGTCATTCACAGTAACTTTGCCAAGATAAACTTCGGTAAACGTCATGGGATGCCGGTTTGCGGCAGGCTCCGTGTCGGCATCCACTTGGTAAACAAATACGCACATCCACTGATCACGAGCGCCGTGCGTATCTACTGCGCCTCCTCGCTTGCGGGTCGTTTTGATTTCAATTCCCTCCTCGCCCGCCTTGATTGAGTTATTCGGATAAATGCCTTGGACAAGAAGATCCGGATGGCCGTTGAAGTATTCGTTTTCAACAAGAACCCTGGAATGCTTTGCAAGGCTGGATGTGAGCATGTCCGACAAGACGCCCGACATAATGGCGGGCCTCAATATGTCGTCAAGCCGCTGGAGGCCTTTTGATAGCAGATGCTCGTTTACGTCGAAGAAGAAATCGTAAACATCTTGTAAAGAAGAACGGAAATCGTCCAATCGAAGCTCATAAGGAAGAATGATCTCCTGATTGAATGATCCAGGATCAGTTGTGCTTCTTGCAATTGACATTGATGCAGGGGGGTGAGGCTGCGGCAAGGATTACCCGAGCAGCGGCGCGGCGATTCCCTGAATAGCGTGCATGAGGCTGCCCACGGCCTCTGCGGCAGGCGGCGCGCCGGGCTTGTAGATGCCGAGAAAGGCCTCGATGATCAAGCCGGCCCAGATCGCGAACACCCAGGGGCGCACACGATGAATGCTGCGCTTCATCGCGTCGTCCTGCTCCTCGGTGATCGAGCCTTGGCCCAGCGCCCTGACGCCGGCAATGAAGCCCGGTATGTACAGGCGAATCATCACGCCGCACAACACCATGAGCGCAAAAACGATCAGCTTGGGCGCCAGCCAGGGCGCGTTATCCAGCCTTCCGGTGGATACCGACCACCATACGGAAGCCACGATCGCGGCGATCAGAAACCAGCGGAACCATAAATCCAGTTTGGTGAGCGTGGGCATGAAGCTGGCGTTATGCTTGAAGTGCATGACCAGCAGCACCGTGAACCACACCGGGCCCAGCGCAACGATCATCGCGTACTGCCAAGGCGGATGATGCACTCCCACGTATTCCGAGAGAATGCCGCCCACGGTGAGCATCAGGCTCAGGCACAGCCGCGGCATCAGGTCGATCCATAGCATGATGCGCGAGGCCATGAACCTCTGGGGCGCGGAGTGCGAGCGGTTGAGGATCATGCGGGTGGAATAGAACACGCCGAGATCGCCGCCTAGCCAGTAGGCAAACAGCACCAGATGAACAATCAGCCAGACCGTGTGGCCGAGATCGCCTTCCGCTCCGTACATAGGGTTCCCCTCCAATAGACCGCCCATAGTCTAACCGCCCCGCGCCGCCGCGTCACAAGCAAAGATGGCGGGCAACGGCGAGGGGCAGGCAAGGCCCTCGGCGCAATATGCAGGTTAGAATGCGCGCTTCCTTGTCGGCAGCGGAGTTTTCGCGGAGCAATGCGCAAGATCATGGTGACGCTCAAGCGCGTGGTCGATTACAACGTCCGTGTGCGCGTTAAGCCCGACGGCAGCGGCATGGCCACCGAGGGGCTTAAGATGAGCGTCAATCCTTTCGATGAGATCGCGCTGGAGGAAGCGTTGCGCCTGCGCGAGCGCGGCGAGGCCAGCGAGATTGTGGCGGTCGCGATTGGCGGCGATGAATGCCAGCAGCAGCTTCGGACCGGGCTGGCCATGGGCGCCGACCGGGCCGTTCTCGTGAAGGCCGATTCCGAGGTCCAGCCGCTGGCGGCGGCCGGAATTCTGCTCGAAATAGCAAAAAAGGAAAAGCCCGATATCGTGATTATGGGCAAACAGGCCATCGACGACGACTGCAACCAGACCGGCCAGATGCTGGCAACGCTGTGGGATCGTCCGCAGGCCACCTTCGCCTCCGAAGTGCGGCTTGACGGCGGCACGGCCCGCGTGACGCGCGAAGTCGATGCGGGCCTGGAGACCATCGAGGTTGAACTGCCGGCCGTGATCACCACCGATCTGCGGCTCAACGAGCCGCGCTACATCAAGCTGCCCGATATCATGAAAGCCCGCAGCAAGCCCTTGGAGACCTTGGCGGTCGGCGAGCTAGGCCTTCCCGCCGTTCCTTCGCTGAAATCGGTCGGTTACGAGCCGCCCGCGCAGCGGGAGAAGGGGGAGCTAGTGGAGAATGTCGCGGCTCTTGTGGGCAAGCTGCGGGAACGCGGGCTGGTGACCTGAGGCGCGCCCATGAGCAGGATCCTAGTGGTTGCCGAACATGACGGGGTTTCGCTTCATTCCGGCGCGGCGCGCGTGGTCAGTTGCGGGCTGGCGATCGGGGCGGAGAGCCTGGACGTTGCGGTGATGGGACAGGACTGCAACGCAATCGCCCGGCAGGCGGGAAGCATCGCCGGGGTTTCTCGGGTTCTGTGCCTCGACCGCGAGGAAAACGCCCGGCCCTTGGCAGCGGTTCAGGCGCCGCAGCTTGCGGCGCTGGCGCAGCAGGGCTACAGCCATTTGCTCGGGCCGTCCACCACCTTCGGCAAGGACCTGATGCCGCGTGTCGCCGCCTTGCTGGGCGTGCCGCAGGTGAGCGATATCATGAGCGTGGAGAGCGGGCGCCGGTTCAAGCGGCCCATCTATGCGGGCAACGCGGTGCTGACGGTGGAGGCGCCTGCGGACCATATTGTGGTCGCCACGGCCCGCTTGGCATCCTGGCCGGCCGCTTCCGAGGGGAGCGAGGCCGCCATCGAAGCCATTGCCGTGGACGCTGAGTTGCCCGCCCACAGCCGATGGCTCGAGCTCAAGACCGCCGAAACCGAGCGCCCCGACCTGCAAAGCGCCGGCGTGGTGGTGTCGGGAGGGCGCGCCCTAGGCAGCGCCGACAACTTCTCGATGCTCTACAGCCTGGCGGACCGCATGGGCGCCGCAGTGGGGGCTTCGCGGGCCGCAGTGGACGCGGGATACGTGTCGAACGATATGCAGGTGGGGCAGACGGGCAAGATCATTGCGCCGGAGCTGTATTTCGCTATCGGCATTTCCGGGGCCATACAGCATCTTACCGGGATCAAGGACGCGGGCGTGATCGTGGCGATCAACAAGGACCCGGAAGCGCCTATTTTCGAAGTGGCCGATATCAGCCTGGTCGGCGATCTATTCTCCATCGTTCCCGAACTTCAAGCGGCGCTGGAAGATTCGTAATTGGCCGCGCTGCTGGTCACTCCAACGGAGCTGCGCGCCGCCATCGAGCGGGGCGAGGCGAGGGCGGTGGATTGCCGTTTCGACCTCATGGATCCGGCCGGCGGCCGGTCGCTTTGGGCCGGGAGCCATATTCCCGGCGCGCCTTACGCGGACCTCGACCAGGACCTCGCCGGACCTGCCCGGCGCGGGGGCGGGCGGCATCCGCTGCCCGAGCCGGTCGATTTCGCGGCGAAGCTGGAGCGCTGGGGCATCGCGCCGGACATGCTGGTCGTGGCCTATGACAACATGGGAGGCGCCATAGCCGCGCGTTTATGGTGGATGCTCAAATGGATGGGCCATGAGCGCGCCGGGCTTCTGGACGGCGGGATGCAGGCGTGGGAGGCCGCGAAGCTGCCGCTGGAACGGAAGGCGCCGGTGATTGAGCCGACGGAATACCCTGCGGGCGGCCATTGCCGGCCGGTGGTTGACCTGGCCCGGGTTGAGCGCGCCGCCGCGACCGGCGAGCTGCGCATTCTTGACGCGCGCGACGCCGCGCGCTATCAGGGTCTTTCGGAGCCAATCGACGCGCAAGCCGGCCATGTTCCCGGCGCGGTCAACGCTTTCTTCCGCGATAACCTAGGGGCGGACGGTCGCTTTTTGCCTCCCGGCGAATTGCGCGCGCTGTACCTTGAGCGCCTGGATGGAGTGGAGCCCGGCCAGGCCTGCGTGATGTGCGGATCCGGCGTCACCGCTTGCCACGACCTGTTCGCGATGGAACGGGCGGGATTGCCCGGCGCTGCGCTGTATCCGGGTTCCTGGAGCGAATGGTCGCAATCCGGCAGCCGGCCGGTGGCCCGCGGGCCGGACCCCGGGGGGCCGGCATGATCGCCCCGCGCCTTGCGGTTCCGTTGATGATCGCAGCATTGGCGCTGGGCGCTTGCGCCGCGATGGAGGGCGAGCGGTCGGCGGCATCCAACCGGGCGACCGTGGCGCGATTCCCGCATAGCGCGGCCAGCGCCGATTGCTTTTTTCGGCAGCGCATCGATAACTTCGAGGTGCTCAACGACAGCAACCTGCTTGTTTTCGATGGCCGCAGGCGGGTCTATCACGTTGAAGTGTCGCCGCCTTCGGTGGATCTTCGCCATGCCCACGGCATCGGGTTCTCCACCGCCACCGGGCGGGTGTGCGGCAACGCGGGCGAGCGCTTGCAGGTGGGCAACGGCTCCTTCTACCGCTTCCCGCCTTCCATTATCGGCGTTTACCGCCTCGACGAGACGATGCAAGCCGCGGTGCGCGCGCATTTCGGCCAAGCCGCCGCCCTGCCTGCGCTGCCGGAAGACCAGGATGCCGATGCCGTCGAGGAGCTGGTCACCGATCTGGAAGGGCCGGCTGGCGGCGCTTCAATACCCCCTGCGGAAACCGGTCAGGAGAACTGAGCGTGGATTGCGTCGTTGTGTTGTTCAATCTTAAGGAAGGGGCCGATCAGGCCGAATACCAGGCTTGGGCGCGCCGCCGCGACCTAGTGGAGGTCAACCGGCTGCCTTCGGTGGAGCGTTTCCGGGTGCTGCGCTCGGTGGGACTGCTAGGCGGCGCGGGCGAGCCGCCTTTCCAGTACGTGGAAATGATCGACCTCAATAGCATGGAGAGGTTCGGCGAGGATATTCAATCAGCGGTGGTGGCCGAACTGGCCAAGGAATTCCGCCAGTTTGCCTCCGATCCCGTATTTATCCATTGCCAGGATCTTTGACCCGGCAGCGCGTGGCCGAGGAAAACGCAGCAAAGGGCCGATCCGCGCGGCGCGCCGGAGGGCGCCACTACGAGGAATTCCGTATCGGCGACGTGTACGAGCACTGGCCGGGCCGCACCCTCACCGAGTCCGACAACACTTGGTTCACGCTGCTAACGATGAATACCCATCCGCTGCACTTCGACAAGGAGTACGCGCGCAAGACCGAATTCGGGCGGCGGCTGGTGGCGAGCACGCTGACGTTATCGATTCTGGTGGGGATGAGCGTGTCGGATGTGAGCGAAATCGCTATCGCCAACCTAGGCTGGACCGACGTGCGCCTGCCCAATCCGCTGTTCATCGGCGATACTCTGTACGGGGCGTCCGAGGTGCTGAGCAAGCGGCCGTCGAAGTCGCGGCCGAATGCCGGCATCGTTACAGTGCGAACCACCGGCCGCAACCAGCGCGGCGATGTGGTGTGCGTTTGCGACCGAACAGTGCTTGTGCCGCGTCGCGGGCATGCCGCGGGCGGCAAGCAGGCCTGAAATAGGGCGCCGGATCATTTTTTCTTCGGGATTCAATAAGGACGGGAGGAGCTTCAAATGAGCGATATTCTTCAAGTTGACCACGTGAACTATCACGGCCGGATCACCTACTTAAGCAAGAAGCCGGAACGCATGGACCAGGAGCGGGGCCGGGAGCGGTTCACCATTACCGTGCATTCCGACGGCCACCGCACCTGCATGGCGCAAAGCGAAATCGACGACCGTCCCAGCGTGATGCGCAACACGGCGCTCACGCTGGACGAGAACTGGTATCCGCTGGACTGTTTCGTGCGCATTTCGGTGGGCGACCGGTTCATGGGCAGCGGCTGGTTCCGCTTCGGCGGGAACGAGGCCGAATGCGAGAGCTACACGGCCGTTGAAGGCCGGGTTTCGCAGAAGATGAGCCTAGTCGAGCGACCCCGCGCCTTCGTGGACCACGCCATCATCTGCGATGCCTGGGTGCTCAGCATGTTCGATTTGAGCAAAGGCCCGGGCATTCAGAAATTCCCGCAGCTGCTGCTGTCGTCGCCCGACCACCGCGGCGCCACCGGGCCCATGCTGCACAGCATCTCCCCGGCGATCGAATACGTCGGCGAGGAACGGATCACGGTGGGGGCCGGCGAGTTCGATGCCCTGCATTTCCGCTTCGGCGAAAACGTCGGACTGCCTAACGAGCACCCGAAGTACGATGTCTGGTGCACCGCCGACGGCCATTACATCTTCCTTCGCGGCGCTGTCTATGGCTATATGATGACCTACTACGAGCTCACGAGCCTGGAGGTGGAGCATGGGTAAGCGCAAAGCGTTGGCGGCCGTTGCCTGCTGGTTTTTGCTCGCGCCCGCGGCGCCGGTTTTTGCGCAAGGGCAGGATTCCACGCCCACGGAACGCGACGTGCTGGTGCTCGCCGAGCTATTGGCGCGCGTGTACGACAACTACAACCAGGTGTATTTCGATCGCCGCATCGGTTATCCGGACAACGAGCGCCACGACCGCATCGAGCTTCGCATCAACCGGGTGGGCGGGCCGGATTCCATGCTGCTGGAGTTCCGGGAATTCTCCGGCGGCGACTACTCCGCGCTCACCCGCGCCGGGGTGCTGGCGCTTTCGCCGGATAACGGGCGCGGCGCCTCGCGCATGGAGGTTTGGCTCCTGCCTGTCGAAGGGCTGGATCCGATGGCCGGGCCGCTCGCCGTGGACATGCTGATCGACGCGCCGCCGGGTTGCGTCGTGTACTGGACCCGCGAATCCGCGCAATTCCGCGGCGAGGCGGAAGGCGATTGCGCGGCCTGGGCCGCCCGATCGCTGCTGGGCGAGCAGCAGTTATGGCTGGATTCGCCGGGCGGGCGCGACCATCCCGGCGGCGCCTACAAGCTGCACGCGGCGCGCATGATGAACTGCTATATCGATATCCCCGGCGTAAGCGGCGGGCGCGACGAGGAATACAAGCGCTACGACAACCTTAAGGTGCACGACCGCGGCGGCGGCGCGCGCATCACCCATTCCGATGGCCGGCAAATCGGCATCCGGCTATCGAATGTCGATTGGCCGCTCAATAACTATAGCGATGTCTTCACCCGCGATGTGCTGGTGCTCTACGTCTTGGAATACCTTGACGACGAGATCAAATCCCACGGCTACGTGTTCACCGAGCCGGAAAACGAGCGCATCGGCATCAATCTCTACTGGATGCTGTCGTACTGCTACATGGAATCGAACAAGGCGACCCGCCCGTTCATGTAAGAGCGGCGCGAATCTTGGGCAAACCCGCGCGGTTTTGCGCTTGGCTTCCGCCTGCAAGCCTGTAAACTGGCATGGTTAGCCCAATCGCGGCGCCGAAACACGCTTGAGGGAGCAAGAACATGGGCATGACATACGCCAACGTCATTATTCGCAATCCGGCGGACCCGGATCGGGAATGGGAAGGCCAATTCCTCGTTGATACCGGGGCCATCGACTCCCTAGTGCCTCGGCCTATTCTCGAAGCGATCGGCCTTGAGCCGTCCGCGCGACGCAACTATGAATTAGCCGACGGCACCGAGATCGCGATGGATGTCGCGGGCGCCCAAATGGAATTGCTCGGCGAGTTCACCTTTGGACTGGTCATCTTCGGCGATGCCAAGGCCGAGCCTTTGCTGGGCGTGACGGCGCTGGAATCAGTCGGCATCGAAATCGATCCGCAAAACCAGCGCCTGAGGAAACTGCCTTCCGTGCGCCTCAAGAAAAGCGCCCGCCCACCCATGGCCATCAGCCCGCTGCACGGCGGCGTGCTAACTGGCTGAAATTACTCTTTATTCGGCAATCCGGCGCGCGGGACGCCGCACGGAGGCGCCGGAGCGGCGCTCGAACATGTGGCGGAACTCGTGCTTGGGTTCGCCGCTGCCGGAGTTCGGCGTGCTGAATAGATCGACGCGGGCGGAATCGCCGTCCAGATGCATATAGGCGAAGCCCCAGACCATGCCGCGGGCGAATAGAACGCGGTTGGCCGGATGGCTGGCGCTTTGATGCGCCAAGAAAGCGGTATGCAGGCCGCGCTGCTTGGAAGCCGCGCCGGAAACAATTTGCAGCAGCGGCTCGATATTCTCTTGACCGGTTGCCGCCTGGCAATCGTCCTCGTGCAGCTCCAAGGTATGGTCGTGGCCGGCGAGATAGGCATCCGCGTGGCGGCATAAAGTCGGCAGCAGCACCTGGCGCAAAGCCCGCGCCTGCTGGAACTTGAATCCGCCGCCCGACCAGATCGGATGGTGCCCCATCACGAATTTCCAGCGCGCATCCGAATCCGCCAGCTGCTTCTCCAGCCATTCCACCATCCCTTTCTCCACGGCGGTGGCTGGCTTCACCCAAGCGGCCGCGCCCCAAGTCCGGTTCGTTTGCACCTCGCTGCCGTCGGGGTTCAAGGCCGCCACCTTCACTTCCTGGCCCGCCAGCAGCACATTGGTATCGATCACGAACAGCTCCACCTGGCCTTTGCCCGCCGGCGGCTCGACCCGGTAAACGTGGCCGTTCATATAGAAGGGCGGATTGCTTTCCAGGAACCGGACTTGCGCCATCGCCCCTTCCCTCGAAGTATGCCAATCGTGGTTGCCCAGCGCCGCGTAGATGCGGTAGTCCGGCTTGCCCGCGCCCAGCGGCGCGAAAGGCTCGGTGAACATGGCCGCGAAGCGCCGCTCGTCATTGCCGTCGGTCTCGGCTCCATCCGGATAGATATTGTCTCCCAGCATCAAGGCGAATTCGCATGAGGCGTCGGCGCAATGCCGCTTCATCGCATTGGCCACCGGATGCATGCCGCTGGCCATGATGAAGCTGCCGTAGCTTTCGAGGAAGTGGGAGGGCGACGCGGCGAACTCCTCCGGGTTGCGGTGGTCTCTGGCCCAGATGCGCCTGTACTTCTCGATATATTCCTCTTCGGTGGTGATCGGGGTGCCCGGATCCACGAAATCCTCATGCAGGCCGCTATCGCCGAACGCCACAAAGCCAAGCTGAACCGGATCGTCCGCCGCAAGCGGCTGCGCCCGCGCTTGAAGCGCAAAAGCGCTTGTTGAAAGAACGGCCACCGCAAGCGCGGCAAGCGCAAATCTCCAAGGCTTGCGCGGCGCTTCATTCAGCCTTGCTGAGTGTATGGGCATCATTGATTTTCCTCAAGCTGCATTGAATTCCTGAACAGGCCATTGCCGCATCAGCGCGGTTCCATAGGTTCACGGCAAGGTCGGCGCTCGTGGCCAACGGCAGCGCGCGCGGATTGGGCGCGCCTTTCCAGAAGCTCTAAGGCTTTGGCGAGAACGGCATCCGATTGACCCAAAAAATCCTCCGGGCGGGGGGCGGCGTAGTAATCCATTCCCACTCCGAAGCCATCGAATGTTTGCCCGTTGGGTCGAAACGAGGCCATGGAGGATAATCCTACTTCGATTTCGCTTTCCGGCAGCAAGAAATACTTCGTTCTACCGCTCGCTCCGCTGCTCGGCTGGCCTATCAGCATGGTGCCGGGGATTTCGCAGAATCCGTTGAGAAACCCGTCCGTGGCCGAAAACCCGTGCTCGTTGGCCAGAACCGCCACGGGACGGTCGTAGTGGTACGCCTGCGCCGCCCGGTCCGACTGCCGGTTGATCAGCATGAAGTGCCAAGCCGAGAATTTTCCGGGCGGCGGAATCCATAACGGCTGGAAGCGCGCCAGCGCCTGCTTGATGACCTCGCGCTCGCCGCCGGTCCATTCGGCGTCAGCTAGCCTGAAGGTGGGGCGGTGCGCCAAATGATCGGGCTTGAAGTGCGGCGCAAGCCGGTAGGCCGCAATGTTGGCAACTACAGGGCGGGCATCGGGCGGGAAGAAGTACGGCGCCAGCGCCAGCAGCACCTGCAGGCGGCCGCCGCCATTGCCCCGCACATCGATAATCAGCGACCGGGTATGCCGCGCTTGGTCCATGAAGGCATGTATTTCCGGCAGCAGATCAATCTCCATTTCCCGGATAACCAAGTAGCCGATGCCGCCGCCGTTACCGGGCAGAATGCGGCTGCCGCCTAGCGGAACGCTGCGGATGCTGGCCGGACGCTGATCGCTGACCGGGAAGCTCCGGGTCAGAAATTCGCCGCTAGGAGCGGCCAGCGTTACCGAAACGCGATCCGAAGCCGCCAGCCCGAGATCATCCCGGAGCTTGTCGATACGGCGAATTGAGCGGACAGCGCGGCGGCGGTTGAGCTGCGGCGAAATATAGGCGTGGTATCTGCGGGCCATTTCCAGCCAGCGGTCGAGAGGCACGTCGTCGATGGCGGCGATAAAAGGGAAATCAGGATCCACGAAGGCGTGTCCGCGTTTGCCCGCCCGCAGCGCCGCAACCCCTTGCGGCGTGTCCGCCAGACTGAACGGCAAATAGACCGCGCCGTCATCCTCGTAGGCCGCCGAGGCGCTGGCATGTCCGTCGCCGATCAGCGCAATGATCTGCCGCACGGCCCGCAGAAAGTCAATACGCAGCATGGCTTCGGGGAGCCGCCCCGACACCGCTTCGATTGTCGCGAGCACATCATGCTCGCCGCTTTCAAGGTACGAGCTTTGAGCGATCAGCCGCTCGCGCAAATAGGCCAAGTCCCGCCGGGCGCTTTCGCCTGCGAGGATATGCGTCGGCACGAATGTCAAGGCAAGGCCCGGATGAAGGGAGAAATCGGAGCTGTCCACGCTTGCGTTCACGCCCCGGACCGCCAGCAGATTGAGGCCGGCCACGAGATGTTCGCCCGACAGCTCGAACACTTCCAGTTGATCGGCTTCGTGGCTTTCGGGAGGGTGCCCTCGCCGCAGTCCGGCGCGCGCCGCCAGCCGGCCGTTCAGGTACAGCTCGAAGGCATCGTCGTAGCGCATGTACAGATACAGCTTGTCCACAACGGAGGGCAGCTCGAATTCACGGCGCAGGTAAACGCTGGCGTAACGGCCTTCCATATCGTCAAGAATCGTTGCGTCGTCGTCGTCGCCGTAGCCGAAGCCTGCCGCTCCGATCCTCCATCGCGCGTCGTCGAAACCAAGCTGCTCCCAGCCTGATCCGGGGCCGGATGCGCTGGCATGGTAGCGCCATTGCGCCCCCAGCGGAACTAGGAAGATGCCCTGCGCTGGGGCCGCTTGCGCAATAGGCGCCGCCAAAGCGGCGGACAGCCCGATGGCAGCGAATTGCAAAAGGATCGAAGTCCGCCGGAAGCGAGGCGATTCCGGGCCGCCATCCCGCCCGCCGCGCGCGGCGCTGCTTGCCTCAAGCGCGGTCAGAATTGCCCCCGCAGGCCGATCCGGAATTCCCGCCCGTTGAAGGACGCCTCGTCGATGACCCGGCGAGCGCGCCCCAAGCTCTGCAGGTCGGTGGGATTGCGCCCGGTGTCTGTGATATCCGGGACTTCAAGGTAAACGCTGGTTGCTCCGAAGCTCGCGCCTGCCGGGAATTCGTATTCCAGATAGAGGTCCCACTGCGTGTAGCGGCCGCTGTACTGGTCAAATCCGAAATCATCCAGCGAGTCGAATGAACTGCTCTGATGCTGCATCGATAGCGCGCATTCAAAGTTTTCGCTCTCATAGTACAAGGCGGCATTCGCGCTCCAAGTGGGCGCATTGTAGAACGCTGTGCGCCGGACCACACCATCGCCCTCGTTGGCGAAGCCCAGTTCCACCAAGGCTTCCCAATCCTGCAGGCCGGCATCGGGATTGGACGGCGTTGCCGCTTCAACCGCCGCGATCTTGGCTCTGCTTCGGGTGTAGGCGGCATTGGCGCTGAGCCCGAAGTCCGATAACCATCCCCGCGCCCATGCGAATTGATGGCTGAAGGCCAGCTCGGCGCCGTACACCGTCGCTTTTTCTCCATTCCGCGGCTGGCGGATCGCCAATTCGTCGATCGCGTCCGATTCCACTAGCGCCTCGATTCCACCCAGCTGCTCCAACAATGTCCGTCCAGCGGGAGAAAGCAGCCTGCTAATCAGTCCGGCATCCAGCCCGCCGGCTCCTGATTCGGACTCCACGAAAATGAAGTTTTCAATTTCCTTGTGAAACAGGCCCAGCGTCAACGCGGTCCCCGTTATCGGAAAGTATTCCAGGCTGAGGTCGAGATTCAGCGCCTTCGCGTTGTCCAGATTCGGATTGCCGCTGCTTACGAATATGCTTATTTCGCTCAATTCCTGCAATCCCAGCCCCTCGGCGGCAGCAGCCTCGGCGGTGGTGACACCCGGCAGAACAGGCGTGTCGCCCACGCGGTCCGCCTCTGCCGCCAGAACCAGGCTGATCGACGAGGCGCGCCCCAGCTGATAGAACGAAGGACGGGCGATCGAGTAACCGGCACCGGCGCGCAGTTGAAGATCGCCGCGCAGCTCGTACTTGAGGTTGATGCGGGGCAGCACCTCAAGATTATCCGCTTCGGAGCGCACCGTGCCGCCCAGGTTGCCAGCCCGCAAGTCGATGGCTTCCTCGACTTCATTGCTGTCGGGATCGTTCGGATCCGCCAGATTCACGGTAACCAAGCTGGCGTTGAGTTCTAGAGGGGCGGCGAACTCGCCGCGGTAGCTTTCAATGCGCGCCCCACCCGCAATGAACAATTTCCCGGCATCGAATTCCGCCTGCGCGTAGCCGCTCAGAAGGTTCTCTTCAACATTCAGGAAGAACAATTCGTAAGGGTCCGCCCCGGAAGCTAGAAACGAATCGCGGAAAGTGGCCGCCAACCGCCGGAACGCGCTCTCATTTATTTTCGGAATCCCGTTCAAGCCAATGGCCTGCAGCGGGCTTTCCAAGGGTTTCAGGCTTACAAAGCCGCCGAAAAGACCTTCGAAATTCTCCAGATGCTCGCCCTCGGCGCTGCCCTCCAAGCCAGGGTCGAAAGTGCCGTCCAAGTTCAACGCGCCGGGCTCAAAGTAAACCAGCGTGACCCGGTTGTCCTCAAGTTCGGAGCGCTCCAAAGACGCGCCCGCACTGATTGCAGAAATGCGTCCGCCCGCAAAGCTCCAGTCGGGCTGGTAGTCGGCGTCGAATTCGAATCCAACGCGGTCGTTGTTTCTTTCGTTGATCGAATCCATGGTGAAGTCATCAAGCAACTGCGTGCCGGGGAAATCTGCCACCGCTTCTTGGAAATCCGGATCCGCCGCCGCGCTCAATTGCGGAACCGGGAAGTACCTGCCGGTAAACGAGAAGGGCACAAAACGCACGGCATCCTCGTCGAGCAAGCTACCGGTATCGAAATGAATGTTCGTTTCGGGCTCATTGCTCTTGGCATTGGAGTAGCTGAGGCGGTATTGCAGCGTGAGCCGGTCGAACCCGGTGATGCCGGCGATGTACGCGCTGGCGTTCACCGATTCCTGATCCTCGATTTGCGATTCCAGATCGATTTCCGGGTCGTCGAACACCGTGCGCAGCATGTCGCCGACCAGCTCAAAATCGTCGTCGTCGTTATCGAATGCGACCGAATTCTCCACCGCGAGGGTATCCTGCCGGTTGTAGCGCGCGCTGAGCAACAGGCGGGTCGCGGCGGTGGCCTCCCATTCAATAGCGCCGGAAAGCGAAACGGTTTCCCGCTGCTGATCCTGTACTTCGTAGGTGTGCTCCTCAAAACCGATCGCATCCAAGGGGAAGAAGCCTGGCCGGACGCGGTCGAAACTGCTGCCGGGATCATCAAGGCGGTCCAGCACGAAGCGGTTGTCGATCGGATTGCCCGCTGCATCGGCAATGGGCGGAAGATAGAGCAGGTTGGAAGATGTTGCATCCATTTCGAAATTGCGGATCTTTCGTTGCCGGAAAGAAGCGGAAAACCGGCTTCCCAAACGCTCGTTGAAAAGCGTGTTGAACGACAATCGGCCCCGGTAGCCCCACTTCTCGGCAAATTCCCCGTAGCGCCCTTCCACCGTCACCCGGGCTCCGCTGCTGCTGTAGTCCAGCGGTCGGCGCGAAATCACGTCAACCGCGCCGCCGATGCCTTCGCCTGCGTCGCGCGGCAGCAGCGATTTCACGACGCGAAGCTCCGACACGTCCTCGGTCGTGATGCCGTCGAGCGGCACACGGCGGCCGCTGAAGCCGGCGAGTCCGGACTTGACCCCGTCGAATGAAACGGAGTTCAGCGCGGAATCCAAGCCGCGCACAGCGATATAGTCGCCGCTGCCTGTTTCGCCGCTGCGCCGAAAAGAAACCCCTGCAATGCGGCCAAGTGACTCCGCCACATTATTGTCCGGCAGGCGGCTTGCTTGATCCGAGGTCAGGACATCAAGGATCTGATCGGCGTTGCGCTTTGCCTCGATCGACATTTGGGCGTCTCGCCGCCGCCCGTAAACCACGATTTCCTCCAGCTCCGCCCGGATGCCATCCTCCCCGCCAGTTGCTGGCGTGTCTTCGCCGCTAGGCGATTCGTTTTGCGCCCGCGCCGGAGAGAAGAAGGCAAGAGTTCCCGCAACGCCCAGCGCAATGAGCAGGACCCGCCCGCGCCGGATTCCATGGCAGGCCATGATTCGTTGCTGCAACGCCATCTCGTCCTCCATCTGTTGGCTTTGCTGAAATAATACATGCGGCCTACAGCTGTTACGCTACAACGAGCGGTTAATGTAGCCTTGAATGCGATTGCCCGATCGGAGAGGCAATCCTTCACGTTAGTTAAGGCCGCTTCATAAGTTGCCAAAAAGAACCTGTCAAATGACTGGCTTCTCCAAATATGCACTTTGCGGGCAATAAGGCTCAGAGCGAGCGGCCTAGCGCGTGGCCGTCGGCGGTGGCGGCGAGCAAGGTTCGGGGCATGTCGCAGTCGCCCACGCACACCACTTCCAAGCCCTCGGCGCGAAGCGGCGCGGCGAGCTCGTTATTCGGCGCGCGGCTGCCCGACCAGGTGAGCAGCGCGAGGTCGCCGATTTCGGTGGCCGCATCGTTCAACAGATTGCGGAGGCCCGCGCGGCCTTCGTCCAGCGCCGAGGCCGGGTCGATGCCGCACAGCGGAACCACCTCCACATTGGGCATGGCGTAAAGTCGGCGGTAGATGCCTTGGCGGGTGACCAGCCCAACATCGCTGGCCAGCCGTTCACGCGGCGTCACGACCACCAGGCGGGCGAAGCGCTGCGCCAGCAGCTCGGCGGCGGCGTAGGTGGCCAGCGTATGGTCCTGGTCCCACAAGACCGCAGTGCCGTCTATCGTTTCATCGGGCCGTTCGAGCATTTCTCTGCTTACTTCGCGGAGGTCGAGCACGAAATCGCGCCATTCCCCCGGCCAGCCGTGCGGCCACAGCATGGTGGCGCCGCCGGCCAGCACCACGATATCAGGCGAATGCCGCAGCACGTCCTCAACGGTCGCTTTCCATCCCAGGCGCAGTTCCGCGCCCGCTTTGCTGGCCGCCATTTCCTGGTAGTCATAAACGCTGCTGATATTTTCCCCTCCCGGCAGCTGGGCATGCAGGCACGCCTTGCCGCCGGGCCGCTCCGAGGCGCCGAACACCGCAACGCCGTGCCCGCGCGCCGCCGCCACCCAAGCCGCCTCCAAACCGGCGGGGCCAGCGCCCACCACCGCCACGCGGCGTTTTCTGCGGGCCGGGGCGGGCCAGTAATCGACTTCGTCGCGGCGGCCGAGGCGGGGATTATTGTCGCAGGCTATGGGGCGGCGCTCGACGATCGTGGCCCAGCAGGTATTGCAGGACACGCAGTAGCGGATCTCGGATTGCCTCCCTTCCGCAGCCTTCTTCACCCAGGCCGCGTCCGTGACCAAGGGCCGGCCCAGCGCCACCATCTGCGCCTTGCCGGAAGCCAGTATGCCTTCCGCTTCCGCCGGGTCCGTAATCAATCCCAAGGCCATGAGCGGCACGTCCGGCGCATGGGCGGCGATTTTCGCGTGCCCTTCGACATAAGGCGCGCGCGGGTAGCTCATGTCCGGGATATGCGCCTCCAAGGCATGGGAGTGCGAACCGTCGCAATAGGCCAGGTAATGAAAACCGCCGGCCTCCGCCAAGCGGGCGGTGATGCGCGCGGATTCGGAATGGTCGATGCCTCCCGGAATTCCGTCGGCTCCCGGAAGTTTTAATCCTAAAATAAAGTTATGCTTGCAACTACTTGTTATTATTTCGATTAACTCTCTTAAAAATCGCGTCCGTCCTTCCAAGTCCCCACCGTATTCATCGTCGCGCCTATTGGCCGCCGGCGACAGGAATTGATGGAACAGATGCCCATGTCCGGCGGACAGCTCGACCCCGCTGAAGCCCGCCTCCTCAAGGCGGCGCGCGCCCTTGCCGAAATGCTCGACCGCCTCGTGGATGCGGTGCCTGGGCATTTCCCTAGGCATGGTCCAGCTGAGGTCGTCGGGCAGCGCCGAAGGCGCCCAAGCCTGCGGCGAACGGCCCGTCTCGCGGTGGCCGCGCCCGGAATCCTGAAACTGCCCCAGCAACCGGCAATCCCGGCTTTCCACCGCATCGGCCCAGCGGGCCAAGGCATCGCGGGCGTTCGGCTTGAACAGGGCGGGGCGGTGCGAATGGTCGTGCCAAGGCAGCACGGCAAGCGGCTCGGTCACGATCAATCCCGCTCCGCCTGCGGCGCGATTAGCGTGGTAGCGCGCCAAGCGCGGATCGATATCCTGGTTTTGCGAATAGCGGGTGCTCATCGAGGCATGCGCCACGCGATTGCGGACAGCGCGCCCGGCCAGCGTGATCGGTTGAAACAGAAGCGGATACTCGGAATCGCTCATAGCGGCCGCGCCATTACATTGCCAATCAGCTCGCGCACGGCCTCATTCTATCGAGATATGCGCGCAAGCGACTTGGTTTGTCGCATCAAGCCTTACGCTGGAAAAGCAATTCCGCTTGCCGCTGTGCTACGCTCCCCGCCGAGCATTCCGGCGCTCGGGCGGGAGCCATCGGGTCGCATGGCCAAACACAGGGAAACCACCATGCCAAAAACACGAACGGTCATTGAGTGAGTCCGGCGGGCTACCAGGAATCGCTCGTGCGGGAGTTGTTTCCGGCGCTTCGCGGGGGCGGCGTTCTGGTGACCCGCACCGGACGGTTGGCGCGGCGCATTCGATTTCGCTACGGCCAATGGCGCCGCGCTGCGAATGCGGCTGTTTGGCAGCGTCCGGCGGTGCATTCCTGGCAGGAATGGATGCGCCAGCTGTGGGAGCAATCGCTGCTGCGCGGCGGCGAGGCGGGCGGGCGAGCGCTGCTGTCGCCGCACGGCTCCCAAATGCTTTGGGAGCAAGCCCTGAGCGAGGATGCGGTGGCTGGCTTCGGCTTGGAGCAGAACGCCGAGCTGGCCCGCCGAAGCTGGAATCTTGCGCTTGAGTATGGATTGAGCCTAGAGCGGCTTCGCAGCGAGGCCGATGGAGAGGATGAGCGGCGCTTCGTGCGCTGGGCAGCGCGCTTCGAGGCGCTGCGCGGTCCGGCGGCTTGGCTGGAGCCAGCCGCGCTGCCCCAGCTTTTGGCGCAGGATTTGCAAGCCGGGGCGGTTGCCGTGCGCGGGCCGCTCTATTTGCTTGGGCTTGAGGGGCCTTTGCCGCCGTCGCAAAAGATATTCCTCAATGCGTTGCGCTGCGCGGGCGTTGCCTTGGAGCAAGCGCCGCGCGCGCCCGTCGCGGCAAGCGCATGCAGGATCGAATGCGAGAGCGGCGACGAGGAATTGCGGGAAGCTGCAAGCTGGGCCGGCGCAGGCAATGCCGGCCTTGTTGTGGTTGATTTCAACGAGCGCGCGCCGCAAGCCCGCCGAGCGCTGCTCGACCGCATGCAGCCTGCTTGGCAGGCACGCGGGTTTCCTGAGAACGCGCCGCTCAACTCCGCGGAATCGCCGCCGCTGGGGCATGTTGGACCGACGGAAATGGCGCTGGACGCGCTTCATCTGCTGGCGGGTCCGACAAGCGTGTTGGATTTCGAGGTGGTCAGCCGGGTTCTGCGCGGCGCCTACCTGCGCGGCGCCGATAGCGAAGCGGTCGGGCGGGCGCGGCTTGAGCGGCAGATCCGCAGCCAATTGGTGGGGGGTGAAATTTCGCGCTTCCAGCTGATGCGGCTTGCCCTCAAGAAAAAAGCGCAGCGGTTCCCCAAGGTGCCGCAGTTCGCCGAAATGCTCGGGCAAGCATCAAAGATTTCACGGAATGAGCGCGGCAAAGGCAAGGCGCGCTCGCATCGCGACTGGGCCGCCACATTCACGGCCTTTCTTCGTGAACTGGGCTGGCCGGGGCAACGAGCACTGGCCAGCAGCGAACAGCAGTCGGTCGAGGCTTTCGCGCGCCTGCTCTCGGAATTCGGCGCCTGCGACGCGGTTTCCGCAAAGCCCGTGCAATTGCAGGAGGCGCTCAAACGGCTGCGCGGCATGGCCCAGGAACGCAAGTTCCAGCCCCAAGGCCCGGATGAAGCCGTGGAGCTGCTGCCGGTGGAGGAGGCCGCCGGAATGCGTTTCGACCGCTTGTGGGTGGCCGGGGCGGGCGCCAGCTTATGGCCCAAAGCAGCCCGGCCGGCTCCACTGCTCCCTTTAGGCCTGCAAAGGCGGCTGAAAATGCCCCAAGCCAGCCCGCAAGCCGCGCTTGATGGAGCGCGGCGTCAAAAAAAGGCGCTGATGCGCTGCGCCGAGGAAATCGTGTTCAGCTGGTCGAAGGTGGCTGAGGAAGGAGTGGAAACCAGCTGTAGCCCATTGATCGGCTCGCTTCCTTTGCGGCAGCGCTCAAGCGCGGCGGCGCCAGAGGCAGCCTCCTATGCCGAAAAACTGCGGATCAGCGCCGCGCTGGAAACTCTCGACGATGATCCGGCACCCCCTCTGCAAGAGAACGAGAAAATCAAGGGCGGCACGCGCCTTATGGACCATCAGCTGAATAATCCGTTTCGAGCATTCGCCGAGTTCCGGCTGCATGCCAAGGAATACCCGACGCCGTATGACGGGCTCAGCCCGCTGGCCCGCGGAGATATCCTGCATAAGCTCCTTTGCCGGCTCTACACGGAATTTCCGGATTCCGCGTCCTTGGGCGACGCGATGCCCGGCTTGGCGGAGCGCCTTGAGGAGTGGGCGGCGGAAATTCCTAAAGACAAGCCCCCCGGCTATCGAAAGCTTGTGCTCGGACTGCTACGGCTGGAGCGGGAACGAGCCGCGCAGTTGGCTCTCGACTGGGCCCGCCTTGATATTGAGCGTGGCGATTTCAGCGTTCAAGAGTGCGAGGCAGCGAAGGAGATCGTCCTTGGCCTTCTGACTCTGCGGATGCTATTGGACCGGGTTGACAGCGTCGCGGCTGAAGTCGGCCCCGTGGTGCTCGACTACAAGACAGGGCAGGAACAGGCGCTGTCCGGGCTTGATCCTGAGCGCCTGCGCTCCAGCCAGCTTCCCGCGTATGCCTTGGCCACCGAACCCAGCGCGGCTGGCGTCGGCTACGTGTTCCTCGGCGGGAAGCGAATTCTCGTCAAAGGCATTTGCGATCCCGCCATCGCCGAGCCGGCAATGGCGGGCCTGCCGAAGCTCGCGCCTATCTCCGGCCATCGCGATTTCAAGCGCTACTTGCGCTGGGAGGACCTTCTGACGGGCTGGCGCAGCGCCTTGGAAGCGGCGGCGAACCGCTTGAGCCAGGGGGACGCGCGCCTTGAGATTTTTGCCTATGAAAACAGGGCCCGCGGCCAGTACCAAGTATTAAGCCGCATCCAGGAGCTGGAGCGCGCGTGACGGCGCCGGCGGATCAGAAAGCGCGTCGGCAGGCGCTGGACCCGGAACGCTCGTTCATCGTGCAGGCGCCGGCCGGCTCCGGCAAAACCGAGATTCTGGTGCAGCGCTACTTGGGCCTGCTGGCGCGGGTGGAGGAGCCCGACGCCGTGCTGGCGATTACCTTTACCCGCAAGGCCGCCGCCGAGATGCGCGAGCGCGTGGCCAACAGCCTGCGGGAGGCCGAATCCGCAGGCGGCGAAGTGCAGCCCCATCGCGAACTCACCCTCAAGCTGGCGCGACGCGTGCTTGAGCAGTCGCGGCGGCGTGAGTGGCAGCTGCAAGAGAATCCGGCGCGCCTGCGAATTATCACGATCGATGCCCTGGGTTCCTGGCTGGCAGTGAGCGCTCCGGTATCCAGCGGCGGCGGTGCGCTCGGCGACCTGCGCGCCGATGCCAAGCCGCTATGCGAATCGGCGGCGCGCGCTTGCCTGCGCGAAGGCATCAGCAAGGACGACGGCGACGTTCAATCGCTGCTCCGCCATCTCGACGGCAACGGGCGCCAATTCACTGAACTGGTTGCCGGAATGCTGGCCAAGCGCGAGAGCTGGCTGCCGCTTTTAAGGGAGGAGATTGATGCCCAGCACCTTAGTCGGGCATTGCGCCATCTGGCCGGACGGGAAATCCGCTGGATGCTTGAGAGCTTGGGCGAATGCCGCAGCGAGTTCGAGAGGATGTTTGCTAAGCACTGGGCCGGCGACGGCGAGCCCAACAACCCGTCGGACCCGGATGCGCTGCCCGGGTGGTTCCGCGCGGGGGGCGATTTGCTCACCCAAAAAGACGAATGGCGGGCCCGGTTCAAGCCGAAGCCCGCCGAACAGCTTGAGCGGAGGCTTCGGGAATCGCTCGAGTTTCGCCAGCGGCTGGCCCGGATCAGGACGCTGCCGTCGCCGGATTGCAACGTCCAGCGCGCCGGCCAGGTGCGGGCAGTCCTGGGCGTGCTGCGCCAAAGCCGTGCATGCCTTAAGCTGCTGTTCGCGCAGCGCGGGGAAACCGACTACGCCGAAGTCAGCCAGGCAGCGGTTCAAGCGCTGGGGCGGGAAGACCGATCGTCGCTGCTGGCCGAGCGGCTGGATGCGCGCCTGCGGCATATTCTTGTGGACGAATTCCAGGACACTTCGGATACCCAGTTCGATCTGCTTGAGCGGATGATCGCTGAATGGCAGCCGGGGGATGGCCGCACCATATTTCTGGTGGGCGACCCCATGCAGTCCATATACGGATTCCGGGAAGCCGATGTGCGCGGCTATTTGAGAGTTTGCGAGCAAGGGCTGGGAAATCTGAGGCCGGAAGTGCTGCGCCTTACGGTCAACTTCCGGTCCGCGCCCGAGCTGGCGGACTGGTTCAACCGCATCTTCCCGAAAGTTTTCCCGGTTGCGGGCGACATGGGGATGGGAACCGTTCCCTACACGCCTTGCGAAGCCGCGCCTGAAGCCGAGCCGGGGCAGGGCAGCGTTGGCCTGCACTACTTCCGCAAGGGCGAGCACGAATCGGAAGTGGCCATCGTCGAGAGGCTGGTGCTGGAAACTTTTAGCGACCATCCCGGAGAAAGCATCGGCATCCTGGTCCGCAGCCGCACCCATGGCGAGCAGGTCAGCCATGCGCTGCAAGCCAGCCATGCGCTGCGCGAACGAGGGATCGGGGTGAGCCGAACCGAATTCGACCGCCGCAAGCGCTACAGCGTGGTTCAGGATTTAGTCGCCGTCGCCCGCGCCTTGGCGCAGCGGTCCGACCGGATTGCCTGGCTGGCGGTGCTGCGGGCGCCGTGGTGCGGCTTGTCGCTTAAGGACATGCATGCGCTTTGCCATGATGCGCGGGACGATGCCGTATGGGATCTTATGCGGGATGCCGAACGGACGGCGCGCCTCAGCGGCGACGGGCGCGCCAGGCTGGCGCGCGTCTCATCCGTGCTGGAGCAAGCTTTGCGGCTGCGCGGGCAGCTGGATTTCCGCAGCTGGGTGGAGGGCGCTTGGCTGGCGCTGGGCGGCCCCGCCGGCAATGCCGACGAGCAATGCTTGCGGCATGCCTCGGAGTTTCTCGACAGCTTGGAGGCGGCCAGCCGCGGCAGCCTGATCGACAACGCCGTGCTGCGCACGCTCAATCTCACCGAGGAATTCGTGAGCAACCCGGAAACCGGCGCGCTTGTGCAGATCATGACCATGCACAAGGCCAAAGGCCTTGAGTTCGATACCGTGATTCTTCCTGGGCTTGGACGCGGGGTGAGCGCAGGCTTTGCGCCGGTGCTGCGCTGGTGGAAGCCTCCGCGCGGCCCAGCCCGCTCGCGCACGGAAGACGGCGCTTTGCCGCTGCTGGCCGTGCCGCCTTCCAAGCGCGGAGAGGATCAGGATGCCGCGTACGAGTACTTGGGCAAACTGGAAAAGGCCAAGGAGGATGCCGAGCGCAAGCGGCTCCTCTACGTGGCGGCAACGCGGGCCTGCCGCCGCCTGCACTTGCTAGTGGGTCTTGCCAGGGAGGAGGATTCGGAAGGCCCCGGCGAATTCAAGCCCGCAACGCGGACCATGTCGGGCGATCTTGAGCAAGCCTTCAAGGCGCTGTTCGCGCTGGACCCTCCGAGCGAAGTGCCCGCAAGGATCAAAAGCTCAAGCCGGCGGCAGTTCGTTGAACCGGCAATCCAGCGTGTGCCGGACGGCTGGGCGCCGCCTGAGCCCCCGGCGCCCATGATCGCTCGCCGCCCGGAGGAAACCCGGCCTCCCTCGTACGTATGGGCCAGCGAACGGGCGCGGGTGCTTGGCTTGGCAGTCCATCGCTGGCTTCAGGAAATCGCCGAGGAAGGCCTAGGCGCTTGGCCCCGAGAGCGCTTGGCGGCGCTGCGCCCCCGCACTCAGCGGATATTGCAGTTCCACGGCGTGCCGCCGGATGAGATCGAATCTTTGGCGGCGGATGTCGAAACCTCCCTCGCCAGCACGCTAAGCGACAAGCGGGGGCGCTGGATGCTGGAAGCCCACGAGGGCGCGGCCAGCGAGCTGCCGCTTTCATTGCAGGAAGACGGGCGCACCCGCAATTTGATCCTGGACCGCACTTTCGTGCATAAGGGAGAGCGCTGGATCGTGGATTTCAAGACTTCCCGGCATGAAGGCGGCAACCTTGAAAGTTTCCTCGACGAGGAGGAGAGGCGCCACGCCCCGCAACTCGACCGCTACCGCCTAGCTATGTCCGAGCGCGAGGACCGCCCTATCCGCACCGCCCTCTACTTTCCATGGCATCAGGCCTTCCGCGAGGTTTATCCCGGCGATGCCGCAGGCGCCGATGACGGATAGACCGTTCATCCGGGATCGAGGCATCTCTCAATGCAGGTCAGCGGGTGCGTTCCAAAACCAAGGTGATTTGCACCAAGCCGGGCGGTCCGGCCGGTTCGATATCGGCGCTGACTGTATGCACACCTTCCCGCGCGGCCATTTCCGCGAGCCAGGCGCCGATGCCGGGGAAGGGGGCATCCTTCAGAAGCAGCCGCACGCGGCGTTCGCCGTCGGCGCCGCCTTCCTCCAGGTAGGCGCTCAAACCCGCTTCCTGCAGCGCCCGGTTGGCCAGCAGCAGCAGGGACGTGTCCGAGCGCGGGCGCGGCGCGGGCAGCGTGGCCATGCGCGCTCGCAGCGCGTCAGCCCTCTCAAGCAAGGCCTGCTCCGCAGCCAGTGCCTGCTCGAAGCGCTCCGCCCGCCGCATGAGCGGATCAGCCAGGATATAAAACCATAAAGCCGCGGCAAGGGCGGCCGCCAAGACTCCAAGCATTGCCTGTTCCCGCGCGCTGCGGGATTGCCAGAACTCAACGATTGCGTTCATCGCGAATCTCCAGTTCCGCCACCACGGCGCCGTTCGATTCCGGCGTTGCCGTTTGAATCACCACGGAATAGCCTGCGGACCGCAAGCGGCGGCGCCCCTCTTCAAGGGTATCCATATCCGCGGCCCTAATTCGCGCTCCGGCGGAGCCGTTGCGGAAATTCAGTTCCAGCATCCGCAGCCGTTCCCCGCCGACGCGTTCCAGTTCTCCGATCAGCCGCAGAAATGCGTCGCTGCGGGCCGCGACGCCCAAATCCACGGTGTCGGCGCGCCGGCGCAGTTCCTCCCGCAATCCCGCGCTTGACGAAACATCCGGCATCAACTGCGAAAGGCGGGCGTCCACGGCGCTGGCGACCGCCTCGTAACGGGCCTCGGCGCGCCATCCTTCAATGGCCAGGAGAGCGGAGTAGAGCAGCGCAACCGCCAGCGCCGCCAGCGCCCCTTTCCGCGCCCGGCGGCCCCTCTGATTGCGGTTCCTGAATTCCCCCTGCAACAGATCGACAGCCCGCCCGGACAGCGCTTCCGCAGATAATTGCGCCATGATGCCTTGTTGCAGGAGACGCAGTTCCACCTCGCGGCCCGGAAGCTTGGCCATGGCTTCGCGCGCCGCCTGTTCCTGCGAAGTCCCGCAATAGATCAGCAGCCTGAACGGAACGGCCTCCTCGCCGGCTTCCTCGGCGCACAGAATATCCACCAGGCCGGCAAGCTCCGAGGGCGTTGCTGCCATGATCTGCCCGGCGCTGCTGCGCATCAAAAGCGAATCGGGCTCCAGCAGCGCCAAAACGATATTGGGAATATCGGGCAGCGCATCCCCTTCGCTGCAGGCCGAATCCGGCTTGAGACCTGCTTCATGGCACCGGCGCAGCCACCCGGCAAGCTGTTTCCGCTCGATTGCCGCCACCTCCAGACGGTCGCCTGAAATCGGCCCGCAGGCAAAATGCAGGTCCTCCACATCGCCCGCGATCTGTTCCTCCAGCGCGTACCGCGCCCCCTTGGCCGCGGCTCGCCGGCCTCGCGCAGGCAGATCCAGGCCGCTGCGAAATACCGCTCCGGCAGGCAGCAGCAGCACCACCTTGCGCCCTTCGGACAACGCGGCGGCCTGTTCAAGCTCTCCTTCGCCGCTCAGCGCCATCGGCGCGCCGTGCGCATCCACCACCTGCCAGAAGGCAGGACCCCCAGAAGCGTTCAAACGAACAACCAGGGATTCCATCAGCCTTCCGCGCCCTGCGGCGGCCATTGCGCGAGCCATGCCTCCGCGGGAATGCCTTGGCGGCGCCAGCGCGTCCGAACCGTTCCGGATTCGCGGTCCAGAAGGCTGGCAAGAAAGAACCGGGCGCCCTCCACGTTAATGGCCACGCGCAGTTGAAACCAGTTGCTGGCGATCGCCACCCGGCGCGCCATGCCGGACGGCAAGGCGCGTTGCGCTTCGGCCAGGTCGCGGATGCCTCCGCTTTTCTGCGATTCAAGCCAGAACCGCGCGCGAACCGGATCGAGATCGTCAGCCAGCGACATCAGCACGGGTTCGCTCGCCGTGTTCAGGTTGATTGGCGTGGGCGGCCCCGGCACGGGCAGGGCAGTGATATGCGGCGCCAAAGCGCTCCAGACCGCCGCGCTGAAGCCTTCCACAGCCAGCAGTTCCGATACGTCTTCAAGCGGCCGGTTGGGCGCCTGGTACGGCGGATCAAGCCGCGTGTAGGCTTCATCCTCCGCCCCCACCAGCGGCTGCGGCAAATTGTCCGCGTCCATCCAGTCCATCGCCTTGTAGGCCAGCGTGTCGTCGAGATCAAGAATGCGAAGCAGCCGTTGGAACTGGGCGACGGCGATCATGTCCGCGGTTCCTTGGAAAGTCACCAGATTATTGACGTTGAAGCGGCCCTGCATGTCCTCCATGCTGCCCCGAAAAGCCCCCTGCCCGGAAATCGATTCGCTGATTCCCTGCGCCCAGCGTTCGCCGCGGTGGTCGGAAGCGCTGGAACGGGCATCGGCGGATAGCATCTCCGCGGCCAGCTCCTCAATGCCGAGCGCCATCATGCGGGCGCGCGCGTTGCCGATCAGGGTTCTGGACGACTGGCTTTCCATTTGCAAGGAGAATATTCGCGCGGTGCCCAGTACGCCCGCCAGACTCACCACCAGCAGGGCTGAAATCAGCGCCAGGCCGCGTTGCGAGCGAGGCGGCTTCAAGATCCAACCTCTATCAGCCGGGTTATTTCTTGAGACCCCGCTATAGCCAAGGTGAACCTCACGGCAACCGGCAGGGAATCGATGGCGGCATCGCCGGCCGGAGGCCAGGAATCCATCCAAGCGTTTGCGCCCAGCCCGCGGGCAGGCAGAAACTCCACCCGGAGCCGTTGCACATCCGCCAGCAGCAGCTCTCCGGCCGGCTGCGTGGCCGAAATGCGGTCGAGTACCGGCCAGTGCTCCCTGAGCAGGCGTCCGTCAATCAGCCGGTAACGCACCCGCTGAAGCTCGGCGCGCGGAAGCAGCGCCGGATTCAGCCATCCGCCGCGAGTGAGAACCAGTTCCGCTTCGGACGCATCCAGCGCGGGATCGTAGTCCTGGCCGAGGATGCTGCGCACGGGCCGCGGGCGCAATTGGGCGAAGTCGTTCTCGATCAGGCGAACCGCTCGCTTCAAGGACGACCAGCGCTGCTGCGAGGCATCCAACGCCTCGGATTGGTTGACCGCCTGGCCGAGGCTGCCGAACGCCAGCGTGGCCATCACCGCAAAGATCGCGAGGGCCACCAGCAGTTCGATCAGGGTAAAGCCGCCCGCCGGCCTGATTCCCCAGGCTTGCCCAAACTCCTTCGCTGCGGCGGAGGCAATGCGGCGCGGCCGGCTCATCTCGCCGCTTCCTCCTGATTCTCCGGGGCGGCTGGCTGTGCGATGCGGACCATGCCGCGCGCCGATGCGATAGGCCGGACGTTGCGAGCCGGCGCGATCCGCACCTCAACATCGCGCAAGGCTTCCATCCCGGAGTTCCGCACGCGGTACTCGACCCACCAGAGCCGGCCGGCGATTTCCTCCTGCCTCGCGGTTCCTGGGCGCGGCGCCTGGTTCGCCAGCCGCAACGCGGTCAGCGCGTCCGCAGCGGCCCAGTTGGCCAAGGTGCGGCCACGCAGTTGCTCCGCCGAGCGCGATGATTGGCCTAAAGCGGTGAACAAGGCGCTGATGCCCAGCGCCACGACCGCCAGCGCCACCAGCACCTCGGCGAGCGTAAAGCCCTTCTTCATGGAAGCCTGATATCCAAGCGCCCCGAAGCCCCGAACTCCACGACCGTGCCCGCATCCGACGTGCTCTCCAGCTTTAGCGAGAAGGGCGTGAATTCGCCTTCGGGCAGCAGAATGACCTGGGGCGGCGAAGAAGGTTGCGGCAAACGGGACGGGACCGCGCGCCCGTTGATTCTGAGTTCAAATTCAAGCCGGGGCGGCCACTTGCGGGGCGCCAGAACGCCCCGCTGGCTTAAGGGAACCCACACAAGCTGCGGAAAAAGCTCGCCTTCGCTTTCGGACGGCAGAAGCTCGTGATAGGAATAGCCTTGCGAATCAAACCGCAGGCCCAGCACCCTGCCTTGCAGGCGGCTTTCGTCCGCCGCCATGCGCAGCGCGGCCGAGAGCCTGCGCGCTTCGCGCTCGACCCCGCTGCCTGAGACGCCGGCCGAGAGCACCGCCATGCCGGTGAGCAGACCGATCAGCGCCAGCACCACCAGTATCTCGATCAAGGTAAAGCCGCGCGGCGAAGAGGCGCATCCCGTCTTTGGCGAGGCTTTAACCGGAATGCGCTTGGCGCCCTCGGTCCCTGCACGGACACGCTTGTTCCAGGCGGCGGCCCGCGCCATATTGCTCACGGCTGCTGGTCGAGATTCCAGTTGCCTATGTCCTGGTCCTGCTCTTCGCCGCCGGCTTGGCCGTCCCGCCCCAGAGTGTAGATATCCACCTCGCCGTTGCGTCCCGGGTTGCTGTAGAGATAAGGGCGATTCCAGGGATCCATGGGCAGGCGCCGCATATAGCCGCCTTGGGGCCACCGCAGATCAGGATCGTTGGGGCGCTCCGCCAGCGCTTGCAGCCCCTCGGCATTGCTCGGATAGCGGAAATTATCCAGGCGGAAGATATCCAGGGCCGCTTCGATTGCCTGAATATCGGCGCGGGCGCGGGTCATTCGCGCATCATCCACGCGACTGACATAGACACCGGTGGCGATGGACACCAGGATCCCGATGATGGCCAGCACCACCAGAATTTCCATGAGCGTGAACCCTCGGTCCTGCGCGCCGCGCCGGCGGCGGCGGCGCTTGCCGGGGAAAAGGGCGCCAAGCCTTGGCCGAGGGCGCGGCGCCCTCGTTGCCGGGATTCGGCTGGACGTGTCTTCCCGCAATGCCATCGTTCAATCATGCCAGAGCGGGATGAAAGACGCTATCGCCTATAATTTCAGGGCGTGTCCAACGATTCCAACCTTTTCTCGCTCGACGGCGAAATCGCGCTTGTCACCGGGGCCACACGGGGCATCGGCGCTGAAATCGCCAACCAGTTGGCCGCCGCCGGCGCAGAGGTGATCGGCACGGCGACCACGCCCGATGGCGCCGGGGAAATCGTGCGCCGACTGGGCGACGGGCACGCCGGGAGAGTCCTTGATGCGGGATCCGACCAAAGCGTCCAAGCGCTGATGGGCGGCCTAGGGAACCGGGCTCCCACCATCCTGGTGAACAACGCGGGAATCGCCCGCGACAATCTGCTGCTGCGCATGAAACCGCAGGATTGGCAGCAAGTGATCAACACCAATCTCAGTTCCGCCTACCGCCTGTGCAAGGCCGTTCTTCGCGGCATGCTCAAGGCGCGCCGCGGGCGCATCATCAACCTGTCATCGGTGGTGGGCATGGCGGGCGCCGCGGGGCAAGGCAATTACGCGGCGGCGAAGGCCGGCCTGCTGGGCTTTACCCGCGCCCTGGCGCTGGAAGTGGCCGGGCGCGGCATTACGGTCAACGCCATCGCGCCGGGCTATATCGAAACGGACATGACGGCCGGCGTGTCGGCGGCGCGGCAGGAAGCCGTGATCGGGAGCATCCCGGCGGGACGGGCGGGAACGCCGCTGGACGTGGCTGCCGCCGCCGTTTTTCTGGCTTCGCCGGCGGCGGCTTATGTGACCGGCGCCACTCTGCACGTGAATGGCGGCTTGTGGATGGGCTGACAGGCGCGCAAGGCAAGCGCGTTCCCTGGGCGCTTATTCCGGTAAAATAAGGCGCTGTCGAATTTCAGTTGGTTTTGCCCGGCCCAGGGGGACTTGCATTTATGAGCAACGTGGAACAACAGATCAAGACGATCATCGCAGAGCAACTCGGCGTTTCCGAATCCAGCATCACGAACGCGTCTTCGTTTGTGGACGATCTCGGCGCCGATTCGCTGGACACGGTGGAGTTGGTCATGGCGCTCGAAGAAGAGTTCGAGACCGAAATCCCGGACGAGAATGCCGAGCAGATCACAACCGTTCAGGAAGCGATCGATTTCATTACAGCCCGTCTTGAAGAGTAGCCGGAGCGGCTCCTCCGGCGGCACGGCCGGGATCAGAGATCGGGGATTGGCCGCCTTGATATGAAAGGCCGCCGCGTTGTAGTGACGGGCACCGGCGCGATCACGCCGGTGGGCAACGATGCCGAATCCGCTTGGCAGTCGGTGGTGGAAGGAAAAAGCGGCATCACGGCGCATGAGGAACTGCCCGATATAGCCAAGTTTCCGTCGCGGATCGCCGGCCTGATAAGGGATTTCGATCCGGCCGAGTACATGGACCCGCGCGAGGTGCGGCGCTTCGACGCCTTCAACCACTACGGGGTAGCGGCAGGCGTGCAGGCGCTTGATTCCTCGGGGCTCGTCATCGATGAATCGAATGCGGAGCGCGTGAGCGTTTATCTGGGCTCGGGCATCGGCGGCATCCGCACCATAGAGAGCGCCTATCACCGCTACAGCGAGCAGAGCAATCCGAGGCGCATCTCGCCTTTTCTGGTGCCCGGCATTATCGTCAACATGCCGGCCGGCCTGCTGTCCATACAAATCGGCGCGCGCGGTCCGAATATCGCCGTGGCCACGGCCTGCTCCACCTCCTCGCATTCCATCGGCCTCGGCGCCCGGGCCGTCGCCTACGGTGAAACCGATGCCTGCCTGGCGGGCGGCACCGAGCATTGCATCGCCTACTTGGGCATCGGCGGGTTTTCCTCCGCGCGGGCGCTATCGTTGCGCAACGACGAACCGGAGCGAGCGAGCCGGCCCTGGGACCGCGACCGCGACGGCTTCGTGCTCGCTAGCGGGGGCGTATGCCTGATGCTGGAGGAATACGAGCATGCAAGGCGCAGAGGAGCCGAGGTTCTGGCGGAGGTGAGCGGCTTCGGCATGAGCAGCGATGCCTATCACATCACCGCCCCGTCGGAAGACGGCGCAGGAGCCGCGTCTTGCATGAAGGCCGCTTTGGACGATGCCGGGCTGGATCCCGGGCAGATCGATTACATTAACGCGCATGCCACCTCAACGCCCCTCGGCGACCGCATCGAGGTGGCTGCGATCAAGCAGGTGTTCGGAGACCACGCCGGGCGCCTCGCCGTCAGTTCGACCAAATCGATGACCGGGCATCTGCTGGGAGCAGCGGGCGCGCTGGAAGCGCTTTACTGCATTCTGGCGATCCGCGACGGCGTGGCGCCGCCCACAATCAACCTGGATAATCCGGACGAAGGATGCGATCTTGATTTCATTCCTCATACAGCCCGAAACATGGCGATCAATATCGCGATGAGCAATTCTTTCGGCTTTGGCGGGACCAACGGCTGTTTGATTTTCAGCCGCGTTTAGCCCGCATAGGCTCACTGCGCCATAGGCACGGCCATGCTTCAATGAAGCCTTTCCCCGCCCTCCACGATCACTTGATGCAATATGCGGGCTAGGCTGGGCATTGTGGCCGCGACGGCGGCGCTGCTTGCAATGACAGGGCTTTACGTGGCCCGGTGGGCGTTGGAGAGTCGTGTGGAGCCAAGCGCTGGCGGCAGGGTGTTCGTGGTGGAGGCCGGCCAATCGGTGGGCGCCGTTGCCCAGGGCCTTGCGGAGGATCAGGTTCTGTCGCGTCCATGGCTGTTCAAGCTGGCCGCCTTTCTGTCCGGCACGGCTGCCCGGATCCAGGCGGGGGAGTACCGGGTCCGCGATGCCGACACGCATCGCAGGCTTCTGGAACGCATGGGACGCGGCGAAGTCGTGCAACACTACTTCACCATCATAGAGGGATGGGCGGTCGTCGAGCTGCTTGCAGCGCTGCGCGCCGAGAAGCCTTTGGTTTCCACGCTCGCGTCCGGGAATCCTGAGGATCTCGCCGATGAGCTGGGCCTGGAGCACGAGCATGCCGAAGGGCTTTTCTTTCCTGACACCTACGCCTACACGCGCGGAGAAACGGACGCGGAGCTGCTGCTGCGGTCGCATGCGCTGATGCAGGAAAAATTGCTCGCCGCATGGGACGGACGGGCGGACGAGCCAGCGCTTAACAATTCTTACGAAATGCTGATACTCGCTTCCATCGTGGAACGCGAGACAGCGCTCGATGCCGAACGCGCGGTCATTGCGGGCGTGCTGACCCGGCGGCTCACGCAGCGCATGCGGCTGCAGGTGGATCCCACGGTCATTTATGGTCTGGGCCAATCGTACTCGGGCGATATCACCCGCGCCCATCTGCGCAACGACACGCCCTACAACACCTACACCCGCCACGGACTGCCGCCGACACCCATTTCATTGCCCGGGCAGGCATCATTGCAAGCGGCAGCGAAACCCCAATCCGGGAGTTACCTGTACTACGTGGCTTCCGCCAACCTCGACGGCACCCATGTTTTCAGCGATACCCTTGCCGAACACAATGCCGCAGTGTCCGCAATGCTGCGAAGCCAGCGCACCCGGCAGGGTCGGCAGTGACGGCTCGATTCATCGTTCTGGAAGGCATAGAAGGGACCGGCAAGTCCACTCATGCGGCGTATCTGGCGGACTGGCTGGCGAAACAAGGCCAACCAGCGGTTGCCGCGCGCGAGCCGGGTGGCACGCCGCTCGGAGAGAGGCTGCGGGCCCTGCTGCTCGACCCGGGAATCAGCCCAATGCCGCCCCAAGCTGAAGCGCTGCTGATGTTTGCGGCCCGCAGCGCCTCAATCAGCGAGGTGATACTGCCGGCGCTGGCGAGCGGCGCATGGGTGGTGTGCGACCGTTTTGTGGAATCCAGCTACGCCTACCAGGCCTATGGCCGCGGGGTTCCCATCGAACAGGTGCGGGCGCTGGACCGACAGATCGTGGGAAAACTGAGGCCGGACCTGACCGTGATCCTTGACGCGCCGCCCGAACTGGGGCTGGCCCGCAAGGCCGGACCGGAAAAAAAGGACCGTTTTGAGCAGGAGAGCCTCAAATTTTTTGAGCGCGTGCGCCAGGGATACCTGCAGCGCGCCCGGGAAGGCGGCGGCCGCTATATTGTTGTTGATGCCTCCAGGAAGCTGGCCGAAGTGCGCAAGGATCTGGTAACAGCCGTCGGTCAATTGCTAGGGCACAAGGCCAGCCGTGACAACTAGCCCGCAGACGGAGGCCTTGGCGCACTATGCAGGCTAGCGGAAACAGCACGGGGCTGCCCTGGCTGGCAGGGCTGGAGGCCGAACTGAGCGCCCAGGCGGCTTCCGGCCAATTGGCCCACGCCCTGTTGATACACGGCGAACGCGGCGTGGGGAGGCGGCGCTTGGCGGCATGGCTCGCGCAGCGTATTCTGGGCAGCGATCGTCCGGTGTGGCTCGCGGAATCCGCGCCTGACACCGCATTGCATCCGGATCTGCATCCTGCCGTGCCCGAGGAAGGCAAACCGCTGCCAGTGGAGCGCATTAGGGAACTGATCGATTTCATGCTGATGAGCGCATACAGCGGCGGCGCCCGCGTCGCTGCGATTTGTCCGGCGGAATCGATGCGGCGGGCGGCAGCCAACAGCCTGCTCAAAATTCTCGAGGAACCCCGGCCGGACAGCTATCTGCTGCTGGCGGCGGAGAACATCCAGCCGTTGCCGGCCACCATCATCAGCCGCTGCCGGCTGGTGAGGATTCCGGCCGTGAGCCGGAACAAGGCCATGAACTGGCTGGAGAGCCAAGCTCAAGGCGTGGAGTGGGACAATGCCATGCGTCTGGCCGGAGGTGGGCCGCTATGGGCGCAGGAATTGCATGCGCGAAAGATGGACGAACGGGCAAGCGCCATGGCCGCTCAGCTGGGAGCGCTCGAGAAACGGCGGGCGACCCCTGCGGAAGTGGCGGGCGCTTGGAAGGATATTCCGATGCGGTTTTGGTGTGATTTCCTGTTCCGGTGCGCGTATCGGCGCGTGCATGACTGGATGCTGGCGGAAAACAGTGCCTACACGCGGAGATTTTCGCGCTTGCCTGTCCAGGCGCGTCAAGAGATGATTCGCCGCAGCTTCGCCCACCTGGATGCAATCATGGAATGCCGCCGTGCTGAGGGATTCAGCGCCAATGCGGAACTCGCCGCCGCCGTGCTGCTGCAGAGCTGGTTCGGCGGCTTTTGCGCCCGGACATGAAAGTTCCCGGTTTCTATTCGCTGGTGCTGGAGGACTCCGCCGCCATCGCGAAGGCTTGGATTCCGTTTTTGCTTCCAGCTGGACTATGGGTTAGCGCGCGGCGCGAGCATGTGCTTGGCGAGGAAGTGGTGCTGCTGGTGCAGTTGCTGGAAGGAGACAGGCACAGCGTGGAGGGGCGAGTGGCGTGGATCGGCGCCGAGAACAGGTCTCAAGGCGCGCTGCGAAGGATCGGAATCGCCCTCGACGGTTCCGAAGGCGCTGAACTGGCAGCCCGCATCACGGAGCTCGCGGCAACCAGCGCCAGCCCGGCCGAAGCCCTGCTCGCCAGTTCCTGACCGTATCCGGCCGGGCCGCGATGCTTTAGATTATCTCCAGCCCGGGAAATGCACGACCCGCTTTGGAGCGTCCTCAACTTGGCACTCCGGACGCAGCATTTCGGGGCCCAGCAGATACCAGTTGCGGCGGTGCGCATAGCCGAGCAAAGTGCCGGATTCATTCTTAAAGCACCAGCTCCGATACTCCTCCGGCGCCAGCAGCAGGCGTCCGGGGGCGCCGTTCAGCCAGGCGGCGGCATCCAGGATTTCCTGCCTCCGGTCGGCTCGGAGACGGCCGAAGTGGGTGACCGGGCGATTAATGTGCAGCAAAAGCTGGGCGCGCCAATCGGCCAGTCCCAGTTCCGCATGGTCCGGCGCTGCCGCTTGCGCGGCCGCCGTGATCGTCTTGCCCGAGCGGCCTTCGTTCAAAACCGAGAAGGCGCCCCAGCCCAGCAGCAGCCACACGCCCACAATCACGCATCCTGTTACCGCAGCCACCCTGCGGCCGCCGCCGGCCAGCAGTCCGGCCAGTCCCGCCGCGCTAGCCACGATTAGCAAGGGCACCGCCACTGGATGAATCGAATTGATCGTCAAAAGCAGCGCCAGGCGCGTGGGCGAAAGCAGGTTGAGCCAGAAAGGAGAGCCGTCGGAAAGGGAAATGACCGCTGGCTCGTCCGCCGGCGCGACGCCATAGACCCGCAACATGGCAACCAGCACCACGACAAGAATGGCCATCATTCCCATCCAGAGCGTGCGCCGGCAATTCTTGTATTGCAATGCAGCGCTCAGCGCCGGGCCGCAGGCAAGGGCCAGCGCGGGAATCACCGGCAAAAAATCCGAGGCGCGCTTCACCTGGCTGATCGATAACAGAAACAGCACCGCGCCGGCCCATGCAAGCATGCAGAAAAGGGCAGTATCCCGCTGTCCCAGCCGCTGTCTCCAAGCGTGGCGCATCCACGGCAGCGTCAGCGTCAACGGAAAGCATGCCCAGGGCGCAACCTGCAAAAGGTAGTACCAGAAGGGCCTCAGGTCGCTCCAGGAGGACGTTCCGGCGCCCAGTGGCCAGGCGGCGAGCACGGCAAGGCGGTAGCTGGATACCGCCTCGGCGTCCGACAGCCAGAGCAAGCTCAGCCAAGCCGCAGGGATAGCGGCCAGCACGAGCGCCCCAAGCAGCCAGCGCCAGTTCCATCCGATTCGCCGGTCCGTCCATCCTCTTCGCAGCGACCATGCCCAAGGCAGAAAAAGCAACAGAGGAAACAGCGCCGAAATATGAATCATCAGGCCTAGAGCGCAGCCACCGCAGCCCAGCAGAAAATACCTCCACGAAGGCCCCAGCAACAGGTGGCGCGCCAGTCCGTAGAGGCCGAGCACAATAAGGAAGCACAAAACGGCCTCGCTTCCGCCGCCGTGCGCCAGCGCGGAAAACTGCACACAAGCCAGCAGGGCGGCGCCCGACCAAAACGCTGCGGATTCATCCCACAGCCGTCGCGCCAGATCCCAACTGAGCCAAAGAATGCCGAAAGCCGACAGCAGCGAGGGCAGCAGGAACCCCGCGCGCAAGCCGAACAACCATTGAAAAGCTCCAAGAATCCAAAGATGAAGGGGGCCCTGTTCCGCAAATAATTCGCCGGCCAGCGTAGGCGAGAGCCAGTTTCCGTAACGGAGCATTTCCGCAGCGGCCAGCGCGTTGTCCGGCTCGTTGGGAGGCCATGGGTCGCGGAGACCGAAACCCGCCGTGAGAATCAGCGTGGCGGCGCCAAACAGGATCAGCGGGCGGGCGCGGTCTTCCATTGCGCAAGTGTATCGCCGACCGCCGACACTTATAATGCCGGCGCGGCCATTGCCTGCCGCGTTGCGTTTGGCGGACCCCATGACCATACGAACCGATGCACTGATCGTGGGCGCGGGCCCCTGCGGCCTTTTTCAGGTTTTTGAACTGGGATTGCTGGGTATCCGCGCGCACCTTGTTGACGCCCTGAGCGCGCCCGGCGGACAGTGCTCGGAGCTTTACCCGGACAAGCCGATCTACGATATTCCAGCCATTCCGGTATTGAGCGCGCAGGATCTGGTGGATGCGCTGATAAAGCAAATTGAGCCGTTCGATCCGGTTTTCCACCTCGGCGAGGAAGTGGCCGTTGTCCGGCCGCTTGCGGAAGGGGAGGGGTTTCACGTCGAAACCGGAGCGGGAACGGTATTCCAGGCGGGCACACTGTTTCTGGCGGGAGGCGTCGGATCATTTCAGCCGCGCCAGCTGCGCTTAGACGGGGCTGAAGCCATAGAAGGGAAACAGCTGCATTATCGAATCAAGGATTCGTCGCGATTTGCCGACAAGCGGCTGCTGATCCTAGGCGGCGGGGATTCCGCGCTGGACTGGGCGCTGGAACTGTGTGGAAAAGCCGAGTCGGTCGCTTTGGCCCACCGGCGCGAAGAGTACCGGGCGGCACCGGCATCGGTTGCGCAATTCAAGCAACTGGTGGCGAAGGGCAGGGCGCAACTGGTCGAGAACGCGCGCGCCAAGCGCCTGCATTTGGATCAGGGCGCGCTGCAAGCTGTGACTCTGGCTGTTAAGGACGTTGAGCAGGAACCGATGGAAGTAGATGAACTGCTTGTATTTTTCGGCTTGGCGCCAAAATTGGGGCCGATTGCCGATTGGGGGCTGGATCTGAATCGCAAGACAGTGAATGTGGATCCGGAAAAATTCCAGACCAGCGTGCCCGGCATTTTCGCCATCGGCGATATCTGCCATTATCCAGGCAAGAAAAAACTGATTCTCAGCGGGTTCCACGAAGCGGCGCTAGCGGCGTTCGCCGCCAAGGAAAGGCTGAATCCCGGAAAGAAAGTTCATCTGCAGTACACCACCACCAGTCCCATCATGCACAAACGCCTCGGACTGGCGGACTGAGGTTGGAAGGGCGGGGGCGAGATGTCCTAAGGCGCCTGATCGGGCGCCTTGATCAGGGCGCGCACGGCTTCCTCGAACTGGGTTTCGGTATGGCCGCCAAGCAGCGTCTTGGCGAGTTTACCGTCGGAGCCGATCAGGTAATTCGCGGGGAGCACGCCAGGCCAGTGCGGGTCTATCTCTTCAATCATTAGATAATCTTCAGGTTCTGCGCTTAAGTAGCTGAACCAATATGGAAATCGAGTTTTAATCAGTGCCTCGGCCAGCCATTTTGAATCCGCAGGCTCGTCCACCGAAATCGGCAGGAGAACGAAAGAGGACGGGGCCAGTTTATCCTTGAGCCGCAACAGCGCGGGAATCTCATGAAGGCATGGGCCGCACCAAGTGGCCCAGAAATTAACGAGAACAACCTTTCCGCGGTGTTCCTCAAGCAGCCGGGAGAGGTCTTCGGCGCTGATGCTCCCAAGCATCGGTTCGCTGTTCGGCTGCGAGGTCCGCAGCCCTTCGCCGGCCGACCAGAGAGCCAATGGAAACCAAGCCAGAAAGACTGCCGGCAGACCGGCGGACCGGCGGCGGGAAAGTGTAAGATGGCGAATCGGAAAATCCTGTTCAGGAAAGCAAGGCTTTATGACCACAAGAGCATACATTAGCTTGGTTTCGCTGCTTGCGGCACTGCTTCTGGCGCCATCAATGGCTTGGAGCGAGGCGGCAATCCTTTATCGGCAAAAACTCGGGCGCCAGGATCGCGCGGCGTTCAGCCCGGAGATCGCCGTCTCTCACGATGGCGAGGTGTACGTGGTATGGCTCGATCGTGACATGCCCGCCGGCCCGCCGCCCAAACGCAAGCCCGGCGAGCACAGCCATCGTTCGGCTGTGGATTTGTGGATTGCGCGTTCCGGCGACCGGGGCGCCAGTTTCCAAGCGCCGTCGCGCGTGAACCAGCAGAGCGGCGTCATCTGGGGATTCCAGGTCAGCAAACCGCGGATCAGCACCGACAGGCAAGGTGTCGTTCATATTTTTTATCCGGCAAACGACGTGTCCACGCAAACCCGGCTGGACGTGGTCGCCTCGCACTACACCCAATCGACCGACAAGGGCGCTACGTTTTCCAAACCGCTTACCTTGAATTCCCATGTCAACAAGGATGGGCGAGGGCTGCTGGGCGAAGAGCTGGGCGCGGCCCATGCATTCGGGACCATGGCGGTGGCCCCTGACGGCGCGGTTCATGCCTTCTGGCTGGATACCCGCTACATGGACGATCCGAGCCAGGGCGCCACCTTGTTCACCGCCTCCTCGCGCGACGGCGGCGCCACGTTCGCCAGCGAAATCGAGTTCGCCAAAGGGGCCGTTTGCCCTTGCTGCCAGTTGGTGGCGGATTTCACGGACAACGAGTCGGTGCTGGTTTCCTACCGGCACGTGTTCGAGGACGGTTCGCGCGATAGCGTTGTGCTGCGTTCCAACGATCGGGGAGCCACATGGCCGGAACCGGCCCGCCTGCCCATTGATCCGTGGTATATCAGCGGCTGTCCGCTCAAGCCCACCGATATGGCCGTGAACGACCGCTACGTCTATTCCGTTTCATATTCCGCCGGCCCTGAACACAAGGGCGTATGGTTCAGCCGCTCGCGAAACGGAGCGCTGGATTTCGAGAAGGCGATGCCCGTGCATCCGGGATCGAAATACAGCGACGCGCCTGTTATTACCGTCACGCCCAGCGGCGTCGTGCGGATCGTCTGGCATTCGCGGGAAGGGCGAAAGAGCCCTTACCGGCTGTTCATGGCGGAGTCCTACGATCATGGCGAGACCTTCACCGATCCTTGGCTGTTGCCCACGCCCGAAGGCGATTCGCGCTTTCCGGTGATCTCGACGGCTCCCGACGGCACGGCGCATATCGCTTGGGAGCAACGGGTGAATATCGGGGAGATCGTGACCACGGAAGTTCACGTGATGGGCGTCGCCGCGCCGGTTGCGACGCCTGAAACCGCAATCGCGAGTATTGGAGCGAGCGGGGAATAGCGCAGTTGGCGGACGCAAATGGCCCGCCCGCGGATTCTATGGATCGATACTTTATTTTACATAATATATATTATGCCTAAAATTCTTCTTTACATTACGCCCCTTATAATTTCCCCACAACCCACAGGGGGGTAAACCCATGAAAGTAATAAAAGCAGCAACTGGAGCCGCCGCGTTTGCGTTGATGGCGACAATCCATACCCCCGCACAGGCGCAAACCCTCGATCAAGATGCAGTGACTCGGATCAAGAACGCTGTTTGCGGCGAGTTGCAAAGCGAATCAGAGAGAAGGCAGTGCCGCTACATAGTTGATCTGTTCTCGGAGGTGTTCGCGCAACTGGCGAAACCACCGCCGCCCGAAATCATTGTTTATCGCGGCGCCAACATCGTTTCGGTGGCGGAAAACACAGAGGGGGCACATGTCGCCAAGCTCATCTTCAAGAACGCATACTTCCCCGAAGCTGACGATCACCGCTTCGAGATAACCCCGCAAGGCATCCTCAAACTAAAAGACCACCATTCTCTAGACTTTGAAGAAGAATCCGAGGTGCGCGTAACCATCACCGCCTGTAGCGAGGACGGATCAGAATGTCCATCTGCTCACGTCACCATCATTATCACCGATGTCAACGAGCCGCTGAGAATCCAAAACGAGCCGCCGATAATCCAAGTGGCCGGCGGCGGCGACGCCGATTCCACCGTGGGCGGTATCACCGCCTCCTTCACCGTGTCCGAAAACAGCACCGATGCCATTCCCGGCACAGCCGGCGCAGTGCTCGGCCTCGTCACGATTTCCGACCCCGACGGCCAAACTCACATCTTTACAGTCGATGACAACCGGTTCCAGGTCATCGACCTCGAAGGCGCCAGATGGCTCACCCTCAAGCCCGGCCAGTCGCTGGACTACGAGAAGGATGGCCCCATGGTCAGGGTGACCCTTACCGTCACCGACGACGGCACGCCCCCCGAATCCGCCGCCGCCGAAGTCACCATCACGATCTTCGATGTAGATGAAACCCCACCCTCTTCGACCTATCAAATCGAACGGGTGGAATTCTATCAAGGGCAGCTTCTGGATATGCACCCCCGGCCTACCGACTTCGAGCCGCTCCCCGCAATCATCGAAACTACCAGCAACACCACGAGTGAAACTCGTCCCACGATGATGTTGGTTCGAGCGACCTCCCCGATCAACGCCACTTCGTTGACATTGGAACTTGTAGATAGAGGCGGCGCCCCTCTTGAATGGCAGCAAATGACCTCCCCTGTCATAAACCCCATGTGGAACGCCTACGCACCTAGCGCGAAGAACAAATACGGTGAACGGGAGATCGCGTTCGACATCACTGATGCGATCCGTCCTTTGGCCGAGAATGCCGACGCGCCATTCCCTCGGTTCGGTTACATTCTCACCGACTCCACGAGTACCACAGTGGCACGTGGGCACCTCCCCGACGTAAAAGTTCTTCCCGGCCTCATCATCAGTTACGTGCAGATGAGCTTTACAGACAGCAATGTTTTGCCTGACCAAAGCGTTAACGTCTTTCCAACAATCAACGCGCTGAAGAAAACCGCACATCCGTTCGCATACTCAACCCTACCGATGAGGCACATCTCACCCAGCATCCAGCATGGCGTCCGCGGCGGCGCCCCCTTCCACTACAACGAGTCCGAAGGACGGGATGGCAACACACGCAAGAGACCATCAGAGCTTTTATACGAGGCAAGTAAGGCCGGATACCTTCGAGGCAGCTCGCGTTCCGTCCACTACTACGTCGGACTGTATCCGGGTGACACGGCCCACATTAATGCCCGCAACTCGCAAGGGAGGCTCTCTTGTGGGGAGTCGATACAGATTACCGATCCGCAAAGCGGGAACATAAATGCGCTCCCGCGCATCATCGCCCTTCTATACGATCCCGAAAACTATGGGTTGGATTGCTCCACCACCCTTGCCCATGAACTAGGGCACGCTCTATCGCTAGTGCATCCTTGGCAGTACGCCGAAGGTGACTTCCCATATGCTTCTGATTTAGGCTTCACTCTCCCGAATACTCACGGGCACTACGGCGATTACCGAGGATGGGATCATCAAGAGCAGAGGTTTAAACTTCTCCGTTCAGATCGCCAAGCTCCGACTCGCACATTCCTTGGTCCCTGTTCCATCATGGGCTATGTTTGTGCTGACGACGATCCGATTGAGCGTTTCATATCACGGTTTGAATACAGGCGCGCACTACGCCACCGGATAAGCAACACGATCGAGCCTCACCGCCCAACCGCATCGAGCTTCTCATTCCGTTCCCAACAGGGGGTGACGACAGAGTACCCGCGCACCATTTTGATTGTGGGCGGCGTGAATCAAAACGGAGCATGGTCTGTCCGTTCAACCACAGAAATAAGGGGGGCGCCAACACCGCCGCCCACCAGCGGGGCACACAAGCTCGTGGCGCGTTCCGCCAGCGGGATTGTCCTGCACCAGCAATCTATCGCTCTGTTTGCTGTCGGGCATACGAAGCGCCGCGTGTGGAGCGTAGAGTTCGCGGCGCCGCCCACTCCAATCGCCCGCATTGAAGTGATTGAGTCCGACACGGAGAACGTCCTCTTCGAACAGCCCCTAGGGGGCGGTTTGGGGCAGCCCGGACATTGAGGCTTGAGGGGCGAAAATGAGGCGAACCAGCGCATTAACCGCGCATAAAGCGGCCAAAACCACCACTCGGGTACATGAAATTACGCAAAACTAGCGGGAAGCCCCGAAAACATTGGGAATTTTATATGCCTAATTCATTTCGAAGCTGAAGCCGTTCCCCGCCCATTCTTCCGGGAGTATCGGAGGCAGGGTGAGCGCCGATGTCCCGGCGCGAACGAGCCAAGCCCCATGGATGGGTTTATGCGTCTCCCGGAAGAATGGGCGGGGAATGGCGATGGACAGGCAAAATCCCATCCGGCCCGCACGCCCCATGGCGCAATATGCGGGTCAAGTGGTTCCGGGGGCTTGCGAGTGATGGGCGTTTGGCTTGGCGAACAGCATTTGCGCGTTGCCGATGGTGCGCTCCGCGAATCCCGCCTCGCAGTAGCGAAAGTAGAACTCGTACATGCGCAGGAACTCGCTTGAGTATCCAAGCGCCTTGGCGGCGCCAAGGTTGCGGCGCAAGGCTTCCGCCCAGAGCCTTAGCGTGCGCACGTAGTGGCTGCCGATATCCTCCACGCGAACGAGGCGGAAATCGGTGCGCCGGCGCACGGCGCCCATGATGGCCTCCACCGACGGCAGGAAGCCGCCGGGGAAAATATAGCGTTTAATGAAGTCAACGCGCTTAACGGCGCTCCGGTAGGCTTGGTCGGCAATGGTGATGGCTTGCAGCGCCATCAAGCCGTCGGGCTTGAGCAGTTCGCTGCAACGGTTGAAGAACAGGCCGAGGTACGGGGCTCCCACCGCCTCGATCATCTCGATCGAGATCAGGCGGTCGAACTGCCCGCCGATATCCCGGTAATCCTGCATCCGGATCTCGACCCGGTCCTCAAGGCCCGCGGCCTTGACCCGCCGCGACGCCTCGGCATGCTGGCGCTCGGAAATCGTCACGCTCACAACCTTGCAGCCGTATTTCCTAGCCATGTGCATGGCGCAGGCGCCCCAGCCGCTTCCGATCTCCAGAACCTGCAAGCCGGGCTCAAGCCGCAGCATTCCGCAGAGACGCTCCAGCTTGGCGATCGAAGCCTCCTCCAAGCTGGAATCCCGCGACGGGAAATACGCGCAGGAATACAGCATGGTGGGGTCTAGGAATAACTGGAAAAAATCGTTTCCCACATCGTAGTGCGCGGATATATTCCTGCGGGATCCGGAACGGGTATTGCGGCGCAGGGCGTGCCCTATCCAGCGCGGGACGGCGCCTAGGAATGAAAACGGTCCTTCCAATCCCTGCAGCACGCTCTGATCGCGCAGCATCAAGCGCAGCAGGCCCGCGAGGTCGGGCGAGCGCCATTGGCCCTCCATGAACGCTTCCGCCGCGCCCAGCGCGCCGCCCGTCGCAATGCTCCCCCAGCAGGCGCTGTCGAGAATCTCGATCGTGGCCTGGGGCAGATCAGCCGAACCCCCCTGCCCGCCCAAAACCCGCCTTTGACCCGCTTCCAGCACTTCCAGCCGGCCGTTCCTCAGCTCATCCAGACGTTTTTGCACCGGGCCCCGCCAGATGGAGGCCGACAGGCCGGTCTTGCCCGCCGCGCTCATGAACCGGGATGCGCCAAGGGCTGGACGCCCTTCAGCCACAGGCGCAGCGCATTGATATGGATGCGCCAGGTGACGTTGGCGGTCATCAGGGGATAGCGCAGCAGGCTCCGCGCCAGCGCGCCGCCCGTGATGGGCCGGCGGGCGAGCGCCAAACTGGTTTGAAGCATCGCCTCTTCCTGCCGGAGCACCTCGATGCTCAGCGACAGGCGCTGGGCCGGCGCACGCATCCAGCAGCGATAGGACATGTCCATGGGAATAAATGGAGAGACATGCATTTCTTTTTTGAAATCAAATAATTCTCCCTTCCCTCTCGATTTGGAATCAGTAACAGGCAGCACATAGCATACGCGCTCCTTCCATGGCGTGTTGCTCACTTCCAGCACATAGCAGCGGGGAGCGGGATTATTCCTCTCGAAGCAGTAATAGACGGAAATCGGATTGAAGATATAGCCGAAATAGCGCAGATGCGTGAGCAGCCGCACCGGCCCGTCAAGCTGAAGGCCGCTTCGTTCGCGCACCAGAGCCCGCACACCCTCGGCCAGATTGCCGCAGTGTCCGTCCAAATGATCGCTCGGTGAAAAGCGCGCGACCGCCGGCCGCCGCGCGGACCACAGCCACCTGCCGGCAAAAACCTGGTCCAGCTCGTCCAAGTCCATGTAGGCCATGAACAAGCGGTACTGAAACGCGTGCCTAGCCGGCCTGTGCCGGATATGCCTGACCCAGCCCTCGTAGATTGCGCTGTGCATATGCGGATTTTGCCTGATTCTCCGGGCGGCCCGCCCATTCGCGCACGCTGCGGGCCGCCTTCAGCCCGCTGAGCAGCCCGTCCTCGTGGAAACCCCAGCCGGTCCAAGCGCCGCAGAAGAAGCGCCGGCCGACTGAATTCAACTCCTCCACCCTGCCCTGCGCGGCGAAAGCCTCGGCGCTGAACAGCGGATGCGAAAACTCCAGCGTGCCGATTGTCTTGTCGCGGTCCGGCGCGCGCAGCGGATTGAGCGTCACGCAGATCGGCTCGGGCGATTCAAGATGCTGCAGCAAGTTCAGGTTGTAGGTCACGGACGCCTCGCTTCCGCTATCGGCCGCCCGGTAGTAGTTCCAGGATGCCCAAGCCCGCCGCCGCCGGGGAAGCATGCTGGTGTCGGTATGCACGACCACCTCATTGCGCGGGTAAGTCACGGCGCTCAATACCTGCCGCTCGAGCCGCGTAGGGTCCTTGATCAGCGACAGGGCTTGATCGCTATGCACCGCCACCACAGCGGCATCGTAGGATTCGCTGCCGCGTTCCGTTTCAATATGAATCTGGCCGCCACAGGATTCCATCGAACGCACCGGGGAGTTGGCCCTGACCCGGCCGCCGAAACGGTTCAGCAACGCTTGCACGTATCGGTCGGCGCCGCCGGGAACCATGCGCCACTGGCGGTGCCCCTTGGCCCCAAGCAGGTTATGGTTCGCCATGAAGCGCAGCAGGTACAGGCTCGGGAAGCGCTCGATGGACTGCGCCGGGCAGGACCAGATGGCCGCCGTCATGGGCAGCAGATAATTATGGACCAGCTCCCGCCCGTAGCCTCCGCTGGCGAGAAACGCGCCCGCGCTCAAGGAGGCCAGCTCCGCTTCCCTTTCCGCCAGCGCCCTGTTGGCATCGCGGTTGAACCGCAGGATATCCCGCAGCATCCGGTAATGCCCGGGACGGAAAAGATTTCTTCTTTGCGCGAATAGCTGGTTGAGCGTGCTGCCGTGGTATTCCAGGCCGGTCTGGTCGCAGCGCAGGCTGAAGCTCATCTGGGTATCGCGGGCGGGGATGCCCAAATCCTGAAGAAGCCGCGTGAACTGCGGATAGTTGGCCTCGTTGAAGACCATGAAGCCGAGGTCGGCGCGGTACTCCTGTCCGAACCGCTCGAACTCCAAGGTGCGCGTATGGCCTCCCGGCTTGGCCTTGGCCTCGTAGAGCGTCACGTCATATTCGCCGTCCAGTTCCCGGGCCGCCGCAAGCCCCGAGATCCCGGCGCCCACCACGGCCACCTTAAGGCGCAAAGGCGGCACGGCTTCGGTGACTCCCGAATCCATCAGGAACCTGCGGCCCTAGCGTGCTGTCCGATCAGCACGCCGGGATATCCGAAGATCAGCAATAATAAAATCGCTCACGACTATTTCCGCGCTCCGCTCCATCTCCGGCAATCAATCTCCGGCTATAATTCGTACTTCTGAAGCAAGCCGGATTCAAGCGCCGGCGGCAAGGGTATTCACGAAAGCCAAACGAGTGGGGATTGCGATGCGGAAGGCGCAGTATAAGGCTAGGGTTGTGATTGTCGCCATGACCGCCTTCCACTTGGCTTGCTTCGGCGCTATCTATACTGGAGTCAGCACGACCGCTCTGATCGTTGCGGGCGCGCTGTATTTCATAAGGGCTTTCGGCGTCACCGCCGGCTTTCATCGCTTGCTGGCCCATTCATCCTTCAGCGCATCGCGCCCGGTGCGGTTTCTGCTCGCCTTCCTTGGCAGTTGCGCCACCCAGGGCGGTCCGTTGTGGTGGACATCGCACCACCGGCGTCACCATCGCTATTCCGACCAGGAGGGCGATGTGCATTCACCCATGCAGCGGGGGTTTTTGTATGCCCATATCGGGTGGATGTGGGATGCCGTGTGCTTTAGCGGCAATTACACCAATATCAAGGATTTGCACCGCTATCCTGAAATCAGGTTTCTGCAAAAAGGCTACGTGTTCCTGGTGCTTGGCCAAGCCTGCTTCCTGTTCGGCCTCGGCGCGCTGTTGAACTGGCTGGCGCCCGGCCTGGGAACCAGCGGCCTGCAGATGCTGGTGTGGGGTTTCTTTATCAGCACCGTGGCCCTGTGGCACGCCACTTTCATGGTGAATTCGGTCTGCCATCTGTGGGGCACGCGCCCCAACCCCGCCGGCGACAGCAGCCGCAACAATGTCCTGGTGGCCCTGCTGACCCTTGGCGAAGGCTGGCACAATAACCACCACCGCTGGGCCTATTCGGCGCGCCACGGCCTGCGCTGGTGGCAGCTCGATATCACTTGGCTGGGCCTGCTGATGATGAAGCAGCTCCGCCTAGTGCGCGACCTGCGCCTGCCCGCCCGCAACCCGGCCCCCGCCCGCGCCTGATTCCTTGCGCTGCATAGCTGAGCCGCAATCCTCCGCAACCCGCACACCCGCCTCGGCCCGCTGCCAAAGATCAATTCCCGGCGCAAAACCGGCTCAATATGGGCTCCGCCGCCGTGAACCCCGTCAACCTAATGCTTCGGGTAATCAGGGAACATACGCCGCAATCACAATGGACCGGATCCCCGTTGGAGCCCTTTCGCCAAGTAGCCAACACCAACCGCGGAGACATCGGCGAAGAATTCGTCGCTCGTTATCTTGAGTTGTTCAGCATCCCCGTTAGCAGGAGCGAATCGCCCGTCTCTTGGGCGTGGACAAAAGAAGCAGCGGAACTGGCAGCCTCCTGAATGGCTTGATCTGGAAAGCCTATTGGAGCCCTGAGAGCGCCGACATAACCTGCGGCGGCGCAGGGCCAAGCGCTTTATGGCGTTGGCCTATCGCGATTTGCGGCTTAAACGTTATATTATAACGTCTTGGTTTTTGCCAGACGCATCCAACACTTTGGGAATCAAGACAAGATCACCGACCTCCCGTGGCGCCTCCCGTGCGTCCGAAGCGCCTTCGCGCAAGCATACGGGGGCGTGTGCCGCCATTCGAGGGCGAACGATGAAGCGGCGGCGCAGGCAGCGGGAAGTTGCCGAGGCATGCGGGCCGCAGGCTAGAGCTTCTTGCCTCACCGAGGTGAGCGCGAGCTTTCTGGTCGCGGGCGCGATCGGTTTCTCGGCGCTCCTTTGGCTCGCGATCCTCGCGGTGATCTGATGCCGGCCATTCTCCAGATCCGCAATCTCGCCCTCGGCTATCCCGGCCTGACGCTGTTCCGTCAACTGTCCATCGATATTGAAGCCGGAACGATGCTCGCCGTGCTGGGCGCGAACGGCTCGGGCAAGAGCACCTTCGTCAAGGCGCTGCTCGGCCTGATCCCGCCGTTGTCAGGGCAGCTGGCTTGGCCCAAAGGCCGTCCGCATGAGATCGGCTATCTCGCGCAGATGAGCGATTTCGACCGCCGCTTCCCCATTCGCGTGCGGGATCTGGCCTCCATGGGGGCGTGGCGGGGCTTAGGCCTGTGGTCCGGACTCGACCGCGCCGGCCGCAACCGGGTGGCGGCGGCGCTCGACGAGGCTGGCGTCCTGCCCCTTGCCGACCGGTCGCTGCACACGCTGTCGGGCGGGCAGCTTCAGCGCGCGCTGTTCGCCCGCGTGATGCTGCAGGATGCCCCGCTGATCCTGCTGGACGAGCCCTTCGCCGCTGTCGATCAGAGCACCGAGGAGCATCTGCTGTCGATCATGGCGCGCTGGCGCCGCGAGGGCCGCGCGGTCGGACTGGTCGTCCACGACCTCTCATCGGTGCTGGACCACTGCGGCCAAGCCCTGCTCCTCGGTGGCGGGATCGCGACGCACGGCGCGGTCGAGAGCGTGCTGACGCCTGAGCGCCTCGTCGCGCAAGGCTACCTCTCGGAGAGCCAGGCGGCATGGATGCTCCGCGATCCCGCAGCGAGCCCGGCAAGCCGCTGTGCTTGAGTTCTTCGCCGAGATGTGGGGCTTCGCCTTCATGCGGCGCGCCTTCGTGGCGACGACCGTCCTGTCGATTTCGATCGCGCCGGTCGGCGCCTTCCTCGTTCTTCGTCGGCTGTCGCTGGCCGGCGAAGCCATGGCCCACGCCATCACTCCGGGCATCGTGATCGGATTTGTCGCGGCGGGCATGTCGGCGGCATCGCTGCTCGTGGGCGGGCTTATCGCCGGGATCGGCGTCGCCAGCCTGGCGGCGCTGCTGGCGCGAAGGACGATCCTGCGCAGCGACGCAAGCCTCGCCTCGCTCTACCTCATCGCGCTGGCGGCGGGCATTTTCATCCTCTCGGCGGCAGGCTCGGCGGTGCCCCTCCAGAGTTTCCTCTTCGGTTCGATCCTCGGGATCGATGACCCTTCGATGCTCCTCCTAGGCGGTGTTGCGACCGTGACCTTGGTCTCGTTCGCGGTGCTGTTGCGGCCCCTCATCGTCAGCACCTGCGATCCCGTGTTCTTCGAGTCGCAGACGCGAAGGCCCTGGGTGGCCGAACAGATATTCATGCTCCTTGTGGTGCTGAATCTCTTGGCGGCTTTCAAGACCCTCGGCACGCTCATGGCCGTCGGGCTGATGATCCTCCCCGCGACCGCCGCGCGCTACTGGGCGAGCACCATCACCGGGCAACTGGCCGCCGGATTCGTGTGCGCCCTATCGAGCTGCTGGATCGGCCTGACCCTGTCCTATTTGCTTCCCGAAACCCCGTCCGGCCCGGCGATTGTTCTGGTGGCCGGCTGCTTATTCCTGGTCTCGGCCCTGTTCGGCCCGCTCGGCTTCGGAGGATCATTTCAAAGCCCGTCCGACGCCGAAGCAAGGCCTGTCCCGCGCATCCCTCCGCAAGGGAGGACGCCATGAATCTTTTGAAAACCCTTCGCATTGTCTTGGTTTCCGCATCGCTGGCGCTCACCGCCTTGCCCGCGCCGGCTCAGAGGCAGGATATCCGGATCGTCGCCAGCTTTTCAATTCTGGGCGACATGGTCGAGCAGGTGGCTGGCGATCTCGCCAGCGTCAGCACAATCGTCGGCCCCGATGCCGATGCCCACATCTATCAGCCCTCGGTGGCCGATGCGCGGGCCGTGGCCGAGGCGGACGTGATCTTCGTCAACGGGCTGGGCTTCGAGACATGGGCGGAAACATTGATCGCGGAATCGGGGAGCCAAGCCGCCGTCCATGTGGCGACGCACGGCATCGCCCCGATCGAGATTGATGGCGCGACCGATCCCCACGCTTGGAACTCGCTCACGAACGGCGTGACTTACATCCGCAATATCGCCAAGTCGCTGGGCGAAGCCATGCCCGGGCACGCTAGCGCGATCACCGCGAAGGCCGAGTCCTATATCGCCGAACTCAAGGCTCTGGATGCCGAGACCCGCGCCAAGCTGGCGGCGCTCCCGGCTGGCCGCCGCACCGTCGTCACCGCCCATGACGCGTTCGGGTATCTGGCGGACGCCTACGGCCTCACTTTTCTCGCGCCTCAAGGCATCGATACCGAAGGAGAGCCTTCGGCCCGCGACCTTGCGCTTCTAATCGAACAGTTGCAGGCCGAGGGCGCAGCCGCTTTATTCGTCGAGAATATCTCCAATCCCGCGCTTATCCAGCAGATATCGGACGAGACCGGCATCGCGATCGGCGGGCGCTTGTTCTCCGATGCCTTGTCCGAGCGCGGAGGGCCGGCCACCAGCTACCTGGAGATGTTCCGGCACAATCTCGGCGCGTTGCTCGACGCGCTCGATCGTCCGGCCGCGCGCTGAGCAAAGCGCGGGGATTCGAGGCGCAAACCGCCGCCTCCGCGCCATTCACCAAGGAGATTTAGATGAACACCTTCCAAAAAATTCCCGTAACGATCCTCACCGGTTTCCTCGGATCCGGCAAAACCACTCTGCTCAATCGGATCTTGAGCGAGGAGCACGGCAAGCGCATTGCCGTGATCGAAAACGAGTACGGGGAGGTCGGCATCGACCAAGCGCTCGTCATCGATGCCGACGAAGAGATCTTCGAGATGTCGAACGGCTGCATTTGCTGCACGGTGCGCGGAGATCTGATCCGCGTGCTCGGTAACCTGATGAAGCGCCGCGACAAATTCGATTACGTGCTGGTCGAGACCACCGGGCTCGCCGATCCCGGGCCGGTCGCCCAGACCTTCTTCATGGACGACGAGATTCGCGAGGAGTTCTCCCTTGACGGAATCGTCACGCTCGTCGATGCGGCCCATATCGAGCAGCAGCTCGGCCGCAGCGATGAAAGCACCGAGCAAATCGCGTTCGCGGATATCCTGGTCCTCAACAAAACGGACCTGGTCGATGACGAAGCGCTCGACGGGCTTGAGATTCGGCTCCGTGACATGAACCGAATGGCGCAAGTCGTGCGTAGCGAGCGGGCGAACCTCCCTGTGGGCAAGGTGCTGAACCTCAGCGCTTTCGATTTGGACCAGGCGCTTGAGCGTCGCCCCACCTTCCTGGAGCCGGAGTATCCGTTCGAGTGGACCGGCGTTTATGCGCTCGGCCCGGGTCGCTACGAGCTCAGTCTCGCGGAAGGGCCTGATCCGTCGATGTCGCTCGTCGCCGTGTCCGGCCAAGGCGTGGATGATGCCGCCCTACGCGAGGGCGCGGAGTGGTGCGTGCGGCGCTACGCCGAACCGGCAGAGCCCGTTCGTCCGGGGGAGAAGATCATCATCGGCAAGCATCTGAACCTCCAGCTCGACTCCCGGGGACGCAAATCGTTCTTCTTGGAGACAGACACGCCGGCGCGCGTCGGCCTCTACGCCCAGCACACCGCGGAAGAGTTCGATCTTCAACTTAGCAGCGCCGAGGGAGCGGCGATCAGTCCGGAGGCCGAGCGCACTTGGGTCGCCCAGCACGAGCATGACGACGAGGTGGGATCGATCGCCATCGAGAGGGATGGCGATGTCGATCCCGAAAAGCTCAACGCCTGGCTCAGCGAGCTGCTCCGCGAGCGCGGCGTGGATATCTTCCGGATGAAGGGCTTCATCAGCGTTGCGGGCGAGCCTCGGCGCTTCGTGTTCCAAGGGGTTCACATGCTGTTCGACGGCCAGCCGGATCGTCCATGGGGAGACATGCCGCGGCGCAACCAGCTGATCTTTATCGGCCGCAACCTTGATGAGGCGGGCATGCGGCGGGGATTCGATGCATGCCTGATTTGAACGCCGGCAAGTCGCAGGGAGTCCTCCGCAGGGGCTGGTCCGCGGCAGTCGGTGACTACGCCATCGCCGGAGGCTGGACACGGGGCGGCGATGCGCTCGTTGTCGGCGATAGCGCAGGTGGCGTCCATGCATTCGATGGCAGGTCCGGGGCAAGCGCCTGGGCGCGGCAGAAGGCCCACGACGGCGGCTTGCTGGCAATGGCCATCCGCCCGGATGGCGCCGCGTTCGCCACGGCTGGGCAGGACGGACGGGTTCTTATCTGGAGCGTTGCCGAAGGCCGCCCCAGCCATGCCATCGAACTCGCCGGCGATTGGGTGGAGAACGTGGCCTGGTCGCCGGACGGCCGATGGCTCGCGGCTTCCTGCTCGCGGCAGGTTCACGTGTACGGCGCGGACGGCGCGGAAGCCTGGCGCTCCGATGACCATCCCAGCACCGTCAGCGCGATCGCTTGGTCCGCCGCAGGGGAGCTGGCGACGGCCTGCTACGGCCGGGTGGCGTTCTTCGACGGGTCCGCGGGAGCGCTTCGCCAGAAACTGGAGTGGAAGGGCTCCCTGGTCTCGATGGCGCTGAGCCCGGACGGCGATATCGTGGCCTGCGGCAGCCAGGATAATTCGGTGCATTTCTGGCGCCGCTCCATGGAGGAGGATTCGATGATGTCCGGCTATCCCGGCAAACCGTCCGCTTTGGCTTTCGATGCCACCGGCACTCTCCTAGCGACCGGCGGCGGCAGCGCGGTGACGGTCTGGAGCTTCCAGGGAGGCGGCCCCGAGGGCACGCGGCCCGGCGTTCTGGAGTTCCATGCCCGGTCCGTCACGACGCTGGCCTTCGCTGGCCGGGCGATGCGCTTGGCCTCGGGCGGCCGCGACGGCGCCGTTGTGGTGTGGTCGATGCAGAGGGACGGAGAAGGGGCTCCGATCGGAGCCGCGGTTGTGGCGGACGTGGTGGCCGGCTTGCGCTGGCGTCCGGACGGACGCGCGCTGGCTGCGCTCGATGCCCGGGGCGGCGTGACGGTTTGGCGGACAGCATGAGCAAGCACTCGAATGTCCAGCGCCAGCCGGCTTTCGCATCGGCCGCCGAACGTGGGGAAACTAAGGGGCTTAATACGCCAAAGCTGATACGGAAGCCGCCAACCCTGCAACGGCTTTGGAGACGATCGCAGCGGCGCATTTGTATTTCGAGTCCATCCACCCGTTTGAGGATGGCAACGGCCGAATTGGCCGCGCGCTCGCCGAGAAAGCTTTGGCGCGCACGCTCGGACGGCCGACGCTATTGCCTTTGTCGGCGGAAATCTGCCGGGAGAGGAAAGGATATTACGCCGCTCTGAACCGGGCGAGCCAGTCCTTGGACATAACCGAATGGATAGGTTGGTTTGCCCAAATCGCCGTGCAAGCGCACGGCATACACGTTACAGGCTGGCGCTGCCTGATCTGGAAAGCCTATTGGAGGCCTGAGAGCACCGACGCAATCTGCGGCAGAGGACAGCGGCGGATCGTTCCATTTCAACGTAGTGCCTATGTTCCGGTTGGCCTGAACTCTATTCTGAGTTTCGGGAAGGCCTTGCGAAGTGATTCTGCAGCAGACACGGCTTGCTGGGCGTCCCATTGATTGGACAGCGCGTATGTCTTTGGGGCGAAATGGAATAATTCGTGATCTTCTTTATAGAAGTAACGGGATGGAGAGGGTGCAGTACCGCCATTATCCGACTTCATGATCTCTTGAAATTGCTCCGCGTTTAGCTCTCCATCTAATTCCTTAAAGAGACTCCCGCCCCGTCCAGGAACGACTTCGATAATTCTCTGTGGTGTGGCATCGCCTTTTTCAAGGATGCTTGACACGAGATGAAATATCATTTTCCGGTTGTTCAAAGCGCGGTGAAGATCACCATCAATGACGATATCATACTTAGTAGTATCCCTTTTCCGAGATTCTTTCTCTTTGCGCCTCTTCTCTTGGATTTGGACCTGATAATCCTCGGTCTCAGGCATGGGAATGATGGTCTGAACATCCAGCAGAATCTGCCCATCATGGTCATACGGCTGCATCCGCACGCAACGAATATCCAGATCGAATTCATTCAACCACAGTACCGAAGTAGTCAACTCTTTTGAAAAGCCCCCGGATGCTAGAACGATCTTTACCTGCTGTCCAAATTTATCCTCTTCTGGCTCATCCCAGCCAAGGAAATCCAGCAATTCATGAGTGGGGTCTTTGTCATTATCGTACTTTTTAAGGAAATCGCCGTAAATGGCGACTAGCTTTTCGAATGTTAGCGTGGCGATCATGGCGGCATAGCGGATGGCCTGCAACTCCATATGACCACCGTCCTCAGTGCGCTTCAGTTCAATGACAACCAGATTGGCTTCCTTATCTACGCCAAGCAAATCAATGCTTCGCCTGCTGTCTTCCCATTCGCTGAACTCCTCAGCAACCACCAGCAGTTTATCTGGATCGGGGGAAATCACGTCAATATCCGACCTTAAGCGGCTCTGGAGGTCTTGGCGTTCCAACATCTTAGCTTGAGAGAAAGTAGTAGTTGCTATCTTCTGGATTGAATTATTGGTGATTTCAAATAGCGGCATTCTGGTTGCCTCCTATAACTTCTAGACCGAGCAATTTCCTCCACCACGGACGGCGGATATATCGCTCCAAAGATTCACTGGACCGCTTCAAGGATTCAACCAGCCGACCCAATTCCCCGACGCCTTTCCCGTCTATCCTGATTTTGGCGTAATAAGTTGCGGTTGCCATATTCCCATTCCCTTTTTTGTTAGCAAAATTCCGGCATAGGTGCCGGGCCATTGCTAACATCTCTGGGAACAGACAAGTTCCGGCTTATTTGCCGGGCTTGGGGAGCGACCCCTTGCCCTGATCGACTGTTGTATTCAACCGGTAGCCCGACAAAGCGGACGCCCAGAGAGTGTTAGCAATCCAGATTATCGGCCCGGATCGGCGGGAATGTCAAACGGATTGCTTCTTGATGAATCGGAATGGACGGAAAAACGCCTTCCGGGCGGCTCTGCGGGACAGCTTCGGCATATCCGTTTCCTCTTCCAGCTCATCCCGTGAGGGCTGGTAATCGGTGGGCGGAACCGGCATTTCCCGGATTCCGGGCCGACGCTTTCCCCTTCCGGCGGCCGGCTTCCCCATCAAGCCGCCCTTGCGCCCGAATCCAAGCCGTTGTCCGCAATCAGGTCCTTGTATTTCAGCCGCTTGAGCCTCATCCCTTCGACCAGCGAGTTCATCTGGTCGATGGTGTCGCATTCACGCACGTTGTGCCGGTGGGAGTATTCACGGACATAGCGGTCAAGGTGCTTGGGCGACATTTTGTGGTAGATGCCCTGATACCCCCGTTTCAGCAATGACCAGAAGCTCTCGATGCCGTTCGTGTGGACTTGATCCCGGACATACTCGGATACGGAATGCTTGACCGCCTCGTGGTTCGGCAATCCCTTGTAAGCCCTCGCATCGTCAGTGTAGATCATTGCGCCCGGCCTGGTGCGCTCGCCGCTCAGACACTACCCATCCCTTCAGGCTCATGTCCATATTGGATTGCGCTCAACCAGATGGAATCAAGGGAATTGTGATTTTTGGATATAATTCGCTAACTTAAGGCTGATGGATCAGTTCTAGCTCCAGTGCGCCCTGCCCTGTTTGCCAAGTGCCTTGCGCTTCGTAGTCGCCGGCGTTGCGGGCGGTCTGGCCGCTGGCGGAGAGGCGGGCGGTGATGGCCAGTTCGGGCTGATCTGAGATCTTGGCGCCGGGGAGCATGGCATCGGCATCGCTCAATCGGATTTGCAGCGGAAAACGTGCGCCGTCCACGCGTTTTGCGGCCAGCGGCGGCCCGACCTGGCCGGGAATGCGCGCCACGACGAAAAGAACAGCGCCGGGCGGCGGGGATGCAGGCGGGCCGAGGCTTAATCGAAGCTCCACGTTGCCGAGCGCGAGAGCGGCTCCCTCTTCTGCGCTGGCCGGCCCGCTCGTGCCAACGCTTGCGCCAACGCTTGCGCCAACGCTTGCGCCAGCGCTCGCGCCCAGCCGATTGAGTTCGCCCTCAACGATGGCCCTCACCTCGGGCGTGACCGGGCCTTCCAGCATCGCCCGCCAGCGCTGCACGGCGATCACGCTCTCGCCCGTTGCGCTGGCTCGCAAGCCGCCGTACCAAAGGCCTTTGGGATTGGCGGGGTCCGTCTGCAGCACCTGCTCGACCATTTCGCCCGCATCCTGCAGGAGGCGCTCGGGATTGTCGAGAATCAGCGCCTCGGCCTTGCCCATGAGCGCGTCCATATCGCGCCCGCCGGTCAGGCCCAGCACCCGGTCGAAGGCCTGTGCCGCCTCGGAGTAACGCTCCACCTGGATGTAGGAGGCCCCCAGCAGCATCCAGCCCCTGGGATCGTCCGGCGACGCTTCCAGCCTTGCGCGCAAGGGCTCGATCAATTCCTCCACTGCTGGAGGCGAACCGCCTTCCCCCGCCCCGATGCCGGCATGGGCCCATTCGTGGTTGCTGGATTGCAGGTAGGTCAGCGCGGCCAGCACCGGGATCAGCAGGCAGGATGCGGTCAGCGCCGCAGTGCTTGCGGGCTTGCCGCGGTCGCGCCATAGCGGCGGCGCGACGCAGGCCAGCGCCGCTGCGACCAGAAACACGCAGATTGCGACGAAACCGGCTGCCATGGTCCGCGCGCTAATCCTCCTCGGGTATCGGCATCTTCATGCGGCGCCGGATGACGAGCGCGAGCGCGCCCAGCGCAAGGGCCACGATCACGCCGGGGCCAATCCAAAGCAAGAGCGTATTGGGCGCCAGCCGGGGACGGTAGAGGGCGAAGTCGCCATAACGGTCCAGCAGAAACTGCTTGACATCGCCCTCGCTTGCCCCCTCTGCCACCATGCGGCGCAATTCGCGGCGCATGTCTTTCGCCAGCGGCGCATCGGAATCGGCCAAGTTCTGGTTCTGGCAGACCATGCAACGCACTTCCTCAAGCAGCTTGCGGTAGAGGCTCTGCTGCTCGGCGCTCCGAAGCGGCGCCTCGGTATCCACGGCGCTGGCGCTTGCCGCCGCCAGCATCAGCGAAACCGCCGCCGTGGCCGCCTTAAAGCCTTTCATTGCATGCTGCCTTCGAGCACGGGCAGGAACACTTGCGAGAATACCGCTTCGTCGAGAGGTCCCACATGCCGATGCCGCACAATGCCTTTGGCATCGATCAGGAAGGTTTCCGGCGCGCCGTAAACACCCCAGTCGATGCCGGCGCGCCCGTCGGCATCGACGGCAATGACCCGGTAGGGATTGCCTCTGAGTTGCAACCATTCCAGCGCGTCCGCCGGCGCGTCTTTCCAGTTAAGCCCGTACAGCGGCGCGTCAACCCGGCCCAGCGCCATAAGGAAGTCGTGCTCGACGATGCAGCCCGAGCACCAGCTTGCCCAAACATTCAGCATCCAAGGGCCTTCCTCGATATCCTGCAAGGAGAAAACGGAACCCGGGTCCAGCAGCTCCGGCAGCGAGAATTCCGGCGCCGCGCGACCGATGAGCGGCGAAGGCACCAGGCTGGGGTCGCGCCCCAGGCTGACGGCGAAGAAATACACCATCACAGCCAGCGCCGCGCACGGCAGCAGCAGAACCCAGCGCACGCGCCGGCGGCCGCCGCTCACGACCCATCCTCCTTAGGCGAGGCCACCCGGTAACGCCGATCCGAAATCGCCAGCAGACCCCCCAGTCCCATGATCAGCGCGCCCAGCCAGATAAATCGCACCAGCGGCTTCACTTGCACGCGCACGCTCCAAGCCTCCTCGCCCAGCGGCTCGCCGAGCGCGACGAACAGGTCGTGCCGCCATCCGGCATCGATGCCGGCCTCGGTCATCGGGCTTTGCTGCACCTCATAGACGCGCTTTTGCGGATACAGCGTGGTGACCGGCCGGCCGTCGCGGGAAACCCGGACCACGCCTTGGGCGGCTTGGTAATTCGGTCCTTCGACCTGTTCGATGCGCTCAAGCTGGAATTCGTATCCGGACACTTCAAGGCTTCCGCCCAGCGCTAGGCGGCGATCGGTTTCCACGCCCCAAGCGGAAACAACGACGATGCCCAGCGTGGTCACGCCCAGCCCGCAATGCGCCACCTGCATGCCCCAGGCTGAACGCGCCGGCCGCGGGCCGCGCCGAAGCAGCCAGACCGCAGGATCGCGCAGCGCCGCCGCAATCACCCATAACCCGGCCAATATCCCGATGCCCGTCAATACGCCCGCAAATCCGTAGGCCGCGGCGGTCAGCGCGATCATCCCGAGAACGGCGGCCGCGGCTGGAATCCTGAGCTTCCGTGCCCAGGCAGCGGTATCTGTCGCCTTCCAGGAAGCATGCATGCCGGCGCCCACAACCAGCAGCAGCGGCAGCATGGGGAGGATGAAAACCAAGTTGAAATAAGGCGGCCCCACGGAGATCTTTCCCATATCCAAGGCATCCAGCGCCAGCGGATAAAGCGTGCCGAACAACACCAGAACCGTGGCGGCGCTGAGCAGCACCGTGTTGACCAGCAGCGCCGATTCCCGCGAGACCAGCTTAAAGCCGGTCTGCGGATTGGCGGCGACGTTCCTGAATGCGTACAGCAGCAGCGCGCCGCCCATCACGACCGCCAGGAACACCAGGATGAACAAGCCGCGGGCCGGATCGCTAGCGAAGGCATGCACCGAAACCAGCACGCCGGAGCGAACCAGGAAGGTGCCGAGCAGGCTCAAGCCAAAGGCCGCGATCGCCAAAAGCAGCGTGGTGTTGCCGAACAGCCCGCGGCGCTCGGTAACGGCCAAGGTATGGATCAGCGCGGTGCCGGCCAGCCAAGGCATGAACGAGGCGTTCTCCACTGGATCCCAGAACCACCATCCGCCCCAGCCCAGCTCGTAGTAGGCCCACCAGCTTCCCAAGGCGATCCCCACCGTGAGAAACATCCAGGCGGCGGTGGTCCATGGACGGGTCCAGCGCGCCCAGCGGCGGTCGAGCTTGCCGCTCAGCAGGGCCGCGATCGCGAAGGCGAAAGGCACGGCCAGCCCCACATAGCCCATGTACAGCAACGGAGGGTGCATCGCCAAGGCGGGATCCTGGAGCAGCGGGTTCAGATCGGCGCCATCGGCGGCGGCAGGAAACAGCCTCAGGAAGGGGTTGGACGTGAGCAGGATGAACAGCAGAAAGCCGATGCTGATCAGGCCCAGCACGCCGAGAACCCGCGCCCTGAGCGTTTGCGGCAGCGTGCGGCTGGCCAGCGCCACGGCGGCGGTCCAGCCGCTCAGGATGAGCTGCCAGAGAACCAGCGAGCCCTCGTGCGCGCCCCAGATCGCTGCGAAGCGGTACATGGCCGGCAGCTTGAGGTTCGAATGCAGGGCCACGTACTGGACGCTGAAGTCATGGCGGAAGAAGCTGACCGCCAGCATGGCGAACGCCAGCGCGACAAACGCCAGCATCCCCAGCGCGCAAGGCCGGCCTGCTTCCATCCACCGGACATTGCCCGTATGCGCTCCCGCCAGCGGGAATACGGCCAAGGCCACCGCCAAGCATAAGGCGAGCGCCAGGCTGATCTGGCCGATTTCAGGAATCATGCTTATACCGGCAGCGAGGGGCGGGATCGAAGCGCCATCAACGGCTTGGAAGACGAGATTCCTTGGTTCCCGGAAGGAGTGTCAACGAAGGGAGGCATCCGGGGGATGGCCCTTTTCCTCCAGCATTTCCGCGACTTCCGGCGGCATATAGTTCTCGTCGTGACGGGCCAGGACTTCATCGGCCTCAAACAGCCCGTCCGCGCCCAGCCGGCCATGGGCAACCACGCCCTGCCCTTCACGGAAAAGATCGGGCAGCACGCCCGCATAGGCAACAGTGACGCTGCGGTCCAGATCGGTCACGTCGAAGCGCACTTCCAACGCCCCGGACAAGCGCCTCACGCTGCCCCGTTCGACCAGCCCGCCAACGCGCAGGCGCCGCCTTTCCGGCGCCTCGCCTGAGGCGATCTGCGTGGGCGTATAGAAATAAAGCATATTCTGCTCGAAAGCGGTCAGCACCAGCGCCGTGGCTGCCGCCAAGCAGACGAGGCCGCTGGCCATTGCCACCATTCGGCGCCGTCGCGGCGTCATGCGCGCAGCTCCCAGGAGCCCTCGTCCGGCGCCGCGTTCCGTTGCCGTATACGTCCGCGCACGCCCCGCAGGCGCCGCCGCGCAGTGAGCATCAACCCCGCCAAAACCGCGAACGACAGTCCCGCGCAGGACCAGACGAACGCAGCATAGCCGCCCATGGCTAGGAATTCCCTCATGCGTCCGCCGCCACCGCGTCTTGCACCCAGCGGGCGCCGCGCTCGCGCAACAGCACTTCGGCCCGTGCCCGGGTCAGCGTGACCGCCATGGAAAACAGCACCGCCCCGGCCACCATCACCAGCAGAGGCCAAAGCATATCCCAGGTGATTGCGGGCGCGGCCAAGCGGGAAATGGTTGGCCCCTGGTGCAGGCTGCTCCACCATTCCACCGAGAACTTGATGATCGGCAGGTTCACCACGCCCACCACTGCCAGAATGCCGGCCGCGCGGTCCGCCGTCGAACGCTCTTCCAGCGAGGCATGCAGCAGCATATAGCCCAAATAGAGAAAGAACATCACCAGCACCGAAGTCAGCCGCGCATCGCCCCAGCTCCAGTAGGCGCCCCACATGGGCTTGCCCCAAAGCATGCCGGTGGCCAGCGCCAGCCCGGTGAACGCCAGCCCCACCGGCGCTGCGGCAGCGGCGATGGCATAGGCCAGCTTGATCCGCCATATCAGCCCGATCGCCGAGCCGATAGCCATCAGCGCGTAGAGCTGCATCGCCAGATAGGCGGCGGGAACATGGAAGTAAATAATGCGGTAGGCATCGCCCTGCTGATAGTCCGGCGGCGCCAGCAGCAAGCCGCCGAAAGCGCCGACTGCGATGGCGGCAAGGCCCGACCAGAGCATCCAAGGCTCGATGCGCGCCGCAATCCGGTAGAAATGCGGAGGAGACGCAAGCTTGTGCAGCCAATTGGGAAGTCGCATTTCGAGTGCTCTGACAGGTTGTGGCTAAGGCGTAGCCGCAGGCCTTATTTTAGCTTGGGGAAGGCGCGCGGGGGCATGGTCAGTTTGCCGTGGCGCGCAGCGCAGCGCCTGCGGCCCAGGGCAGCAGTCCCAGAGCCAGCAGCAGAAACGCCCCCAGCATCATGAGCGGGGCGGCGGTCGGAAAGCCGTCCGCGGCCAGTTCCGTTGCCCGCACGCCGAACAGCAATATCGGCAAGGCCAGCGGCAGCACCAGCAGCGCCAGCAATCCCACGCCGCGGCGCAGTCCAGCGGTTAGGGCGGCGGCCACGGTGGCCAGCAGAATCAGCGCCGGCGTTCCGAGCGCCAGAGTGGCGGGAAGAACCACCAGCGCAATTCCTTCCAAGCCGTAGCTGGCTCCCAACAACGGCGACAGAAGCACCAATGGCAGCCCGAAAACGCACCAGTTGGCGCCCGCCTTGGCCAGCGCCAGCCAAGCCGGATCCATTGCGCTTAAAAGCATAAGATCCAGTGTCCCATCCTCGCGGTCCGGTTGAAACAGCAGCGGCATGGCAAGCAGCATCGATAGCAAGGCAACCACCCAGATCACCCCGGCTCCCCACTCCGCCAGCAATCCCTGCTCCAATCCTGCCACGAGAGAAAAAAGAGACGTTGAGAAAATAAAAAATGCTATATTAATAATTATATGTACCCACTTCTTAAAGTAGATTAAAAACTCATTCCTCAGCACTGCCAGCCCTATTCTCATTAGGCGATTCCAAGAATCAGCTGCGGCGCCGGGCCGCGGGACCGCCATTCCATCCGATGGCCCGCTAGCACGGCGCAGCCGCCCGCATCCAAGTGCGAATCGAGTTCCCGCTGCAGCCATTCCCTGCCCTGCGCATCCAGGTTGGCATCAGGCTCGTCCAGCAGCCAGAGCGGAGGGGCGACCCCGATCAAGCCGGCCAGCGCCAGCCGCCGGCGTTGCCCGTACGACAGTTGCGCTGCAACCCGGTTCTCAAGCCCCTTCAATCCGGCCCTTTCAAGCAGTTCATCTTCCTTGCCCGCCTGACCCGCAAGCCCCGCGAGCCGCAGCCTGAAGGCAAGATTGCGGCGAACGCTCAGTTCGGCCTTGAGCCCGTCCTTGTGCCCCAGCCATCCCAGGCAACGGAGATAGCGCGCCGGATCGCGTCCATAGGCAACGCCATTCAGTTCGACTGTTCCTGATTCAAGCGGCAGCAGGCCGGCCAGACACCGCAAAAGCGATGTTTTGCCGGAGCCGTTTCGCCCTTGCAGCAACAGCAGCGAGCCGGACGCCAAACTGAAGGACAAATCGTGGCAAAGGCGCCGCTCGCCTCTCCAGATCGTCAGCCCTCGCGCTTCAAGCATCGCGGAAACCAGCGTTGTCCGGCGCTCAGCTCAGGCGATATCAGGCAATGCTCACCAGAAGCTTGCCGAAATGGTCGCCGCGGGCGATCGCCCGGATTGCCTCCGGCCCCTGATCGAGCGGAAACACGCGGTCAATCACCGCCGCCATGCCATGCTGGGCCAGATGCTTGCTCAATGCGGCGTGGTCTTCGCGGGCGCCAACGGTAATTCCGTGGATGCTTGCGCACTTTCCGATCAGCGCCATCGGGTTTATTTCCGCAGTGATTCCGCCAAGCGCGACGAGCATGCCAATGGACCCATTGAGGCCCAGCGCCTGCAGCGATTGCCCAAGCGTGCCCATGCCGCCGGTCTCCACCACCACATCCACGCCGCCGCCAGCCAATTCGAAGACCTCCAGCCCCCATTCGGGCGTGTTGGCGTAGTTGATGGTTTCATCCGCGCCCAACGCCCTTGCCCGCTCCAGCTTTTCGTCGCTCGAAGAAGTAATCACCGTGGTTGCCCCCATGGACTTGGCGATTTGCAGCGCGAAGATGGACACGCCGCCGGTGCCCAGCAGCAGCACCTTCGAATCTGGCCCCACAGGACCGCCGCAGCGCAGCGCCGTCCAAGCCGCAACACCGGCGCAGCCCAGCGCGGCGGCGGTCTCCATGGCCATGCCATCAGGCACTGGCAGCAGCGCGCTCTCGGGGAACACGCCTATTTCGGCGAGGGCGCCGGGCGCCTCGCAGCCGGTCGAACGGGTCCGCACGCCGGACCGCACCGGCCGCGCTTCCCAATCCTGCCAAAACACGGTCATTACCCGGTCGCCCGGGCGGTATTGCGTGACTTCGGAACCTATGGACTCAACCACGCCGGCGCCATCCGACAGCGGGATCAGCGGATATTCCTTCTCGCCCCCGTAGAATCCCGCGCAAATCATGTAATCGCGGTAATTCACCGCCGCCGAGTGCATCCGCACCCGCACTTCCCCCGGCCCCGGATCGGGCGTGCCGCCCGATACCAGCGCCAGATGCTTAAGCCCGGCTGCCGAAAGCTGCACATGCCGCATTGCTTGTCCTCCGCATTCACTGCAGAAGCAGCATTCTCGCATACTGAATAAGCCGAGCGACCGCGCGCAAGCCGGCTCGCTTCTATAGCGGCAGAAGAGCGCTGATCGCGGCGCGCGGCTCCGGCGGTGCATGCAAGCACCAACCAGCGGGCTTATTCGCTGGCGTGATGTCTCTTAAACTGTTGCTGTGCGGAATGGAATCGGCATTGGTGAGCGGGCGGCTGTCGAAATACTGGAGCGCACACTATGATCTCAAAAACCGGGAGGGCAATGGCCGCTGGCGCGTTGTTCGCAATTCTGCTTGGCGGGGCGGTTGCTCTGCCTCCGACGCTGGTCGCGCAGGATGCCGCCCAATCCGACAGCACCGCTTCCAGGTTGGTTGCGCGGGGCAAGCGGCTTTATGTCTTCTGCCAAGCCTGCCATGCCACGGAAATTGTTTCCGGCAGCAAGATTGGCCCGAATCTCGCGGGAATCTTCAACCGGCAAGTGGCGGTTCTGGAGGATTCAATCTATTCCGATGCCTTGAAAGCGCAGGATTTCGTTTGGAACGAAGAAAAACTCGATCTGTGGCTGCAGCGCCCGTTCGACCTGGTTCCCGACACCAGCATGAACTTCGCGGGCCTTCCGCAGGCGCGGAATCGCGCCGCGCTCATTGCCTACCTGAAAACGCTCTGATCCTGCTCGCCGCTGGCGGCAAGCGCCAGAGGCGGATGCCCCTGCCCGCCGCGCCCTAAGCCGAGCAATGAATTCCATCGCAATGTCTGTGCGTTCATCGCCCAAGAGAGCGAATGCCCACTTGAGCCTCAATAACGCAATGGCTAGTTTCGCTACCGTGCTCGCGGATATAAGATGCCCCGCACATTGAGACGTTCCGCGCGAGGATAACCCAATGACGGAAAAGACATTGAAGGAAATTTACCGCCCCCGCCACGACGAGGCATCGAGACAGGCATTCGTGGGCGCGCTGAAAGGCTACTTGAACGGCCCGCTGGAGGCGCGGCTTGCGAAGCGCTACGAGGATGCCGTCAAGCCCGGCTATGCGAAGGCGCATGGACGCGCGCCCAAGGATCGCCTGGAGGGAACCGAGGCCTTTCGCGGAGACCACCTCTTCCAGTTGTGGGGAAGCTCCGTATTCACCTCCCAGGATCTGATGTGGGAAACCGTAGGCGAAACCTGCGACCGGCTGTTGCCGGAATTTGAAGCGCGCCGCGAGGCCCTGGCAAGGAGAGAGCCGCTAGGACGCTTGGAGCTGAAAGAAGATTTCGTTCCGCCCGATCCCATCCGGCAGGTTGAAATTCATCGCCAGCCGGGCGGCTATTTCGGCCAGCCGGGCGATGCAAGCCTCAGGCGGGGCATGGATTACATGGGCACCGGCGAGCTGTACCGCGCCGCCAAGGGGCTCTCGGAGGGCGACGAGGTGGGCGACCCAGGCATGGGAAACTACCTTCTAGGCGCTCTGCGCCGCCGGTTCGCGAAACCTGATCCCGCCAGCCTGCTCGACATGGGCTGCGGCGTGGGCGTGCATACCATTGCCTACAAGCAGGCGTTTCCGAAGGCCGAGGTATGGGGCGTGGATCTATCCGGGCCCTTCTTGCAATTTGCCCATGTATGGGCGGAGGACAAAGGGCTGGCCATCAACTACCGGCAGGCCAACGCGAACGAAACAGGCTTCGCCGACGGCCAGTTCGACTTGATCGTGTCGCACATCATGTTCCATGAAACCTGGCATGACATCCTGCCCGGCATCATGGCCGAAGCCCATCGCCTGTTGGCGCCTGGCGGGATCTTTCTGAACGGGGACACGCCCTACCAGCCCAACCGCCTCTCCATCACCAAGCAGGTCACCAATCACTGGCAGGTCGTCAACAACGGCGAGCCCTTCTGGACCGGCTATGCCGACACCGACATGCGTCAGGCGCTGATCGACGGCGGCTTTGACGCCGAGCATGTTTTCGCCGAATACGACCCCCTAGGTTCGGGCGAATACCATATATTCGGCGGCGTGAAAACCTGATGGCCGCTATCGGCGCCGATCCGGCCCGGCCCTACAAGCTGCCGCGCCCGCGCCAGATCGAGGATTTGAGCTCCGATCAACTGGTTGCGGTGATCTGGCGGCTGGCCATGGAAATCTGCGTGCTGCGCGACCGCATCAGCACCCACGAAGAACTGCTGGGCGGGAAAGGCGCTCTTTCGCGCCAAGCGATTGAAAACCACAGGCCCACGAAAGAAGAGGCCGCGGGCCGTCTGAAGGCCCGCGCCGAACTGATCGAAAGCATTATCAACGACCTGAGCTGAGCAGCCTGCAGATTCGGCCCGGGATAACCGCCGTCACGGCAATAGGGATCAAATCATGTGCGATGATCGAACACTAAGGGAAAACCGCGAGCATCTGAGCAGCCAAAACGAGTTGAGCCGGCGCCGCTTCACCGCGCTTTCGGCAGGAGCCGGGCTTGCCATGCTGCTGCCCCGGGGAGCGGATGCGCAGGAGGTCACCGAGCGGACCGTCGAGATCGCCACGCCCGATGGCGTTGCGGACTGCCACTTCGCGCATCCCGCTTCCGGAAGCCATCCCGGCGTGATCGTATGGCCGGATATTCTGGGGCTGCGACCGGCCTTCAGGCGGATGGGCCGGCGGCTGGCCGAGTCGGGCTACTCGGTGCTGGTGGTCAATCCGTTCTACCGCGCGGCGCGCGCGCCGGTGGTGCCTGAAGGCGCAACCTTCCAGGACGAGTCCGTCAGGAACACGGTGTTTCCGCTCTATCGCCAACTCAACGCGGAAACCCACGTGACCGACGCGCGGGCTTTTGTCGATTTCCTCGATACCCAGGCGGCTGTTGATCCCGGCCGCGGAATGGGCACCATCGGTTACTGCATGGGCGGCCCAATGACGATGCGCACCGCTTGGGCGCGCTCCGACCGCATCGGCGCCGGCGCCTCATTCCACGGCGGCGGGCTCGTGACCGACGGGCCGGACAGCCCTCATCTGCTCGTTGAGGAAATGAATGCGCACTACCTCTTCGCCATCGCCGAAAACGACGACGACAGCGATCCCGAGGCGAAGAACGTGCTGCGCGAGACCTTCGCGGCCGCAGGGCTTCCCGCTGAGATCGAGGTCTATGAGGGGGCGCTGCATGGCTGGTGCCCGCCCGATTCCGCCGTCTATAACGAGGCGCAGGCCGAACGGGCCTGGAGCCGCCTGCTCGCCCTGTTCGGGACCGCGCTCGCCTGAAGCGGCCCGCGCCCTTCGCGTTTTCACCCGTTGGGCAATACCCGCAGGGCAAAACGCAACGTTGCGCTCTCTCCCTCTTGATCGCTTGCAGCGACTTCAATGACCAGCGGGGCGATCGTGACGTGGCGCCCTTCGGGCGTACCGCTGAATAGCAGTGAACGGGTATCGAAGCTCAGCCAGGCGGGCAGTCCGGAGGCTGAATAAGCGAGCATATCGCGATCGGGGTCGGTGAAGGCGCCGCGGGGAATCCAATAAGAGAACGGCCGCCCGACTATGGCGACCTGGTTTCTGAGCCGCTTGTTGATGATCGGCGCCTGATTGGCCGATATATCGGCCTTTGCGGTGCGTGAGCGCTCAAAGATATGAATGCAGTCGGTCTCGCAGACGCGCGAGCTGGCGGCTACGTAGAGATGCTCGCCGCCCGGGCTAGTTGCCGCTTGCTGGCCTCGCAATGTCAATCCAAGGAACGCGAACGGCAATATCTGGTCGAAGCGGTTTGGACGACCGCTCATGCCCCAGTCCTCAACGCGCAGCTTCTGCTCCTCTTTGTCCCATAGGGCGACAAATTGACCGCCCTCGCACAGCACATCCACGGCATCGATGCCGTGTTGCGTGAACATCCGCCAGCATGGCACGAAGTTTATACCTCTCGGACCAGCCAGATGCGACAACACAGCGAAGCTTTTGTCGTCGCCAAACGCTGTCAAGGTATCGAGATGGCGGGGAATCGAAAAACCTTCGGAGACATCAAACACCGCAACCTGCGGAGCAAAATCGCCAGCCACGAATAATCGATCCGCCGCGCTGTTCAGCGAAACTCCCGATAGCCGGAAAAATTCCTCAAAAGGCGTGTCCGGGGCAGGCTCGACCAAAACATGATGCACTCGTTCAAGCTGCCCGTTTTGCGGATCGATGGAAAACACCAATAACGCGGACTCGGTTGCCGCAAAAAGGTGCGAGTCATCCGGCGAGACGACCAGCTGCTGCACGATTCCGAGCGCATCAACAAGCACTTCCGTGTCGTTTTCGGGGGTGGTTGCGACAAGACTTTGCATGCGCCGGATGGTCGATGCCGATTCAACGCTATACACGCCGATTTTGGCCTCCTGATTGCCTGAATTTTGCGACACGTAGAAAAAGCGGTCGTCCGACGTGGCGGCGAACGCATTGCGGCCGAGAAAACTCGGAGACGGGTCGTTCTCAACGCTGATTTCGTGTCGAATCCACTTCGATGCGGTCCCGACCGGCGGGGCAAAAGCATTGCTTTGCATGGAGTGGAGCGCGAATAATCGCCCGTGGCGCTTGCTCCACCAAAGTGTCGATTCATCGACAGCGCTTAGGTCGAGCCTATCGGTTTCTGATTCACGATCGATAAGCGTCGCCAACCGGAGCGCTCCGCTTTCGGCGTTGCGGTGAAACACAAGCAAGCCGGATGCCGCTGTGGCGAACAAGAGATCGCCTTCATCGTTGATGGCAAGGCTGCCCGGCGCCCGAATCGGATTGCTGGCCTGCGGCGCGTCATCGTTCGTGCCTCGGTAGGCGAGATAGGCTGGCGCGGGAATCTCCCGCCAAGCCAGTGTCCGGGCATCGAGCGGCGATTCATCGAAACCTCCGGGACGCTTGGCGACGCGCACGAGATACTGCTCTGAAGCGCGGGCCCTGAACGCGGCTTCCACCTGAGCGTTGCCCAGGTAGGTGTATTCGCTGGTGGCCACTGGCTCCGGGCTGACCGTCCAGTCGTCGTTTGCCCGATACACGGAAATAATGGCCCAGGCTGGATTACCGACGACGGAAAACGCCTGCCATCCCGAGGCCGGCGCGCTCCATCGCCACCAAAGCGATTCGCGCGCAACCGTATCAAACGCAAGCGGCTCGTCGTTCTCCACGGTGGCGAGCGTGATGGAGAATTGAACCTGGCCGTTGCTGCCTGCCACCCGGCTGGCGCCGGCGCGGTCGTCGTTGCCCGGCGTGGCACCCCACTGAAACTCGAAAGGCACCCGAAACCCGAATAAAGTGTCGTAAGGGGTATTAATCCCGTCGGCCGGACGCCCGATGGCAATCCGATAGGTCCGGCCGCCCTCGGCATCGAGAACGAGCGGCGCCCTTCCTGCGCGCAGAGCAACGAGCGTGAGCGTATCCAAGGCCTCGCCCTCGAATATGCTGATCTGCAGGCCGCTATCCTTAAGCAGGAAGGTGAATCGTCCGCTTGAGGGCGCGGTCCAGCGCCACCAGAGCGTGCCGATGCCGGTCTCGATTGGCTCGCGCGTTTGCTTGGTCAAGTTGGGCAGATAAACAGCGGACTCCGAACCCTCCGCGCCTTCAAGCAGCACAGCCTGGTCAAAATAATCTTGCGGAATGGCGAAAGTGTCGTCCTCTGTCGCGGCAACCTGGCTCCAGCGCAGCTGGAACTCACGGGTGGAGGCGCCCGCATCCTCTGACACAACGGCGATATGGTAGCGCTCGCCTTGCACAGCACGAAACCTGCTCGCGCTGTCGGGTTCGGGTTTTGAGAGCAAGCGCAAGTCATCCAATGACCGGCCGGCGAACACCATGACCGCCACGCCCGCTGAAGCGTTTCCCAAACCCGCCGGCAACTGAGTATCAGGCGGAAGCTCGAAGCCCGGCGGGAGCCCGGTATCCGGCGGAAGATCGGGGTCCAGCGGCGGCACCTCGAAAACCCATTCGCCATCCGCGGGCGCGGTCCACGAATACCATATGCTCGATGCCAGCCCGCCCCAAAACTCGCCTTGTTCAAGCGTGGCGTCCCTGTTATCGCCAGCGACGGCGCCTTCGCTTCCGGACAAAACCACCGCATTGGCCAAATGGTCATTGGCGGGCGGAGTGCCGGCCGGCGCCCAGCGCATGGTCAACACCGGATTGATTCCCGAATCGGTCGATAAGCGCACCTGGTAATTCGTGCCCCTGCGCGCCGCGAATGTGATTTCGCTGCCTTCTTTGGAATCGATATGGGTAAGCGCCGCAATCTTCCCGCCGGTGTAGATATCGAATAACACCTCTGACGGGCGGTTGGTATCCGTTTCGGCAAGGTTGATTCTGTGGATGCCGTTTTGCGCCACTTGCCATTCGTACCAGAGGCTGCGCGTATGGCCTCGCGCGTCCGGTTCGCCCGGCTCGCGGGATGCGGCCGAGAGCGCAACCTGCACCTCGCCCGCTTCGTCAGGGATGACGGGCAAACGCTGCTCAAAAGCATCGTTTTCGGGCACCGGCGCGGAGTTGTCAGCAAACAGTGTGCGGCTCGCGGAAACGGCGTTCCATGCGCTGGCTGTGACATGAAGTCCGGTGCCGGTGGGCAGTTTATTCTTGTCCAATCGCACTTCGAGATATCTCGGATCGTCCGGCGCAATCTCGCCCAGGCTGATGGCCGGCCCGACAGACCGGGAAGAATTTGAGGATCTGTCCGGCGCGGCCAGCCGGATCGGCACTGGTCTCGTGAGATGATCCTTGCGGACGACATGCGCGGTCGCTCCCTCCAGCGCTTCCGCCAAGGCCTCGCAATCCTGCCCGACCGTATCGGTGCAACCGAAATGCAGCGTTGCGCCGTAGGCAAGATAGCCGCTTGTATGGACACTGAACCTGAACGTGACGGGCTCGTTGGCGCCTGCATGGGGAATCTCCTCCGCTTTCAAGGAAAGCTTTGGCGTCGAGTCGCCGCGAATGATGTTCCATGCGAGAGCGGCGTTGACGGCCTCGCCATAAAGGCGCTCCGGCACAATCCGGACGGAGTGGGTGCCGGGAGCAGGATCGTTGATGATGATCCACTCGACGTTATCAACTCTGGACCGGGAGGCGTGCTGGCCGCAAACGCCGGCGCTGCAATCCGCGCCCAGATCGAGATAGAGATCAAGGTCGTTGAATACCGAACTGGTCAGGGTGTCGGCGGGCGCCTCATCCCATGTCATGACCAGGTCGAGACGGCTGGCGCCTTCGGGCACGTCAATGGAAATATGGTTGTAGCTGCCATCGACCGGCGCGGCAAGCGCGCTTCCGGCATGCCAGCCATCGGCTTGCTTAAGGGATGCGATGCTCGCGAGCGCCGAGACAGGCCCCATGCCGTATTGGTGCTGCATGGCGCCGGGACCCTTGCTGTTATCTCTCGGAAACGCTTCGGCTGATTCGAGATAAGGATCGGGCTTGATGGCGCTCGCCATGAGGCGCGCCCGCACCAAAGCCGGCCGGTCGCGGAGATTGGGTTCGCTCTCAAGCAAGAGCGCGGCGAGACCGGCAACTGCGGGCGATGCCTGGCTGGTGCCGCTGAACTCGATATAGCCATCGCGCGCTCCGCCGCCGCGTGCCGCATGGATGCCCACGCCCGGGGCCATGACTTTGGGAATCAGGCGGCCATCGCCGGCGGGCCCGTAGCTGCTGAACGGCGCGATGGCGCCGTCATCGAATACTGCGCCAACGGCGAGCGCGTTTTTGGCCGTGCTCAAGTTCGAGAAAGCTAAAGCCCCCGAATTCCCTTGCGCGACCACATAAAGTTGCCCGTCGTAAACAAGGGAATCGACTTTTCGTTCCGCGACTCCGCGGCCTTTTTCGGTGATTGAGCCATACCCGAGGCTCGCATTCACAACCATCGGCTTGATTGCCGGGCCGGCCCCGCTTTGGGTACCGCAACGGGTGCTTTGCGACAAGTAGGTCATGCCGCGCCGGACATCATCAAAGTTTCCGCCTCCGGAGGCGCTCAGCACCTTGGCGAAGCGCAGATGACTGAGATTGGGCGCCATGCCCGCGCGGATCGGATCGCCGCGGCCGGCACCGGCGATGACGGCGAAGACATGAGTGCCGTGGTGACCGCGATCCGACCAAAGATCCCAATGCTCGCTCGGCACAAAGTTGGCGCCGCAAATGCTCGTCCGTCCAAAGCCCATGTCCTCGTGACGAACGTTCAAACCCGTGTCAACCATGCCAACGGCAATGCCGCGGCCGGTTAAACCTTGAAAACCCTCCAATGCGTAGTTGTAGCGCCGCAACGCATCGCCGCCCACGACAGGCACTCCCGAACCTAGGTAGGTCGTGACAATCGGCACCGGCTCGATGCGCATCACGTAGTCCTGGGCAGCGACCTGGCGGACGGCGCCCGCAGGGAGATTGGCTGTGTAGCTGCGCAGATCGGCATCGTAGTCGCCCACAACAACGCCAAGGCCGGTCAAGGCTTGCTTCAAGCGGCCATCGCCGTCTTCGCCCATCAGAGTGATGAACACCGGAGTGGCATCGCTTGCGGATGCCGATATCATGCTTTCGGCGAACTGCCGGTCGAATTTCAATGCGGACGGCAAAACGCCGATGCCGAGGATGCCGGGAATACTGGCAATGGCCTCGATTTGAGCGCTCGGCGGCACGAGGATGCGCAGGTGGTCGCCGGAAACGCCTTCGACCCGCGCGCCAAGCCGCTTGATTCGCATGCGCAAATCGGTGAAGGATGCGCCCGGCGCAACGCGCAGCGCGGCGAACACCGGCTCGCCCGCTAGAGCCCGCGGATGCCTCGTGATGGATTCCACGCCAATAGCCGGTTCCAGCCAATCGGGATTGGGAGGGATGGGCGCGTCCGCTTTTTCTTCCAATGGAGCGCTTTGCATCGCCCCCCTATGCGTGGCGAGCTCGTAGCCGGACGGCAGCGTCAAACCGCTTGCGGCGGGCTCCGCCTCGAAGTTGGACGACGCGGCCTGCGGAGGAGCTTGCGGGATGGCCAAGTCGGTGCCCGCCTCGCTCTCGCGCAGGGTTCTTTGCGCCACCTGCTGAAGCAAGATCTCGGGGCTTGGAGTATCCGCTGCGGGCGCAGTCTCTTCAACTGCATTTCGATGCATCCAAAAATAGGAGAGCGCCAAAACCAACCCCAGCAGGGCGGCAAAAGCGGAGATTCTTGCTGAAACCATGCCTAGGGCAATAATCTTTCTTTTTGGCCCGAACGATCTTGGATGCAACTATAGCAAACCCGCTGTTGCATTATCCGTGTATGCGTCGGCACCTCATCTTGGTTTGCTTGATTCTAGCAGTGGTTTCTTACAGCAATAAGATCTGGTGCCCGGGGCCGGACTCGAACCGGCACGGGGTTTCCCCCGGGGGATTTTCTTACCCGCTACGGCTTTCGCCGCGGGAGGCGCCGCGCGCTCCCTTTGGGGTCTGGACTTTCCCTCTGCCCTATCGCTTGCAAGCGACGTAGGCCGGAGCCGTCAAGTCTCTACACTTTCCCCGTCAAACCGGGGCTTAGCTCGGGATTGCCACCACCTAGCCGCGCTGAGGTTTCCCCGAATTTGACTCCTGTTGCATCGGGCGGTTTCCCGACCGGCGCTCAATCTCAAGTCCCCTGCGTATACCTATTTCGCCACCCGGGCACAGGGAGAGCAGTTTAGCAAAGCCGGAGGGCATCCGCCCGCTCTCCGGTCAGCGCAGCAGGCTCCAGAGCACGGCTAGGATCAGGAACGGCGCGAGCCACAGCAACGCGCGCCAAATCTTAAGCAAAGGGCCGCTCAAGGCGGTTTCGCCGCGCGCGGAACCGAGCGGCCAGACATAGCCCAGGAAAACGGCCAGGAGCAGGGCGTTGGACGGGAGCAGCAGATTGGCCACGACGAAATCGATCACCTCGAACAAGTTCATCCCGCTGAACACGCCGCCCAATGGCTTCACTCCGGCCCATACGTTGAACGAGAGCACGAACACGAGGCCGGCGGCCCAGGCCAAAAAGCCCATCAGCAGCGTTGCCAGCGGGCGCGAAAGGAAAGTATCGCGCGACAGCCACGCCACCGCCGGCTCGATCATGCCGAATCCCGTTGTGATCGCGGCCAGGCTTAGCATCACGAAGAACAGGGTTGCCAGCAGCACGCCGCCCGGCATGCCCGCGAACGCCACCGGCAGGGTCTCGAAGATAAGCCCGGGGCCGCTGTTGGCTTCCAGGCCCACGGCGAAAACGATGGGAAAGATCGCCATTCCCGCGAGCAGGGCCACCATCGAATCGGCGCCGGCGATAAGCGCGCCGGCCTGCGGCAGCGATACGCGCCGCGGCACGTAGGCTCCATAGGTGATGAGCATGCCCACGCCGATAGCCAGCGAAAAGAGCGCCTGCCCCAGCGCCATTAAAACGCCGTCGAACGTGAGCGCGGAAAAATCGGCGCTGAATAAAAACGCCATTCCCCGGCTGAAATCGCCGGCGACCGCGGCCCAGCCCGCCAGCAACAGCAACAGGGCGAAAAGGCCCGGCATCATCAGCTTGCTGGCCCGCTCCAGGCCCTTGCGGATCCCGCCCGCGATCACTGCCGCCACGATGGCGATAAACAGCCCGTGCCAGAACATGAGGCGCAAGGGGTCGCTCAACAACTCCCCGAACAGCACCCGGGAGCCGTCGGCGCTGATCCCCTCGAACGCGCCCCGCGCCGCCAGCAGCGTGTAATTAAGAGACCAGCCGGCCACGATGCTGTAGTAGGTCACGCCCACCAGCGGAACGAGTATCGACAACCAGCCGATCAGGATCCAGGCGCCGCTGCGCCCTTCGCGCGCGGCCACCTCGCGCATGGTGTGGACCGCGTTTCTTCCGCCGCGCCGCCCCAGCGCCAGTTCGCCGATCACCAGCGGCAAGCCCAGCAGCAGCACCCAGCCGATATACGCCAGCACGAATGCGCTGCCGCCGTTGCTGCCGGCGATGTACGGAAACCGCCAGAGGTTGCCGAGGCCGACGGCGCCGCCCACCGCGGCCAGGATAAAGCCGCGCGTGGACGACCAGGTTTCCGTTTTCATGCGCGCAAAACTTGGCGAAAATCCGCAGGCATTAGCTGCGGGAAGCGAGGAAGGCCTGCATGCGGTCCATCGCGACTTCCAGCCGCTCGTAGGGCTCGGCCCCGAAACAGACGCGCAGATGCCCCGCCCCTGCCTGTCCGTAGAACGATCCCGCCTCCACGCAAACGCTGGTTTCCTTGAGCAGCGCCCGCGCCAGGCCTGCGTCGTCCCAGCCGGTCCCGGAAATATCCGGAAAAGCGTAAATGCTGCCTTCCGGCATCGGGCAGCGCACGCCCGGCATCGCGTTCATGCGTTCCACCACCAAATCGCGGCGGCGGCAATCTTCGCGCACCATATCCTCGACGGCTTCCTGGGAGCCGGACACCGCCGCGCGCCCCCCTTCCTGTATGAACACGTTAACGTGGGCGATATCGTTCTTCGAGACCTTCAGCATGGCATCGATGAACCGCTTGGGGGCCGTCGCGTAGCCCATGCGCCAACCGTCCATCGCATAGGCCTTGGTGAAGGCGAAGTGCGTGATCGTGCGTTCCCGCATGCCGGGCAGCGAAGCGATGCTGACATGGCGGGCATTATCGAACACGATCTGTTCATAGACCTCGTCGGACATCACGAGCAGATCGCGCTCAATGGCGATATCCGCCAATTCCCGCAGCTCTTCCCGGGTATAGACGCGTCCTGTTGGATTGGCCGGATTAACCAGCACGATCATCCGGGTGCGCGGACTCAGCCGTTCGCGCAGCGCGGCGCCATCCAGCGCAAAATTGCGCGAGCGGTCCAGCGGCGCCGTCACCACCATCCCGCCAGCCAGTTCGATCTTGTTGATATGCTGCGGGTAATACGGAGAAAGCAGCACAACTTCATCGCCTGGATCCAGGGCCGCCATGCAGGTGATGTAGGCCCCATGCGTCAAGCCGCTGGTCACGAGCACCTCATCCGCCGCCGCCCGGATGCCGTTTCGCGCCGCCAGTTTCCGGGCCAGCGCCCGACGAAACGGCTCGTTGCCCAAAAAATCGCCGTAATGCACCATTCCGGCATCCAAGGCGGCCTTGCAGGCCTCCTTGATATGCGCCGGCGTGTCGAAACTGGGCCTGCCCACCTCCAGATGGATCACGTCCACGCCTTGCGCCATTAGCGGCAAGGCTTGCTCGTACATGCCGAAACTCTTCTCCGAACTCTGCGCAATGCGGTCTGCGGGCCATTTCATAAGCGGGTCCCTTTTCTTGATTCGCAGCGCCAATTTTGCCTTGCCAAGGGAGCTGATGCCGGGGAAGCTAGAATGAAGAGGCAATCCAGCGCCGGAAAACAGGCAGCGCCAAGAAGCCAGATGAGCGACGCAACCCAGCAACCTGTTATCGCCAAATACAAGCCGTGCTACGCCGAGCTTGAGAAAGGCAAGCGCTATTTCTGGTGCGCCTGCGGCCAGTCGAAAAACCAGCCGTACTGCGACGGCTCGCACAAGGGCACCGGCATCGTTCCCCTGCCCTACCAGGCAAAAGCCAACGGCGAGGAAGTGCTCTTCTGCGGCTGCAAGCACACGTCCAGCGCTCCCTTTTGCGACGGCAGCCATAACAACCTCCGCGAAAAATACGAGACCGACGATCCCATGAGTCCGGAAAACCAAGCCATCCCGCTCGCCGAAGAGGCTTCGCCGGGATGCGTGGCGCTGGACGGAAGCTGCCAGGTCCGCCGGATCGACCAACTGCCTGACGAAGGCGCAGGCACCGTTGAGGTCCGCAAGCTCATCGGCCCGGAGGACGGCGCCCGGCACCAGTCGCAGTTTCATCTCGCGATCCCGCCCGGCTACTCGCAAGCCATGGAGTTCCCGCGGCGGCAGGTGCTCCTGTTCGTCGCCAGCGGCTCGGGCGAACTCGCCATCGGACCCCGCATATTCGCGCTCGGTTCCCGCACCGGCGCTTTTGTCCGCCCTGGGGAAATATTTGCGCTCACCGCCCCGCCCGATCGGCCGCTCACCGCTTATGCCAGCATTTTCCCGTATTCCTGGGGCCCTTTGTGGCGGCGCGGCGTTGGCGGCTATTTCGATGCCGCCTATCCCGGCCGCACCATCGCAATGGACCGGGGCAAGGCCACCCCGATGGCCGACCGTTTCTTCCAGGTACTGATCGATAAGCATCAGGGATTCGAGAACGGCGCCCAGTTCATCGGCGAAATTCCACGGTCGAAAGCCGCGGCCCACCGCCATCTCTATGAGGAAACGCTTATCGTGGTTTCCGGCGAAGGCTGCCTCTGGACAGACAACGCGAAGACGCCGGTTGCGGCGGGCGACGTGATTTTCCTGCCCCGCAAGCAGCGCCATTCGCTGGAATGCACCAGCGACGAAAGCATGCTGGTGGCCGGCGTGATCTACCCCGGCGATAATCCCTCGATCAACTACTGATTTCTGGAGGCCAGGGCCGGAATTGAACCGGCGTACACGGATTTGCAGTCCGCTGCATCGCCACTCTGCCACCTGGCCCGGCTATTCGGCAGAACGCGCCGCGCTGAAATCCGCCGGAAAAATGGAGCGGGAAACGGGACTTGAACCCGCGACCCCAACCTTGGCAAGGTTGTGCTCTACCACTGAGCTATTCCCGCCTCAAGCGGCACCGAGTCTAGCAGCAAGGCATCACTCGATTCAATAGATGTGCGGGTTCACCACGAGGCGTTCACGCCTTTGATACTCGTAGAGGGAAGGAACCGATTCAAGCGGCTGGTTGAGCCTTTCGACATACGGCGCGGGCCGGTAATCCAGTTTGAATTCCCGGTTGCCGTGCAGCCCGACAATGCGGGCCATCGGCCCTTCGTCCAGGCCCTGCACCGTAACGGCTTCATTCGCGTACGCCCCGCCTGTAATCAGCACGCGCAAATTCCAAGTGGTGTTGAATCCGCCATGGCCGGGCTGCCAGTAGCCGGCGCCGCTTCCGTCAAACACCGCAACAACCGGCCCGTCGTCGCTTCGGACTGCCCGCATATGCAAGGTGACGTTGTCGAATAGGTTTTGATGATTGGCGCCGGCATGCTGGTCGAGCGCGGGGCTAACGAAAACCTCGGCGTTCTTGAACACGCATTTGGTTGATTGGGTATTGAACGACAACGAATGCAGAACCGGGTTCATAATGGTAATGTTCTCCGCTAGCACATTATGCACGTTGCCCATATGCACGGCGTAGTGGGCGCGCCGGGCGCCATCGGTTATGACATCCTTGTAGGTCAAGCTAGCGCTGTTGTAGCTCAGGATGCCGCTGTCGGCGTTGGTGATGCGGATATTCCGCACCCAGGAATCGAACGAGCTGGTGAAATAGATTCCGTTGTAGCCGCGCTCCAAATGGTGGCCGAAGAACGGCGAGTCGGGAAACTCGAGCCTGATATCTTCGATCCCGACGCGCCGCAAGCCGTCCCACGCGGCCACCTGCGCCGGTATCGCGTCATTCGCATCATGCAGCAGCGGGTCAGCCAGCTGCACATTGCGGCCATCGACCCGCAGCACCCGGGATGTCTGGCGGACAAGCGGCCGCTCCGGAAAAGACCAATGATGGGAGCCCGCGCTTCGGTATTCCGCTCCGTAGAGCGATTTGATGATTCCGGCATCGGGCCCCGCGCGGTTGATCCATTGCAGTTGAATGATGTCGCCCGGGTCGATATCGGCCACCGAGGCCAGCGTGATGGTCCGGGCACCTCTGGCGCCGGCCTCGATATCCGCCAGTTTTTCGATCTCCGGGTCGTATTCAACCAAGTACGGCGCCGCCCGCATTCCCGGCTTCTGTATCCAGATGAATCCGCCGCTCCATGAATATTCGGAGAAATAGTCGTTGAGATTCCTGTCCGGGTCAAACTCGCGCTTGTCGAGCTCCACCAAGTACTTTCTGAGTTCATCCAGAGAAGCGCTTCTATCAACTTGCTTTAAGGGCCGGGGAAAGTAAAGAACGGTGCCGCCTGCGCCGGAGCCTGCGCCCTGCAGGACAAAATCCGAGCGTTCTATTTTCATTACTCCCGAGACGATATATCGCCCGGTCGAAAACCGCACGATCACGGGACCGTCCACGCCATTTGCATGCGCTATCGCAGCCAGAACCGCCTGCGTATCGTCCACCTGGTCGTTGGCGGAGGCGCCGAAATCGTCAACCTCGATCACGGTTCCGGATGCGTCCGGCATGGCGGCCAAGCCATTCCCGTATCCCGCAAAAGAAAAATCCGGCAGGTAGTTCTCCCGCTTTATTGTCTCTATGGACAATAAAGCGGGGAGTTCGTTCCGTGACTGGTCCGCGACCAAGGCCGACAGGCTGAGAATCAGGAGCACCACGCCAAACGGCGGTAATAAGCGCTTATATATCATTTATTTGACACCTCTGAATCAAGGCAGTCTTGGTAATGGCTGTTCCGCGCCCCATATTAGCAAGGCAAAATCGGCATGGCAAACTTGCTTCGCTGGCCTCTCTTTTGTCGTTAATATAGGCACTATTGACACCGGTGTAATATTAAGTATCTTGGGTAGGGGCCGAATGAGGCCATCCATTGCTAGGTGATAAAACCCACCGGGGAGGCATCCTATGAAATATCAATCCGGCATCGCTGCGCTGGCGCTGATCTTTTCCCCTGCGGCCGTTGCGCAGGACGACGGGGCTTTGGAGGAGATTGTCGTCACAGGCATCCGCGGATCCTTGGCTGCCGCCGTGGACCAAAAGCGGGACTCGGACCAACTGGTCGAAGTGATTATTGCGGAGGATATCGGCAAACTGCCCGATCAAAACCTTGCGGAAGTGCTGGAAAACATCACCGGCATCCAGATCACCCGCACCGCCGGCGTCGGCACCGGCGTTCAGATCCGCGGCACCAATTCAAACCGGATCGAATTCAATGGGGTCTCCACCGTCAATTCGGGTTCCGGTCGCAGCGGCATCAATTTTGAGGATGTCAATCCGGCGATTATTTCGGCGGTGGAAGTCACCAAGTCGCCCGATGCCCAAACCATCGAAGGCTCTGTTGGCGGCACCATCAATCTCAAGACGATACGCCCGCTTGACCTGCCGGCCACATTGGGGGCGCTGAGGGTCCAATACGAGGACAGCAGCCTCAGCTCCGAAAGCATGACGCCAAGATTCTCTGGCGCATTTGGCGACAAATGGTCAACGGGCGCGGGCGAAGTGGGTTTTGTGATCAGCGGCAGCTACACCGAGCAGGAATCGGTGTCGTTCCGTCCTCGAACCGACCGCGACAACCGCGTTTCGCCGCCAGCCGCCGTCGATCCAGCTGAATTCCTCGGCATCCAGTTCCTAGTCCAGGAGCAGGAAAACTACGACTACGAGACCGTCAACTTGGCATCAACCTTCGAGTGGGCGCCCAGCGACAGTCTGAATTTCCATGTCGATATCGTGATCAACGATCAGGAGCGGAGCCAGGACAGCTACCGGCTTCAAGCATCCGGCGTCAGCACGCTGAGAAACCTCAGCGTCCCCACGGCCTACGAAACGGTTGATTTCGGCATCGGTCCCGGCAGGTTCCCGGCGGCGCTTCGGGGCACGCTTGAGCCGGACCTGGACAACGATGACGACGATCCCAACCTGCGTTTCTCAAGCGATACGGGCTCCCGCGTCACCGATAGCCAAATCATTGCGCTCGGCGGCGACTGGGAAGGCGGAAGATGGTCCGCAAGCGCCGAGTACGCAATGAGCATGTCGGACACGTCCAACCCCAACCTGAGCACGACGTTGAACTTCATCAACCCGAACTGCCCTCTCGATGGCAGCAGCAACGACAACTGCGTGCCGTTTATCTATGACTTGTCCGGCGGCACGCTGGCGTGGGGCATCAATTTCGATTCGCCCTTCGCGCCGGCGCAGGCCGATCTTTTGGATTCCGCCAATGTGGTTCTGGACCAAGTCATCATTGGCCGCAACACAACCGAGAACGAAGAAAACGCATTCCGCATGGACTTCGCCTGGAATGCGGACTCATACGGCATCACCACGCTCGACTTCGGTATCCGCTATGGCGAGTCCTCAAGCCAGTTCAACCGCATCCAGGACCGGATTGGCGGCTTCAGCCGGATGGTGGACAGCCCGAACGGCGCCTTGTTCTCGGAATTGCTGGTGCCGGGGCCTAACAACTTCGACAAGGGCGACGGCAGAACATTGTTCATTCGCGATTTCCTGCTGGTGGATCCGGACCGCGCCTTTTCCGACCCGGACGGCACGCTGGCCATTCTGGAGGCGGCGGTCGTGGCGCATGATCCGGCCAGCCCGGACACTGCCAACCTCATGTCCGATCAGAACCAGTTCTATGACGTGAGCGAAGAAACCACGGCTTTGTATGCGCAAGTGAACTTCGAGGCCGGTATTTTTCGCGGCAACGCAGGCGTGCGCTACGTTGAGACCGAGGTCGATTCGGTGGCGTACGGCTTCGAGGACGCCGCGGGCAACCGATCGCTGGAATCCACCAAAGGCCAGTACGACTTCCTGCTGCCGCGATTGAATGTGGCAGCCGAGGTCAGCGAAAACGCGATCGTTCGATTCGGCTACGGCGCGGATATACGGCGCCCTGGCTTCAACAGGATAAGCACCGCTTTCGCGGCTGACAATCAGGAGAACTCCGCCATCGACCAAGGCAACCCCAACCTCAAGCCCGAGGAGGTGGATTCGTTGGATTTGGCGGTCGAGTGGTACTTTGCCGAGTCGGCGCTGGTGAGCCTAGGTTACTTCACGAAGGATCGCACAGACATCATCGGGCAGGTCTTCGAGGGCGCCTTGCTGGTTGACGATCCAACTGCCACCGGCGGCCTTGCGCGCGAAACCGATCCCAATTGCCCGGGCGGCGGCATCTGGAACCCAACGGTCATACCCAACATATTGGGCGACCCCAACACCTTGGGATTATGCGTTGACTACCAAACCTGGACCAACGACCCGTCAACCACCACCCAGTCCGGTTTCGAGTTTGCCTTCCAGTACGACCTCTCGAGGTTCGAGGAGCGTTTGGGCTGGGCATCCGGCTTCGGCGTCATTTTCAACTACACCCACCAGGATTTCAGCGGCGGCTCGATCGTGGATTGCACGTCGGGGCGCGGCGCGCAGGTTCTCGGCCCCGATATCTGCATTCCTCGGGGGCTGCTCGACTTTTCCGAGGATGCGTACAACATCACGCTCTACTACGAGAAGCACGGCCTGTCGGCAAGAGCGCGCTACACGTGGCGCGAGTCTTTCCGCACCCAGGACTTCGGAGGCGGCGCCAATACCAGCGGCAGCAGCACGTTCAGCTTCCCGGTCCATACGCTCGACAGAGGCCAGCTGAATGCCAGCGTCAACTACTCGGTGAACGATCATCTGGATGTGGGCCTTGAAGTGGTCAACCTGACCGAAGAGCGGATTGATCAGCATTGCGTCAGCACAACTGGGCCGCTTTGCTTCGTTGGCCTCCCCGACAGGCGCATCGTTATCGGCGGAATCTACCGCTTCTGAAAGAGGGCATCGATGACGGCTTCCCATTTCGCAGGCAGGTCCCGGAAATGCCCCGGGGCCTGCCATGAGTACCCCGTTGGGCACTAAGGCGGAACCCGACGCACTACCGCCAGAGCTTGACGCGATCTCTAGGCGCTTGGTGGCTGCGCGAGTGGCCGCCGAGGCATTGCCGGGCTTTCCGGGCGCCCTGCCCGATTCATTGGACGGGGCGTACGCGATCCAAACGGCATCCATAGCGCGTTGGGGAGATGCGGTCGGCGGCTGGAAGATCGGGATGATCCCGGCTGATGATCAGCTGCGAGCGGATGATGAACGCTTGGCCGGCCCGATCTTCAAATCCTCCATTGTCGGCATAGAGTCCGGCGGCACTAGGACCATGCCGATTTACGCCGGCGGATTCGCGGCGGTGGAAGCGGAATTCATTCTGGAGCTTGGCTGCGCCGTCCAGCCGTCGGCAAAGGAATACTCCAATGCGGACCTGGCCGCCTTGGTGTCTTCGCTATTCGTGGGAGCGGAGATCGCCAGCAGCCCCATGGCCGCAATCAACGAGCTGGGGCCGGCCGGCGTGATTTCCGACTTCGGCAACAACGCCGGATTGCTCTTAGGGCCCGCAGTCGCCAATTGGCGTTCCGGGAATTTGGACTCTCTGACGGCGAAAGTGATGATCGACGGCGCCGTTGCGGGCGCTGCGGCGGCCAATGCCGTGCCGGGCGGCCCGCTGGCGGCGTTGCGGTTTCTCTTGGGCCTTGCCGCGCGCCGGGATATCGAGCTTCCCGAAGGAACGTTGATTTCGACCGGTGCGGTCACCGGCATTCATGGCGTGTCGGTATCCTCCGCAGCGCGTGTTGATTTCGGCTCGTTTGGCTGGTTCGATGTAAAGTTCAAGCCCAAACGCCAGAGCGGCAGCATGCCGAACTGACGCAAAGCCCTGTTCGGAGGACTCCTTGAGAAGAAGAAGCCGCAAAGCCGACACCGATTTCAAGGCTGCCGCCCGAAGTTGGTTCGAGAGCAATCCCGGCGACCGGAAGCCGACAATGGGCGATGTGGCCCGGCTTGCCGGCGTTTCCAAGAAAACAGTTTCCCGGGTCATCAATGATTCACCGCAAGTCAACGATGCGACGCGCGCGGGAATCAAGGCGCTGATCAGCGACATCGGCTACAAGCCGGACCCGCAAGCGCGTGGTTTCGCTTTTCGGCGCTCGTACCTTGTCGGCATGATCTACGACAACCCCACGCCGCAATACGTCGTTAACGTGCAACTGGGCATTCTTGACGGCCTGAAGGGCACCGATTTCGAGCTGGTGGTTCATCCTTGCAACCGCAACAGCGACACCTTTATCGAAGACGCGCGAAAGTTCATCGAAATGCAGAAGCTCTACGGCGTCGTGCTGACTCCGTCCGTATCCGAGGACGAGCGCCTCGCGGAAACATTGCGCGAAATTGGTTGCGCCTACGTTCGCGTGGCCTCTGTCGAGCTGGATATGCAGCGGCGAATGATTGTGACGAACGATCGGGCGGGCAGCCGCGAAGCGGCCCGGCACCTGGCGGGCCTAGGGCATTCCCGGATCGCCATGATCGCAGGCCGCAGGAGTTTTCGCTCCGCGCATGAGCGCCAGTCCGGCTTCGATGACGGATTGGCGGAGTTCGGCTTCCGCCCGCCAAAGCGCTATCTGTTGCAGGGCGACTACACGTTCGAGTCGGGCTTGGCCAGAGGCGCCGACCTGCTCGATCTTGATCCGCCGCCAACAGCGGTTTTCGCGGCCAACGATGAAATGGCCGCCGGCGTGCTGCAGGCGCTGCATGTTGCCGGCCTGAAGGCGCCGGAAGACCTTTCGATTGTCGGTTTCGACGATTTCGAGACGGCCACTCGAGTATGGCCCCGCCTCACGACAGTCCGCACTCCGGCACGCAAGATCGGCCTGCTCGCAGCTCAAAGCCTTCTTGCATTCGGCGACGAGGAAGTTCCGCCGGGGCCGAACCAAACCATTCCTGAACTGATTGTCCGGGAATCAACCCGGGAACTCAGCAGTCCGCAAGCAACTTAAAGCAACAACAAGGAGTCACAGCCATGTATTCAAAAATCCACCAGGCAACGCACCCCGACATGATGGATGGAGCGAGCAACCAAGCCCTGCGCGATCTTTATCTCGTGACCGGCCTGTTCGTGGCCGACCAGATCAACCTGAGCTATGCGCATAACGAACGCATGGTCATTGGCGGCGCGGCGCCGGTGTCAGGCCCGGTGGCATTGCCGGATCAAACCGAGCCCGCGGCGGGGACGCCCTTTCTTCACCGGCGCGAGATGGGCACGGTCAATGTGGGCGGCGGAAGCGGGAAAATATCCGTCGATGGCAAGACGTTCGAGATGAAACCCCGCGATGGCTTGTATATTCCCATGGGCTCGAAAGAGGTCTTTTTCGAGTGCGGCAGTAAAGACAATCCTGCGCGCTACTATCTCGCCTCAACGCCTGCGCACGCGCGATTCGATCTGGTCAAGATTTCCATCGACGAGGCTGTTCCCGTTCAAATGGGTTCGCTCGAAACATCCAATGACCGCACGATCTACAAATACATCGTGCCCGAAACTTGCCGCTCGGCGCAGTTGCTGCTGGGGTTGACGATTCTCAATCCGGGCAGTGTCTGGAACACGATGCCGCCGCACCTGCACGACCGGCGCTCCGAATTCTATTTCTACTTCGAGCTGGGTGCCAGCCAGAGAGTGTTCCACTTCATGGGCCAGCCCGATTCGATGCGCCATATCGTCGTGCGCGATTCAGAGGCGGTTATTTCTCCGCCCTGGTCGATCCATGCGGGCAGCGGCACCTCCAACTATTCGTTCATTTGGGCGATGGGAGGCGAGAATCTCGATTACACGGACATGAACGTGCTCGATGTCGGCCAGCTCAAGTAGAGGCAGCGGCCTCAAACCGCGCCGCAACCAGGCGGAAACAACGACTCGATCGGGCCAGCTCCAATCCCACATGCGTCCGAGCCCGGACAATAGACGCACCCTCGGGCGGGAGGTCGCCCCGAACCCCGCGAAAGCCGGAGCGCTTCACGCCCAAGGAATCAGGAGAAGAAGGCGCCTCCGTTGATATCGAAACTTGCCCCGGTGATGAAACTTGCCCGCGATGAAGCAAGGTAGGCGACAAGGCCCGCGACTTCCTCGGCTTCTCCTTCGCGACGCAGCGGCGTGGCGGCGGCAACGTTGGCGCGCACGGCATCCTTGGTGAACGTGTCGTGGAAGGCCGTGTCGATCATTCCCGGGCACACGCAATTCACCCGGATTCCAACCGGTCCTAATTCCTTGGCCATCGCTCGGGTAAGCGACATCACCGCGCCCTTGGATGCCGCGTAGGCAGCCGCGCCCGGACCGCCGCCGTCCCGACCTGCCTGCGAGGCGAGATTGATGATGGAACCTTGTTCCGCCATATGGGCAAGGACGCATTGCGTAGTCAGAAAAGTGCTGGTCACGTTCAGACGCAGGACATGCTCGAGGAACTCCTCGTCCATCTCCGCAAGCGTCTTGCGCGCGATCAGGCCGCCCACCACATTAACCAAGACATCAATCGAGCCGCCGAATTCCCGACAAGTCTCGCCCACCAGCTTCTCGACATCCCCGCGCCGCGTCATATCGCCGGCAACGGCGATCGCAGCCCCCCCCCTCCGCCGAATGCTCTCAACGGTCCCCTTTCCGGCGGCAGCATCATTGAAATAGTTGACGGCCACGCTGGCGCCGGCCTCAGCCAAAGCCAGCGACACGGCTCTGCCAATGTCCCTGGATCCGCCGGCGACGATTGCTACCTTGTCTTCCATATTTGCTTCCTCTAACGACTAATTTGAGTTCTTCGAAGCCAGCGGGCCGGTCGCGGCGTCCACGTATGGCGCCCAGGCAAACAGTGCGATCTGCTGGATGTCGAAATCGCCACGAGTGTCACGATGATCGAGCGGGGATTTTTTTTATCGCCATGCCGTCAATCCAACCTGTTCGGTCATTTACGGATCGGCCCGTTTCGATCGAACAGGCCGTAAAAGCCGCTCCACTCGAACTCCCGCCCGGCAATCGTGATCGCATGCTCAAGGTCGTGGCCGGACTGATTCGAGAGCGCCAAGTAGCGCTCGCCGCTCCGTCTGTTGGCAATCTTCACCAGCGCGCCATCGCCTCCGCTGAAATGCTCGATCGCGGTAATCGACCCTTCGCTGCCGATCGTGGATTCTTCCGCAGCATCGTACTCGCCGTGAACTTCCAGCGTGGAAACGAAGGTGCTGTCGCCCGTGCTCCGCATTCGCAGGATCACGGCCTGCTCGCGCCTGAGATTGATCTGCGGATCGTTGGCGCCGAGTTCCGCAAAGAGCACCTGCAGCGGTTCTTCGACCTGGATCGAATACGTATAGAAGCGATTTTCCGCCAGCCAGGTCATCGAGAACAGCGCGTCGGCAGCCACTTCGGTTTCCGCCCGCAGCCAGAGATGCTGGTAGCCATTGGCACTGCCGAGCGGCAGCAGTTCTTCGGTTTTTGCGCGAAGCGGCGGGGTGGTAGCGATAACTTGGCCCTTGAAATGAACCGGCAAGTCGTATTGGCGCGCTCCCGAACCGGTCACATCAAGCACGTCCACCACAACGAGGCCATCGGCCAACACGCCGTCCGCCAAAACCAGAGTGCGGCTGAAGGAAACATCCTCGTAGGCGCCGTCCATGGATGCCGCTGCAACATGAACACCCTTGTCGCTGCCGAAGTACAGCACATCGGGGTGGAAACGCTCGCCAACCGCCAGCCGGGCGCCGAAATGACTCTCGCCGTCCACGACCAGGGTGTTATGGGCAACCGTCTGCTTGGCCCAGGACTCGTTCTCCGGCAAATAACGCCCGCCATTCTTGCGCTCGATATTGAGAAAACGCGCGGCGCCGTAATCGGCCACGATCTCGTTTCCGTTGTCGTAGAATATCCAGTGCAGCTTATCGAAATGGCCATGTCCCATGCCTTGGGCCGTGGCCTTGAACACCAGCGCCTGATGGCCCGGTCCCGCGCCGTTGCGAAGAATCGCCAAACCGCCCTGCTCGCCGGAGGGGCCGTCCCTGAGCAGCATGGACCGATGCTCGTAGGGCTCCGCCTTGCCGTGGTCCGCCGCCATCGCCGCCTTGAATCCGTCACTGGTAAGCACGAAGGATTTCTGCATCCGCGCCACCGACAGCAGCTTAGGATCGCCAGTCATCGCGTAGGCGATAGCCACGCCGTGGCGCAACTCGACAGTATCCAGCCCCTTTCCCCTGACCGCATCGTTGATCGGAAAGAACAAGCCTCCATAGGAAAGTTCGATGCACGCATAAATCGCCTTTAGCAACAGGCCGCCGCGATACTCGAATATCTTCCGTTCCGGATCGTTGTTATGGATGCTGCGGGCAAAAACCACCAGCGGCATCAACGCGTAACGCTGATAGTACGGGCCCTCGGCGTAGTAGCCGTCCGGTGAAAGCAGCAGGTCGATCTGCCGGATGAACCCGGCCTTGCCGTCGCCATTGAGCCCGTAGAGCGCCATCTCCACGTACGCCGAGTCGTCGAGCGTGTATCCGGTCATCCCGACAGCGGCCGCCGCCCAGGTTCCATGGTTATGAATCCGGTCGAATGTCTGCGGCGATTCCACCGAAAGAAAATCGGCCATGGGCCGCAGGAGACCTTCTTCGATAGCGCTTTTCTCGTTGTCGGAAAGGGTGCCGACAATCGCATCGTAGCCTTGGATCGCGTTAACCAGCCAGACGGATTCATTAAGGCTCTGCCAAAACAGCCGCCCCGGCGCCTGCTCCTTCTTCATCGGATGCTCGCCCAGGCCCGGATACAGTTCCGCGTACGCGAGCAACAACGATCTGGCATGACCGGCGTAGCGCCGGTCGCCGGTGAGTTGATAGACGATGCCGGCTTCGCGGATCGCGATGCCGTTGCGCTTGTGCTGCTCGTGCGAGTAGCCGCCGCCGGCATCCATCGGAGCAGGCACATCGGGATCGGATGCGAAGTAGCGGTCAACGCGAGTCCGGGTCCGGGCCAGCGAGCGCATGAAGCCCGGTGATTCGTGCATCGTGGCGGTGATATTGGCGACATCTCCGGCGGTTAGCAGCAGGCGGGGATGGGATGCCCGACCGTCCTGCGGCCAACCGCCGACCGCCAAGGCTGTAAGAATCGGAACAATAAAGAGCCGTCGCATCACGGCCTGCCGACCTTGCTGATGATCGGTTCCGGCGTGCCGGCAAAGCGATTGCCTCTGATGCGCGTGATCGGATCGCCGACCGTGTGCGTTACGCGGATCGGCCGGCTGTCGATAAACTCATTCCCGTGAATGTCGGCCACCTGCACGCCCAGCAGCCGTATCGACGCGGCCGTCTTGTTGCGCGCGTTGCGGCCCACCGAATCCAGCACGCTGGAGCGTACCTCAAGCCGCGGGCCGAAGGTGCTCTCGTCCGTTCCGCCGCGGTAAATATCGGCTACGGCGCCGCCAATGTTGCTGAACCGGCTTTCGACGACTGAAATGACCTCGCCGTTGTAGCGGCCCAAGTCGTCGGTTTCCCTGCTCAACGCAATCACGCTGCCGGTAATATCGCTGAATTCGGAGCGCGCAATGCGAATCTCGTCCGCGAAGGTGCCCTTGGACACCGAAAGGAAATTAAACGAGTCATTGACATCCAAGTCGCTTACCGAGCAGTCCTCGACCACCAGGCCGTAGTTGCCCGTCATTGAATAGCGGCTAGTGCGAACCACCGCATTGCCCGACATGTCGGGAGAGGCTGCGCCGGAAATCTCCAAGCCCGACAGCTCCAGGCGCCCGCCTTCCTCAAGCTCGAAAAGCGCCGAGCGCTCGAACTCCAGCCTGACCGTCCCCCGGCCCTCGACCGCCCTTACGCCCAGGGGCCGATCAACCACGATTGTCTTCCTGACCCGATATGCGCCCGGGGCCAGCTCTAGGATGGAGCCTGCTTCAGCCCGGCCGGCGGCTTCGAACAGGGCGTTCTCGCCAGGGGCGACGGGAATGGTCGCTGAAGCCTGGGAGCGAGGCGTCTGCCTTCGCGGCGCCCCGGCATCCCCGGAGGGCGGCATCCCCTTCCCTTCGGGTTTCGGGTACCAAGCAACGCCTGTGTCGTCCATGTCCAGCACCTGCAGGTCCGCCCGCACCCCGATTGAAGCGAGTTCATCTCCAACCGGATACCAGAGCCCGTTGGCGGCTTGTTGCATCTCGATGGGGGCGGTCGAAAAACCACTCTTTACGGGCAGGTCCGCGACCGCGTTCGCCACGTTGCCTGCAAAGGCTATCCCGCTGATGTCATCATGCGCGCGGAAGATATTTTCCCCGGCGCGGCTGAACACCAGGTTGGAACGGAATATGCTGCCGATCGGCGGCGCCGAACGCTCTTCGTCGCTTCCCCCGGCGAGTTCAATGTAGTCGCATTGAATGATTGAGTTGTTCTCCATCACGACATCCTCGACTTGATGATACCGGTTGAGCGGAGAATCCGGGACCCCGTTCATAACCGTGAGGGCGGCCCCGAAACGGTAGCCGGCAAGCCCATAAAGATAGTTGTTGCGGACCACATGCCCCTTGTTGATGATCCGTATGCCGCCGGTATTCGGAACGCCGTTGCCGAAAAATACGTTGTCCTCCACCACGGCGTTGTTGCCGTGGCGCATCGTGAGCGTGCCGCGCGACTCCAGGAACAGGTTGCCGCGAAAGATATTGCCGCCCGACTTGTTGGAAATGATCTCCAGCTCGCCGTCGCATCGATCGAACACGTTGTTCTCGACAACGGTCAGCGAATCGGCGAGCGAGTAATGGCTGGTGCCGATTCGCAGCGTCTCGCCGCCATTGGCTCCCAGTATCGGCCGCGGGCCGAAGTAGTTGTGGTCGATGCGGTGCCGGTTTCGCTGGTTTTCCTCGCCGTCCAGCCGCACGGCCATGGTGACTCCGAGATTGCCTTTGCCCTCAAGGTGGTTGTGATCAAAGCGGTTATGGCGCCCGAACATCAGCACCCAGAAGTCAATCTCATGCCGCTCCGGGTTGTTGAACCGGTCGATCACCGTTTCCGTCACCCTTGAGTAATTGGCGGGCTCACCCTTCGCGCGCCGAAAGGAAATCACAGTGTTGGTCGGCGAGTAGCCGTCCCTGAACACCAACCCGGACACGACCAGGTGGCTGCCGGCAAGCCGCAGGTTGGACTGGCCGCTGATAACGACCCGTCCCTTTGTTTCCGCCGTCAGGGTAATCGGCCGTTCCGGCTCCCCGTTGCCTGCAAGGAGAATCTCGAAATCGCGCCAGATTCCGTTGGAGAGCACGATGGTGTCCCCCGGACTGGCGCGCTCGACCGCGGCACGGTATTCCTCCTGGTTCGTGACGAGCGTTTCGGATGCGGATGCGCGCCCCGCTGCAAAAAGGGCAGGCGCGGAAGATATCCCGTCTTCCCGGAGGGCGGGGCGCCCTCTTGCCCGGGAATCGATTTCCTTCCGCAGCATTCCGATCAGCATGGTTGGATAGTAGTCGTTCGTTGAGTCGGCCGCGGCGGCAAGAAAATCCAGCATTTCCGCCGGTTCCACCAAGCCTTCGCACCGGTCGAAACCGCCGTCCAATGCATAGCGGACAAACCCGACTTGGGCGGCAAGGCGCCCATACTCCGCCGAGCGCCGAATCAAGCGCCCGGCCCCGCAGACATCCTCCCCGGTGTTAGCGTAGCCGAGATATTGCATGTAGCCGCTCACGAACAGCGCCTGGGGATACTCCGCAGCCACGGCGGCCTCCATGTGCGGCCATCCCTTTCCAGTCTGCCCGCTGTAGGTGTAAACGCGGGCGAGCTGATAACGCAGCCTAGGGTTGCCCGGGTCCTCGGCCACCGCCGCCTCGCAGGCCGCTATCGCGGCGGGAAAGCTCATTTCCGCCCGCGACACCCCCGGCGCCGCCTTGTTGGGATCCAGCGGATGCGCAGCCGCCAGATCGCACGGCGTGGCGTCCTGCGAATACGGCGATGCGTCCCATTCAAGCGTTTCGGCGGAAATCCCGCCAAAGGCCAGCAGTCCGCAAACGGCAATCAGTTTCTTCATTTGTTCTCTTCCTTAAGCGCAGCGACCTCTTTCTTGAGCATCGCGATCAGCATGCTCTCGTAGAAATCGCTGTTCGATTCCTCCGCTGCCTCAAGGAACATCATGAGTTCCTCCGGGTCGATGATCACGTCGCAGCCCGCGAAAGCGCCGTCCAGCGCGTAGCGCGTGAATCCGACTTGTCCGGCAAGCCGGCCGTATTGAGCGGAACGTCGAAACAGGCTGCCCGCTCTGCATATATCTTTCTTCGCCTTGTTGATGCCGAGAAAATGCAGGTAGCCATTCACGAAAAGGGCTTGTGGATAATCCGCGGCGATCGCCGCCTCGCGGTGGGGATAGGCCTTCCCGCCCTGGCCGCTATAGCCGTAAACCCGCGCAAGCTGGTAGCGCAGCCGCGGATTTTCAGGATCCGCGGCCACCGCCTGTTCGCAAGCGGCAGCGGCGGCCTCAAAATCCATATCGGCCTGCGAAACGCCGGGCGCCACGGCCCAGGGATCGTCGCCATGCGAGGCGAGGCGGTCGCAGCGCGTGACTTCCTGCGAGTAGCGCGAGGGATCCCATTGCATCGGTTCGGCGCGCGCTCCGGCAAAGGCGAGGATTCCTAGGATCAGCAAAACAGTCTTTTTCATTATTTCCCCTCTTATCGTGTTGCGGTCAGGCCATGCAGGCATCACTCGGTTGGCATCAGCCGGCCGCGGGCGATGACCCGGTCGATAAATCGGGTATTGCGGATATCCGATAACGGATTAGCGCGCAGCAGCACCAGATCGGCCCGCATGCCGGGAGCGACCGCGCCCATTTGGTCCTGCAAGGAAAAGAAGGCCGCCGGCTGGACGGTCGCGGCGCCCAGCGCCTCCAGCGGCGTCAAACCGGCAGCCACCAGGATTTCCAGTTCGTTGTGCAGGCTGTAGCCGGGAATCGCGTGCGCCAGCGGCGTGTCGGTGCCGGCCCCGATCGGCACCCCGGCTTGGCGCATGCGGCCGATCATATCGAGCATATATTGGCCAAAACGGTGGTCTTGGAAAGCGGGGTCGGCGGCCATCCAAGCGGGCGGCGCGCTCCATTCCTCAACCAGGGCAGGAGGCATTCGGGCCAGCGCCGCGGGCCAATCGCCGCGCTCATGCACGGGGAACAGCTTCAAGGCGCTGAGCCGGGCGGTAGGCACCTGGATGGTGTTGCGCATGGTGCCCAGCACCGCGCCGCACACCTCCCAGTCCAGCGCGTCGATCGCATCCAGCCTTTGCATGCGATGCAGGGCCGCTCGCAAATCGATCCCCGAACGCTCCCTGCCGGCATCGAGGTATTCCCGCCGCGTTTCAAGAAGCTCCTGGGCATCGTCCACGCAGTCGAGGACGATATTGCGCAGGTGCTCCATGGAATCCACGCGAGGCGCAGCGGCGGACGCGCGCATGGACAGCGGCACATGGGCGGCGATCGGCAAGCCGTAACTCCGGCCGGCCTCGATCAGCGCATCGAACACCTCGGGGGTCACCATCTCGTAAATCTTGATGAAATCGACCCCCTGCGCCTTCAGATCAGCCACGTTCGCCTCGGCTTGGGCCGGAGTGAGGCTGGCAATGCCCACTTCGACCGCATTCACGCCGTCATAAACCACCGGCTCGCCATCGAGCAGCGGGCCGCTGAAAAACACCCGGGGAGCAATGGCGTCCGCAGCGCGCATGCGCTCGACCACGGGCCGGAGCTTAGGCATAAGCCCGCCGGTGTCTCGAACGCTGGTGATCCCGTAGCGAATGAATAACCCGGGCATGAAATCGACCAGCCGCTCGTCGTAGGTGAGATGCACGTGCATATCCCAGAGGCCTGGAATCAGAAACTTGCCCGTGCCGTCGATCATTTCAAAAGAGCCGCTCAAATACATTGAATCCGAATCGCCAACGGCGGCAATCCGGTCGCCGTCGATGAGCACCGTCTGATCCGTACGTTCGCCGGACACGGCATCAATCACGGTCACGTTGCTGATCGCAATGCCGGATTGAGCATCTTGGAGCGCGGGCTGGCAGGCCCCGACCGCCAGCAGCGCCGGCGCGAAGGCGGCAATCAGGCGGGCCCGCGCATTCATGGTGCGGATGCGCCGCGCATGGCGGCCCTGGCCCGCAGCATGTAGAGGGCGCCCGTGAGCAAGGTCAGTCCCGCCGACAGCAGCAGCAGGGCGTAGCCGATTTCGTAGAGCGGCAGAAACCACAGCGGCTGCTTGTACAGCATGCACGCCAAGGCCACCATCTGTCCGATGGATTTGTATTTGGCCAGCCGGATCACATTGACCCGCCCCCGCTGGCCGAGCGCCGCCATCCATTCGCGCAGCGCCGAAACGGCCACCTCCCGACCGATGATCACGATCGCCACCAGCGCCAGCATCATGCCCGGATTGGCCTGAACCAAAAGCAGCAGCGCCGCGATCACCAGCAGCTTGTCCGCCACGGGATCCAGGAAAGCCCCGAAACGCGACCCCTGGTTGAAGCGCCTCGCCACCCAGCCGTCCGCCCAATCGGTGAGCGCGGCCGCGCCGAACACCAGGCCGGCGACCGGATGCGCCCAAGGATGCGGAAGATAGAACAGAGCCACGACGCTGGGCATGGCGGCAACCCGAAACCACGTCAGGATAATCGCAAGGTTCATGCCGCCACTATAGCGAATTGAGCGCGGAGGCAAGCCCAATCGTTCAAATTGAGCCGCAGCGGCCAAAACCTTCTCAGTGGAGGGCGGCGTGGATGCGTTGGGCGAGTTCGGGGCCGATGCCAGGGAGCTTGCGCAAATCCTCCACGGGAGCAGCCTCGACGCCGCGCAATCCGCCGAAATGCCGCAAAAGCTGGCGGCGGCGCTTAGGGCCGAGCCCCGGCACTTCATCCAGCACCGAGGACTTGCGCGCGGCGCGCCTCCGGCGGCGGTGGCCTTCGAGCGCGAAGCGGTGGGCCTCGTCGCGGATGCGCGCGATCAGTTTCAGCGCTGCGGAGCCGGGGCCGGGAACCAGCGACCGGGCGAGATCCGGCATGTAGATGCGCTCGCGGCCCTCGCGGCGACCGAAACCCTTGGCTACGGCGGCGACCGGCATGCTCGACAGGCCCAGCGCCTCCAGTTCGGCGCGCGCCACGTTCAGCTGGCCGCGGCCGCCGTCGATCAGCAATAGCTCCGGCAGCGCCGCTTCTTCACGGACCAGCCGACCATAGCGGCGGCGCACGGCCTCGGCGATGGCGCCGTAGTCGTCGCCGCTTTCGGCATCGCGGATATTGAACCGCCGGTAGTCGGAGCGGCTGGCGCCTTCCGGCGAAAACACCACGCAGGACGCGACCGGGGATTCTCCGCCGGTATGGCTGATATCGAAGCATTCGATGCGCTCCGGCGGGCGCATCAAGCGCAGCTCCCTAGCCAGCGCCTTCAGCTGCGAAGCGAGGCCGCGGGAACCCGCAGCCTGCTGCAAAGCGCCCGCTTCGGCATTCCTGCGCGCCAGTTCCACCCAGCGCCGGCGCCATCCCCTAACCTGCCAGCGCACTGCGACCGGATGGCCGCTCTTCAACGCCAACGCGCTTTCCAGCAATTCCCGGCGCCCAATGGGGCCGCCGCTGATCACTTCGCGGGGCGCGCCGCGCTCGAAATAGTGCTGCGCGATGAAAGCGCCCGTCACTTCGCGCGACTCCACGCCCGGCATCACGCGCGGAAAGAACAGGCGGCTGCCCATCAGCGCGCCCCGCCGGATCCACAGCACGGCCACGCAATACACCCCGCCGCTCTCGGACACGGCCACCACATCGAGGTCGCGCGCCGCGCCGCCCGCCACCGACTGGCTGGCCTGCACCCGCTGAAGCGCGGCCACCCGGTCGCGCAGCAGCGCCGCGCGTTCGTAATCCAAATTCTTCGCCGCCTGCTCCATGCGCCCTAGCAGGTCCTCCAGCACCGCTTCGTTTTTCCCCTCCAGGAACAATAGCGCCTGGCTTGCGTCGGCAGCATATTCGTCCTCGCTGACCAGGCCCACGCAGGGGGCCGTGCAGCGGTTCAGCTGGTATTGCAGGCAAGGCCGCTTGCGGTAGCGGAAATAGGAATCTTCGCACAGCCGTATCCGGAACAGCTTCTGCGCCTGGCTCAGCGCGCCGCGCACCGCCGCGGCATTGGAATAGGGCCCCAAATAGCGGCCCTTGCCGCGCCGCGCGCCGCGATGGAAGGCAAAGCGGGGAAAAGGATCGCGGGTGGTCGCATACACATAGGGATAGCTTTTGTCGTCGCGCAGATACACGTTGAAGCGCGGCTTATGGCGCTTGATCAGGTTGCATTCCAAAAGCAGCGCTTCCTGTTCCGTTGCGGTCACGGTCACTTCCACCCGCCGGGTGCGGCTCATCAGCTTATGGATCCGGGGCTGATGGCTGCGCGCGCCGAAGTACGACGCCACCCGGCGCCTCAGGTTCTTGGCCTTGCCCACGTAAAGGATATCGCCTTTCGGGTCCAGCATCCGGTAAACGCCGCAGCCCTGCGTGAGGCTTTGGAGAAACGGCTTGGGATCGAACGGGGTCTCGTCGCCGGCGCTCATCGCGCTGCCGGTGCGCCCAGCACGCTAGCCGACCGCCTTTTGCGAAATCAGCATGGCCAGCTCGATGGCCTGCTCATAGTTCAGGCGCGGATCCACCTGGGTCCGGTAGCTCTTGTCCAAGTCGGATTCCTTCAGCCCCCGCGCCCCGCCCACGCACTCGGTCACGTTCTCGCCTGTCAGCTCCAAATGCACGCCGCCCAGCCAAGTGCCGGCTTTGGCATGCGCGGCGAACGCCCGGTCGAGCTCCTCCTCGATCCGCTCAAGCCGCCTTGTCTTGCGCCCGTTGGCGGCCGTTTCGGTATTGCCGTGCATCGGGTCGCACATCCACAATACCTTCGCGCCTTGGCGCTGAACGGCCTCGATCAGGGGCGGCAGCGCTTCGCCCACCCGTCCGGCGCCCATCCGGTGAATCAGCGTGATCCGGCCTTCCTGATTGTCCGGGTTCAGCACGCCGAGCAATTCAACCAGCCATTCGGAGGTCATGGCCGGGCCGATCTTGATGCCCATGGGATTGGCCACACCGCGGAAGAACTCCACATGCCCGCCCCCAAGCTGGGCGGTGCGCATGCCGATCCAGGGGAAGTGCGTGGTGAGGTTGTACCAGACGCCGCGGTGCGGGAGCAGCCGCGTCTGGGCCTGCTCATAGTGGAGCAACAGGCCTTCGTGGGAAGTATAGAAATTCGTGCGGCGCAAGCGGCTCAGGTCGCGGCCGGTGGAATGCTCGATAAAGTCCAGCGAGCGCGTGATCCGGTCAACGATGGCCTCGTAGGCTTCGGCCTGCGGCGAATGGCCAACCCAGTCCAGATTCCAGTTCTCCGGATGGTGCAGGTCGGCGAAACCGCCATCGACCAGCGAGCGCACGAAATTAAGCGTCAATGCGGCCCTTTCGTAGCCGCGCAGCAGCAATTTGGGATCGGGCGCGCGGGCGCCGGAGGTGAACGATTCATGGTTGACGAGATCGCCGCGGAAACTCGGCAGCGACACGGCCTCGCGCGATTCCAGCGGCGCCGAGCGCGGCTTCGCGTACTGGCCGGCCATGCGCCCCACGCGCACGATCGGCTTGCGCAGCCCGTAGCTTAGAACCAAGCTCATTTGCAGCAGCACCTTCAGCCGCGCCACGATGATGTCGGAAGTGCATTCAGGGAATGTTTCCGCGCAATCGCCGCCCTGCAGCACAAAGGCTTCGCCGCGTTGCGCGGCCGCGATCGACTGGCGCAGCGACTCCACTTCCCAACTGGTCACGATAGGCGGCAGCGCGGCCAGCTCGCTCAGCGCCGCCTCCAGCGCTTCGGAATCGCCGTACTCCGGCTGCTGCGCCGTTTCGCAAGCCCGCCAGCTGTCCGGGCGCCAGCCGGCCCTTGCGCTGGCTTGGCTCGGGTTAGCTGCGGCGTCCATGTCTGAGCCAACTGGCCAAGGCCCCGATCAGGGCTGGAATAACCAGAAATTTCAGAATCCACGTCATTGATGCCGCCCTCCTCAGCCATTAGTGGAAAGCATTGCGGATTTTAACGGCGAACAGGCGTGCATGCTATGATTCCAGACCCCTATGCGCCCGCTGCCAAACCTGCCGAAGCCCGTTTTCCGGTCCGCCCTGCTGGCCCTCGCGGGCGCGTTACTGTGGGGCGCGGCAGGGGCGGAAGACATCGCGGAGGAGGCAGGCGCCGACGACGCTCCCGGCGTGGCGCTGGTGATTTCAATCGACGATGCGATCGGCGTGGCCACCGCCGAATTTTTTATCAGCAGCCTGAAAACCGCGCAGGAGCGCGAGGCGAGCATCCTGGTGCTGGAGCTGGACACCCCGGGCGGATTGCTAGAGCCGATGCGCGACATGATCAAGGAAATCCTGGCATCCGATGTGCCGGTCGCGGTGTATGTGACGCCCAACGGAGCGCGCGCCGCCAGCGCGGGAACCTATATTCTCTACGCCAGCCACGTGGCGGCGATGTCGAAAGCCACAACGCTGGGCGCCGCGACCCCGGTGAGCATGGGCCATGCCGGCATGGCGGGCCTTAGGCCGGGCGCTCCGGTCCTGTTGCGCGCGGCGGAATCCAACGGCGAGAGCGAACCCGGCAACGCGGATGCCGAGTCCTCGCCCGATGCCGATCAGGAATCCGCCGCTGATGACGGCGGAGAAGATGAAGGCGGGGAGGATGCCGAGAGCGCCCAGGATCCGAACGCCGAGGCCGCGCAGCGCAAAATGATCAATGACTCGGTTTCCTATATCCGCTCGCTGGCCCGGCAGCGCGGACGCAATGCCGACTGGGCCGAAGAGGCGGTGCGTGAAGGCGCCACGCTGGAAGCCATCGAGGCCGTGGAAATGAATGTGGCGGACTTCATCGCCGATGGCGTCAAGGATCTGCTGGAGAAGGCCGACGGACGCGAAGTGGATCTCGACGGCGCGACCATCAAGCTGAACACCGCCGAAGCGGAGATCGAGCGGCTGGAGCCCGGTTGGCGCACCCGCCTGCTTTCGATCCTGACCAATCCGAGCGTCGCTTACTTGCTGGTCATCGTCGGCCTCTACGGGCTGCTGCTGGAAGGCTACAATCCCGGTTCGCTGGTGCCGGGCATCGTGGGCGTGATCTGCCTGCTGCTGGCTGCTTACGCATTGAGCGTGCTGCCCGTGAACTACGCGGGGCTGGCGCTGATGGTCCTAGGGGTGGGCCTTATCATCGCGGAATCGCTCACCCCCAGTTTCGGGGTGCTGGGCCTGGGAGGAGTAGCGGCCTTTGTTGTGGGTTCAATTATTCTTTTTGATACCGGGATTCCCGGTTTCGAGGCGCCTGTGGCGCTAATCGCTGGCGTGGGCCTGGCGGCCGGGTTACTGATGCTGGGCCTTGTGGCGGTGCTTGCCCGCAGCCAGCGGCGGCCGGTGGTCAGCGGCCGCGAGAGCCTGGTGGGCCGAAGAGCGGTGGCGCTTGAGGATTTCGAGGACACCGGTCCGGTGCTGGTGCAGGGCGAGCGCTGGCAGGCCAGCGCCTCGTCAGCGGTCACCAGCGGTCAGGAACTCTACGTTCACTCCGCGGACATGGATCGCCTGAAGCTGGTCATCGGCCACTCTCCGCCGGTTCGGCATCCCCGGAGAAATTTGTTCACTTTGTTGAGAAAAACAGGATAAGGAGTTCATAATGTTCGCAATTCTTATAGCAGCTATCATCCTTCTAGCGCTCATTGTCGCATCCGTGCGAATACTCGCCGAGTACGAGCGCGGCGTGATTTTCCTGCTGGGCCGGTTCTGGAAAGTGAAAGGCCCCGGCCTGATCATCGTGATCCCCTTCATCCAGAAAATGGTGCGGGTGGATCTGCGCGTGATCGTGATGGATGTTCCCACGCAGGACGTGATCTCCCGCGACAACGTGTCGGTGAAGGTCAACGCCGTGGTCTATTTCCGCATTGTCGATCCGGAGCGGGCGATCATCCAAGTGGCCAACGTGTTCGAGGCCACCAGCCAACTGGCGCAAACCACGCTGCGCTCGGTGCTCGGCCAGCACGAACTCGACGAGATGCTGTCGGAGCGCGACAAGCTCAACGGCGATATCCAAGCGATCCTCGACCAGCACACCGATGCCTGGGGTATCAAGGTGTCCAACGTGGAAATCAAGCATGTCGATCTGGACGAGAGCATGATCCGGGCCATTGCCGCCCAAGCCGAAGCCGAGCGGGCGCGGCGGGCCAAGGTGATTCACGCGGAAGGCGAGGCCCAGGCGGCTTCGCAACTGGCCGAAGCCGCGGCCACGCTCTCCGAGCAGGGGCAGGCCTTGCAACTTCGCTACCTGCAAACGCTCACCGAAGTGTCCAGCGAAGGCAGCAACACCATCGTGTTTCCGCTGCCGATCGATCTGCTGAAGCCCCTTATGAATATGTCCGATAAGCCGTAATGGGCAGCGGCTACGACCTGATCGTTGTAGGCGCCGGATCGGCGGGCCTGCCAGCGGCGATATTCGCCGCCCAAGGCGGCGCCCGGGTCCTGCAGATCGAAGCCGACAGCCGCGTGGGCGGCACCTTGCACTGGTCTTCCGGCCAGATCAGCGCCGCAGGAACCCGCCAGCAGGCCGCGCTGGGCATAGAGGATAGCGCCGAGGAGCACTACCAGGACGCGCAGCGCATCGCCTACGGCGGCATCGATCCGGTGCTGGGCCGACTGGCCACAGGCGGCGCAGCGGACACCCTGCACTGGCTCATGGATATCGGGCTTGAACTGGCGCCGGGAACGCCCATGGCCGGAATGGTGCACGAGCCCTATGCCACGCGCCGCTACGTCTGGGGCCATGAGCAGGGCCTTTCGATCCTCAAGGCGATCGAGCCCGTGCATCGGGCGCTGGCGGCTTCGGGAGCGATCGAGCTGCGGCTGCAAACGCGCATGACCGGGCTGCTCACTTCCGCTTCGGGGGCCGTGGCGGGCGTGAAAGCCGAATGCAACGGCCAGAAGCTCGAGTTCCGGGCCCCGAGCGTGGCGCTGACCACCGGCGGCTACGCGGCCAATCCCGAGTTATGGAACGAGGTCACCCCCTACCCCTTGCATTCGCATTGCAACCCGTTTTCGCGCGGCGAAGGGATCATTGCGGCCCGCGAGATCGGCGCCAAAATCGACCGCACAGACCAATTCCTGGCCACCTTCGCGGGCTTTTTGCAGGATCCAAACGATCCCTTGAGCGCTTGGTTCTTCCAGTTGGCGCCGGCCTACCGGGCGCCTTGGGAAATCTACGTGGACGGCCAAGGCAAACGGTTCCTGCGCGAGGACCATCCGAGCATCCACTACAGCGAGACCTCGCTTTTGAAGCAGCCCGGCATGCGCATGGTCATCGTATTCGACGAAGGCATCAGCCAGAACGCAACGCCGATGACCGTTCCGGACAAGCAGGGCCGCGACCTGCGCCCCGAATTCAATACCCACCCGGCATTCCAGAAGGCCGATTCCATCGAGGAGCTGGCCGGCCGTTTCGATATCCCGCCGGAAAATCTTGCGGAAACGGTCAGGCGCTACAACAAAGCCGTGGACAGCCGCGAGGATCCGGATTTCAATCGCCTGTTCCTGCCGCGCCGCGTCGAGCGCGCGCCGTTCTACGGCATCGAGGCGGTGGGCGTGACCGTCATCAGCCCTGGCGGCGTGAAAGTGAACGGCGACCTGCAGGTTGTGGATCAATCCGAGAAGCCGATCAACGGCCTCTATGCCGCCGGCGAGATCCTCGGCTTCACGCGCCTGTCCGGCGCCGCCTTCGTGGGCGGCATGTCGCTGATGCCGGCCATGACCTTCGGCCGCATGATCGGCGAGCAGGCCGCCGCGCAAATAAAAGCCCGCGCCGCCTGAACCCCGCTATTGATCCGGCAGCAGCGTGATCAGGCTCCGCCCGGGGCCTAGCTGCACGGCCATGCCGTATGGAGGCGCGCTCGAAGGCGCGGGAACGCCGCAGCTGCCGGTCTCAAGATAGCGCAAGGCGGCGGCGATCCGGGGCTCATCAGGGTCGCCGAACGGACGGCTGCCGCGGCCCTCGCCGAACTGAAGGCTGAGGCCCTCGTCGAGCACCTCGCAGCCTTGCGTCGGCTGGAGGCCGGCGTAGTAGTCGCCAAAACCCTCGGAATTGAAGTTCGCGAAGGCCACGGGCAAAAGCTCCGCCTGCCGCGAGTCCATGTCGTTCGGATCGGCCAGGCAGAAGGGCAGCGCATATCGCCCGACCGGCTTGCCCAAAGTGCGCGTCCCCACAAGGGCCACGTTCTCGTGCGGCTGAAGCGCGGCAATCGCGAGTTCGCCGGGGCCGATGGTTAAGAAGCTGGTGATAAAGACGACGTTTTCCAAATCGCTTATCGACGACTCGTTCTCGCAGCGCGCAGCCATATCCGGGGCTGGAAAGGCGCCGCATCCGAACCAGACCGTGCTGTCCCGCCCTTCCCGCCTGAGCTGCTCGTTATGGACGCGCCTTGAAAGCACGGTCCGCGTCTGGTTTGCGTAAAGCTCCGGGCCGCCGATCAGAGTGGCCAGGCCTTCAGCGGGCTGCGTAAACCCCAAGGCGGCGTAGCGTATATCCACGATCAGATTCTTGATCCCGGCGGCGTTGAGTTCGGCGAATTCCTCCAGCAGGCGCGCTTGCGCATCCCCCCAAAAGCCCCGAACATGCAAATAGCCAACCTGCCCTGCACCCGTGTCAAATATCCGGGCGTGCTCTTCGGGAACCGCAGGAACATCGAGTTGCGCCTTGGCCATGCTGAAACTCCGACGCGCGCCTGATGGCTTCTCAATATCGAAACTCACCTCGAAACCTTCGTCGCTGGGCCCTAATTCGTCGATCACATGCTCGGCGAAAGCGATATCCGCGATCCGCTTCCCGTTAAGGCCCAGGATTTTGTCGCCGCGCTCCAGCCCGGCAGTGTCCGCCGGAGAGCCCGCATAGACATCGGCCACCTGATAGTGCAGAAGCTCCTGCCTTCCCGTGTTGAAATCGATACGGAGCGCAGTCCAGCCGTAAAAGCCGAAGTCAACGAGCCGCCGGTCCAGCGCCGCCTCGGCTTGCGCGCGGGTGATCCATTGGCTGAAAAGCAGGTCGCGAGGGATCGCGCGAAGCTCGGTCAGCAGCTCGTCCAGGCTAAGGTATTCATCGATATCCAGCCCGTCGTAACGCGCCTGCTGCTCCGGCTCATCATTGAAGTAGTACCACCTCTTCATTTGTTCGAGAAGCCCCCCTCGGGCTTCGGGGAAAGTGCAGGCCGACGATGCAAACCAGTCCTGGCTCAGCGTGAGCGATTGGGGCGAATTGACGGCGGCGGCGGCCGTGACCCGCAACGGAAGCTCGCGGTCAAAGCCGCTGTTCAATCGGTAGCGAATCATGATTTCGCCCGCATCGACGCCTTCGCGGCCGCTGGCGATATAAGCCCAGTCCACGCCGTCCGGCAGGGCGGCGCTCCATTGCATCGGCGCAACGCCGGTATTCCGCACCGCCAGCGTGACGCTGCCGCCCTCTCCGTCCAGTTCCGCGCTCGGGGCCTCCAACTCGATGGCCGGGCGCCCATCCGCCTGCCGCACGGTCACGGTGCCTGAAGCCGCCCCGGCGGCCGATACGGTCAATTCAACCTCGCGCATATCGCCCAGGTTGGGAGCCACTTCGATTTCAATCGTTCCGGCGTTGCTGCCGCTGGAACCGCTCGAGATGCGCGCCCAATCCACGCCTTCGGCAAGGGCGGCCGTCCAGCTCAGCGCGCCGCCGCCCCCGTTGGACACGTCCACGGAAATATTTTCTCCCTGCGCCGCCGCCTCGATGCTGGCCGCCGACAAGCTGATGCTTGGGGGAACAGGCGGCGCCTCGGAACCGGAACCGCCGCAAGCGGATGCCAGAACGGACAAGGCAACGAGACTGGCGCGGGCCGCCTGTCCCACGGCAAGGCGCCAACCGGTTCGGCCCGCAAGCTCCGCCATTATCCTGCTAGTGCCGGATCAATGGCCGAAGAACTGCGTGGCTGGACCCCGGCTCGGAACCGATTGCATTTCGACCGCTTTCGAGGCGGCGCGGGAGGACGGGGGAGCGGCGCAGCTGCCGGTCTCGATAAAACGCAAAGCGGCCGCGATTCGATCCTCTTGCGGAGAGCCGAGTTCATGGCTTAAGTCGTCCGCCGCCTCGCAGCCTTGGGTGACCGGAAGGCCGTCGTAGTACTCCTCGAAACCTTCGGAATTAACGGTGGCGAAGGAGGCCGGCCACAGAATCCCTTCTCCCGAAAATTGATTGCCCGGATCGGTCCGGCAGAAATCGAAGCCGTACTGCCCCACCGGCTTTCCGTAGGTGCGTTCCCCCACAAGGGCCACGTTCTCATGCGGCTGAAGCGCCGTAATGACCAGTTCGCTGGAAGAGGCCGAGCTCTGGCTGGTGATGAACACCACGTTCTCCAGATCCCGCAGCGCCGACTCGGCCTCGCATTTCGCAATCAGGGCGGGCGCCATGTAAGGATCGCATCCAAAATAGGTCGTTTCGTTCCATCCTCGGCGCTCCAGCAAACGGTTGTGAACCGTTGTGGCCAGCACTGTTTGCATTGGGTTCCCGAACAGCTCCGGACCGCCGATCAGCGTGGCCAGGCCATGCGCGATAGGCACGCTGCCGCCGCCGTTGTAGCGCAAGTCAACGATCAGGTGGCGCACGCCCGCGGATTTGAATCCGGCGAATTCCTCAAGCAGGCGTTCGTTCGCATCGCCGAAAAAGGTCCTGAAATGAAGATAGCCCGCCTTGCCCTTGTCCGTATCAAAGACGGCGACATGGCCATCCGGAACCGTGGGGATCTCCACCAAGCGCTTGGCCATGGCGTACGTCCGGCGAGCTCCCGATAGCGTTTCCGCCTCAATCTCCACTGCATACCCTTCCTCGTTCGGCCCCAGCTCAAGCTGGATCTGCTCGAAAGTGAGGCCGTCCACGGCCTTGCCGTTCAGAGCCCGGATCTTGTCGCCCCGCGCGAGGCCCGCTTCGCCGGCCGGGGATCCTTCGTACACATCCAATATCTCGAAGTAAAGCGGCTCCTCCGATTCGTCAATGATCACTCTCATGCGGAAACCGAAGATATACGCCGCAGCTTCAAACAGCATGTCCGATTCCTCGCGCGTCAGCCAGTAGGTGAAGCCGCGGTCATGCGTTTCGGGCTTATAGCGAATTTCGTCCAAAAGGGCATCGAGGGTTTTGAAATCATCCAGAAAAATGCCGGCGTAGATGCCCTGCTGTTCGCGCTCGTCGTTGAAGTAATAGACCTCCTCAAGTCGGTCGAACACCTCTTCGCGGGCCTTGGGGTAGGTGCAAGTGCTGGCGGCGAACCATTTTTGGGCGAAGTCCAGCGATTGCGGCGAGTTCGATGCGCCCGCCGCGGTTACCATCACCTGAAGTTCCCGGTCCTCGCCGCCGTTGACGGCGTAGCGGACCACGATTTCGCCGGAGTCCGTGCCCGAGCCGCCCTTCTCGATATAGGCCCAGTCTTGGTCGCCGGGCAAACTGGCGGTCCATTGCAGGGTGCCATGGCCGGAGTTGCGCACCTGTAGGCTAATGCTGCCGCCGCCGCCTTCGAGTTCCGTGCGCGCCGCTTTCAGATCAATGGCCGGCGGGGCCTCCGGCTGGCTCACCTGGACGGTGGCGGGCGTGGTGCCGTTGCCGGTAACCGTGAGATTGAATTCGCGCGCCGCCCCCGAATTGGCATCAATTTCGATCTGCACGGTTCCCGAGTTGGTGCCGTTGGATCCGCTTGAAATGCGCGCCCAATCGACCGTTGCGGGAATGGCGGCCGTCCAGCTCAGCGTGCCGCCGCCGCCATTGGAAACGCCCAGCGAAGCGTCCCCGCCGCCCGCTTCCGCGCTGATGCGGGTGGCGGACAAGCTGATGCGGGGCGGCGCCTCGCCGGACCCTCCTCCGGATCCGCCGCAGGCGGCGATCAGAACAGCCAAGGCGGCGGGAAAAAACCGGAACCCGCGAAAACGAACAAGCCTCACCAGCGCAACACTCCTTACGTGTGCGCCACCAACGGCATGGACAGGGACCTTTCCTGCATGCCGCTACTCCGGCTTGCGGCAGTGCCAGGTCTTCACCACCAGAAACTGGCGCGGGCCGGGCGTGACCTCGAAGCCCGCATCGTTCAACAGGCCGTCGAAATCGCTCTCCATCAGCTCGATCGACCAAGGCTCGCCGTTGTCGCGATGGTCCAGCTCGAACATGTAGCGCGACTCCGGAGAGAGGGGATCGCCAACCGGGAAGTCGTAGATATTGAACACGCCGCCGGGGCGCAGGATGCGGTGCATCTCATGCACCACCTTTTCCGTGGCGCTGAACGGAATTTCGTGAAACAGGATGTAGCTGTTGATGAGGTCGAAATAACCGTCCCCGAATCCGGTGTCCTCGCCCTTGGCCTGCTTGAAGCGCACCGGCCGCCCCATGCCTTGCGCCCGCTTATGCGCGTAGCGCAGCAGCGGCTCGGCCGGATCCAGGCCCCAAACCTCGGCATCGGGATAGCGCTGCTTGAGCGCGGTGGCGCACTGGCCAATGCCCGTGGCCAAGTCGAGCGCCCGCGCCACGCCGCCGCTTGACGGCTCCTGCCCGCCGGCCACCAGTCCGTTGTGGACCCTATCGGCGGCGTTGAGACCCATATAAAACGCGTTGGTTCCATGGTGGTACACCTCGCCCGCCAGCGCATCGCCCACATAGCCGCCCGGCTGCAGATGAAAGTCGAACCGGATGTAATCCGGCATTTCAAGGATCGGGTCGAGCTGCAGCAGTGAGTCGTCCGTTTCCGCTCGCAGCTCCCGCTCCATCCGCTCGCGGTCTTCGGCGATGGCGCCGAAGGCGGAATCCCAAGTCATTTGCTGAAGGCTGCGCAGCATCCGGTTGCGGATCTGCGTGTCCGGGAGGCGGTCCATTACTTGGCAAATCGCCTCCACATCGTGCGCCTGCACGCCCGCTTCCTTGATCGCCTCGGCGCCGGCCGCGCGCGATTTGGCGCTCACGCCGCCGGCTGTGATCATGGTGCGCAAACTCAAGGCGAAGCCGAGCCGCTGTTCGGCATCCAGGGACGGCAGCCGGCTGAGGCCGCCCATTTGTCCTCTATCCATTTATTTCTCCTTGCTTTTTCGGCCTACGGCTCGGGCGGAGCCTGCTGCTGTTCCCCGCCCCGCGCGAAGCCGGCATATAGCCGCCGAACAAAGGCATCCCGCTTCGCGGCCTCCTGTTCGGCTTCTTCAGCGGAAGGCATATAGAGCTCCACAGCGTTTCCGGGCAAGGCGCCGGCATCCGCCAGCACCTTCTCCAGCAGCTCGAGCCGGCGCCTCGTGGCCCATAGTTCGCTGCCGAGCTGCATCACGGTTTCCACCAAGTGGTCCAGCACCGGATGATCGAAATACTGCGGATCGCTCATTGGCCTCTCGCGCGGCTGCCGACAGGGGGCCTGCGGCGGATATTCTAACGCCTCCGCCGCAACAAGGCGCATGACAGGAAAAGAGCGGGTGGTGGTATTATCGAGGCGGTTAAAGCGTCGGCATCAACGTTGGTTCCCCATGGGCCGCAGCTGTGCATTTGCGGTTCGCCTTAGGACCGGCTAGGAACAGGAGACTTAAAGATCATGAGCAATAAAGTCGAGGCGGAGCGCAGCAAGGCCGCGCCCTTCATCCCGGCGGATACCGGTTCCGCCATCTTCCTGGATAACCCGCATCTCGATAACCTGATGACGGTGGTCATTGCGCTGGGAGCGGAGATCTGGGCCGACCGCCAGCGGATGAAGGTAGTCGAGCGGCTGCTGGAAACCGAAGGCAAGGCCACGACCGAAATGATCGAAGCCTACGTTCCCACCGATGCCGAGAAAAAAGCATGGGAAACCGAGCGCATGGCGATGGTCGAACGGGTTTACAGCGTTCTTTCGCGCGACACGTCCAACGCCCGCCCGTTCGGCGAAGAACGCCAGTTTTAGGAGGGATCGAACGATGATCAACAGAAGATCCGTAATGGGCTTATTCGCCGGGGCCGCGTCGCTGGCGGCGGCGCCGTTCGCGAGCCGCGCCGCGCAACCCGCCGCCCCGCCGGCGGGCGGGTTTTGGCGAACGCGGGCGGATCTGCCCGCCCCGCCAAAGGCGCCGGAAAACGTGCCGGGCACGCTGGCGCCGCGCGGACGCAACGGACGCATGGAGCGTCTCCCGGAAATCGACCTGGAAAGCCGGATGGATTTCCTGATGTCGGTGCGGACCTACGCCAATCGAACCATGAGCCCCGCCGCGGGTCGGCGCGCCGCAGCCATTCTCGCGAGCAAAGGCATTGCGCCGGACACGGAAATGCCGATGCAGGAAGCCATCGCGATGCTGGAGAACGATCCCATGGTCCAGGCCCGGACCCGCGCCTGGATGTCGGTTCAGCAGTTGTCTTGGGATAATCTCAAGAAAGAGTGCGAAGACAACGCCGATGCCTATTTGAGCGAAATGGAAGCGGTCGATCAACGCGGGCCGGGAACGCTGGAATTGAACCCCGGCCTCAAGATGCCCGATTACACCCGCCACGAAATCCATATCCAGCCGGGCGGCTACGTGGGCAACGATTTCGCCGGGCATATGTACGACTACGGCACCAACGGGTTCTACACCGGCAACAACGAGCAGGATGCGCTGCACATGACGGCGGCTTTCGGTTTGCCGGTTCCGGCGGATGGCAAGATCAAGCGCATTCTGGACCTCGGCACCGGCGTCGGCCAGCTGGCCATGGCGCTCAAGGAGCGTTTTCCCGAAGCGGAAGTGTGGGGCATCGATGTGGGCGGCCCCATGGTGCGTTACGCCCACCTGCGCGCCGTGGAGCGCGGGCTGGATATCAATTTCGCCCAGCGTCTGGCGGAGGACACGCGCTTTCCCGACAACCACTTCGACCTGGTCACGAGCTACATCATGCTCCACGAGGTCTCGCCCCAAGGCACCCGGGACATTGTCAACGAAGCTTACCGAATTACCCGCCCAGGCGGCATCTTCTACCCCATCGACTTCGATTTGAGGAACCCGTTTCCCAGCACGGCCTATGGCCAGTACCGCCGCTGGTGGGACCACCGCTGGAACAATGAGGTATGGACGATCAAGTACCGCACCAACGGGCTGCAGGACTTGGTGCGCTCCGCCGGTTTCGACCTCAACGAGGAAGGGCCGGTTGCCTTGCCGCGCTTCGGCGTGATGAATGCCACCAAGCCGGCTTAACGGAAGCGCGCCAAAAGCGCGCAGCAGGCTGACCCGCCGGCAAACGCTCTTTGGGGCGGGAGCCGCGCTGGTGGCCTCGGCCGCCGGAACCCAAGCGAAAGCCGCCGGGGAACCGAAAACTTTCATCCTCGTTCACGGCACTTGGCTGGGCGGCTGGAGCTGGCAATACGTGCGCCGCATCCTGGAGCGGGCCGGCCACGACGTTTACGCGCCTTCGTTGACCGGCTGCGGCGACCGCTCCCATACGACCAGCCCGGAAGTGGGCCTCGGCACCCATATCGAGGATATCGTTAATATCATCGACTTCGAGAGCCTGGACAACGTGATTCTGGTGGGACATTCCTTCGCCGGCATGGTCATCACCGGGGTGGCGGACGCAAGGCGCGACCGCATCCGCCGCATCGTCTTCTTCGATGCGCTGGTCCCGGCCGGCAACCGCATGAGCGGCGTGTCCCGAACGCCCGAAGGCGAGCTTTCCGAATACTTCGTCAAGCGCATGGAAAAATTCGTGGATGGCTACCGGATGAGCTTCTTCGACTCCTACCCGATGGAGATGCTGGTGCCGGACAGCGAAACGGAGATACAGGCGCTTCTGAAGGAAAAGATCACGCTCCATCCGATGCGCGCCTGGAGCGATGAGCTGGAGCTTCAAAACGGCGGCTGGAACGGCCTGCCGCGCACCTACATCCATTGCGTGGGCCAGCAATATTCCATGACCAGCGAGCGCATGGTGGGCCCGGCCCGCGGCCCCGGATGGCAATTCATCGAGCTCGATATCCCCCGCGCCGGCATGCTCACGCACCCGCAACTGGTAGCCGAAACCTTCGCCAACCTCACCTGATACGCCGCAAAGGCTGATCAGGCCTTGGAGCACGCGTCGGGGAGCTGTGCTTATGCCCGAATCGTCAAATAGCCATCAAATAAAAGTGGGAGGATAAAAACTCTTTCATATCAGTGCATTAAGGCATTTTCACGGGCGCGGCACAAGCTTCGCGGCGGTAACTTGTCAAATAAAATCTTCGGTTCCATTCGCAGTCGGAGCCACCCAGTACGGCAGGTAAGCGCGGTTCCGCGGCCCTGCGGTCTTGTCTTTCATGACAATCACGCCAACTTCCAGCGCATCGCGGAGAATGCGGGAAACGACGGCGGAATTGGCGCTTGAGACACCGAAGCGATCACGCAAAGTAGCGTTGGTGGTCTTTTCCCCCATGACGTAACGAAGACAGGCGTGTTGATACGCGGCCCGGATTCTGTCGGCGCGGGACATATTCTTGAGTTCCCTGCGCGCGAACAGGGTAATCCGCGTCGCCCCCGGCGGTGTCTCGAACAATGGGGCGGGCAGTTGGGCCAGCTCGATGGCCAGCATGGCTTTGTCGATTCCGGTGCCGCGCTCTTCGCAAATGCCGACGCGGCGCATGAAGGCCGCCATCGCCTCGTTTCGGGTTCGGGGCGGCGCATCGATCAACCGGGCGGGCTCAATCAGTGATTCGCCCGGATTGGTGATTTCGATGCGGTCCGAGAATATCTCCACCATGGGTCCGGCGCCGGTGACCGCAAAATCCTGATGCACCAGCATGTTCGCCACCAGTTCGCGAACGGCCAATATCGGAAATTTCGGGATGTCTTCGCGCAGGGCTCTGCCAAACACTTCTTGTGTTGGAATCAAAGTGGCGATGTAATCGATCAATGAATTGAATCCAACCGCGTATCCGCGATGAAAGACTTGTTCGCGGGCGGCCACCACCTTGCTTTTCCCGTCATATTGAATCACCCGAACCGCCTTCCGTTGTAGATTGGGAAAAGACCGCAAATCATCGGCGAGCAGGATGGCACCCTGATTGGTGATATTCCAATCGGCGGATAAGGTGCTTTCAAGCATTCCGTCCGCAAGCAGCGCCTTCGCGGTCAAAAGCGGATCCTGCATCGCGGGGAGTTGCAGCAGCTTGAAGTAAGCCAGCGAATCCAGCGCCTGGATTGCTTTTCCAGCATCCATGCCACCGCCGTTGATCGCGCGTTGTTCAAACGGCGTCTGATCGAATGCCCGCCACAAGGCGCGTTCCCGCTCCGGCAACTGCTGCAGGGGCCGCGTTACCGAGCCGATCCGAATATGGCGCATGCCATCGAATTGGACGGGTTTGCTCCGGGCCCGCTCGATTTCCGCCAGCACGATCCTGGCGCCATCCTCCTCGACCGCGTGAAAGCTGAAATTGATTTTGGGCTCTAGCAAACGCAACAGCCAGTTTTCCAGCGGCTCGTTGCCCTTTTTCGCGGAATGTGGATCGAATTTGGTTCCGATGAGCTTGCCGGTGCCGTCTTCAACGCCCCACAGCAGATACCCATATGGCTGTTCGTTAAGCACCGCGGAGTTCGCGAGTGCCGAGATGTATTTTCCAATGTCCTTCGGGTTGGCGAAGGCCAGCTTAAATTCGACCCACTCGGATTCGCCGTCCGGGCGGGCCAGGGCGCGAACAAGGGCGGCATAGTCTTTTGCGGGGGGCGGCGGAGCCATACTCGGCGCTCAGGCATCGCGGTTGCTGCGCGGCACAGGATACGCCCCTGACTTCCGATATGACAACCGCCAACCTGCTGAAGCGTGATTCGGCGTTTGCTTGTCAAATAAAAATTTTCATTGAAAATTCAATGAAAAAAGTGTGTTATGAGAAATTTTTGATTTCGGCATAATGTTTTGACGCAATGCCATCAAATAAAATTTCAAGGGGCTTGCACCGCCAGCGCTGTCCTCAAAGCTTGAGCGTCCTCGCCGAGTTCGCAGTTCTTCTTGCCGAGGTTCTTACTTGGGGAAATTTGTTTCGGCATCTGGACAAACCCCGCGCAAATGGGGACTAGGCGTGCTGGAATCGATAGACGAAGGCCGGCGGCATATTCAGGGCGGCGAATCCGAGGAAGGATGCCTTGATCCCAAGGCTTTCGAGCGTGCCGCGGCCCACGGGGCAAATGCCGCCGTAGGTGAATTGATGGAAAGCGCCGCCATCGGCCAGCAGGCTGAAGGCCGCCGCCAAAATAGAGCGCTTTGCGGCATCGGGGAGCAATAGCAGCGGCAGGCTGCTGATCACGAAATCGACCCGGCCGGCCAGGTCCTCCAGATGCTCGCTCAGCGCTGTGGCATCGCCATGCACGGTGCGGACGCCGGGGAAGCGCGTTTTAAGAATTTCGACGAATCTCTCGTCGCGTTCCACCAGGCAGAGATCGCTTTCGGACACGCCCTTGTCGAGGATCGCGCTCGTCAGAGCGCCCGTTCCCGGCCCCACCTCCACAACGCAGGCGCCGCTGCCGCAGCCGCGGGCCATGAGCCGGCCCAGCGCTCGGCCGCTGGGCGCAACGGCGCCCACGGCGCGCGGGTCGCTGGCTAGGCTGCGGAGGAATCCGCCGAGCTGTCCGTTCTTTCCCGGGCGCACACTGTTGTCGGCCATGGCGCGATTCGGCAGATGGCGGACGAAATGGAGGCTGCGGGCCTACTGCGGCCGGATGCCAAAATTGCCCATCACGCCGGATCCTCCCGCAAATGCGGCAGAGCCTCGCGCCAAGCCCCAACTCTGAAGGTGACGGCATTCAAGACCGCGAAGGTCTTATTGACCGCCTTTTCGGTCACCGCGCATTCGACCAGCACCGAAGCGCTGTCCTCCCGGCAGATCATGTAAGGACCTCCGGGCGGGATGGTTTCGGTTTGCAGGAACAGAATGCCGTATTCGCCGCCGGGCCGATCCCACAAACCGGAGGTGCGGGAAATGGTGTAGTCGATTCCCGAAGCGCGCAACGCGGCCTCGCCCTTGGCCTTCGCGTCCATTGAGGGGCGGAGCGCCTCAGGCATGCTGCTGGCGGGCGAGCGGCCGGCGGATGAAAGAAGCACGAAACGCTTGACGCCTGCCTTTGCGGATAAATCCGCCGCATCGGCAACGCCCGTGTGATAGACATCGTAGAGGGCGTCCGCCTCGACTTCAGAGAAATTAACGCCTACCGCATAGATCAGCGCATCCACGTTCTCAAGTGCAGGGCGCAGCGTTTCCGGCTGGCGCACATCGGCGCTGATCCAGCTCACGCCATCGCGTGGAGGCCGATCGCCGGCGCTTCTGGAAATGCCGCGAACCGCATGGCCGCGCGCAAGGAGCGCCTCCACAACAAAGCGTCCGGTCCGCCCGGTGGCTCCCAGCACGGCCACGGTCAGCGAATCCTCGCCAGCGGCAGGCGCCGAAAGGCCCGCGGCGCCGGACAGCCCGGCGCCAAGAAACCCGGAAGAACCCAAGGCAAGACCGTTGAGGACGAGAGTGCGGCGTGTGATCATGGCGGTACCTGGCTCGTTCGGCGGCCCCGTTATGAAACTGGGTCGTGCAGGAATCGAACCTGCGACCTACTGGTTAAAAGCCAGCTGCTCTACCAACTGAGCTAACGACCCGTGGCGCGCCATTGTAGCCGCGGGCCAGCGCTAGCGGGGGCGGGCCTCGATCTGGGCCAGCCGCAAGGTTGCCAGATTGGCGGCGTCGGCACCCGCAAAATCCTGGCGCACTCGTTCCAGCGTGAGCACGGCGGCGGACGTATCACCCATTTCGTCCTGGGTATAACCCAGCTTGAGGAGCGCATCGGGAACCTTGCCCGAATCCGGATAATCCGCCGCCACCCGGGAAAATGCCGCAGCGGCCTCGTCGTACCGGCCCTGAACGTAAAAAGCCTCTCCCAGCCAATAGCGGGCATTGGCCGCCAGCAAGCCTTTTGGCTCCGCTTCGAGATAACGCAGAAATTGCGTGGCGGCTGCCTCGTAGCGGCCTTCTCCAAGCAGCGTGCGGGCCTGCTGATAGTTTTCCTCGGTGCCGGCGGCGATCCCGCCCGGCGGCTCGCTCCCGGCCTGCGGGCCAAGCGAAGCGTCGCTTGCCGACGCGGAGGCTTCGTCCGGCGCGGGAGGCTGGCCCCCTGTGTTTGCCGCGCCCTCCGGGGGCCGCGGCAGGCGGGCCGCCTCAAGCGCTGCCAAACGTTCCTCCAGAACCGCGAACTGGCTGCGGCGCAGTTCGGCGTTGCGCCGCTGCTCCTGGTCCAAGCGCTCCATCATATCGCGCAGAGCCTGTATCTCTCGCCGCAGCTCGTCCTGGGCATTGATCAACGCCACCACGTTGTCGGCGCGAATCTGACGCTCCAGCACGCCCACGCGCGCCTCCAGCGCTTCAAGAACCTCGCGGTCGCGCCGACGCTGCGCATCGGCAGGCGCCGCCAGCGCCACGGCAAGCGCTAAGCTCGCCGCCATCGTCGGCCATTGGCCGCGCGACAGGACGCTACTCATAAACCAGCTCCACCCGGCGGTTCTTCGACCAAGCCATTTCATTGGCCCCGTCCTCCGCCGGCTTTTCCTCGCCGAAGCTCACCATGGTCCACTGCCCGGCGCCCGCCCCGAGCGCGTCCAGGGCCTGGGCTACCGCCTGAGCGCGGCGCGAGCCCAGCGCCAGGTTGTACTCGGGAGTGCCGCGCTCGTCGGCATGCCCTTCCAGCCGCAGCCGGCCTTCGGGATTCGCCGCCAGCCAAGCGCCATGAGCTTGCAGAATCTCGCCGTACTCCTCGCGAATGGCGCTGCGGTCATAGTCGAAATAAACCACCAGTGTTCCCAACGGCCCCCCCATCCATTCGCCGGACGAGCCTCGCCCGGGCTCCGCAGGCGCCTGAGCGCCAGCCCCCGCGATCCGGGTGCCGGTTGCGGTGGCGCCAATGCCCGCCCCGGCGGCGGTGGCCCCGCCGGCCGCCGGACCGGTTTGCGCGACCGACGGCCCCGCGTCCGCCTCGGGCATCGACGCGGTATTGGAGGTCCCGCAAGCTGTCAGCGCAAAGGCAAGCAGAATCAGAATGCAGGCATTTTGGGTGGTTGGCGATTTCATGGCTTTAATCCTTGAGGTTTCAGTTTTGGTTCTATGGCGGGCGCGACGGCAGGAAGCACTCGTTCCCAGGCTAATCGGGTTCATGCGGCCCCCAAGCAGGCTCCCGCAGCACGCCCTCGGGCGCCCGCAGCAGCCGCGTCACGCCGCTGTCGATAAAATACACGCCCAGCCTGCGGCCGGCGGGCGTGCCCGCTCCGAAGATCAGCGCTCTGCCGTTGGGCGCGAAACTCGGCGACTCGTCGAGCGGCCCGCCAGTCAGCAGCCGCAGCGACTCGTCGCGCAAATCCAAAAGGCCAATGCGAAAGCTGCCGTCCTGCTGGTTCACCACGGCCAGTTGATTGCCGTTCGGCTGCACCCTGGGACGCGCGTTGTAGGCGCCGCTAAAGCTAACCCGGCGAGCCCGCCCGCCAGCGGCAGGCACAACATACACTTGAGGCCCCACGCCCCGGTCGGACGTGAAGTACAGCTCTGCGCCATCGCTCGAGAACGCGGGTTCAGTGTCGGTGGCGGGATGCCGGGTCAAACGGCGCGCCGGGCCGCCGTTCAATGCGTGGATATAAATATCGCGATTGATGCCCCCGCTGCTGCGCGTCACAGCCAGCAACTCGCCGTCGGGCGACCAGGCGGGCGCGCTGCTCGCCCCTGCCTCCTCGGAGAGCCGCCGGCGCTGTCCGCTCTCCACATCCTGCACGAAAACTTCGGCGCGGCCCGCCTCAAACGACACGTAGGCGAGCTGCGAGCCGTCGGGCGACCAGGCGGGCGACATGATGGACTCGGCGGACCGCAGCACCACGATCGGATTGCGGCCATCGGCATCGGCCACCACAAGGCGGAATTGCTCCCGCCCGGGCGTGACCTGGACATAGGCCAGCCGGGTGGAGAATATCCCGCGCGCGCCGGTGAGCTGCTCATAAACCACATCCGCGATTCGATGGGCCGCGTCGCGCAGCGCCTCGCGGGAACTCCGCAAACGATAGACGATCATGGATCGGCCGGCATACACGTCCACCAGCTCGATTTCGACCGCGAGGTTATCCTCGCTGCCGCTCACATGGCCCATCACAACGGCCTCCACGTCCATGATGCGCCAATTGGTCAGCCGCATATCGGCGAAGCCCGCCGGCCGGGTAATCATTGACTCGCGGCCCAGCGGCGCAAACTGGCCGGTCCGTTCCAGATCGGCCTCCACGATCCGGGCAAGGTCCACCGGCGCCATCAGCGGGACCCGCCACTCAAGAGGCACCACCGCAATCGGCATGGCGCGTTGCGTGGAACGCGTGATCACCACATCCAGCTGCGCGGAAGCCATCAGGGGCAGAAAAGCGATGGCGGCGCCGATAATCGCTAATCCCCGCGTTGCCGGCGATGCTCGGGAAGAGGCGGAGCATTCCTCGCCCCGCGCGCTGAAAATCCTCTCCGCGTAAGCGCGCATTCTCATCCGCCGGACTCCGAAGGCGGATAGCGCAGCCGCAGTTGCCGCTCGAAAAGTTCCGGCTCCGGCGGCGCCGGCAATGGCGAAGAGCGCCGAATCGCCGCCTCAATGGAGCGGCGGTCCGTTTCCGTTCCATTGAATTGCTCGAAGCGAATATCGGCGATCTCGTTGCCGGGCAGCATATCCAGCAACACCACCCACATCAGGTCTTCCCGGGTGCTGGCAGGCCGCGTCCAGTTGCTCTCGATCCGCTGCCGGATGCGCGCCCGGTACTCGTCCAGCAGGCCGGATTCGATCATGCCGCGGCGTCGCTCGGCTTCCATTTCGCGGCGAACCTGCTCCGCCACTTCGGCTTCGCGCCGCCTGCGCGCCGCCTCGTCCAGCTGGCGTTGCGCCTCCTCGGCCCGCTCGGCAAGCTGGCGGGCCTCCTCCTCGGCCTTTCTGCGCTCCGCCTCCGCCGCCGCCGCGCGGGCTTCCTCCGTCTCGCGCTCGCGCTCGATCCGCTCAAGCCTCTCGCGTTCCTGTTGCTGGCGCTGCTGCATTTCGCCGAGCTGCCGGGTGGCCTGCGTCTGCTGCTCGCTGAGCGCGCGCCGGGCTTCCTCGGCCTGGCTGCTCAGGGAACTGAGCTCCTGCTGCTGGCGCCGGCTGCGGGCCTCCTGCTCGTCGATTTCCCGCCGCAGCCGCTCCATTTCCTGTTCGCGTTCGATCACAGCGGCGCGCTCCATATCATCGAGGCGCTGGATTTCCTCCCTGACCGCCTCGTCGTCAAGCACCACCCCGTCGATGGCGACGGTGCCGAACGCGGGCACTTCGGGCTGAATCCGCCCGGCAAATCCGATCAGCATCAAGGCCGCCGCCAGAACGTGGCCGCTAATGGAATAGGACCAGGGCTTGAGCAAAGGCAGCGGAGGATTATTGGGATTTCCGCCCGGCGATCGCGAGCCGGCTGCCTGCCGCAGCGAGCGGAGCGCGCGGCCAAACAGCGCATTAAGCCTAGCCGGTTTGCCGGGCTTGACAGGGCCGTTCATTCCGGCGGAACGGCTCATTCCTGCTCCATGGGCAGCGGGCGGGTCACCAGGCCAACCTTGCCGGCGCCGGCGCGGGTCAAAAGCCCCATCACCGCCACCACGTCGCCATAGGGCAACCGCTCGCTGGCGCGCACCAGAACCGGCGTTTCCGGCTTGCGGGTCAGAACGGCGGCGGTGCGCGCCACCACGACAGGCGAATCCAGCGGTTCCTCAGGATCTTCGCCGATATTCATGTACATCCTTCCCTGGGCATCCACGGTCACGACCAGCGGGCGGTTGTCGCGGATCATTTCCTGCGGCAGCGGCTCGGCGGCCAGCCTCGGCAGATCCACGCGGATTCCTTGCGTGAGCAGCGGCGCGGTAATCATGAAGATCACCAGCAGCACCAGCATCACGTCGATATAGGGAACGACGTTGATCTCGTTGACCAGGCGCCGTCTCATTTCGGATCCAGATCCAAGTGGGCATGCTCGCGCAGCAACGTGACGCACTCCTCCCTATAGGCTTGGAACCTCGCTTCCAGATTGCCCACGCGGCTGGCGAAGCGGTTGTAGGCAATCACCGCGGGAATGGCGGCGAACAGGCCCATGGCGGTGGCGATGAGCGCCTCGGCGATTCCCGGCGCCACCAGCGACAGCGTGGCCGACTCCACATTGCCCAGGGCGCGGAAGGAGTTCATGATGCCCCAAACCGTCCCGAACAGCCCCACGTAAGGACTGACCGAGCCGATCGTGGCCAGCCAAGCAAGGCCGCCCTCCAGCCGATCCATTTCGTTCATCTGCGCCAGGCGCATTTCGCGGCGGCCCACTTCCACCAGACGCTCAGGGTCGCTCCGCCCGCGCGCGGCCTGGCGGTGGAATTCGCGCATGCCGGACTCGAATACCCAAGCCATGCCGACACTGCTGCGCTGCTTGTCGCGGGTCAGCGCCACGAACAGCGATTCCAAGCTGTCGCGCTGCCGGAAGGCCTGCTCGAAATCGCCCAGATCCCGTTCGGCCTTGCCCAGGACCGCCCGCCTTTGAAAGATGATGACCCATGAAACCAAGGAAGCGGAGAGCAGCAGCGCCATGATCATCTGCACCAGCAGCGTGGCGCCTGCGATCAGGTCCCAGAAATCCATGCTGACGCCAACTTCAGTCACGCCTGCACTCCAATCTTCCGCATAAATTCACCTTCAAGTTTCCAAGCCTTCCAACTGCGGATTATCGCCCGCTTTGTCCGACCGCCTCAGCCCCAGCGCGGCGTATGCCGCAGGTCCGGCCATCCGGCCGCGCGGCGTGCGCAGAACAAACCCGGCGCGCACCAGAAATGGCTCGTACACGTCTTCAATCGTGCCGCGGTCCTCGCCGATCCCGGCGGCCAGCGCCTCCACGCCTGCGGGGCCGCCGTTGAAGCGCTCGATCAGAACGCCCAGCAGCCGCCGGTCCATCCTGTCCAAGCCGTTGGCATGCACGTTGTGCAGCTCCATCGCGGCCGTTGCGGTGCGGCCGCTTATGGTGCCGTCGGCGCGCACTTCCGCATAGTCGCGGGCGCGCCGCAACAGCCGGTTGGCCACCCTGGGCGTGCCCCGGGCCCGGCCGGCGATTTCCGCCGCGCCCGCCGCGGTGCAGGGAATGCCGACAATGCCCGCCGCCCGCGCAACGATCCGCTGCAACTCGTCTTTCGAGTACAGCTCCAAGCGCTCCTGTATCCCAAAGCGATCGCGCAGCGGCGACGACAAAAGCCCCGCGCGCGTGGTGGCGCCCACCAGCGTGAACGGCTTGAGCTTCATCCGCATGGTGTGGGCCGCCGGGCCTTCGCCGATCACGATATCCAGCCGGAAATCCTCCATGGCCGGGTAGAGCAGCTCCTGCACCACCGGATTAAGGCGATGCACCTCATCGATGAACAGCACGTCGCGCGCCTTGAGGTTGGTTAAAAGCGCGGCCAGGTCGCCCGGACGCTCCAGGACCGGCCCGGAGGTATGGCGCAAGCCAACACCGAGCTCGCGGGCGATCACCTGGGCCAGCGTGGTCTTGCCCAGCCCGGGCGGCCCGTAGAGCAAGGTGTGGTCCATCGCTTCGCCCCGCTGCCCGGCCGCTTTCACGCTGATCCGGATCCGCTCCTTGACCTGCCGCTGGCCGAGAAACTCGGCCATTTGCCGGGGTCGCACCGTGTTTTCCAGTTCCCGCTCGTCGGCCCGCGGCTCGGCTGAGAGAATCCGCTCGCTGTCCGGCTTCCCGCTCATTGGGCCTGAACCCCGGCCAGGGCTTCGCGCACCAGCGCTTCGACATCGCGACCGGACGGGTCGCCCACCTGCTTGAGCAAACGCCGCGCCTCCACGCGGCTGTATCCCAAGCCGACCAAGGCCTTGAGCGCCAAGCCGGAAGCGCTATGCGGGTCTCCCGCGGACACGCCTTCCAGCCGGCCGCGCAGCTCCACGATCAACCGGCTTGCCGTTTTGGGGCCGATGCCGGGAAGGCGGGTCAGCGCCTTGACATCGCCGGCCTGCACCTGCTCGGCGAACTCCGCCACTCCGCTTTGCGCCACGATATTCAGCGCCAGCCTGGGGCCAATGCCCGGCACCCGGACCAACTCGCGGAACCACGCCCGGTCCGCCGATTTGATGAAGCCGTACAAGGCCATCTCGTCTTCGCGCGAGACCAGATGCGTGGCGACTTTCAGGTCGCCTCCCGGGCCGGGCAGCTCTGAAAAATCGCTGAGCGGCATCTGCAACTCAAAGCCGACGCCATGCACTTCCATCAGGATCATCGGCGGATCCGCGAAAACCAGCTTGCCGCGCAGCGAGCCGATCATGAGACGGCCTCTGCGCCCGCCTCGCGAGCGCGCGCGGCCAACCGCGCCACGCCCAGGTGATGGGCGTGGCAAATGCCGAGCGCCAAGCCGTCAGCCTCGTCCTCGCCAAAATCGCCGTCGTGATCCAACAACCTTGCCACCATCAGGGCGACCTGCTCCTTGCCGGCGCCTCCATAGCCGCACACAGCCTGCTTGACGCGCCGGGGCGAGTACTCCGCGGCCTCGCCCACGCCGGCCATCACCAGCGCGCAGAGCGCCGCGCCGCGCGCCTGGCCCAGCTTGAGCGCGCTTTGCACGTTCCGATGCATGAAAACCGTTTCCAGCGCCGCCTCTTCAACGCGGTGGCAGCGGGCGATTTCGCCCAATTCCTTGTAAATCCGAGTTAAACGCTCGCCCATGGGACGGCGCGGAGGCAATGCGATGCAGCCGCTTGCCACGTAATGGCTTTCCGCGCCGTCGCTGCGGATGATCCCCCAGCCGGTGAAGCGGGAACCGGGATCCACCCCCATGATCCTCACCGACGCGCTCATTAGATCAGTCAATCGCCATCAACATGCTGCAGGTCGGCATTGGTCCATACGTCCTGCACATCATCCAGATCCTGAAGGTGCTCCAGCAGCTTGAGCGCCTGCTCCGACCGCCGCGCGTCCAGCGGCGCAGCCATCGACGCGCGCATGGTGACCTCGGCGTTGCCGGGCGGCAGGGCCGCGCCCCTCAAGGCTTCCAGCACGTTGGAGAAATCGCGCGGATCGGCCAGCACTTCGAGCGCGCCGTCGTCTTCGCTCACCACATCCTCGGCGCCGGCCTCGATGGCCGCGTCGATCACCGCAGCCTCGTCAGCCCCCGGCTCATAGGAAAAAACGGCGACTTCGCTGAACAGGTAGGCCACCGCCCCGTCGGCTCCCAGGTTGCCGCCATAGCGGCTGAAGGCATGGCGCACTTCGGCCACCGTGCGATTGCGGTTGTCGGTCAAACAGCGCAGCAGCACGGCGGCCCCGCCGGCGCTGTAGCCCTCATAGGTCACTTCCTCAAGATCGGCCCCTTCGCCGCCCGCCGCCCCCCGGTTGATGGCGCGATTGATATTGTCCTTGGGCAGGCTCTGGGCGCGCGCTTTCTCGATGGCCAGCCTGAGCTGCGCGTTATTGGCCGGATCGGCCCCGCCCATGCGCGCCGCCACGGCGATTTCCCTCGCCAGACGCGTAAAGAGCCGACCGCGCTTGGCATCCTGCCGACTCTTGCGGTGCTGGATATTGGCCCACTTAGAGTGCCCCGCCATGGGTCTCCCATCATACCAGCATGCGAGGGCGGCGGCACGACTAAAACCTCTCTCCCCTCAAAAGAGCGTTGAAGCCGCTGCGCGCCAATGGCTTGGTGTGCAGAGCAAAACCGAGCCAAGGATGACGCCTCCCCTAGATGAGAGGATGAAACATTTGGCCCGATGTACACATACGGCCGTGGAGGTAGAAAATTTATCTCTGCATGATGCTTATGCAAGCCATTGACGCAACCGTAGCCATACCGAAACACTTGGGTTCCCGGATAGCCATTTCCGGGATTCTGCTCCCAAGTTGGCCTATGGCCCGTCCGCACATAAATCGCTGTCCCTTGAACGCCCGAATGCTGCTCCAGCCTCAGAAGATACGCAATCCACTATGTCTTGCTCTCTGGTGGTAGCGGTCCTTCCCCGGTGGCGGTCAGTTGGCAGCGACCCTCTGCTTTCGCCTTCGTAGCTGCGGAAGGAATGAGCATTAAGCTTGCACAATTTGGCGGCCTCCTATCGTTGAAACAAGTTCATCGTCCAGATGCGCAACGCGAGCGTCAATTTCGCCACGCCGCTCAAACAGCCGGTCAATGACCGTCTGCGATCCCGCAACATAAGTCGAGAAGAACTGAAAAGGAGTGACAACGCACCAACTCCGGCTTTCTGGCCAGATCATGCTGGGAACATTCGACGGGCATGGCCCTCGATGGTTCGAAAGGTATCGTCCAATCTCGTTCCGGGACGTGCTGTACAACAGAAAACCTAGGTTCCAGCCGATTTCAAACCGCGCGGTTGCTGGCCCCTCAACGTTGTAACCTTCCCACAATCCGCAAATGCACCGCTCGTCGAAATGCGAACACGTGTCTGCCAGCGTCTCGAAAAGAACATCCGCCCAAGGCCCGATCAACTGACCTTCATCCGCATCGCGAGCCTGAGGGTCGCTGTCGAAGGCAACAGGGCGTTTCCAAGACCCACGGTGGAAGATCGCCCCCGGGGCCGAATACGAAACCCGCTGCCATCGGGGATGCGGAATCCGTGCGTACGCCTCGAACCCTTTTGGAACGTACAGGCCCACCGTCCAACTATTGGGCCGCAACCGGGCCAAGTACCACTCGGCGCATTTGGCACTCTCCATCGGCTGATAGAAAGAAGGCCTCTCAAACCGGCCAAGACCTCCGCCCAATCGCTGCAAGCCTGTAGCCATATTTAGCGGTTGATGGCGTGGATGGCGCGCTTATCGACGGAGAGCGCCGCTTCGTGCAGCGCCTCGCACAGCGTGGGGTGGCCGTGAACCGTGCGCTGCAGATCCTCGGTGCTGGCCTCGAACTCCATCGCCAGCACGGCCTCCTGGATCAGTTCGCCCGCCATCGGGCCGACGATATGCACGCCCAGGATGGCATCCGTGTCCGGATCGGAAATGAATTTCGCCAATCCCGCCGCCTGCGCCATGGCCTTGGCCCGGCCGTTGGCGGCCATATTGAACGAACCCACTTTGTACGGCTGGCCGGATTCCTGAAGCTGGTCCTCGGTGCGTCCGACCCAGGCGATCTCGGGCGAGGTGTAGATCACCGAAGGAATCGCTTCGTAGTTCACTTCCGCCGACCGGCCAGCAATGATCTCGGCCACCATCATCCCCTCCTCGGAACCCTTGTGCGCCAGCATCGGGCCGCGCACCAGATCGCCGATGGCCCATACGCCGTCGGCGCTGGTGCGGCATTGCCCGTCCACCTGCACATGGCCCCGCTCCGTGAGCGCAACCCCGGCGCTGTCGTCAATCAGCCCTTGCGTCGCCGGCGCCCGGCCGACCGCCACCACCAGCTTGTCCACGCTGATGTGATGATCGCCCTCGCGGTCGCTGAAACGCACTTCGACATGCCCGTTCACGCGCCGCACGCTATCCACCCGGGCGCCCAGGCGGGTATCCAGGCCCTGGCGCTTGAACTGGCGCTGCGCCTCCCGCGCCACCTGGCTGTCGGCCATGAACAGAAAGCGGTCCATGGCTTCCAGGATCGTCACCTCCGAGCCCAGCCGGTTCCACACGCTGCCCAGCTCCAGGCCGATCACGCCGCCGCCGATCACGCCTAGGCGCGGCGGCGGCCGGTCGAATTGGAGCGCACCCTCGGAATCAACGATGCAATCGCCGTCGAAAGGCGCGATCGGCAGCTCCACTGGCCGGGAACCGGCGGCCAAAACGATATGCTCGGCCCGCAGCACATGGGGCTCGCCCTCATGCGGCGTGACCTCCACCTGGCGGCCGGCCAGCAGCCGCCCCCGTCCGGCAACAGCCGCCACGCCGTTGGCGCGGAGCAGCGCGTTGATGCCGGTGGTGAGCTGCCGCACGATGCGGCTCTTGCGGCCCTGCATCGCATCGATATCCAGCCGCGCCTCGCTGATCATGATGCCGTGCTCGGCAAACTCGGCGCGGGCGCGGTGGTACAACTCGGACGATTCAAGCAGAACCTTGGAGGGGATGCAGCCGGCATTCAGGCAGGTGCCGCCCATCGCCGGCTTCCCTTGGCCGTCCAGCCAGTCGTCCACGCAAGCCACCGATATGCCCAGTTGCGCCGCGCGGATCGCGCCAACGTACCCGGAAGGCCCGCCGCCTATCACAATTAAATCATATTTATCAGTCATTTGTTCTATTAAAATAAATTAAATCTCAAATAAAAGGGAAGCAGGCTCCTCGATGGCCTGCTTGATTGCGGACAGAAACAGCACCGCTTCACGGCCGTCCACGATGCGGTGGTCGTAACTCAGCGCCAGATGCATCATTGGCCGGGCAACGATATCCCCGTCCGCCACCACGGCGCGCTGCTCGATCCGGTGCATGCCCAGAATGCCGCTTTGCGGCGGATTCAGTATGGGGGTGGACATGAGCGATCCGAAAACGCCGCCATTGGTGATCGTGAATGTGCCGCCGGTCAAATCCTCCAGCGCGATGGCGCCTTTGCGGGCGCTATCGGCAAACGCCGCCACCGCCTGCTCAATGGCGGCGAAGCTCATCCGTTCGGCATCCCGCAGCACGGGAACCAGCAGCCCCCGGTCGGTCGATACCGCCACGCCGATATCGCAGTAGTCGTGGTAAACGATCTCATCGCCTTCCACGCTCGCGTTAACCACCGGATAGCGCTTGAGCGCGGCAACGCTGGCGGCGACGAAAAAGCCCATAAAGCCCATGCGGATGCCGTGCCGGGCTTCGAAGGCCTCGCCATGGCGGCGGCGAAGATCCAGCACTGCGCTCATGTCGGCATCATTGAAGGTGGTGAGCATGGCCGCCTCGCGCTGCGATTCCACCATCCGCTCGGCAATCCGGGCGCGCAGCCTGCTCATGCTCTCGCGGCGCTCGCCTCGGCGCGCCGGCGCCGCGGCGCCCGCAACCTCATTGTCCTCACCGAGATCGGCATCGACCGTTTCCGGCTCTTCCGTCCGGGCCGCCGTATCCGTGCTTGAGGCGACGCGGATCACCGCCAGCACATCGCGCTTGAGCACCCGGCCCTTCCTGCCGCTGCCTTTGATGGCGGCCAGATCGAGATCGTGCTCTTCCAAAAGGCGCCGCACGGCCGGCGAAATAGCAGCCGCTTCCTGGTTCCGGGCGGGCGCCTCCTTTCCGTCCGGCGCTGCGGCGGCGCTCTCCACGGGCGCAGCCGCCGCCGCGCCAGCCGCGGAAGGCAGGAACAGCGCCAGCGGCGCGCCTGCGTTGACCACGGCTCCGGCGGCCGCCACGATCTTCTCGAGTGTGCCGTCGGCGGGCGCAGGCACCTCCAAAACCACCTTGTCGGTTTCCAGATCGGCTAGGTTCTCGTCCTGCGCGACCGGCTCGCCGGGCGATTTGTGCCAAGCCAGCACCTTGGCATCGGCCACTGACTCCGGCAACTCCGGCGTCTTCAGTTCAATTGTCTTGCTCATGCTCTCTATCCCGCATTCTCTGCCAACGCCCATCCCGCCTTTTCCCGCTCCCCCTTCCTTCCGGGAGACGCATCAATCCATCCATGGAGCTTGATCCGCTCTGCGTGCCAAGCCATTGGCACGCAGTGGCTCCTATACTCCCGGAAGGAAGGGGGAGCGGGAAAAGGCGGCGACCGCACTATACCTGCCTGCCGGGATTGAGCACCTGCTCCACGATGCCTTGCTGCTGAAGCCGGTGCAGCCGCATCGATCCGGGCGCCGGGGAGGCGGCGCCTTCGCGGCCCATGTAGGCCAAGCTCTGCCCCTCGGCCAGCGCCCGCTCCAAGCGCGCCCTGATACGGTACCACGCGCCCTGGTTCTTCGGCTCCTCCTGCGCCCAGACAATATCCTTAACGCCCTCGTAGCGCCGCAGAAGCGCCTTGTACAAGTCGTGCGGAAACGGATAGAGCTGCTCCACGCGAACCAACGCCACATCGTTCACCTCCGCATCGCGGCGCGCTTGAAGAAGATCGAAGTAAAGCTTTCCAGCGCATAGAACGAGGCGCTTCACGGCGGCCAGCTTGTCGGTTTCGTCGATGATCCGCTCGAAACGGCCCTTGCTGAGCGAAGCGAGCGGCGAAAATGAAAGCGGATTTCTGAGCAGGCTCTTGGGGGTGAGCGCGATCAGCGGGAGCCGCGCCTTGTTGCGCATCTGCCGACGCAGCAGATGAAATATTTGCGCCGGCGTGGAAGGCATGCAAACCCGCATGTTCCCTCCGGCGCAAAGCTGCAGGAACCGCTCCAGGCGAGCCGAGGAATGCTCCGGCCCCGCGCCTTCCTGGCCATGCGGGAGAAACAGCGTAAGCCCCGACATCCGCCCCCACTTGGTATCCCCCGACGCGATGAACTGGTCGATGAGCACCTGCGCGCCGTTGCAAAAATCGCCGAACTGGCCCTCCCAGATCGTCAGGCAGTCGGGATCGGTGGAGGAATAGCCGTACTCGAAGCCCATCACGGCCTCTTCGCTCAGCAGCGAGTCGGTGATGCTGAACGCGCCCTGCATGGGCGCCACGTCATTGAGCGGCGAATAGGCGCGCCCGCTGCGCTGATCGATAAGGTCGGCGTGGCGGTGGAAGAAGGTGCCGCGGCGGCTGTCCTGGCCGGTCAGGCGGACCCGGAAGCCATCCTTGAGCAGGCTGCCGTAAGCCATCAGCTCGGCAAATCCCCAGTCCATGTCCTGCTCGCCGCGCGCCATGCGCAGCCGGTCCGCCACCACTTTCCGCACGCGCGGATGCAGGTTCACGCCGGCCGGCGCGCTCCCTAGGCATTCGCCCAGTTCCGCCGCCTGATCCGCGGCAATCGCCGTGTCCGCCTCCTCGTTCGGATCCGCTTGGCGATACGCATCCCAATCGACCGTGAATTCGTTGCCGACCATGCCGATCGCCGCTTCCGGCAGCGGATCGCCCGCTTCCAGCCGGCGGCGGTAATCGGCCTTCTGCGCCTTGATTTCCCGCTCGCTTGCCACGCCCTGCCCGACCAGGCTTTCCGCATACTGCGAGAGGGTCGTGGGATGGTTGCGGATGCGCGCGTACATGAGCGGCTGGGTGACGGCCGGCTCGTCGGCTTCGTTATGCCCGTGGCGCCGATAGCAGATCAAATCCACGAACACGTCCTTGTGGAACGTCTGGCGATACTCCAGCGCCAGACGGGTGACAGCCACGCAGGCTTCGGGAGAGTCGCCGTTCACATGCAGCACCGGCGCCTCGATCATCTTCGCCACGTCGCTGCAATAAGGCGTGGAGCGCGCGTCTTCCGGATCGCTGGTGGTGAAGCCGATCTGGTTATTCACGATCAGATGCACGGTGCCGCCGGTGGCGAAGGAGCGCGCCTGCGACAATTGCAGCGTTTCCGCCACCACGCCTTGCCCCGCCACCGCCGCGTCCCCGTGGATCAGGATCGGCAGAATCTCATCGCCCTGGCTATCGCGCCGCCGGTCCATGCGCGCCCGCACCGAACCTAAGACCACGGGATTAACGATCTCCAAATGCGAGGGGTTGAAAGCCAGCACCACATGCACCATGCCCCCGGGGGTGGTGATATCGGATGAGAACCCCATGTGGTACTTCACGTCGCCGTACTGGCCCGAAAGCGGCTCGGCTTCGCCCGCGAACTCGTCGTAAAGCGTCTGCGGCGCCTTGCCCAGAACGTTCACCAGCACATTGATGCGGCCGCGGTGCGCCATGCCGATCACGATTTCCTGCAAGCCCTTGCTGCCGGCCTGCTGGATCAGGTCGTAAAGCATGGGAATCAGGCTGTCGCCGCCCTCCAAGGAAAAGCGCTTCTGGCCCACGTAGCGGGTATGCAAATAGCGCTCCAGCCCCTCGGCGGCGATCAGTTCCCGCAATATGGCGCGTCTCGCCGCGGCAGGCGGCGGCCCGTCCAGCATCATCGCCTCGACCCGCTCGCGCAGCCATAAACGCTCCCGCGCCCGCGACACGTGCGCCATTTCCACGCCGACAGCCCCGCAATACACTTGCTCAAGCCGATCGCGGATCCGGCGCAGCGGGATGGGGCGGCGATCGGCCCCGGCCAGCCTGCCGCTATAGAAAACAGTATCGAGGTCCGCTTCGCTCAGGCCCGCGTACTCCAGCTTCGGCGCCAGAGCGCGCAAATTGGAGTTCAGCTGCAAGGGATCGACGCGGGCGGCGCGATAGCCCCGCAGCCGATACAGCTGCACCAGCCGCGCCACCGCGCCCTGCTTGGATGCGCCGGCGCGCGCCGTTGCTCCCGCCCGGCCATTGACCGCCGGCGCCGCGCCGCCGTTCAGCGAGCGGGCGGGAAGATCGCGCCCGGCCTCGATGCTCTCGAACAGATCGCGCCAATGCGGCGCCACGTCCTGCGGGCTGGCCCGCCAAGCCGAATACAGATCGGACACGTACGCGCCATTGCCCGCAAACAGCGGCGAATCCCGGTAAGCGCGCTCAATTCGGCCAGCCATCGCGTCTGGCATTGTATAGCGCCCGCAGCGCGGGCAGGCGACAATAGGCGGCCTATGCCGAAACCCGGAATCTCGATTATTGCGCCCGCCTACGAGGAAGCGGAAAACCTTGCCGCGCTGGTGGCGGAGGTGAGCAGCGCGTTTGCCGACGAAGCGCATTGGGAGTTCATCGTGGTGGATGACGGCAGCGGCGACGGCAGCATCGAAGCGCTTGGCGCGCTTCAGCGCGACTATCCGCAACTGCGGGTGGTCAAGCATGCAGCGCGGCGCGGCCAAAGCGCGGCCATGTGCAGCGGCGCCGATGCCGCGCGATACGACTGGCTTGGATTTCTTGATGCCGACGGGCAGAACGATCCGGCCGACTTGGCGAGACTGCACTCCGAGATGGTCAAGGCGGCCGGCAAGGCCCCCGGGATGATGATGGGGCATCGGCAAAAGCGCAAGGACGGCTGGCTAACGCGGGTGTCGTCGCGGACCGCGAACGCGGCGCGCCGGGCTTTGCTGAAAGATCGAACGCCGGACACCGGCTGCAGTTTGAAAGTGCTCGCGCGCCGCGATTTTCTTGCCCTGCCCCGCTTCGATCATATGCACCGCTTCCTGCCGGCCTTGCTCCTGCGCCAGGGACTGCATACTGTTTCGCGCCCCGTGGCGCATCATCCGCGCCGCGCCGGGCGCTCCAAGTACGGGCTGGGCAACCGGCTGTGGGTGGGCATCGCCGATCTGCTGGGCGTATGGTGGCTGATCCGCAGAGGCTTCAAGCCCGTAATTCCCGAGGAGATACCGCACGATGAATGAAATGCTCCAGCAATGGCTAGACCTGCCGGCCGGCGAATTGCTATGGCTGGCGGTGGGTTTCGGCGGCCAGGCGATTTTCGCGTCGCGCTTCCTCTACCAGTGGATCGCCAGCGAGCGCGTCGGCCGCAGCCATATCCCGCGGGCCTTCTGGTACCTCAGCCTGGCCGGGGGCCTCACGCTTCTTGCCTATGCGGTCCATCGCGGCGATCCGGTATTCATCCTCGGCCAAACGACCGGCGCCGTCATCTACATCCGCAACCTGGTTCTGCTGCGCCGCCGCGGCCATGCCGACTCCCCCGCCCATTGACACGCGCAAAAACAGGCCGTTTCGACCCCCGCCTCTTTACGCGCAGCTGTGAGGAAGAATGAGCTGTGGCTGGCGGGGGCGGCGCTGCTGACGCTGGCGGCGGGCCTGGGGCTGCGCGATCCTTGGGCGCCGGACGAGCCGCGCTACGCGCTGGTTGCCGCGGAGATGCTGCAATCGGGCGACTGGTCGGTCACCCGGCTGGGCGGCGTGATCTACGCGCAAAAGCCGCCGCTGTATTTCTGGCTGCTGGCCGCAGCCGAATGGCTTGGCGGTCTGCGCCCCGGCTTTCTGCTGCCCTCGCTGGCGGCCGCCGCGGGCAGCTTGGCGGTGGTGTGGGATTTGGCGCGCAGGCTGTGGGGGCGGGAAACCGCATGGTGGGCGGCGGCGGGGCTTCTTGCCTGCCTTCAGTTCACGATGCAGGCGCGCAGCGCCCAGATCGACGCGGTTTTATGCTTTCTCACCACGCTCAGCCTGTACGGGCTGCTCCGGCACTTGCTGCTGGGACCGGATTGGCGCTGGTTCACGCTGGGCTTTCTTGCAGCGGGGCTGGGCGTTATGACCAAGGGCGTCGGTTTTCTGCCAGTGCTCGTGCTCGTGCCTTGGGGCTTGCTGCGCTGGGCCGGCTGGCGCTTGCCGGCATTGAACGGCGGCGCCCGATGGCTGCTGGGGCCGGCCGCGTTCTTCGCGCCGCTGGCGGCGTGGCTGATGCCGCTCATGCTGCGGGCCGCAAACAGCCCTGAAATCGCTAGCTACCTGAACAACCTGCTGTTTCGCCAGACTATTACCCGCTATGCCGATCCTTGGCACCACTTCCAGCCGTTCTGGTATTTTTTCGCGGAAATCATTCCCTGGGCCTGGTTCCCGCTGATCCTGCTGTTCCCTTGGCTGGCATCCCGCTGGACCCGCCGCTGGAAAGAGCGCGATCCAAGCGTTGCCCTGCTGCTGGGCTGGATTGCTCTGGTGCTGTTATTCTTCTCCATCAGCCCCGCCAAGCGCGGCGTCTATCTGCTGCCTGCGGCGCCGGCATTGGCGTTGCTCGCCGCGCCCCATCTGAAGGAATTAATGGCGCGCGCCTCCTGCCTGCGGGTTCTGCGCGGCGCCGCGGCCGTGCTGCTGCTGGCCATTGCCGGCGCCTGCGCCTGGCTGTTCTGGGGCGATCCTGAACGTCTGGCGGAACTGTCCGCCATCCACGAAACGGGCGCAGCGCCGCTCTGGATGTTGTTTCTCGGCGCGCTGGCCGGCAGCGCTCTGGCTTTGGCGGTCCCCGTCCGGCGCGCGGCCGGCGGCCTCGCGCTCCTGTTATTCATGGGCTGGCAACTCTGGGGATGGGCGTTGCAGCCGCAGATCAACGATGCCCGCTCAGGCAAGCGCATCGCCGAGCGAACGCTGGAATCGATGCCGGCAGGCGCTCCGCTGGCGCTGGCGGACTGGCGCGCTCAGCAGCTGCTTCATCTGGATCGCCCGACGGTGCATTTTCAAGGTCTGTTCGCCCGGCCGGCCGAGCAAATCCGGCTGGCGGCCGCTTGGCTGGCGGAGGATTCGGCGCGGCGGCTGCTCACGCCGGCCGAACACCGCGGCTCCTGCTTCAAGCTGGAAAGCGGCAAGCGGTTGGGGTACGCCCATCGCCGGGACTGGCTGCTGCTGTCCGCTGCGGACTTAAGCGGCTCCTGCGCCGCGCCGGTCGATGCGGCCCGCCTCGTGCATCTGCCTCCGCTGCGTCCTTGAGCCCGCCAAGCCTTCATTCCCAGCCGTAATATTCCCGGTGCCAGCGCACAAATTGCGATAAGCCGTCCTTCAGGCCCACCTGCGGCGCAAAGCCGAAATCCCGGCGCATGGCCAACATGCCGGGCAGCGTTGCCCGCATCTCGCCGGGCGGCTCCGGGCGGAACTCCACTTTGCACTCGCGCCCCATTTCCCCGGCAAGCATCCGGATGAATTCCAGCAACTCCACATCTTGATCGGAGCCTAGGTTGTAGAGGGCCGCCGGAGGTTGCCGGGCGGGCGCCCCGCGCTCCAGCACGGCCAGCGTGCCTCGAACGACATCGCCGATATAGGTGAATGCCCGCCGCTGGCGACCGTCGCCGAACACCTTCAACGGCCGCCCGGCAAGCAAATCCTTGGCAAAAGCCATCGCCGCCATGTCCGGCCGCCCCCAGGGGCCGTACACCGTGAAGTAGCGCATCCCGGTGCTGGGAAGGCCATGGATGCGGGCGTAGGCATAGGCCAGCAGCTCGCCCGCGCGCTTGGTGGCGGCATAAACATTCCGCGGACGGTCGGCCGCGTCGTTTTCGGAAAAAGGCGTCTGTTCCGTGTCGCCGTAAACCGACGAGGAAGAGGCGTAGAGCAAATGCCGCGCGCCGTGGCGCACGCAGCACTCCAGCAGCACGGTCAGGCCGGCGATATTGCTCGATAGGTACTGCCCGGGCGCCTCGATCGAATAGCGCACGCCGGCCTGCGCGGCAAGATGCACAACCTGCCGGAATTCATGCGCTCCGAATAGCGCCTGCATCCCCGGCTCGTCCGTGAGGTCCAGCCGATGAAACGCGAACTTTTCATGCTCCCGCAAGCGGGCAAGACGGGCCTGCTTGAGCGCCGGGTCGTAATACGCATTGAGATTGTCCAGCCCGATCACCTCGCGACCGTTGGACAATAGCGCCGCAGCCACCGCGTGGCCGATAAAACCGGCCACTCCCGTAATCAGAATCGGCGCGCTAATTGGTGCTTCGGGCTGTTGCGAATGCGACTTAATGGCGGCGATTCTGTACGATGCCGTTGCAGAAAACAATGCGGAACGCGCCGATGGCTCGCGGCCGTTGATGCCGGCACGCGGACTTCCCTGCGCGGACATGCCTGAGGCGCGGGGCGGCTCACGCAAGGCCGCTTGCGTGATAAGGTCGCGCAATGCCCCGCTCCGGCAAGAAGCGCCTATTCTTCGCGCTGTGGCCCGACGACGATATCCGCGACCGCGTCGTTCGCGCCACCCGCGCCGAAGTGAGGGGCACGGACGGCAAGCCCACGCCGCCCGAAAATCTGCACATGACGCTGAATTTCCTAGGCCCGACGCCGCAATCGCTGATTCATTCCCTGATCGAGCGGGTATCGGCTTTGCCGCTGGCGCCGTTCGAGTTAACGCTGGAGCAGTACGGCTACTGGCAGCGTGCCGGAACCTTGTGGCTGGGTCCGAATGAAACCCCGCGCCCGCTGGCGGAGCTGGTTGGCGACATCGGCCGGATCTCGCACGAACTGGGGCTGCCCCGAAACCGGCGCGCGTTCATCCCGCACATGACCCTGGCGCGCAAGGTCGGCCGCCTCGCTCCGAAGGAGCCGCCTCGTCCGATACGCTGGCCCGTCAACGAGTTCGTGCTGGCGGAGTCGGCGCTTGGCGGGCGCCACTCCCGCTACACCATCCTCGAACACTTCGACTGATCCGCCCGGGATCAAATCCCGGGATCCATCTTCGGGCATGGCGCGCCGGCGCGGTTGCCCCGTATATACTCAAGCGGCGCAGCAAAGATGGTTCGGATAACTCGCAAGACAGCACGGCTGGCGGGATTCGTTGCTGTTCGGGCGATCGTGCCGATCCATATCGCCCACACGGGAAACGCGGACAGCCACGCCGACGAAGCATTGATTAGCACCACAAGCGGCTATTCCCTTGCGCCCGCCTCGCGCAGCAACTCCGCAAACTCCGTATAACCTTTCTCCTCCGCCCACATCAGCGCCGTGCCGCCGCCAGCGCTCTTCGCGTTCACATCGGCGCCCGCGTCAATCAGCAGCCTCGCAATATTCATCTTTCGTTCCCATGCCGCCCAACTTTGGGGGGATGGGCTCTTGGCTACCGCATACATCAACGCCGAAGTGCCGTAATCGTTCCTCGCGTCCACGTCCGCGCCCGCGTCAATCAGCAGCCTCGCAATATCCTCATGGCCATGCCATGCCGTATTCATCAGCGCCGTGCTGCCTTCATTGGTACTCGCATCCACGTCAGCGCCCGCGTCAAGCAGCAGCTTCACGATTGACCTCGGGTAGCGGAAGAAGGAATCCCTCATTACCGCATACATCAGAGCCGTCCAAGCTTCCTTCTCGCCTTGATAGCCAGATCGGTAGAAAGCTTGTAACGCGCCGATGCTGTTAGCGTTAGGGGTAGTAAAAGCCACCGCATTCACATCGGCGCCCGCGTCAAGCAACAGCTTCGCAACCTTAAAATGGCCGCGAAGCGCCGCCCACATCAGCGCCGTCCTGCCTTCTGTCCCGGGAGCTACAGTTTTCGCGTTCACGTCCGCGCCCGCGTCAAGCAGCTGCGCCGCTTGCTCCGCATCCCCCCCGTCACTCGCCTGAATAAGAAGCATACCCAGCTCATCATCGGATTCGCCGCGTTCCTCCTCGGCAACCTCGTCGATCAAAAGCTCCGCAATCTCCGCAATCTCTTCCTGCTCCTCCATGGCCTTCTTTAGCAGCCCCTTCACGAAGCTTTCGCCGTCCGCAGCATCTGCGGTTTGAATGCCAATGAGCGGCAAGGCGATCAGCGCCAGCACAGCGGCACCCCGGTTCTTTCTGATTCTCATGGCTCCCCCTTGGAGTCGGTCGTTATTTACAGCATGCGGCGGAGCGGTGGCGCGCTTCACCAACTCCCGCTAGCTGTTGCGGATGTCGATTAGCAGCGCGGCTATCCGGCATAGGAAAAACGCAAGGACGGAACCGGCCAGCAGCCTTATTAGGAGGGAAACCCCTGCGCCAACGATCCATTGGCTTCATCATACGCCAAAGACCGCGCCCCCCAACGCCGAGCAGCGCCGTCCCAAAACCGGGCAATTCTATTTGTTACCGGCATACTGTTCGCACGGGTCAGCCGATAATGCCCGCAGACGTTGGCACCGCTAGCTTTCAAGCTGGAAGCCGCAGAAACATTGACTTTCTGGAATTTGACGGGCACACCCCGGCCAGGATTCGAACCTGGGACCTTCCGCTTAGGAGGCGGACGCTCTATCCGGCTGAGCTACCGGGGCGCGGCGGCGTTCAGCATAAGCCATCGCGCCGAATTTCGTAAAACCGCTGGCAATTCTTTCGGCGGGATTGATAAAAAGGCCGCGGTGCCCGCGCGCCTATGCCATGAACCGGCTGCGCCGACGCGGGTAAAGATACGCGCGCCGACGCAGCCGGTTGAAGCGGGCGGAAAGCTAGAACGTGTAGCTGGCGCGGATGCCGAACTCGCGCGGGTCGGGGTAGTACACGTTCGTTGAATTAGGAAACAACTGCGTGACAAACACCCGGCCCGGAGGCGCAGTCCGCGGCGGAGGCACAAATCCTGCCACCACGCTGATCCCGGAAAAATCGGGAGCGCTGAGCGCGCTGCGCGCCGTATCGTCGTCGAACAGGTTGCTCACGTAGGCCATCGCCGTCCAAGGGCCGCGCGACACGCCCACCCGCAGATCCGCCAGCATGTAGCTCTCGACTTCCAGCAGATTCCACTCAGCCTCGTAGCGCGAGCCTTGGTACTGGACATCGAAATCCACCATGAACTCGCCGCCGTTGGCCATGGGGGAACGCCAGGAAATGCCGGCGAATAGCTGATGCTGCGGCACATCCTCGAGCTCGTTGCCGGTGAGGTCGATCAGGCAGGTGACATTGGCGCCTAGGGTCACCAGCTCGCAGCTGCCGCCCCGAACGGCATCGCTGACCGACGCGCTCAACTTGTCGAACTCGTCGTACTCGGAATCCAGCCAAGTGTAGCCCCAACTCATGGTGAGGTTGTCGGTGAGGATTGCGGTGGTATCGATTTCAAAGCCCTTGATCCTGGCAGCGGAGGCATTCTCCGGGCGGCTGCCCAGAACCGCGCCTTCGCCGGGCGGCAGGTACTGCGTGGTCAGCTGTTTTTCGCTGAAATCCTGATAGAACACCGCGCCGTTGAAGCGCAGCCGGTTATCCATCCAGCTCGTTTTCCAGCCCAGCTCATAGACCGTGATTTCCTCGGCATCGAAGCGGTACACCTCCGGATTGTCGTACCCCTGCGGCCCCACCAGCGTGCTGACTCCCGCAGGCTTCACGCCGCGCGAAATGGAGCCGTACCAGGTTTGATCGTCCGACGGGCGGTAGCGCAGCACCAGCTTGGGAACCAGGTAGCTGTCATCGACCTCATCGGTGTTCTGCGGCCCTTCCCGCGGCACGAACGCTTGCTGCGGCACGCTGCCAGGGCGCCAGAAGAGATTGGAGATCAGCACGCTGCTGTTGGGTCCGGAAATATCCAGTTCCTCGCTCACGTAGCGCGCCTCGAAACCTACGTCCCAAGCATCGGTGAACTGCCAATCGACCAAGCCGTACGCGGAGAAATGCGAGATTTCCCGATCCCAAGGATGGTTGACCCGCGGCAGCTCGGTGCCGACGCGGGCCATCCAATGGCCGCAACTGATGGGCAGGGTCGGATCCATGGAGAACGGCGGCCGGAAGCCTTGCATGATGCAGACGATCGAGTATTCGTCCATGTGGCTGTCGTCGGCCCAGTGCAGCCCGCCAAAGACCCAGGTCCAGGGGCCGTCGCCGGTTGAGCTCAGCCGGATTTCCTGGCTGAAAAGATCGGTCTTGGTTTCAAACTCGGTTTCGCCGGCCACGCTGATGCCGAATGGACGAACCGGCGCGGAGGCATCGCCGATACGCTGCGAATCAAAAAACTGCACCGACTCCACAGTGCCAAGATGGGTGATGGAGGTCAGCAGGGCGCCGCCGAACTCGATTTCCGCACGCAGATGGCCGCGCACCACGTCGCGGGTGGTGCCCGGATAATCCTCGCCGGTGCGGGGGTCGGGCGACAGGGTCAGCGTCAGGTCATCGATTCTGGCCAAAGGACCGAAAGGCTGTTCGACGCCGACGGCATCCGGGTGCCAGAGCACCCCGAGCCCGGCAGCGGGCGTTGTCAGGAACGTGCGCTGCTGGGAGGCCGTGGACGCGGCCACGGCGAACTCGTCGTCGGTGAACTCGAACCGGGCCGTGAGCCGCACCGAATCCGAAACGTCTAGCGCTGCCGTTAGCGTGGCGCCCACCCCTTCCTGGCCGCCCACATCGGCCCCGGTGATCTCGTTTTTGTAGAAGCCGTCCTCGCTCCAAGCGGCCGCATTGAAGCCCACGAAGAAATTATCGCTGAGCGGGCCGCTGGCCAGCGCGGTGATCTCGCGCTTGCCTTCGGCCGACACATCAACCGACACCTTAGCCCGGCGCTCCTCACTGGGGCGGCGGGTGACGTAATGGATGGCCCCGCCGAAGGCGCTGCGACCGAAAAGCGCCGACTGCGGACCGCGCACCACCTCGATGCGCTCCACGTCGATCAGCCTGGGATTCACGGTCAGCGAGCTGCCGGCGGTGCGGATGGCTTCGCCGGAAATATCCACATCGTCCAAAAGCACCGCCACGTTCGGGCGCCCCCGGGTGGGCGAAAGGCCGCGCATCACCACGCGCACATCCTGCGGGCCGAAGCCGTTATCGAAGATGATCCCCGCGCTCTGGCGGGCGATATCCTCGAGGCTCTCTATGCCCTGCATCTCCAGATCCTCCTCGCTGAAAGTGGTGATGCTGATCGGCACCTCCTGCAGCGATTCCTCGCGCTTGCGCGCCACCACCACGATTTCCTCGAGGTCCTGCGCGTAGATCGGAGCCGCCAACGCGACCGCGCATGCTCCCGGAATCAAGGTTTTCAAGTGCTTCTTGAGAAAGTATGTCATTTGTGCGGCCCCCAAGCGGCCAAGACGAATTGAGCAGGATTGTGCCACAAATGAGCGATCGGTTTCTTCTATATAATCGCTCGCGCCTTGAAGAGTTCGCGCATTCCCGGTTTTTATCGCCTGACGCCGCGCGAGCGAGTTCAGACGGCGCTTGAGCACGGCCTGCTGAGCGAAGCGGACTGCAAAGACCTGGCCCGGGGGAACACCACCCTGGATGCCGCGCTCGCCGACCGGATGATCGAAAACGTGATTGGCGTGCTCGGCCTTCCGGTGGGCCTAGGGCTGAACTTCCTGATCAACGGGCGCGAATACGTGGCGCCCATGGCGGTGGAGGAGCCCTCGGTGGTGGCGGCGCTCAGCTCCGCCGCCAAGCTGGCGCGCGAAGCGGGAGGCTTCCGGGCCGAGGCCGACGACCCGGTGATGATCGGGCAGATCCAGGTGCTGAACGTTCCCGATCCGGCGCATGCCGCCGCCGACTTGCACTCGCGCCGCGAGGAAATCATCCGCTTGGCCAACAGCATTCACCCGCGCATGGTGGCGCGCGGCGGCGGGGTGGTGGATGTCGAGGTGCACCGCCGCGCCATGCCCGGCGGCGACGGGGAAATGCTGGTGCTGCATCTTCTGGTCGATACGCGCGACGCCATGGGCGCCAATCTGGTCAACAGCATGTGCGAAGGCGTATCGGCGCTGGTGGAAAGCATGAGCGGCGGACAAGTGTTCATGCGCATCCTCTCCAACCTCAGCGACCGCTCCCTGGCCCGCGCCGAAGTGGAAATCCCTCTGGAGCTGCTGGCCGGCAAGGGGCAAAGCGGCGAGGATGTGCGCGACGGCATCGCCATGGCGGCCGAACTGGCTGCCGTGGATCCATACCGCGCGGCCACCCATAACAAAGGCATCATGAACGGCGTGGATGCCGTGGCCTTGGCCACCGGCAACGATTGGCGGGCCTTGGAGGCGGGCGCGCATGCCTGGGCGGCGCGCCACGGCCATTACACGGCCCTGTCGAAATGGTGGAGCAACGATCAGGGCGCTCTTTGCGGACGGCTGGAGATGCCGATCAAGGTAGGCACCGTGGGCGGCTCGCAGGAAGCCAACCCGGCCGCGCAGCTTTTTCTGCGCATGATGCATGTGGATTCGGCCCAGGAACTGGCGCAGGTGATGGCCGCCGTGGGCTTGGCGCAGAATTTCTCGGCGCTCAAGGCGCTGGTGACGGAGGGCATACAGGCGGGGCACATGACGCTCCACGCGCGCACGGTGGTGAAAGCCGCCGGAACGCCGCCGGAACTGTTCGACCAAGTGCTGGAGCGGCTGATCGGCGAGGGGGACGTGAAGGTCTGGCGGGCCCGAGAGGTGCTCGGCGAGCTTGAGCGGGAGCGCGAGCTTCCGGAGATGGACGAGGCGGCCAGGAAGCGCCTGGGCGTGGCCAGGGGCAAGCTGATCCTGCTGGGCGAGCATGCCGCAGTGTTCGGGCAGCCAGCGCTGGCCTGCCCGGTTCCGGTTCATGTGCGGGCCCAGATCAGCGACAGCGAAGACGGCATTCACATGGTGGTTCCCGCGTGGGGCCTGGAATACCGGTTGGCGCCCGGCCGCAGGCGGCGGCCTTGGGAGCGCTCGGCCTACCAGATCCTCGAAGAGCTCGGCCTTGAGCACGAGCATATGCGGATTTCGGTGTTTTCGGACCTGCCGCGCGGCATGGGATTGGGCTCGTCGGCCGCCATGGCGGTCGCCATCATCCGCGCCATGAGCAAGCGTTTCAAACTGAACTTAAGCGTTGAGCGCGTCAACGAGATCGCCTGGCAATGCGAGCAGTTCGCGCACGGCTCGGCCAGCGGCGTGGACAACACGGTGTCGGCCTACGAAACCACCATGCTCTACCGCAAGGGCGAGCCGCCGGAAGTGCAGCCGGTGATCGCCGGCGCCGACACCTGGCTGGTGATCGGGATCAGCAGCGAGGAAAGCCTCACCGCCGTGACCGTGGAAAATATCAATTCAGCGCGGAGCCTCAACCCCGGCCCCTACGACCGGATATTCAAGGAGATCGGGGATTTGGCGGAGGAAGCGCGCGGCTGTCTGGAGCAAGGCCGGCTTGAGCAACTGGGCGATCTCATGAATATCAACCATGGCCTGCTCAACGGGCTGCAGCTGTCCACGCCCGAACTGGAGCAGCTCGTGGATGCCGCGCGGATGGGCGGGGCGCTGGGGGCCAAGCTGACCGGCGGGGGAGCAGGCGGCGCCATGGTGGCCTTGTGCGCCGAATCATGCGGCCCGGTCCGCGACGCTCTGGAAAAAGCGGGCGCCAAAACGATTTCGCTGAAGCTTGCCGCCGGCGAGGGGCAGGTGGAGCTGGTGCCGTGAACAGGCCCGAAAACCTGGTGCTGGTGGATGCGAACGACCGGCGGATCGGCGTGGCGGAAAAGATGGAATGCCATCTGGGCGACGGCCTGCTTCACCGAGCCTTTTCAGTATTCATATACGGCCCGGACGGGCGCGTTCTGCTGCAGCAGCGCAGCGCCGCGAAACCGCTCTGGCCCCTGTACTGGTCGAATGCCTGCTGCGGGCATCCCCGGCCCGGCGAAGCCGTGCGGCGCGCCGCCAAACGGCGTACGCAGGAGGAATTCGGCATTGATTGCCAACCGCGGTTCCTCTACAAGTTCCGCTACCAGGCGCGATACTCCGAGCGCCTCTCCGAACACGAGCTCTGCCATGTTTTCGAGAGCGATTACAGCGGCGATATCAATCCGGACCCTGCGGAAATCGCCGCTTGGCGCTGGATCGCGCCGGATGCGCTCACCCGCGAAGTGAAAAGCCACCCCGAACGCTTCTCCCCTTGGATGAAGCTCGAATGGGCCGAAATCCGCCGCCGCCGCTCGTAAAGCCTCACGCCCGCGCAGGAAGCCCTCGCCCTGTGCTTGCCCCCGCCTCGCGGGAGACGCATGAACCCATCCATGGGGCTTGGCGGCGGCTGTCCTGCCGCCGACACTCCCGCGAGGCGGGGGCAAGCACAGGGCTTTAGCTGGCGCGATCCTAGGGAATAGCGCTGGCAACAAACCGCGGGAAACCCGCAGGGATGCGCTGGTCGGCCGGAGTTGGCGGTCAGGAGTGGAGGCCGCCTCGGGTGAGGGTTGCCGGGTCGAGGATTTCCGCCAGTTCCTTCTTTGAGAGGTTGGTTTCCTCAGCCGCCACCTCGACAATCGGACGGCCTTCGGCGTAGGCCTTCTTGGCGATTGCCGCCGCCTTGTCGTAGCCGATGATCGGATTCAGCGCGGTCACCAGGATCGGATTGCGTTCCAGCACGCCTCGAAGCCGCTTTTCATTGACCGTGAGCCCTGCGATCGCCTTGTCCGCCAGCATCACGCAGGCCCGCGACAGGATCAGGATGCTTTCCAGCATATTGCGCGCGATCATCGGCAGCATCACGTTCAGCTGGAAATTGCCGCTTTGCGCGCCCACCGTGATCGCCGCATCATTGCCGATCACCTGGGCCGCCACCTGCATGGCGGATTCACAGGCCACCGGGTTGACCTTGCCGGGCATGATGCTGGAGCCCGGCTGAAGCGCCGGAAGCCCGATCTCGCCCAAACCGGCCAACGGCCCGGAATTCATCCAGCGCAAGTCGTTGGCGATCTTCATCAAGGCCACCGCTAGAACCTTCAGCTGCCCGGACAGCTCAACGATCGTTTCCTGGCCGGCAAGGGCCGCGAAGCGGTTGCCCGCAGGTTCAACCACAAGCCCGGTTTTCTCGCTGATCCATCGGCAGGCATGCCCCGCCATATCCGGATTAACGTTAATGCCGGTGCCAACCGCTGTGCCGCCCAGCGCAATTTTGCGGAGCCGCGTTTCCAGCACGACCGAAAGCCGGTCGGAGCAATCACGCGCTTGCGCCGCCCAACCCCCCATTTCCTGGCCGAGCGATACGGGCATGGCGTCCATCAGATGGGTGCGGCCGGTCTTGACCACGTCCTTTAATTCCTCGGCCCGGCCTTCAATGACGGCGGCCAAGTGGCCCAGATCCGGCAGCAGCCTTTCCCTCACTTCCAGGCTGGCGGACAGGTGAAGCGCCGAGGGAATCACGTCGTTGCTGCTCTGCCCCATGTTCACGTGATCGTTCGGATGCACCTTGCGCCGCCCGCCGCTCGCCACGTTTGCGATCACCTCGTTGGCATTCATGTTGCTGCTGGTGCCGGAGCCGGTTTGAAACACATCCACCGGGAAGTGCTCGTCGAAAATGCCGTGCATGACCCGCTCGGAGGCATTGATGATGGCCGTGGCCCGCGCCTCGTCGAGCAGGCCCAAGCCCCTGTTCGCTGCCGCGCATGCGCCCTTGATAAGGCCCAGCGCGCGGATGAACGCGCGCGGCATGACCTTGCCGCTGATCTGAAAGTTTTCGACGGCGCGCTGGGTGCTGGCGCCCCAAAGCGCGTCAGCAGGCACTTTCAGCGTTCCCATGCTGTCGCGTTCCGTTCTGAATTTGGCCATCGGCATGTCCCGGTGAAGTATGATGCGCGCTTGGTGGAGTATAGCCGCGCACTCAAGATGCCTCCGCACCCAAGCCCCGAACATTCTCCTGATGCGCTGGGACCGCTGGATGGACGTTACGCCGCCGCCGTCCGGCCTTTGGCCGCGTTGTTTTCCGAAGCAGGGCTGATCCGGCAGCGTTTGAAGGTTGAGCTGGCCTGGCTGAAAGCGTTGTGCGCGGAGCCGTCGTTCGCTCCCGCAGCGCCGCTTGAAGACCACGAAAGCGCTTTTCTCGACGCTCTGGAAGGCGGCCTAGGGCTTGCTGCGGCAAAGCGCGTGAAGGCGCTCGAACAGGAAACGCGCCACGACGTGAAAGCGGCGGAACTCTACCTGGCCGAGCGTTTCAACGAGCATGCCGCGCTTGGAACGCGCATCCCGATTCTTCATTTCGCTTGCACCAGCTGGGATATCAACAGCAGCGCCTACGGGGTGATGCTCAAGCAGGCGCGCGACGAAATCCTGCGTCCTGCCCTGGGCAGCGTGACCGCCCGGCTTGAATCCATGGCCCGCGAGCATGCCGGGCTGCCGATGCTGGCGCGCACCCACGGACAGCCGGCCAGCCCCACCACGTTGGGCAAGGAGCTGGCCGTGTTCGTGCATCGCCTCAAACGCCAACTGGCGGTTTTCGATCGCGTCCCGGTGCTGGCCAAGTGCAGCGGCGCCACCGGCAACTACAACGCCCACTACGCGGCCTGCCCGCAGCTGGACTGGCCGGATTTCAGCCGCCGCTTTTTGGCGGGGCTGGGGCTGGAGCAGAACCCGGTCACCACGCAAATCGAGCCGTACGACTGGCTTTCCGAGTACTGCGACGCGCTGGCGCGGATCAACCGCATTCTTATCGATTTCAGCCGCGATGCCTGGACCTACGTGTCGCTCGGCTATTTCCGGCAGAAGGCCGTGAGCGGCGAGGCCGGCTCCTCGACGATGCCGCACAAGGTCAATCCCATCAATCTGGAAAACGCCGAGGGCAACCTAGGGCTGTCCAATGCGCTGCTGGCCCATTTCTCCTCCAAGCTCCCTATCTCCCGTCTGCAGCGGGACTTGAGCGATTCCACCGTGTTGAGGAATCTGGGCGTGGCCTTGGGGCACGCTCTGCTGGCCTTCACGGAAGTGGGCAAGGCGCTGGAAAAAATTTCGCCCGATCCGCAGCGGATGGCGGCGGACCTGGACGGCGCCTGGGAAACGCTCACCGAAGCCGTGCAAACCGTAATGCGCGCCCACGGAATGCAGGATGCCTATGAAAGGCTAAAGAGTTTCTCAAGAAATCAAAATGTTACACAAACTTCCTTACATGAGTTTATAAAAGAAATCGAACTGCCGGAGGCGGTGCGCGATGAACTTCTGGCGCTCACTCCGGCCCGCTACACGGGCATTGCCGGAGCGCTGGCCGAGTGAGCGTCTGGCATGGCCGGCATGGTGATGGTGGCGCTTTCCGGCGGGGTGGATTCCGCAGTGGCGGCCTTGCGCCTCCTTGATGCGGGCCATCGGGTGGAGGCCTTGCACATGACCAACTGGGAGGAGCCGGACGGAAGCTGCCCTGCCGCGGATGACCTGCGGGCGGCCGAGGAGGTCGCGAACGAACTCGGCCTTGTTCTTCATCGCCTGAACTTCGCCGAGGAGTACCGGCGGGAGGTGTTCGAGTCCATGCTCAGCGAATGCCGGGCGGGGCGCACGCCCAACCCCGATGTGGGCTGCAACCGCCGCATCAAGTTCGGGGCCTGCCTGCGCATGGCCGGGCGGCTGGGCGCGGAACGCCTCGCCACAGGACATCACGCTCGGCTGGAACGCACTGGCGGGAGCATCCGGCTTCTGCGGGGCAAGGACCCGAAAAAGGATCAAAGCTATTTCCTGCATGCGGTGCGGGGCGAGGCTTTCGAGCATTGCCTGTTCCCGGTGGGCGAATTGGACAAGAAGCAAGTGCGCGCGATGGCCCGGCGGCGGGGGCTGCCGAACTACGAGAGGCCGGACAGCACCGGCATCTGTTTCGTGGGCGAGCGGGCCTTTCCGCAGTTCATTGCCCGATACATCCCGGCGCGACCCGGGCCGATCGTGACCATTGCGGGCGATCATGCGGGGGAGCATGCCGGCCTAGCCGCCTACACGATCGGCCAGAGGCGGGGGTTGCGGCTGGGAGGGATAAAGCGCGGCGGGCCGGAGCCGTGGCATGTGGTGCGGAAGGACCTGAACGCCAATGCGCTGGTGGTGGCGCAGGGGCACGACCATCCCTTGCTCTATAGCCGCCGGGTCGAGGTGCGCGGCCTGCGCTGGATCAACGGCGCGCCGGCCGCTTTCGCCAAGGGCGCGCGGCTGAGCGCCAAGACGCGCTACCGCCAGAACGATGCCGATTGCCGCGCCCGCTTGCTGGCGCCCGACCGATGCCTGGTGCGGTTCGATACCCCGCAATGGGCCGTCACGCCGGGGCAGTACCTAGTGTTCTACAACGGCCAGGAATGCCTGGGCGGCGGCGTGATCGAACGCGCCGAAGCCTAACCGGCCAAGCCGGGCGGCAGCGCGCCGCTGCTTAGCTGCTTTCAGGCCTGCTGCTGGATGCGTTTCAGCTCGCGACGGAAACAGCGCAGCGTGGCGGGCGCCAGCGATAGCACGATAGCGCCGTAAATCAGCGGCACGGCGGCAAACGCCAGCGCCAGGCTCTTAGCGCCCGTCACGCCCGGGAGCAGCGATTCCAAAAACGCATCGAGCGCCGCGAAGCCGGTGCCGCCATTGAACCAGTCGGACAGCCAGCCGACGGTGGACGGCCCCAGCACCAAGCCGGTAATGCTGATGGCCATGTAATAGACGGCGGCGATCTGGCCGCGGAACTGGGCAGGCGTAATCATCAGCAAGGCGGTGAGGCCGGTGGCGGTGGTGGTGGCGATGCCCATCAGGCTGATGCCCATCACGATGAAGGCCGAGGTGGTGCCCGGCATCAGGGCGATCAAAACCCCGGTGGGCACGAAAACGAACGCGCCGGCCACCGCGATCAGCAGCGGGGCGATATCATGCCCTTTCCTGACTAGGTAATCCGATAGCGCCCCGGCGGCGAAAACGGTTCCCGGCGCGCATACCAGCGTGACCACGGCCTTGATCTGGGCGAATTCCGGCGTGTCCATGCCCCAAGTCCGGGAAAACACCGGCGCCATCCATAAATGCGTGTACGCCACCGTGGTCATCAGGCAGAACGGCAGCACGAACGTAAGGAACGTGCTCCAGCGCGAAAGCAAATGCCGGAGCATGTGCCAAGGCGCGGTGGAAACGCCCTGCTTGACATCGCGGCGCACGGGCTCGCGCACCGTCAGCATCGCCAAGGCCAGCAGCAGGCCGGGCAGCCCCACGATAATGAACACCGCCTGCCAGGGCCTGATGGCGCCCACCAGCGGCCAGTTCAGCACCTCCACGCCGCGCAGCGCGGCCAGCAGGGCGCCGATCCCGAAATAGGCAAAGGCGGTGCCTAGGGACAGCGCCGTGGAGTACACGGCTATGGCCTTGCCGCGCCTCTCCTTGGGGAAGCTGTCGGCGATCATCGACATGGCGCAAGGGCTCAAGGCCGCCTCGCCCACGCCCACGCTCATGCGCAGCAGGAATAACTGCAAATAGTTGCTCGCCATTCCGCACAGCGCGGTGGCGCCCGACCACAAGGCAATAGCGCAGCTCACCAATTTCACGCGCTGCGTGCGGTCCGCCAGCCAGCCCAGCGGCAGGCCCATGGTGGCGTAGAAAATGCCGAAAGCCAGCCCCAGCAGCAGCCCCATCTGGCCATCGCTTAAGCCCAGATCGGCCTTGATCGGCTCCACCAGCAGGCCCACCACGGTGCGGTCGATATAGGAAATGAAGTAGGCCAGGGTAAGCAGCACCACCATGTACCAGGCTCTTGCCGGACGCGGATACGGCGCTTTGTCGGGACTGTTCATAAATGGCTGACCTCCGTCGGCGGGCTCTCCTCTCACGCTGTAGCACTTTACACCCATGTTGCGCCTTATGCTCCGCAAAGCGCGTGAACCGCTGGCGCCGCGCGGCGTGCTATGATGCGGGGGGAGAGCAGCCAGCCCTTGCATGGAGCAAATTCCCATGGCCAGCGATTCAAGCGACCGCCCCGATGCGCTGCCATGCCCGGATGACTTAACGGAACCCGCGGCGGCGAAGCGGCCCGCCACTTACCAGGATGTCCTTGATGCGCCGCCCAATAGGGTGGCGGAAGTTCTAGGCGGCGCCCTCTACACTTCCCCCCGGCCCGCCTCGCCTCATGCCGGCGCCGCTTCGGGGCTGGGAGCCACCCTCGGCAATCCTTTCCAATACGGTCGGGGCGGCCCCGGCGGCTGGTGGATCATTGACGAGCCGGAGCTGCATTTGGGCGACGATATCGTGGTGCCCGACTTGGCCGGATGGCGGCGCGAACGGATGTCGGAATATCCTGATGTGCCCTATTTCTCGCAACCGCCGGATTGGATTTGCGAAGTGCTCTCGGCATCAACCCGGGCGCTGGACGAGGGCGTGAAGCAGGCTATCTACGCCCGCGAAGGGGTGCCGCATCTCTGGTTTGCGGAGCCGCGCGAGCGCTGGCTGGCCGCTTACGCCCTGCGCGGCAAGCGCTACGCCCTGCTCCGCAAGCTAGCCGGCAACGCCTCCGTGTCGCTGCCTCCCTTCGATGCCGTCGCCTTCAACCTAGGCGACCTATGGCTCACCGCCCCGCGCTAGCCCGCTGTCCCGGATCCCGACCGCTCCGCCAGCGCATACCATTGAAATGCCGGTATACGAGTATGCCTGAGCTAAAGGGGACGGTTGATGCACAAATACGAAATCATTCTCTGTTGGAGCAATGAAGATCAGGCATTCATTGCGGAAGTGCCTCAGTTGCCTGGATGCATGGCGCATGGCGGCAGCCAAGAGGCTGCGCTCAAAAATATCAACGACGCGATGCAACTGTGGATTGATACGGCGCGGGAATTTGGCGATCCGATCCCAGAGCCCAAGGGCGAACGCCTGATGTTCGCTTGACCCCTTGACTCGCCCAAATCGAGCCATCAGGGCGGAAAGAAAAACATATCCGCAAAGGTGTATAGTCGGTGTATGTCACGCACGAACGTTGATATTGACGATGCGGCCTGCGCGGAAGTGATGCGCCGGTTCCAGCTTGCGACCAAGAAACAGGCGGTGAATCTAGCGCTGCGGACGCTGGCCGCCGAGCCCATGACCAAGAAGGAAGCTCGGTCTTTGCGCGGGAGCGGCTGGGATGGCAGTCTTGAGGCCATGCGCGCAACACGCTCGCCTTGATCCTGATCGACACCTCCGCTTGGATTGAATTCCTGCGCGACACCGGGTCTTCGGTTTGCAACCGGGTTGACACCCTGATCGGCAGTGAAATCGCCATCTGCGATCCAGTGCGCATGGAAGTTCTGGCGGGCGCCCGCGATTCAGGGCATTTGCAGCAACTTCGACGCATGCTGGCCACCGCTGTTGCGCTGCCCACTCGACCCGCCGACTACGAAGAGGCCGCAGGACTGTACCGCCGCTGCCGACGGCAAGGCGAAACCATTCGTCGGCTCATTGACTGCCTTATCGCGGCGGTCGCAATTCGCGCCGGCGCGCCCGTGCTCCACAAGGATTCCGACTTCGATGCCATGGCACGATGCACGAAGCTGCTGATTGATCGCTAGCGCAGCGCCGATGAAGCTGCGCTTCGAGCCTGACATCGACTTCCAGCGGCAAGCGATCGATGCCGTTTGCGACCTGTTCCGCAGGCAGGAGATTTACCGCACGAAATTCACGGTGGCGCCAACCGCGCATGCCTCGCTGGCGTTGCCGGATAGCGGCGATGGGCGCTATTGCTCCTGCTCGACCATTTCATAAACCTCGACCATGTGGCCGGTGGGGGCGCGCAGCAGAATGGTCATGGCGCGGCCCGTGCGCGACGGCCCGTAAGGCTTGATGATATCCACGCCATGCTCCACGGCGCGATCGTAAACATCGGAGATATTCTTGCCCATATGCACCAGCACGACGCTGCCGTAGGCCGTTCCCGTTTCGGGCATTTCAAGCGTGGGGAAATCCGGGGTGTCCTCCACCATCAGCAGCGCGAACATGGCCCCCTCCTTGGATGTGAAAATAGTGAAGTAAGTGGTGGAATCCTCGTTCCAGCCGAGCGGATGGGAATAGCCGGTGCGCGGCTCCGGATCGCCGGCGTAGTCGAAGCCCATCACGTCCCTCCAGAAGGTGACGGACGGCTCAAGATCGGACAGGCGGGCCATCACTGCGGTGCGGATGAAGGTGGCGTAGCCCGCCTCGCTCTCATGGCTGTCCGCCCGGGCGCCGACGAACACTAAAACGCCGGCAAGCGCTAGAAGAAGTTTGCGCATCGATATGCTCCCTGTTTCGGTTCATGCACAGTATAAGCGCGGCGCGTGGCCGGAGCGCCCTGGGCCGAGGAATTCACTTGGCAGTCACTCGTCGAGCGCGGCGGGCGATAGCCTGCGCCCAACCCAAGCGAAATACACCGCCGGGATCACCAGCAGCGTCAGCGCCAGCGTCGAGACCATTCCGCCCAGCATGGGCAGGGCGATACGGCGCATCACGTCCGCGCCAAGCCCGTCGCTCAGAAAGATCGGCGCCAGGCCCGCCAGCACGGTGATCACCGTCATGAGGATCGGGCGAAGACGCAGCGCCGAGCCGGCGCTGATCGACAGCGCGAGCGCCTCCCGGTTGGCAGGCTTGTCCTCGCGCACATGATTATCGATGTACATGACCATCACAACCGCAGTCTCCGCCGCGACCCCGCCAAGCGCAATGAAGCCCACGGCCACGGCCACGGACAGGTTGTAACCGGCCAGCCATACCGCCCAGAACCCGCCGATCAGGCCGAACGGCAGCGACAGCATGATCATGGCGGTGCGGTCGAAGCGGCCGAAGTGCAGCATGAGCAGCAGGAATATCAGCCCGACGACCGAAGGCACCGCGATATTGAGCCTTTCGTCCGCCGCTTGGATCTGCTCGTACTGGCCCGACCACTCGATGGCGTAGCCGGGAGGCAGGTTCACGCTGCGGTCCACAAGGCTGCGAGCCTCCGACACGTAGCCGCCTAGGTCGCGCCCCTCAATATCCACGAACACCCAACCGGTCAGCCGCGCGTTCTCCGAGCGGATCATCGGAGGCCCTTCGGTGAAGGACAGGCGGGCCAGTTCGCCGAGAGGGATGTGCGCCCCGGCGGGCGTCGGGACCAGGATATTCTCAAGGTCGGCGCTGGTCTCGCGGAATGGCCAGTCGTAGCGCAGCATGATGTCGTAGCGCTCGCGCCCTTGGACGCTCTCGGCCAGCTTCATGCCTCCGAGAGCGGTCTGGATCACCGACTGGAACACGCCCATGTCGATATTGCGCCGCGCGAGCTCGGAGCGGTCCGGCAGGATTTCGAGGTAGTTGCCCCCTAGGACCCGGTCGGCAAGCGCCGCGCGCGTCCCGGGCACCGTGCCCACAACCGCCTCCACCTCGCGGGCGAGGCGCTCGAGTTCGCCTAGATCGTCGCCGGTGATCTTCACGCCCACCGGCGTGCGCACGCCGGTCGAGACCATGTCCATGCGGATATTGATCGGATAACCCCAGGAATTGACCAGGCCCGGCATCTGAAGGCGGCTGTTCAGATCTTCGATAAGTTTCTCCGGGGTCATTCCGCCGCGCCATTCCGAACGCGGCTTCAGGCGGATCCAAGTCTCGATCATCGTGAGCGGCGCCGGATCGGTGGCGGTGTCCGCCCGTCCGGCCTTGCCGAAAACGCTCTCAACCTCCGGCGCCGCCGCGATCACCCGGTTGGTCTGGCCAAGGATTTCTCGGATCTTGGTGGAGGACACGCCCGGCAGCGTCGTCGGCATGTATAGCAGCTCGCCTTCATACAAGGGCGGCATGAATTCCGATCCCAGGCGGGAAAACGGAATCAACGCGCTTGCGACCAAGGCCACGGCCGCCATCACCGTGACCCAATGGAACCGCAACGCAACGCGCAGGCAGGGAGCATAGAGCCGCGCGGCGAATTCGGTGGCCGGGTTGCGCGACCGCAAGCGCCCCTTGAGGAGCAGCAGGATCAGTACCGGCACAAGCGTGACCGACAACAAGGCCGCGAAACCCATTGCGTAAGTCTTGGTGTACGCCAGCGGGGCGAACAGGCGGTGGCTCTCGCCGGTCAACGCAAGCACGGGGAGAAACGAGACGGTGATGATGAGCAAGCAGAAAAACACGCCCGGGCCAACTTCCCGAACCGCCCGGACAACGGCGCGCCGGCGGGTATCGCGATCGGCCTCCGCGCCTAACTCCGACAGCCTCCGGCTCGCGTTCTCGACCATCACGATCGAGGCGTCCACCATCGTGCCGAGGGCGAGGGCGATGCCGCCCAGCGACATGATGTTGGCGGTTATCCCCTGCGCGGACATGACCGCGAATGCTCCGAGCACCCCTAGAGGCAGCGTGATCAGAACCACTAAGGCGGGACGCAGATGCAACAGGAAAATAAAGATCACCAGCGCCACCGCGAGCCCTTCTTCGACCAGCTTGCGATTGAGGTATGAAACGGCCCCTTCGATGAGGGGCGCGCGGTCGTAGACCGTGACGATGCGAACGCCTTCGGGCAGCCCGCGCCGCAAATCCTCAAGCTTTGCCTTGACGCGCCGGATCACGTCCAAAGCGTTCTCGCCGTCGCGCATCACGACGATGCCGGCCACGGTCTCGCCTGCGCCGTTGAGATCCGCGATGCCGCGCCGCAAAGCCGGGCCTTCGACAATCCGCGACACATCGGCGAGGGTGACAGGCGTTCCGTCCTCCGCGTACACCACGACCTGCTCCAGATCGAGCCGGTCCTCCACGTAACCGGACGAGCGGATCACGAACTCGCTTTCCCCCTGTTCGAGAACGCGCCCGCCCACTTGGCTGGACGCGGCGCCCACTGCCTCGGAAATGCGCTGGATCGACACGTCGTAGGCGCGCAGCTTGTTGGGATCGATGAGCACTTGGTACTCGCGTACGAAACCGCCCACGGACGCGACTTCCGACACCCCCTCGACACCGGCCAGCTCGAAGCGCAGGAACCAGTCCTGCAACGAACGCAGCTGGGCGAGGTCCGTGCGCCCGGTCTCATCCGCCAGTGCGTACTGGTAGATCCAGCCCGCGCCGGTCGCATCCGGGCCGATCTGGGGCGTTGCGCCTTCCGGCAATTGCGCGCTGAGGCGCGAGAGCGCCTCCACGACCCGCGAGCGCGCCCAGTACAGGTCCACGTTGTCCTCGAAGATCACATAGACAAAGCTGGTCCCGAACATCGACGAGCCGCGCACGTCCTTGGTGCTCGGCAATCCAAGCAGGCTGGACGACAGCGGGTAGGTCACCAGATCCTCAACGATCTGCGGAGACTGCCCCGGAAACTCGGTGCGGATAATGACTTGAGTATCGGTGAGGTCCGGTATGGCATCGAGCGGCATCCTCCCGAGTGAAAGCCAGCCCGCCAGCGCAAGCCCGGCGGCCAGCGTGAGCACAATGATCGGATTATCCGCCGACCAGGCAATCAGCCGGGCGATCACCGAGTTCGACGGGTCCCGCCCGGCCAGCTGCTCGACGGGATGTTCGGCCACGGCTAGTGCCGGTGCATGGAGTGGTCCGCGGCGCCCTCCGGCGACTGCGAATCGAGCTTGGCAAGCCCTTCGCGCAGATTGGCCTCGGAATCAAGCATGAACTGACCGCTCACGACCACCCTCTCACCTGCGTTCAGGCCCGCGAGAATTTCAGTGCGGGCGGTCCCCGCAACGCCTGTCTCCACGGTCCGGCTGGTAAAACGGCCGCCTCCCAAAGCGACGATCACATGCTCCCCCCGGCTGTCGCGCAAGAGAGCCTCGGTGGGCACGGAAAGCCGCGCTTCTCCGCTTCCCAAGCCGAATTGAACATCCGCGTAGGCGCCGGGGCGCAGCGCTCCGGACGGGTTGTCCACCTCGATGCGAACATCCGCGGTTCGCGTTTTCGGATCGATGGTGGGATAGATGTAATCCGCCCTCCCCTGCCTCGCCGCCCGGGGCGCGCTGGGGAATTCCAGCGCAACCGGCTGGCCGACCGAAACCAGCGCCAGGTCGGCTTCCGGGATGGAGGCGATCACCCACACTCTCGCGTACGACTGAAGCCGCATGATTGGAGTGCCGGGCTTGATGTAGTCGCCTTCCCGCACCGCGAGGCCGGCCACTGTCCCGGCGGCCTCCGCATAGACCGGCAGGCGCTCGATCACCTCGCGGTTCCCAGCCAGTTGATCGATGGCGGCAGCCTGCATGCCGTCGGAAATCAGCCGCTGCCGCACGGAATCGATGCGCGTTCCGCGGCCTGCCTCAAGCGCTGCAAGAAAATCCTTCTGCGCGGCAATCAAAACGGGGCTGTAAACGCGGTAGAGCAGCGCGCCGCGCGCCACCTCGTCGCCCTCGGCGCGCACAGCAAGATCTTCGATCCAGCCTTCCAGCCGGGAAACCGAGACCGTCTCCAGCCTTTCGTTGCTGACCACGTTTCCGAAAGCCCGCACCGACTGCTTAAAGCGCGCGATCTCCACGGCGGCCGTGCGCACGCTCATGGTCTGGAGCATCTCCGGAGGCACCCGCACGATCGGCCCCGGGGCCGGACCGGATTGCGGCTGCATCGAGGCCGCGACCAGGTCCATGCCGCAAATAGGACAGCTGCGCCCGCCATCGGCGGAAACGATATGCGGGTGCATTGGGCACGTGTGCAGCGGCGCCGCCACGGCCGGCGCCGGAGACCCAGCCTGCTCCGGCATCGGACCAGGGCTGTTTTCGCCGCAGCTAGCGATTGCGAAAACGGGCAACAGCAAGACGGCGAAATGCCAATTTCGGCGCGGACAAAGAGAGCGCGCCGCCGTCCGGGAAGGCAGGATTCCTTTCCTGTCGGGAAACTTGCGCAAGCGCGTGATTCTTTTCATGGCGCCACCAGCAGGGAATTCAGTTGGGTCACGGCGCTGTCACGCCGTGCCTGCTCACGGGCGATCCGGGCCAACAGGATCAGTTCGGCCAATTCGCCGTCGATGATCGGCGAATAGCCTCCTATTCCCGATTCGTATTTCGTGCGCTGCGCCGCCACCTGTTCGCGGATGGCTAAGATCTTCGCGTTCAGCACATCCATTGCGGCCTCAGCGGCGCGGCGGGCGGCGTCCAGGGCCGAATGCCGCGCGACAGCGCCTCTCGCGGCGGCCATGCGGCGGCTTACGGCGCCTTCCCGCTGCGCCCTAGCCGCCCGCAGGGCCGGCGCTTGCGAGCGGCCGCCCCAAATCGGAACGCTGAAGGTCATGGCCGCGGACACCCAGTCGTCACCGGGAAAGCGCACGTCCGTCCCGCCGGAATCGCGTTGCTGCCAAGTCACGGACACGCCCCAGCCAGGTTTCCAGCCGGCCAGCGCCTTCGCCACGCCGGCCTCGGCTACGGCAACCTCCGCCGCCGCCACCCGCACCGCGTGAAAGGCCTCCGCCCCCCCGGGCCAGGCCATCGGCTCCATCGGCGGCAAGGGCGCCTCGCCGGCGCCGCCAACCAGCTCCGCAAAACGCGCCTCGATCTCAGCTTCCTCCGCCTTGAGATTCGCCAGCGCCAGCGCGATTTCCGCCCGCCGCAGGTCGATCTCCGCCAACCGGAACAGCACCGGCCGGCCCGCTGCGATCTCTCCCTCCACGATCTGCTCAAGTTCGCTGTGCAGCGCATCTTGGCGGTGCAGCAGCGACCGCTCTTCCGCAATGCGCCGCCTGCCGAGAAGGGCAATGATCAGTTCCGAGCGCAGGCGCGCAAACTGCATGGCCTCCAAGGCCTCGTTGCGGGCGGCGCTCCGCCTCGCCTGCGCCGAACGGGCTGCCCGCACGCTGCGGTTCGGAATCTGCTGGCTTACGCCCAGCGCCTTGTTGGTGGGCAGGTAAGTGCGAAACGAGGGATCGAACAAGGGAAAGTTATTGATTCCCAACGACACGACGGGATCGGGCCAGGCCGCAGCGGCAACCGCGTCCGCGCGATAGGCTTCCGACTCAAGGCGCAGGGCCTCGAGCGCCGGATGCTCTCTCAGGCGCGCCTCAAGCTCGGCAAAACTCTGCCCGGGAAGCGGCGGAGCGCCCAGCGCAAGGCCGAGCGAACACGCGAGCAAAATAAACAGGTTTTGATTTTTTTCAGCCATCATGATCTCCCCTTGAGGGAAATGAGCAGGTACGGAAGCGCACCGGGCAGCGGCCCGGCGCGGGCGTTGCGCTCGACGGCTAGTTCAGGAGGCGCTGTTTCAGAAGGACGGGCGTTAGCGCGGCCCGCGGAACCGCCGGAGGAGGCGGTCCGGCGTTGCGAACCGTTTGCGGGCGAAGCGAGACGGACGGATGGCCCGCAATCGCCGTCGCCGGATCGCACTCCGGCAAATGAACGGATGCGACGGCCTTGACGACTGGCGGCGCAGGAGCCGATTCGTAGTCGCCGCAATCGGCGCACTGCGGAAATTCGCCGTGCTGCGATTCGCCATGCCGGGTCTCAAGGGAGGCGTGACACAACGTGTCCTCGGAAAATGCCTCCCCTGCATGCCCGAGCAAGCCTTCCGGGCAATGGCAGGCCGAGGCCGAATGCACGGCCAGCACGGCGCTGGCCAAGACAGGGAATAGATGCCGAAAAGCCCTCATCTCAGCGCCGATTATACGCTTTCGGCGCGAAGTGGCTGAGATGCAAGGTTTTTCGGGCGCGATTCAGTCAGCTTGGGAATCCGCCTTGCCGCGCCGAAGCAGCAACAGCAACGCCGGCCCAAGCACCATAAGAACCAAGGACAGCAGCAGCAGCGAGCGGTAGCTGCCGGTTTGATCGAAGGCGTAGCCGAAGATTGGAGGGCTGATGGCGGTGATGACCGCAACGCCTATCACCAGCAGCGAATACACGCGGCCATAGGACTCCAGGCCAAACTCGCGGGCCGCCAGATACGACAGGGCGTCCCACTCCGCTCCAGCCGCCAGCCCCAGGCAGAAGGCGGCGACGACCACAAGCCATACCGGCAGCGTCGACAGAATCAGCAGGCCGCAGGCAATGGCGCCGAAAGCCAGCGCCACGAAAGTGAGCCCCGGAGCCCAGAGCTTGTCCAGCAGATAACCCACGCCCAGCCTTCCTACCATCACGAACAAGCCGACCAAGCCGGTGAGCGCCCCGGCCTGCTCGGCCCCATAGCCGGCATCCCGCAGGATCGGATTGAAGCTGGAAATCAGCCCGGCAATGCCGAAAGTGGCGGCGCAAAACGCGATCGACATCAGCCAGAACGCCCGGCTCTCGAAGGCCAAGCGAAAGCCGCGGGCGCGGCTGCCGGGCGCAGCGCCGCTGCCCGATGCCGTCGCGGGGGCGGATGCATCGGCGGAGGCCGGCCTCGCAGGAGCGTCCCTGAGACCCGCCACCACCACCGGAACGCCGATCAGCAGGATGGCCGCCGACAAGCCGAAGTAGCCCGCGCGCCAGTTGAAATTCTCGATTAGGGTGGCCACAAACGGCGGCGCGGCAAACGCGGTCAGACCGCTGCCCATCAGCATAATGCCCAGCGCCAAGCCTCGCTTGCGCTCAAACCAGCCGGCCACCAATCGCGAAAGCGCGATGGCCGAGGCGCCCATGCCCAGCATGGTGGCGGCCGACCAGGCCGCATAGTAGCCATACAGCCAGCCGGTGCTCAATCCGATGATCGCCATGCCCAAGCCGTAGCCCGCAGTGCCGACCATAACCAGCGGGCGCGCGCCGAAACGGTCGCATAGCCAGCCCACAAGCGCAGAAAGGCTGGCGGAGGTGAATGTGGCGACCGTGAAGCTGAACGTGACTTCGGCCCGCGACCAGCCGAAGGCCTCGCCCAGCGGCACGGTAAATACGCCCACCACGTAGATCGGTATGGTGCCGAAGCTGAATGCCTTGGCGACAACCGCAGCCGCCAGCGGCTTCCAGCCGCGGCGAAACTCGCTCCAAGGACTGACGGCGCCCATGGCCCGAACATACGCGCATCGGCTAGGCGAAAGCAAGCGGCGCGGCCAGCGGGCCAGACGGTTTCCGCTATGCCTGCGCTGTAGCGCGCCGTAGAATACGGTTCCGAACTGCCTGACGCTGGCGCTGAAGATGGATCCGGCGCTGGCCGTGGCCGCAGTGCTAATCTGCATGGTCGCCATTCCCGCAGCAGCCCAACTGAATTAATAACGAATGAAGACAGAAAATATTGGCAATCTCGAACTGGACGGTCGCTCGTACCGCTATTTCGATATCACTTCGCTGGGATCGAACGCGGTGGCCAGGCTGCCGTTCTGCCGCAAGATCCTGCTCGAGAATCTGCTCCGCAACGCCGGGGGCGGCGCGCCCGCGGACGGGCTGGCGGAGGCGCTGAGCGGCGAGGCCGAACTGGAATTCCGGCCTGCGCGGGTTATCCTCCAGGACTTCACCGGCGTTCCTGCCGTGGTGGATCTGGCGGCGATGCGCGATGCCATGGAAGAACTGGGCGGCGATCCCGAGGCCATCAATCCGCTGGCGCCGGCCGAGCTGGTGGTGGACCACTCGGTGCAGGTGGACCACTATGCCAGCGCGGATGCCTTGGCTCGCAACAACCAATTGGAGTTCGAGCGCAACCGCGAGCGCTACGCCTTCCTGCGTTGGGGCCAGCAGGCATTCCGGCAACTCAAGGTAGTGCCGCCAAACACCGGAATCGTTCACCAGGTGAATCTGGAGCGGCTGGCCCGAGTGGTCTTCCGCGCCGGCGAGCCGGGCAATGAAACGCTTTATCCGGACACGCTGGTAGGCACGGATTCGCATACCACCATGGTCAACGCCTTGGGCGTGCTGGGCTGGGGCGTGGGCGGCATCGAAGCGGAAGCCGCCCTGCTTGGCCAGCCCATCACCATGCTGCCGCCTCCGGTCCTTGGCGTGCGCCTGCACGGGCGGCTGCGACCGGCGGCCACTGCCACCGACCTGGTGCTCACCGTGACGGAAGCGCTGCGCGAACGCGGAGTGGTGAGCTGGTTCATCGAGTTTTTCGGCGAAGGCCTGAGCGGGCTTCCGCTGGCGGATCGCGCCACTTTAGCCAATATGTCCCCGGAATTCGGCAGCACCTGCGCCATATTTCCCATTGATGCCGAAACCATCCGCTATCTGGAACTAACCGGGCGCGATAAGCGTCAGATTGCGCTGGTCGAGGCTTATGCCCAAGCGCAAGGGCTTTGGAGAACGGATCAGGGTCCCGAGCCGGCCTTCGACGATACGCTGGACATCGATCTCGATGCCGTGGTGCCCTCGATCGCCGGCCCTAAACGCCCTCAGGACCGCATTCCGCTCACCCGGTCGAAAGCATCGTTCGCCGCTGCGCTGAAGGAACGGGATGAGCCTGCAGTGGCCTTTGACGACGGGCAGCCGGGCGATGGCGCGGTGCTGATCGCGGCCATCACCAGCTGCACCAACACGTCCAATCCTTCGGTGATGATGGCAGCGGGAATGCTGGCGCGGGCCGCCCGGGAACGAGGCCTCAGGCCGCCCGGCTGGGTCAAGACGAGCCTGGCCCCGGGTTCCAGAGTGGTGACCCGCTACCTGGAGTCGGCCGGCGTGCTGGGCGATCTGGCGGCGCTGGGCTTCGAGATCGTGGGCTACGGCTGCACCACCTGCATCGGCAATTCCGGGCCGTTGCGCGAGGATATCGCGCGCCGTGTGCAGGAAACGGGCCTGGGCGGATGCAGCGTGCTGTCCGGCAACCGCAACTTTGAGGGCCGCATCCATCCGCTGGTCTATTTCAATTATCTGGCCTCCCCTCCCTTGGTGGTGGCCTGGGCGCTGGCCGGGCGCATGGATCTGGATCTGGAGCGGGACCCGCTGGGTCGCGATTCCGTTGGTCGGCCGGTCTATTTGCGCGATATCTGGCCCGATCCCGCCGCCGTGCAGGCCGAAGTGGCGCGCCATGTGCAAGCGGGCCAGTTCGAGCGAGGCTACGCCGGCGTTTTCGATGGCGACGAGCGCTGGAACGCGCTGGACAGCCCCGAAAGCAAACGCTACCCCTGGGACGGCGAATCCACCTACGTGCGCCGCCCGCCGTTCTTCGAGAGCATGCCGGCCCGGCCGGGCGAGCCGCAAGCAGTGAAGTCGGCGCGGGCGCTCGCCCTGCTTGGAGACTCCGTCACCACCGACCATATTTCCCCGGCCGGCGCCATCGCGGCCAAATCGCCCGCCGGCCAATGGCTGAGCGAGCAGGGCATCAAGCCCGCCGACTACAACTCCTACGGCTCGCGGCGCGGCAACCACGAGGTGATGCTGCGCGGCACCTTCGCCAATATCCGCCTGCGCAACCGGCTGGCGGGCGGCGTGGACGGCGGCTGGACCCGCATGCAGCCGGAAGGCGAACTGCTGAGCATCTACGACGCGGCCATGCGCTACCGCGAGCGGAATACGCCGCTGGTGGTGCTGGCCGGCAAGGAATACGGCTCCGGATCGTCGCGGGATTGGGCCGCCAAAGGCCCTGCGCTCATGGGCGTGCGCGCCGTGATCGCCTCCAGCTTCGAGCGCATCCACCGTTCCAATCTAGTGGGAATGGGCGTTCATCCACTGGAATTCCCGGATGGGGCCAACGCCGCCGAGCTGGGGCTGGACGGCAGCGAAAGCTACGATATCGGCGCGCCGAACGGCGCCGAGGTGAAGGTTTGCGCGACTCGCGCCGATGGCTCGAAGGTGGAGTTCGCGGCGCGCTCGCGAATCGATACCCCCAAGGAGCGCGAATACTTCCGGCACGGAGGCATCCTCCCCTACGTGCTGCGCCGACTGGCCTCCCCAGCGGATTAGCGTTCCGGTCAATTCGCATGGCTGGGCTTCTATTGGCGAGCGTGGCTGGGCTTCCCTTCCCGCCCCCTGCCTCGCGGGAGACGCATGAACCCATCCATGGGGCTTGGCGGCGACTCCTGTCGCCGACACTCCCGCGAGGCAGGGGGCGGAAAGGGAAGCTTGCCTGTCCTTGGCGCATCAAGCGAAAGGGTCCGGGAGATGCTTTGCGCGCCAAGACATGGGCGCGCCTTCGGCCAAGGCGCTTGCACAGAGATTCCGCAAGTTCCGGCGAGCAGCGCATGAGCAGCGATTGATGGCCGCCGCGAAGCCAGCTCCCATCCTCGCGGTGCGCGACCTGGTGAAGAACTATGGGCCGGTGCGCGCGGTGCGCGGAATCTCCTTCGATGTGCGGCGCGATTGCTGCTTCGGCCTGCTCGGCCCGAACGGCGCCGGAAAGACCACCACCGTGGAGATCATCGAGGGCGTCACTCCAGCCACTTCGGGCGAGGTGCTCTACCAAGGCAAGCCGGCCGGCGCGGCATTCCGCCAGGATGCCGGCGTGCAGTTCCAAACCGCGGCGCTGCAGGATTTCATTACCGTGCGGGAAACGCTGGAGATGTTTCACCGGCTCTACCGCCATCGCGCCGATCTCGGCCAGGTCATCTCGGATTGCGCGCTGGACAAGCTTGAAAAGCGCGACAACCGCAAGCTGTCCGGCGGGCAGCGCCAGCGCCTGCTGCTGGGCATCGCCTTGGTCAACGATCCGAAAATCTTGTTTCTGGACGAGCCCACCACCGGCATGGACCCGCAGGCGAGGCGCAATTTCTGGGAACTGGTGGAGCGTATCCGAGCGCGCGGAAAAACAATCGTGCTCACCACGCACTATATGGAGGAGGCCCAAACGCTCTGCGACGAGATCGTGATCATGAACGAAGGCGAAATCATCACCCAGGGCGCGCCGGAGCAGCTGCTCAAGGCCCACTACAAGGCAATCATCCTGGAATTGCCGGAAAGCGATCTTGCGGAAATGCCGCCGGAGTTTCCCTTCCCCAGCTACCGGCGCAACGGGCTGGTGGAGATCCACGCCGATGACGCCAACGAGGCCATCACCCGCTTGAGCCGCGCCGGCGCGCCGCTGGGCCGCCTCAATATCCGTCCCTACCGGCTGGAGGATTTATTCCTGGACCTCACCGGAAAGGAGCTGAGGCCATGATCCAACGCATATTCGCCATCCTGCACGCGCGCAACCTCGAATTCCTGCGCGACCGGGCCACGCTGGGCTGGAACGTGGCCATGCCGCTGCTGCTGGTGGCCGGCATGGCGGCGATTTTCTCCGGCGGCGACCGCTCGGAGTACAAGGTGGCTCTCATCCAAGCCGAAGCGCAAGCGGCCGCGCCGGCGCATCCGTTTCTCGAAACGCGCTATTTCGATTTCATCCCCATGGAGCGCGGCGAAGCTCTGGACCGGGTGGCCAACCATCAGCTCGACCTGGCTATCGACTTTGGCGCGGGCGCCTACTGGATCAACCCCGAATCCCCTGGAGGCTATTTCGCCGAGCGGCTTTTGCAATCATCCTCCAAGGACGGCGAGTGGATCCGGGAGCCGGCCAGCGGTGATCCCATCAGCTATGTCGATTGGCTGATTCCGGGCATCCTCGGAATGAACATCATGTTCAGCTGCCTGTTCGGCGTGGGCTACGTGGTGGTGCGCTACCGCAAGAACGGCTTTCTGAAACGGCTCAAGGCTACGCCGCTGAGGCCGGTGGAATTCATGGCGGCGCAGATTCTCTCCCGACTGATGCTGGCCATCTTCGTGACTCTGCTGCTGTACGGGGCCACGCGGCTGCTGCTGGACATTCGCATGGAGGGCAGCGGGCTGGCGCTGTTTCTGGTGGCGGTGCTGGCCTCGATCAGCTTGGTATCGATCGGGCTGGCGATGGCGGCGCGGGTCACGAGCGAGGAATTGGCGGGCGGGCTGCTCAACTTGGTGACTTGGCCGATGATGCTGCTTTCGGGTGTCTGGTTCTCTCTGGCGGGAGCGCCGCAGTGGGTGCAGCAGCTATCCAATATCTTCCCGCTCACCCATGCGCTCACGGCGGCGCGCGACATCATGCTGTACGGCGCGGGGCTGGGCGACGTGCTGCCGCAGCTGCTGATCCTGGCGGGCACCACGGCGGTTTTCCTGACGATCGGCGCCACGATGTTCCGCTGGCGCAGCGCTTGAGGAGATAAAAGTTGGAACTGATTGATATTGGCGCGAATCTGGCGGACGAATCGTTCGATGCGGACCGGGAGGCGGTGATCGAGCGGGCGGCGGCGGCGGGCGTGCGGCGCATGATCGTGACCGGGACAGGGCTGGATGAATCGGAGAGCGCGCTAGCATTGGCGGAGCGGCGCCCGGCTGTCTTGCGCTGCACGGCAGGGATCCATCCGCACTTGGCGACGCAGTGGACGGATTCACCGCAAGAGGCGCGCCGGCGGCTTGGCGGAGTGCTGGGCAGCCAGCGGGCGGTGGCGGCGGGCGAGTGCGGGCTGGATTACTTCCGCAACCTTTCGCCGCCTCGCGCGCAGCGCGCGGCGTTCGCGGGACAGCTCGAGCTGGCGGCGGAGCGCGGCAAGCCGCTCTTCCTGCACCAGCGCGACGCGCATGACGACTTCCTCGCCATGCTGAAGGAGCATGGCGTCAGCAGGATTGGCGGCGTGGCCCATTGCTTTACCGGCGGACCGGGGCAAGCGGAGAGCTACCTCGACCTGGGGCTTTACATCGGCATCACCGGCTGGATCCTGGACGAGCGGCGGAACCACGATCTGCTCAAGGCGATTCCCCTGATTCCGCCCGACCGGGTGCTGCTGGAAACCGACAGCCCCTACCTTCTGCCCCGCCACCCCGATGTAAAACCTCGCCGGAAACGCCGCAACGAACCGCGCTTCCTTCCCTACGTGGCGCGCGAACTGGCGCGGCGCATGGGAATCGATGCCGAAGAGCTTGCCGCCGCCGCCTGCCGCAATGCGCAGGCGCTGTTCGGCTGGCCCAATGCAGAGCAATCGGATCAGCAAATTGCGGCTGGCCGTTTCGACAGGCAATTGCTTGGCTAACCACTTCTAAGCCCGGGTTTATCCAGAGGAGACTCCATGAGCGAAGAGATCATTTTTTATACCAATCCGATGTCGCGCGGACAGATCGCGCGCTGGATGCTGGAGGAGGCCGGCGCCGAATACCGCACCGAGGTGCTGCAGTACGGCGCGGAAATGAAATCGGAGCGGTTCCTGGCGATCAATCCAATGGGCAAGGTGCCGGCCATCCGGCATGGCGAAGCGGTGGTCACCGAATCCGCGGCCATCTGCGCCTATCTCGCCGACGCGTTCCCGCAAGCGGGCCTCGCGCCGCCGCCGGGGAAGCGCGCGGCCTACTACCGCTGGCTGTTCTTCGCCGCCGGGCCGCTGGAAGCCGCGATCACGAACCGCGCGCTTGATCTCAAGATCCCGCCCGAACGCGAATCAATGATCGGCTACGGCACCTACAGGGCCGTTATCGATACGCTGGAGCGCGCCGTCGGCGCCACGGAGTTCGTGGCCGGATCAAGCTTCAGCGCAGCGGATGTCTATGTCGGCTCGCATATCGTGTGGGGGCTGGAATTCAAGTCGCTGGAAAACCGGCCGGCCTTCGCCAACTACTGGTCGCGCTTGAAAAACCGCCCCGCCTACCTGCGCGCCAAAGCCATCGACGAGGCGCTTGCCGGCAAATCCAATGCCGACTCTGCCGGAGCTGCGGCATCAATGTAGAATGCCAGCGAAGGACAAGCTAACCGGCGGATTTGGCCGTGAAAAAGGAGGTTCGCTATGAATATTCAGGCGTTGCAGACCCAAATGCCCTTGCTGAGCCCAATCCCGGCAAGCTCGCTGTCATCGCCGAATGGAGGACCGGTTAGCGCGCGCTCGGATCTGAACGCGCGCTTTCAGGAACGAATCGTTGTGAATGCGGCCCTGAGCCGCAAACTCGTTTCCTACCAAGGCAACAAGCATGTGCCCGGCTTGCGTTGGATGAAGTACAAGGAGGGATTTTCCACGGAATTGGTGGCATCGCTCCTAGATAGCACCCAAGGAAGCAGTGTGCTCGACCCTTTTTCAGGCATCGGAACCACAGCGCTGACCGCCGGCGCAAGAAAAATGGCCTCAACAGGCATAGAAATCATGCCGATTGGGAACCTCGCCGCCAGAGCCATTGCTTGCGGGGCCAATGGAGTGGCACGGGAAGCGTTTGCCAAGGCGGCATCCGGCCTGCTGGATTACATCTCCTGCGGCAATGGGGCATCGGATTTCCCGCACCTCCGAATTACCGAAGGCGCGTTTTCGGACAAGACCGAAAGAGCAATCTCCCGAGCCCGGCATTACGTCAAGCAACTCGACGATATCGACCTGAGAGCCATGCTGGAGCTTGCTTGCGCCAGCGTGCTGGAGGAGGTGAGCTACACACGCAAGGACGGGCAGTATCTGCGCTGGGATCCACGCTCCGGGAGAACCGCCAGCACTCGGCTTAACAAAGGCGAAATACCGACTATGGAGGCAGCGCTCAATCGCAAGGCGCAGGAGATGATCGCTGATCTCCCCTTGATTGCGCGCCGGTTCCAAGGCGATTCGCCGCGCTTCATTGATGGCTCCAGCCTGGAGGAATTGAGAAAACAACCTTCCGCCACGATCGACACTGTCATTACCTCTCCGCCATACGCGAATCGTTATGACTACACGCGCACTTACGCCTTGGAACTCGCTTATTTGGGATACTCCGACGCGCGGGTGAAGCAATTGCGGCAGGAGCTGCTTTCCGCAACTGTGGAGAACCGGTCAAAACGCAAGATGCTGACGGAATCCTACTGCAGCTCATCCCTCCCTGAAAAAGCATTCAAGCTTGTCGATGAACAGGACGCGCTCAACGAGGCGCTTGAAATCCTGAGGGTCCATGCCGGGGAGCTGGGCAATCCGCATGTCATTCGCCTGATCGAAAACTACTTCTCGGAAATGGCGGTGATCATCCGCGAATTGGCTAGGCTGGTCAGGCCCGGCGGCAATGTCTTCATGGTGAACGATAACGTGCGCTATCACGGGGAGGAGATTCCTGTGGACCTGATTCTCTCCCATTTCGCCGAGGAGAGCGGATTCAAATGCAAGGTGATCTGGACCCTTAAGCGCGGCAAGGGCAATTCCAGCCAGCAAATGGGCAAGTTCGGGCGCCAGGAGATCCGCAAATGCGTCTATCACTGGGTTCGAACGCATGACTGACCACCTGCTGCGCTCCGTGCTCTTTGCCGAGATCCTCCGCAAGGGGGACGATAAAGCACAACGCCGCATCATTGAGGGCTTCAAGGGCGAATTGGAATTCACGCCGCTTGACACGCTGATGATCAGTGCTGCCGCATGGGATCATGTGGCCGCTCTGGGCGTTGCTCCGCAGGTCGTATTCGCGCATCCTGATATCCTTCGGGCACATCCGACGACATCGCTCTATTACCGGGGCATGTCGCTTCTATCTCAAAAACGGGTTGGGCAAGCCGCAGTATCCGTAAATACGTGGGAGGATGGCACCCGCAGGGCGCCGCTCCGCCACGACGCGGCACAAAAGGTCGCCCGCCTTTACAACGCCATGATTTCCTCGATCATCGAAGGGTCGTCGAATTGGACGCTGGATAACGGCTATCGCAACGTCCTCGCCACAATGGGGATTTCGCTCGATGGCATGTATCGCAACAGAATCGGCAGGATGGCCGAGGATCTCGTAAAGAACCGGATCGCTTCATGGCTGAAAAAGAGGAAACTGATCGCGCCGGATAGCGCGGAAGAAGGGCCATTCCTGCTGCCTGGCGATACGCTTATGCGTTACGGCTCGGAGCCGGATATTGATTTCATACGGCGCAACAGGCTTATTGCCACCATCGAGATCAAGGGCGGGCGCGATCCTGCTGGCGCGCTTGAGCGCCTTGGCGCCATGGCAAAGAGCTTCGCCGAAACGCCGCCCGGTTGTGTCAACTTCCTAATCGCAGGCGTCATCACGCCGGAAATGCAATCCCGGCTTGATGCGATGGGCAACGTCAAGGTTTATCTTCTCGATGAAATTGCGCAGAACGGAGAGCAGTGGGATGACTTCATAAGCGAGGTGTTTCATTACACGATTCGCGTGGTGTGAAGGATCAAGATCTCTTGCCCGCTTCTAGGCAGCAATGATCGGGTAGCGCTTAGGCCCGGCTCTGGAGAAGATAGGGAGCAAGGGCCGCCAGATCGGGGCGGATTTCCGCGTGGCTGGAGGGACGTGAGAGCAGTTCAGCCAACTGCGGGGGCGGCGCAACCGTTGTGCCGACCAGCGGCTCAACCACCGACTCGAACTTGGCGGGGTGGGCGGTGGCGGCCACAATCCAATCGCCGGAAGGCACATCAGGAAGCGAAAGATGCTCATGGCAGGCATCCACGCCGGCGGCGGTATGGGGGCATAGAACAACGCCGGAGGCGGCATATTCGCGGCGGATGCGGGCCTGTATGCGTTCGTCGTTGACGCTGGTTGCAGCCACGGCCTTGCGGATTCGGTCGATTTCGCCGCCAAAATGGTGCCGAAGGCGCTCCATGTTGCTGGGGTCGCCCACATCCATGGCGTTGGCCAGCGTGCCGATGCTTTCACGGCGGCGGTATTCGCCGCTGGAAAGATAGTCCCCGACCGCGCGGTTGGCGTTGGTGGCCAGCAGGATGCGGTCGATGCCCGCGCCCATTCCGCGCGCCCATAGGCAAGCCATGCCGTTGCCGAGATTGCCGGTTGGAATCACGAAATGAGCGCCTTCGGGCGACTTGAGCGCGGCCCAGGCATGGTAGGCGCTTTGCGGCAGCAGCCGCCCCAGATTGATGCTGTTGGCCGAGCCCAGCCGCGCCTTCCGGCGCAAACTCGTGCTGGAGAATGCCTGCTTGACCAGGCGCTGGCAGTCGTCGAACGCGCCGCGCACGGCCAGCGCCTGGACGTTGTCGTCCCAGCAGCCGAGGTGATGCTCTTGGCGGGGTGATATCCGGCCCTTGGGAAACAGCACCGCCACGCGGATCTTGTCGCGGCCGGAGAATGCCGAAGCCACGGCCGCGCCGGTATCGCCCGAGGTGGCGACGAGGATAGTCAGCGGCGGCGACGACGCGGGTTCCTCGGCCAGGATGCGCTCTAGGCAGGCGGCTAGGAACCGGGCGCCGTAATCCTTGAAGGCGGCTGTCGGACCGTGGAACAGCTCCAGCAGCCGAAGGCGGGCGCCGTTCGGCCCAGGCGCGATCTCCGTGAGCGGCAGAGGGGACGCGAACGCGTTGCGGCAGATTCCCGGTAAATCCGCAGCGAGCGATGAACCCTCAAAAAACGGCCGCAGCATCAACTCGGCCAGATCCGCCGGCGTGGCGGACTCCGCCAGCGCCTCGCGGCGGAAGCGCGGCAGCCGTTCGGGAACATAGAGCTTGCCGTCGGGCGCCGTGCCGGACTGAAGCACCGATTCCAAGGCGACGGGACCGCCGCCTTGAGTGCTATGAAAAGCGATCATTCAAGTTCCATAGGCCGCATCCCCGCCGATGGGAACGACAGGCCGAATCATGCATGCCGCCGCAGCTGTCGGCAAGGCTCGCTGAAGCGCGGCATCAGCGCGGCGCGCCCAGCATTCGGGCCAGACGCAGCACATCGGCGAACACTCCGCCCGCAGTCACCTCCGGCCCCGCGCCCGGCCCCTGCACCACCAAGGGGCTGTCGCTATAGCGGGCAGTTCGGAACAAGAACATATTGCTGGTCAGCTCCAAGCGCGCGAACAGATGGTCGCCGGGCAGCGATTCCAGCCGCACGGAGGCCTGCCCCTCGCTATTGAGCCGTCCCACGTAGCGCAGCACGCAACCTTCCTCTTCGGCCTTGCGCAAGCGGGCGCGCATCTCGCCGTCGTGGCGCGCCAGCCCGTCCAGGAATTCGGCCACGCTGGCATCGTCGAGCTCCTTGGGCGCCAGGCTTTGCACTTCAACGTCTTCAAGCTCCATCTCCAGTCCCAGCTCGCGCGCCAAAATCAGCAGCTTGCGCGCCACATCCATGCCGCTCAAATCCTCTCGGGGATCCGGCTCGGTGTAGCCGGCCTCGCGGGCGTTCCGCACCACCGCCGAAAACTCCGCGCGCGCATCCAGCGCATTGAACAGATAGGCCAGCGTGCCGGAGAAAATGCCTTCCACGCTCAGAACCTGGTCGCCCGTGGCGATCAGGTCGCGCAGCGTTTCGATCACCGGAAGGCCCGCGCCCACGTTGGTTTCGTAGAGCAAATGCACGCCGTTTTCCCGGCGCAGCTGGTGCAGGCGCTCATAGCTGCTGCGCGGGCCGCTCTGGGCGCGCTTGTTGGGCGTGACCACATGGATGCCGGCGGCGAAGAAATCCCCGTAGCGGTCGCTCAGCTGCGCGCTCGCGGTGCAGTCCAGAATCGCGGCATGCGGCAGATGGTCGGGGTTCACGTGGGCGCTGAAGCGCTCGAATTCCAGCGGCTCGCTATCGGACGCGAACGCCTCCCGCCAGCGTTGCAGATCCAGGCTGCGGCCGGCCAGATGCATGCGGCTGGAATTGGCGATGGCGCGCACCCTGAGATCAAGGTTGAAGGCTTCCCTCAGCCGGCCGCCGGCCCGGGCGATCTGATCGAGCAATTCGGCCCCCACGTTGCCCACCCCCACCACGCCCAGCGACAGGGTGGTGTGCGACAGGTAGAAGCCGCCGTGGGCCGCGCGCAATGCCCTAGTGGCGCTGGCGCCGCTCACGACGGCCGAGATATTGCGCTCCGACGATCCCTGCGCGATAGCGATCACGTTCACGCCGGCCCTGCCCAGAACGCCGAAGAAGCGCCCTGCCACGCCCGGAATGCCCACCATGCCGTCGCCGACCAGCGCCAGCACGCTCACTCCGTCCTGGCGGGTCACCTTGTTGACCTGGCCCAGGCCCATCTCCTGCGTGAAAGCCTCGCGCGCCACCTTTTCCGCCAGCGCCGCATGCGCTTCGGGCACGGCGAACGTAATCGAGTGCTCGGAACTGGCCTGCGTGATCAGAAGCACGGAAACCCGGGCCTTGCTGAGGGCGCTGAACAGGCGGTCGGCGGTGCCGGGCACGCCGATCGTGCCCGATCCCTCCAAGCTCAGCATCGAAACCTTCTCGACCATGGTGATGCCCTTCACCGGCTCTCCGGGGTCGCCGCCCGGGGAAATCAGCGAGCCGCGCAGTTCCGGCTCGAAACTTGAGCGTATCCACACCGGTATACCCTTGCTCACCACCGGCCCCATGGTTTGCGGATGGATCACGCGGGCGCCGAAATAGGCCAGCTCGATGGCTTCGCTATAGGAAAGCTCGCGGATCACGTGCGCCTCGGGAACGCGCGCGGGGTCGGCGCTCATCACGCCTTCCACGTCGGTCCAGATGGTCAGCGATTCCGCGTCCAGCAGCGCGCCGAATATGGATGCGGAGAAATCGCTGCCGTTGCGCCCCAGCGTCATCTGCAAGCCGCGCCCGTCGCGGGCGATATAGCCGGTCACCACCCGGATCGGCGCGGGATCGTCCTCAAGCAGCGCCTTGAGCCGCGCCCCGGAGGCCTCCCAATCGACCACCACGCCCAGCTCGCCCGGCTCCACCCGCAGAACCTCGCGCGCATCCAGCCATTCGGCCGAGCGGCCGCGCGCGCCGCCGCGCTCGTCGATCAACGCCGCCAGCAGCCGCGCCGACCACAGTTCGCCGCAACCCGAAACCAGCGCCTCCACCCGCGGCCCCGCGGACCGGATCAGCGCCGCGGAATGCAAAACGTCCGCCGCGTCCCGGCATTCGCGCCGCTGCGCGTCAAGCAATCCGGCCTGCCGCCCGGCCTCCTCGATCAACTCGCCCACGATGGCCGCGTAGGCATCCTGCAAGCCTTTCAAGTCGTCCTGCCAGCGCTCATCTCCCGCCACGGCGCGCTCGATCAGCGCGAACAGCGAATTGGTGACCCCCTGCATGGCCGAAACCACCACCGCCACGCGCGGCGCATCGTCCGCCAGCACAATCCGCGCGGCGCGCTCGAACCCGCGGGCATCCGCCAGGCTGCTGCCCCCAAATTTATGCACTGCCCATTTCATGGAAAAATCACCCGTGGCGCCCTGCGCCTCATCCCGCCGGAACATGCTGTCCGTTGCCAAGGCCATTAAGCCATCATGGATGGATGGGCGCGCTCAGCGCGAGGTCCGCAGCCCCCTCCATCGCCCATGCCTCGCCTGCCGACTGATTTTAATTCGAACCCGATCTCGAAACTTCGGTTCCACGGGAAAAACGCATTGCAAACCTTAAAGCAAGTGATCGAATGCTCGCGCAGCCACTGATTGGCGGCATCGCAAAAAGCTTGCTTCGCCCTGTCCAGCGTCCACGCGCCGGCCTCGAGCTTTCGGCGAACCACTTGCCTGTAGCCGGCCTGATAAAACGCATCGTCTATCAAGCGGGTGATCTTCAATGCCATGCCCGGGGCCGACGGGCGGCGCAAAGGCGAAAGCTGGATTTGGGCGGCAACCGTGCCAAGGCTGTTGCTGGCGGTGTTCCACGCGCCGTAGGCGATCAGGGATTCAATATCCAGGCGCTCCACCGCAAGATTAAAAAAATCCGGGTCGCCGCCATTGGCGTATGCGAGGTCGGCGATGGCCACGGGCAAGCCATCTTTCTGCCGCCGCGCCAATGCCTCCATCCAGGCGGAGCGGAGCGGATTTTTGCGCCCCAACGCTTTCCGTACGGCCCAATCGCCCTGCGGTTGATTGGCGGTGTGGATGCCCAGCACCAGATCCGCATCCTTGATGCCAAGGGCGATATTGGCGCCCGCCGCCCGCAATTGGCTGTTGACGGCAATGCCGACGGGCTGGTTCTCATAGCGGGGAACGATCGTTGCGGCATCCCCGGGATGATGCCAACTGAGATAGACATTGCGGGCGGGGCGGCGCTCCAAATGCGAGATCATCCGGGCCGCCAGGGTCCATGCGACTTCATCCGCGCCGGAGCGTATTTCCACGCGGCGGCGCAGATCGCTGTCGTTGACTCTTTGCTGAAGCTCGCGGGCCTCGGCGATATTGAATCCATAAGGCGCGTTGTCGTCCTGAGGGAGAACAAGGCGCTGCAAGGCGCCATCCTTCGCCAAGTCCAGCATGGCCTGGGCGATCCCGGCGTTGCGCGAGCGCGTTGCCAAGTAGTCGTCCCGGATATCCGCCGGAATGCTGGATTTCGCCTCCTGCGACAAGCGCAAGTCGTTTTCATCGCCATCAACGCGATGCTTGTCGGCGTGGTACGACCATTTCCAGATCGATTCGCCGTATGAACTCCAGTATTCCTTCTCCTCTTCATCCACATTGCTGTTCGATATCCGCATGGTCGCCAAAAAGCCGTAGATCGGCTTTGAAGGGCACATCCTCCTGAGCGTCTTCAGGCAATCGGCGCGAGCCAGCAGGCTGTCTGCGGAGTCGGCGGAAATCCGGCTGGCGACAAGGCCGCCGTAAACAAGCGTGTCCAAAGACAGCACAAAGCCATCGACCCCGTCCGCCTGCTCCAGCAGCCAATCGCTGATTCCATCCCGGTTGGCGGCCTCCCGGAAATAGCCGAGCATGGAGATGGGCGGCAGCGCCAGATCCCATCCTGCAAGCCGAGCGAGGTGCTTTAACTGGCCGCGCACCACAGGCCGCCCGTCAACCGGCAGCAGCAGCAGTCTTTTTTCCATATCGGTCCATCAACCGGCGCAAGCCGGGTTCGCATCATCAAAGATCAGCGCTGTGTTTCCGGGCTGATCCGCTGCCCTTTCCCGTCGAAATAATGCAGCCTTTCCGCAGCGAAACCCAGATGAATCCGCTCTCCGGGCCGGCATGGCAGGCCTTCGCTCGATGCCACTCGGAATTCATGCCGGCCCACGCGGCCAAAATAATGGGTCATTGCGCCCGTTTGCTCAATAAAATCAACCCGCATCTCAAGCGCGGAATCCGGGCTGCCGGAAACATCCTCCGGCCTGATGCCCACCGATATCCTATCGCCCGCTTTCACTGCGCTAGGCGCGGCGGCAAGCGGAATTTTTTGCTCGGGATCAAGCGGCAGGAACAGCCCGCCCTCCTCGACCGCAACGCCCGGAAGCATATTGATTCTGGGGGCGCCCATGAACTCCGCAACGAATATATTTTTCGGCTGATGGTAGATTTCATGCGGCGTTCCGATCTGCTCGATGCGGCCGTCGTTCAAAACAACGATCCGGTCGGCCAGCGTCATCGCTTCGAGCTGGTCATGGGTCACATAAACCATGGTGTTGCCGAGCTCGCGGTGGAGCGCGGCGATTTCAACGCGCATCGAGCCCCGAAGCCCCGCATCGAGATTCGATAGCGGCTCGTCGAAAAGGAATACCTTGGGCTGCTGCACGAGGGCCCGGCCGATGGCGACGCGCTGGCACTGGCCGCCCGACAGCTGGGCGGGCTTCCGGTTCAAATAATCATCCAGCCTGAGTATTTTCACCGCGCGCCCGACGCGCCGGGCGATTTCCTCTTTGGAATGCCCCGTCATCCTGAGGCCGAAGCTTAAATTCCGCGCCGCAGTCATATGCGGATAAAGCGCATAGGCTTGGAACACCATCGCCACGCCCCGCTTGCTTGCAGGGGTTGCCGTCATATCGATTTGATCAAACAGAATGCTGCCGCCGGTGGCCTCTTCCAGCCCCGAAATCATGCGGAGCAATGTTGATTTGCCGCAACCGGACGGCCCCACGAACACAATGAACTCCCCGCTTTCGATTTCCAGATCGGTTTCGCGGACCGCGCATTTCGAGCCGAAAATCTTTGTGACGCCTTTTAGCGATATCGAGGTCATCGGGAGCGCTCCGCAAACCGGCTCATCTTTTTATCCGCAAGGTGGCTATCTCGCCCGGCGCCACAGCGTCCGACGGGTTCTCAATATCTTCCCCCGCAAGGGAAACGCGCCTCGCGGAGCCGCCTGAGAGCTCATATTCCTGGGGCTTGGCGGTGGGATTGAAAAGCCTTATTTCCAGCTCCCCGTCCAGTTGGCGGCACGACGATAGCAACAGCGCCTCCGAGCGCATTTTCAGCGGCCGGGCCGCAACTTCGCCGGCGCCGTTCAAAAAGAGCGCCGGGCGGCGGAACGCCTCGGCATCCTGCAACGACACACGATCCCCGGCCGCGCCGCCCACCGAAAAAATAAACCGAAATTCCTCTGTGCCGATGCATTGCGCCTCGGGCGTTTCAAAATCAGGCCCGGCGCCGGCGCTTCTGGCCAGCAGGTCTCTGCGCGAAAGCCAGCCGACGCAGCGGATCAGCGTTAAAGCCAGCGCGTCCGTTTCGCCGCGATCAAGCACTTCGTATTCCTGCATGGCCAAATGGCCGATGCTGAGCTTGCCCGCTTCGATAAAGGAATACGACGGATTCACGCTAACCCGCGCTTCAGGCTTTGACAGAGCCTTTGGCTCCTCCCTGTACGCCACAGGCCGCCTGATCAACGCGAATGCGGAATCGCTGGCCGTGCCTGCCGCTTTCCCTCCAAGGGGGAACACCAGCCTCAAGCGATGGTCTTTGGCTTTATTCGTCCATTCAAGGGCGGCGCGAACGAAAGGCTCTCCGCTGAAAAGGCGCATCCTCAAAAGGCCATGCGAATCGACTTGGCCCGTTGAGGCGCCGCTGCGGCCGGCGCAGAGCGATTGCGGCTGGCGCAAGCGAAAGGAAACCGCCAGCTCCGCCCCATGCGGCCCGAATTGCCGCCGGCGCGCGCTAACAATCCGCGCCTCGGATATCCATGGCTCCGGGGGCGGGGAATAGCTATAGCTATCGCCAGCATCGCCTTCGGAGATAACGGAGAGCGCTGAATCAACGGCCTCTCCGGAGCGGATATTCTCGATCCTGATCCCGCGCTCCGAAAGGCTGACCGAAAGCCAGTCATTGCTGATCTCGGTTTGCGCTTGGCTGCCGCCTGACGGCGCGGTTTCGGACGATTCGCCAGAGGCAGGCTTTTTGGCGAAGCGGAGCGCCTTGCTTTCCCATCCCTCCATGCTCAAACGCACGAACACCTCGTAGCGGTGGCCTGCCGAATGTTGCGGAAAGTCATCGACCGGCGAGGCGAAGGATCGGTGCTCCTCGCAGCCGCACACGATGGCTTCGCAGGGGCCGCCGGATTGATCCTCCACTTCCAGCCCCGCAGCTTTTTCGCCTTGAAGAAATAGATCAACCGGATGCCATCCCGAACGCGACTTCAAGGACGGATTGAATGCCGTCATCCGCGCGTCGTCCGCGAAAGGCGACGGCGCTCCGGGGCGGTTCAAACGGGAACCCTGAAGGCCGATGGCCTCGCAGGCAAGCGTTTCCATGGCATCCAAACGGTTTTGCACTCGCCTGAACCGGACGACCATCTCCCGGTGCACTTCGTCGATGCTGCATCCGCAAATGGAATCATGCGCATGCTGCTGCAGGAGCAGTTTCCAAGTCTCCCGCAAGTACCGGCGGGGATAGCGGCCCCCTAATCCGACCGCCGCCAGCAATGGCTCTGTTCGGCCTAGAAGCCTGTCCTCCGCCTCCTGGTTGAGCCGCTTCAGATAGCGCCGGCTCGATAACACGTCAGGCAGCACAAAGGCATTCGAGTTATCGCGAAGCTCGCCGGCCAGCACCGGCAATGGCCGGGAATCATCCGCGCATTTTTCCATTGCATGCTCATGGAGCGTGGTTTGCTTGAGATGGTATTTATTTTGAGCCGCGTTAAACTTGGATATCCGGTCCTTGAGGTTTTCCGGCGGCGCAAGATGGTCGCCTCCCTCGGTCAGCAGCAACGGTCCGCGGCTGGCCTTGCCGGCCAGCGCATCGAAATACCGGGCGGCGGCCTCCACGTATTCCATCTTGGAAAAGGGATTCTGGTAATAGCCTTCCGGCAGAAAAATGCAGCGCAGCTCGTCGCCATTCGGCGAACGCCATCGAAAAAGATCGCTTTCGGCGGCGGCGCCCCTCCACACCACGGCCGCATCGATATGGAAGCCTTTAAGAATTTGCGGCATCTGGGCGACATGCCCGAAGGAATCAGGCAAGTAGCCCACGAACGCGCTTTCTCCGTAGTGCCTGGAAACCCGGATGCCTTCCTCCAGATTACGCACCAGCGCCTCGCCGGAACATAAAAATTCATCCGGCATCACGTACCAAGGGCCGATATGGATGCGCCCCTCCTTGATATGCGCGATAACTGCCCTGGCGACACTCTCCTCGCAGTGCTCCAATAAATCCTCAAGCGCCGCGGTCTGCCCGTCAAACAGGAAATGGTCGAGCTGCCCGGCTTTGAGGCTTTCCAGTATCGACGGAAAGATTCGCAGCAGCCGCCCCGTATATTCCTCGTTGGTCAGGTACCACTCCCGATCCCAATGGGTATGGACAATAATGGATGCGTTTCGGGCCATGCGCGTCAGCCTTTCACGGCGCCCTTCAAGGCGCCTGAAATAAAGAATCTCTGGGCGAAGAGAAAAACCGCGATGGTGGGAATGATCGACAGGATCGCGCCGGCGGCCACCAGCCGCCAATCCTTGCCGAAGGCGCCGGAGAGCTTGTTCACGCCCAGCGGGAGCGTGAATTTGGCTTGGTCGTCCATAATCACCAGCGGCCAGAGGAAATCCCCCCAAACGCCCACGAACGTGAAAACGGCGAGGGTCGCCAAAGCCGGCTTGGATAATGGCAGCATCACATGCCACCAGATCCGCAACCGGCTCACGCCCTCAACGCGGGCGGACTCCTCCAGTTGATGCGGTATGGTTAAAAACGCCTGCCGCATCAGGAAAATGCCGAAAGCGGTGCAGGCGTGCGGAATCATCAATCCGAGAAAGGAATTATTCAGCCCCAAAGCAACCGCAATGCTGTAAAGCGGGATCATCAGCAGTTGGAACGGCAGCATCATCGTGCTGATGAGCACCAGGAAAATCGGATTTTTCCCGGCGAAGGACATCCGCGCCAAGGGATAGGCGGCCAATGAGCAAAAAACCAGATTGCAGGAGACGGCCATTGCCGCCACGAATGCGCTATTGACGAAATAGCTGAGGAACGGCAGGGCTTGGAACACGCGCCCGAAATTCTGGAAAGTGGGCTGCTGCGGCAGGAATTGGGGCGGATACTGGAATATATTCTCCGAGCCCGATTTCATGGCTGTTGACAGCAGCCAGGCAAAAGGGCCGATAAAAACCAAAGCCACCGCGATCAGAGCGGCGTAGCGCAACAGCACCTGCCCCGCCGGGGCGAAACCGCCTCCGTATCGGCGGTTCGCGAATCCTGCGGTTGGCGGCCTCATCCTTGGGAGGGGCTTGTCATCGCTTTGCATAGCCGCTATCGCGGGCCAGCATGAGGTTCAGAACGGAGAGCGCGAAGGTGGCGGCGAACAGCGCCATGCCGGCCGCCGAGGCGTAGCCCATATCGAATTCGATAAAAGCGTTCTGATAAACGAAAAAAACAAGCGTTTCGGTCTGGCCCAGAGGGCCGCCTCCGGTCATGATGAAGACCTCGTCGAAAACCTTCATGGCCGCGATCGAGGAAATAACCGCGACCAAGGCGATATAGGGCCTGAGCATGGGGATGGTGATGAACAGGGTTTGCCTGATTCGGCTGACCCCTTGCAGCTCGGCCACTTCGTAGAGCGCCTTGGGGATGGACTGCAGGCCCGCCAGATAAATAACCATGTAGAAACCCATCCCGCTCCACACCGTGACCGCCATCACGGCGAACAGCGATACCGAGGGCGTGGCAAGCCAGGCGATGGGCTCGCTCATCAGGCCCAGATTCCGCAAGATGAAATTCAGGACCCCGTTCTCCTCGTACACCCACTTCCACATCAGCCCGGTCACCACCAGCGAGGTCACCACGGGCAGATAGTAAATGCCCCGGAACACCGCGATGCCCGGCAGTTTGCGGTTCACCAGCGCGGCCAGGAAAACGGGGGCGAAGGAAAGGACGGGAACCACCACCAGCAGATAAAGCAGGCTGTTATAAAGCGCGTTCCAGAAAAAAGGATCCTTGAGCAGCCGCCGGTATTGATCCAGCCCCGCAAAACGATGCGCCTCGATCATGTTGTAGTCGCTGAAGCTGATGACGAGCGCGCTGGCCATCGGCAGCAGCACGAAGATCCCGATAATCAGCATCGCGGGGCATAGAAAGAGATAAGGCGTCAGTTTGCGGAACATCGGATCAGGCCCTTTGAACGCTATGCGCTGCCGCTCTGCCCGGCCTGTTAGCTTTGGCTTTGCATTCCGGGGTCGTGCCAAGCCATCAGCCCCGCCCCCACCATGGCCGCGTCATTGCCTAAAACCGCGGGCCTCACATCCATCTCGCAAGGCAGGCCGAAGCGCTGGTTGAGGTCCGCCAAGGATTCCTGGAACTGCTGCCACCATGCCTCCTTCGATTCAATCATGCCGCCGCCAATAATGATCGTGTCGGGATCGTAGTTCCACTGTATATTGTGGCAGGTTCTCGCCAACAGTCGGCTCCACCGCGACAGGGCCGTTCGCGCGGCGTCGCTGGAATCCAGCCCGGCAATCACCGCTTGGCCGTCCGGGAACAAGGCCAGCGCATCCGCGCCCGGATTGCGCTCGCCCAGTATCCGCCGGGCGATATTTCCGAGGCCGTTTCCCGACAACGCGGTTTCCAAGGGTTGCCATTCGTCCGCGTCCGACAGGCCGCCGACCAGTGTTTGGCCGAAATGCCCCGATAGCGCGAAAGCGCCCTCGCGAACGACGCCGCTGGAGTAAATAGCGCCTCCCAGCCCGGTTCCCAAAGCCAGCAAGACGACATCCTTATCCATCAGGGATTGCCTGCGCGCTTCGGCATACAGGGCGCAATTGCCGTCGTTATCGACAACCACCCGCTGGCTAAGCATTGACTCGAAGGCTTCCTTGACCCTGAATCCGCTCCATCCCGGCATGAGGTCGGTGGCGCCGCCAATCAAGCCCTGCTCCTTCCGAACCACCCCGGCGGTGGAGATGCCGCCGCCCGCAAGGCGGCCTATATGGTTGCGCCCCAGTATGGCGCGGGTGGCATGCCGGGCGGCCGCCATGATGCCGGCAGCTCCTTCGCAAGCGCGCGACGGCACTTTTATTTGATCGGCGATTTCGCCCGATGGCGAAATCAAACCGGACGTGATTTTGGTTCCCCCGATATCGTACGAGATTACATGCTTATTCATGCTGCGTCCGGGAGATATGGCTCCAGTCGCTGATCAGCTGGTCCGCGCCCTCCTCCACGGATGCCTCGCCCAGCATGACCCTTTGGGTTTGCAGAATGAACGCGGTCCGGAGCCTGGAGTAACGGGCCAGCGGCGGCAGCAGAACGCCGCCCTGCCGGATTTGGTCAATCGAGTGGGCTCTTGCCGTCTCGTAATGGTGATGGAGGCCGACCGCCGCGAAGAACGGATCCTCCAGGCTGCGCGGCGTGGAAGGCAGCACCGGAACCCGTTTCGCCATTTCGGTTTGCTTTTCAGGCGAAGTCATAAAAACAATAAACCTGAATGCCTCTTCGGGATATTCCGTTTGCCTGGGAACCACGAGGTTCATCGCGGCGATATTGGTCCGGCCCTGATCCGCGTTAGGGTGCGGCTTCACCACGATATCGGCCATCAGCCCAGGCGCGTTCAATTCGATATTGCGGAGCATTTGCATTCCGCTCAGCAGCATGGCCAATTCGCCGGATTGAAAGAGATCAACGGCCTTTTGGTGGCCTTCTATCAGCACCGAGGGCGGAACGGAGCCGCTGGAGTAAAGCTCGGCGTAGTAGCGAAGCAGCTTTCTCACCGACGGGTCCGACAAGCCGAAAGCGGGGAGGTCGTTGCTGATCCCGCCGCCGAGCAGCACGTAGTTCTCCATCGGCTCGCCGCCGTCGAAGCTCGGGAAATAAGTGTATTTCCCGGTCGCTTTCCGGATCGCCCTGCCAATCCTCGGGATCTCCTCGATGGCATCGGGAAAGCCCACCCCGGCCTGCTCGAAGATGGACCGGTTGTATATGGCTATGCTGGCCGACAGATACCACGGGATCCCGAAATATTGGCCTTTCAGGCGGTTGGAGGACCATACCGCGGGGTGGTACGAGGCGATGGTTTCGGGCGCTAGGAACAGCGTCGGATCCTCAAGCGCGTTGAATTCCGCCAGTTTCGATGAGAATTGGGGATTCAGGTTGGCCACGTCCGGAGCGGTTCCGGCGGCCACCGAGGACAACAGCTTCCGCTCCATGTCCGCCCAAGCCACATCCACCCATTTGACCGCCGCCACATCGGGGTTGAGCCGTTCAAATTCCGCTATGGAGGAAAGGATGTAATCATCGAGAACAGGCGACAACTGCATGGTCCAGAACTCGATTTCCGCCTTGCCCGCAACGGCGCCGGCCTGCCCTTGCATGGCCGGCCAGGACAAGCCCGGAATCAGCAGGGAAATTGCGAGCAGCCGCCCGGTGCTCGTCATGCGCCGGAATCCCGGCGGCCGGCGCTGGCAGGCCCCCCGGCAGGAGCAACAGACAGGCGCCGCCGCATCACGAGCACGCGCCCGGCTTCCCCGGACAGGGATTCGAGGCCCTCCGCGAACCAGCCCGTCATGGTTTCAATCCGGGTCAACGCCGTTCCCACGGTCACCCCCCAAGCCCCCAGGCGGCACGCTTGCCGGGCCCTGTCCGGCGTGTTGTAGCGCCCTTCCGCGATCACGCGGGGCGCGATTTCCACGGCGCTGCTCAAAAAATCGTAATCCGGCTCCACCGGCGTGTTGCCGCCAACGTATCCGGACAAGGTGGTGCCGATAAAGCCCACATCGCAGGCCAGCGCGAAGTGGACATCCCGGATGGACGCGCAATCGGCCATGGCGTGGCAGCCGCTGGCAAGGATCGCCTCGGCGATTTTTTCCCGCCGCACGGGCCTGGAGCGGTGAGTGGCATCGAAAGCGATAATATCAGCGCCTGCGTCGGCCAAGCCCCGCACTTCATCAATGCCCGGAGTGATCCGCACGTCGGTATTCTCCAGATCGCGCTTGACGATGCCTATCACAGGAATGCGGCTTGCGCGCCGCACTTTCGCCACCCTTTCGACGCCTTCTATCCGCAGTGCCTTGGCGCCGCCTTTTTCGCAAGCCAGCGCCATGGCCACAACGATCTCATCCTGGTCGAGCGGCCCGCCGGCAACCGGCTGGCAGGAAGCAATGATGCCCCCCTCGACCGTCCGGTCGAGATCTTCGATTGTGAAGCGTTTCATAGTCCGGCCGCCTAACACCGAAAGCCCGGGGGCGACCATTCCCCCGGGCTTTCAGGAAAGACTATTCCGATTGCATCGATCAGAAGTTGATATTGATCCCCACCAGAACGCGGCGGTCGTTGTCGTAGAGCTTGGAGGGGCGCGACCGAACCAGATGGTACTGATCGACATCCTCGTCGAGGATATTGAGCGCATCGAATGTGACTTGCGCGTAGTCGGTGATATCGAAGCTGGCCGAGAAATCGAGCTGGCCGTAAGCGTCGGTCCAGATTTCAGAGCCGAAGTACGCCGCCTCGTTGAGGTATTCGGACCGATAGTTGTAGCTCAAGCGGGCATCGAACCGATCGTTCTCGTAGTAGCCGGTCAAATTAAGCACATGGTCCGAGGCCCCCACCACGATCCCCGAGCCGGCGGTATTGATCGGATCCCGCTCCTGCGAAGTGTCGGCATCGGTGAAGGTGTAGTTCACAACCACCCCGAAGCTTTCAAGCAGAGGCTGCTGATAAAGCAATTCGACCCCTCGAATCGTTGCGGACTGGCCATTTTGAGGCGTTGAGAACTCGATCGATATCGTGTCGCCGGTTTGCAGGTCGGTGCGGTCCTCCACGGTGGTGGAGGAAACCAGATTGCCCGAAATATCCTTCATGAAAAGCGTGCCCGCCAAGACGGCGCCCGGGGCGAAATACCACTCCAGGGAAATATCGAATTGGCTGGCCGAAATGGGCTCGAGGGCCGGATTGCCTCTGGTGCCTTTGCGCGTGTTCTCGAAGAAATTCTCCCGAACGCCGAGCGACTGCGGATCGGGGCGCGACATGACTTGCGCGGCGGCGAACCGCAGCTTGAGATCATCGGCCAGGTCGTAACTCAGGTTCACGTTCGGCAGCGCTTCGGTATAGGAATTATCGATCGTCACCAGCGTTGCCCTGCAGGTGTCCGGCTGGCAGCCGAAAGCGCCGGCGAGCAGAGAGGCGTTGGGCGTCATTTGCGCGGCGGCGCCATTGGCGTTGCCTTGGATGACATACCCCGTTGACTGCACCTCGGTGCGGACAATCCGCAAGCCCATATCGCCGCTAATGCCGCCTGCGCCGAATTCGCCTTTCAGGTATGCGGCCAAGGATTCCTCCTTCACATCCCACGTATCGGTAAGCGTGGGCAGCGTGATCACCGGGATTTGCGGATCGCTGACCGCTCTCGCGGTGGCGGAATCGATCAGGACATAGTCGGCGCCCCGCTTGCCGGCCGTGAAATCTTTGATCCTGTGCTGCGTGCTCGCGCTGCCGAGGTAGCGCCCGCCGCCGGGCTCCCTCCGGGTAATCAGCCAGGTGCCGTCCGAATCGGGCTTGAGGTTGGCCGCCTGGCACCAAGGGCCGTCAAGGCTGATATGGTCGTCATCGCCGCACCAGTTGTAGCCGGTCGAAAAGCTGTCCCGCCCGGTCTCGCGCTCGCGCCCCAGGAAGCCGAACTTGACCAGATTAAAAAATCCGGCGCTCAAATCCTGCTCGAAATCGATACCTAGGTAGCGCTCCTCCTCGTTATTGACGATCGAGGTGGCATTGGACCATTCCAGCGGCCGCTCCAGATACTCCTCGTCGGTTTCCTCCTGCCCTGAGGGCGTGAGGAAGCGCAGATTCAGATTTTGATCGAAAGTAACGGAATCGACGGTGGCCGCAGGCGCCAGAATCGCATTGCCTGCGCCTTCGGAGGCAAATCCGTAATAGCGCTGGTCGGGCGCGCCGCCTTCCGAGTCCGTCATGCCCAAGCGGCCTGAGAGGCGCCAGCCGCCGCCATCGTAATCAAAATCCAAGTCGTAGGACTGCGCTTCGATGCTGGAGATTCGGTCAAACGTCTGTTGCCGGGCGCCGGCGCGGCCAGGGGTGGTATCGACGGTGGCCGCAACCACCCCTTGCGATATTCCCGATCCCGCCGTAACCACCGAGGCCGGATCGGTGATCGCGCCATCGGCGCCCAAGGTGGCCAGGTTGTTATTATTGATATTGTTCGCATCCAGCGTGGTGTCCAGCACGTTCAAGGTCACTTCAAGCCGGTCGCCGGCCATCCATTGCGCGGAGCCGAAAAGGGTTTCCCGGATGCGCGCCTGGCGGAAATCCACTTCTCCGATCAGGCGGGGGAACCAGTAGCCGGTATTGTTGCCGGACGCCCCGGGCTCCAAAAATCTAATGACCTCGCGCCCAGTGCGGTTCACGTTTCTTTCCTGGCGCGTGTAGGAGATCAGCGCGCCGAAGGTCCCGGCATCGTTTTTCCAGGAAAGCATGCCTGAGGCTTGGGGATCGAATTCCTCCGAATTATCGGAATACTGGCCTTCCGTTTGAATCGATACCGTCAACGGGTCGAGATCGAGCGGCTTTCTGGTGTTGAGCATGACCGTGCCGCCGAGGGAGCCTTCCTGGAGATCCGCCTGGGGCGACTTGTAAACCTCGAGCGATTGCACAAGGTTGGAGGGCAGGATCAGATAGTTGAACCCTCTGGACGGCAGATCCAGCGTGAACCAGTCGGTGGAGGCAACGGACACGCCGTTGAGCAGAGTTCTGTTCTGATTGGTTTGGGTGCCGCGGATCGAAACCTTCTCGCCCTCGCCGAAATCGCGCGTGACCGTTACGCCGGACACCCTCGAGAGGGATTCCGCCACGTTCTGGTCCGGGAATTTGCCGATATCCTCGGCGTTGACCGCATCCACGATGGCCGAGGCGTTGCGCTTGGTGTCCAACGCCTGGCCAAGGGAACCGCGGATTCCGGTCACGACGATATTTTCGATGATCTCGTTATCGTTCGCTTCCTCTTGCGCCCAGGCGCCGCTGGCGAATACGAGCATCGCCAATGCGCATGGCCCGAAAATTTGTTGTTTGCCGATTGATCCCATTGCTTTCTCCCAGTGGATTATGCTTGGCCAGAGGCTGAATCCAAGCCCCTAAATCTGCTACGATTCTAGCACGGCTCTGGCATGGCAGCACCTTGGTATTGACTGGTGTTGTATAGTGGCCTTTACTGGTTTGCGTTGGAAGGGGCGAATCCATGAAAACAAAACATATTTTTGCAGGCATGATGGCACTGCCGTTGGCGTTCTGCCTCGGGATGCCGGCTGACGCGCAAAGCGCCTTCGACCCGGCGGATGACGAGGAAATCGAGGAAATCGTCGTCACGGGAATCAAGGGCGCCTGGGCCAGGGCGCTTGAGGCCAAGCGAAACGAAGTGGCCGTTGTGGATGTGATCGATGCCGAGGATATCGGCAAATTCCCGGACCAGAACGTGGCGGAATCCCTCTCCCGCGTCGCGGGCGTGGCGGTGACGCGAGGCTTCGGCGAGGGCGAGCGGATTTCAATCCGCGGCACCCGCTCCTCGCAAAACCGCATGCTGCTGAACGGCATGTCCGTCGCCACCACCGAATGGTTCACCCTGCAGCTTTCATCGCGCAGTTTCAACTACACCGTGCTGCCCGCCAATCTGGTCCGGCGCATCAAGGTCTATAAGACGCCCCAGGCGGATATCCAGGAAGGCTCGATGGGCGGCACGGTGGTGCTGGAAACCAACAAGCCGCTGGACCTCAAGCCTTTCACCCTGTCTCTGCAAGCCCAAGGGCAGTATTCCGGCAATTCGGAAGAGTGGGATCAGAACGGTTCCGGCCTGTTTTCCTGGCGCAACGAGGAGAAAACCCTGGGCGCGCTGCTTTCAGCAACCCGGCAATACCGCACCCTGCATCGTTTCGGCCGCACGGTCATCCGTATGCTGGAGCCCGGCCATGCGCACAACACCTCGGACGACTGGTGGGCGCCGCGGCTTTTGAACCTGCCGGATTTTCGCCAGAACCGGGGCCGGGAAACCTTATTCTTCGCTGGCCAGTGGGAACCTTCCGACCGCTTCCAAGTGGCGGTGAACTACCTCGATACCGTGCTGAACGCGGACAGCAACAACAACAGCAATCTGGTCACCGTCAACGAAGGCGACCGGGGCACGCTCGATCTGGATTCGGCCACCACTGTGGGCAGCGGCAATCTGGAAGGCGTCGTGACCGGCACTTGGTATTTGCGCAACTGCTGGCCGGCGCCCGCCTGCAATTCGGCCGAAGGCCTGGATCGCAACAACGACGGCTTCCCCGACAATAATCAACCCTGGCCCTTCCCTGGCGGGCGCACCCAGGTGTTCGATAGGATTTCCCGCATCGATACCCAAGCCTTGGATGTGGAGTTCGCCTATACCGGCGAGGCCGGCTGGACGCTCACCACCCATCTGGGCGAAACCCAGTCCGAAGGCGGGGCGTTCGATCAGCGCGCTTGGCTTTTCAATGGCGAGCATTCCGGCTACTCGTGGGAGGATCCCGAGACCGGGGAGACCGTGCGGCGCACCCGCGACGACTGGATCCATGCGGTCACATTGGACGAGAATTTCAATTTCCGCTACCTGACCACCCCGGAAGGCAAGAACGGACTGCATCCCGGCGGCACGGAAGGCTTGCGCGAGGAGAGCGATCTATCGTACCGCGGCAGGCTTTACGATTACGGCAACACAGGCAGGTCGAGCACTGTCGATTTCGAGGATGAGCGCTATCTGACGCTCGATTTCGAGATGCCCTTATACGGCAACTTGCTAACATCCGTGAAGGTCGGGGCCATGTACCGCGACCGCGACAAGGGGCGCAACTACCGGCAGTACAGCTATACGCGCAACCACGACGACGACTACCAGAGGGATGCCGACGGCAACTTCGTCCGCAACGCGGCGGGCATCGCGCTCAAGAAACCCGGCGCCGACGACAACGACTGGCTCAAGGATGCCGGCCGCGGCGCGGGCCGCCTGGATCCCTTCAGCCGCTCGCGCTACTTCGGCGACGACAAGCGCTCACTGACCATCGCGCACTTCACCAACGGGGAGCGCAGCCGCTTGGGCTATCTGGTCGTCGATAGCGCCACCGCCCGCGCGCTCGACAGCCGTCCCACGGAAGAGCTGCTGGAAACCGTTTTCCCGAACGACACCTGGGCTGTCGAGGAAAAGATCAGCTCGGCCTATGTGAAGGCCAATTACCAGCATGACCGCGTTCGCGGCGAGTTCGGCCTGAGGATCTCCCGCACCGAGAGCCATTCCCAAGGCTACAGGGTGGTGGGCGACCCGTCGGCGGCGGCCCTGTTCCTCAATCCCAACGCGCAGGCGGAAGCATCCAATATCCAGAACCGCGCCAACCAGCGCCGGCTCTGCACCCCCGACACCTGCTATGCCGAGTGGATCACCCGCAGCAACACCTACACGGAATATCTGCCCAATTTCAACCTCTCGTACGACCTCAGCGACGAAGTGACGCTGCGGTTCGGCGCGGCGCGTGTCATGTCGCGGCCCGACCCCCATGCGCTTGCGATCCGCACCTCGTACTACGGCAACCTCAACGCCGGCGCCCGCGGCAACCCGTATCTGGAGGCGATCGTCGCCAACCAGTACGACTTTTCCGTGGAGTGGTACTTCGCCGAGGATTCGCTGCTGGCAGCCACCTTGTTCTACAAGGATATCTCCGGCAGCCCCTTGGCCGTCACCACCAAGGAACTCCGCACCGAGTTCGAGAACGGAGTGCAGGTGGACCGGGAGTTCGATACCTCCATCCCCATCAATGGGGAGGATCAGCGGCTCTACGGCACGGAGCTGCTGTGGCAGCAGCCCCTCTGGAACCGCTTTGGCGCGAGGTTCAACTACACCTGGACCGATGCCACGGTGCCCGGAGAGGACCGCGATCCGACCTCGGGTCTTGGGCGCGGCGCGGTGGAAGGCGCCTCGAGGCATTCGTTCAATGGATCCTTCTACTACGAGCATCAGAAATTCAATGCGCGGATCAGCTATAACTGGCGTTCCAGATACCTGTCGTCGATTTCCTACTTTGGCTCCGAAACCTGGAACGACGATTACGGCTACCTGACTTTCTCAACCACCTACAAGGTCACTGACCGCTTCGAGCTGGTGGGCCAGGTGCTCAACATCCTTGACGACGATCTCGAGGCGTACCATGTGGTGCCGGAGCGCAAGGTCAGCGTGTACGACAACGACCGGCGCATCGTGGTCATTGCCAATTACAGGTTCTAGGTATTGCGTGGCGAGCGGCGCAAACAGACATGCAGGCAGGGTGAGCAGGCAGGCGCCGGGGCGTTGAGCGGGCTCCATGCCGGTCGGCTTCGGCCCCGGCCCGCTGTCAGGCTGATCCATTCCTGGCCGCCCGCTTGCCTGCTCGCGTGGTGCCTCGCCTTAAGCGGGCCGGTTTACGCCGGGGATGCAGGCGATCCGGGGCCGGACTCGTTCACGCGGGGTGTCTGGCTGACCAATGTTGACAGCGACGTGCTGTTTGATGAGCGCCGGCTCAAGGAGGCGGTCGCCGCCCTGTCGGAGCACGGCTTCAACACGCTTTACCCGGTGGCCTGGAACAGGGGCTACACCCTGCATCCCAGCGCAGCGGCGCAGCGCTGGGCCGGAAAGCCGCAGTTCCCCCATCCGGGGCTGGAGGGCCGGGATCCGCTCAAGGAAATCATCAGCCATGGAAGGCAGCGCGGCATGCGGGTCATTCCCTGGTTTGAATACGGCCTGATGATGCCCGCCGATTCCCGTCTGGCGCGCGAAAACCCCCAGTGGCTGACCCGCCGCGCGGATGGTTCGGCCATCTGGCGGGCGGGCGGCGGGAACGCCATGGTTTGGCTTAATCCCCTGCATCCGCAGGTGCAGGCCATGCTGATCGAGCTGCTGACGGAGCTGGCTGGCGATTACGACGTGGACGGAGTGCAACTCGATGACCATTTCGGCTACCACTACTCGTTCGGCTACGACCCTTACACGCTTAAGCTTTACGATCAGGAGCATTCCGGTTCGGCGCCGCCCGCAACGCCCGATCTCGATCCGTCGGAAAACTGCGCGCATCACGATGCCGACTGGCAGCGCTGGATTGACTGGCGCGCCGCCGGCATCACGCGTTTTGTCGAAAAACTGGTGGCGGCCTTGCGCGCGGTCCGCCCGGATCTGTTGATTTCAGTCTCTCCCAATCCGCAAAATTTTTCCAAAAACTGCTATCTGCTTGACTGGCGCGGCTGGCATGAGCGGGACCTGATCGACGAGCTGGTGCTGCAGCTCTATCGCGACAATATGGCATCTTTCGAGCGCGAATTGTCGAAACCGGAGGTGCTTTCCGCCAGTCGTTCGGTGCCGGTGGTGATCGGGATACTCAGCGGACTTAGGACCCGGCATGTTCCCTCCAGCCTGCTGCGGCAGCAGATCGCCATGGCGCGGGATCGGCGGTTCAGCGGCGTATCATTCTTCTTCTATGAAACTTTATGGAATCTGACCGGCGAAACGCCGCGAAAGCGTCAGGAGCTATTCACAGAGGCCCTACAATAAAATGTCGCAAAAAATCCGGCAGTCGTTCTGCCAACGGACGAAATGATCGCGCTCGATAGAATCAATAGCATTTACTCGGAAAACCGCCATGCGCGCCCGAAATACCGCAGGCTGTACAACACCATCGCCCAATGCGTGGAAAGCGAGTTCGTCGGCCCCGGGGAGATGATGCCCAGCGAAAGGGAGCTGGCCCAGAAACTGGGCATTTCACGGGTGACGGTACGCAAAGCGTTTTCCGAACTTTTTGAGAACGGCATTCTGGACCGCAAGCATGGGTCCGGGACTTTCGTGTCCAGGCCGATAGAAAAATCGGTATCAAGCGTTTCCTCCTTTTCCGAGGATATGACGCAGAACCGCCTAACGCCCAGCTCGAAGGTCATCTCCATCCAGCGCCTGGAGCCGGACGCGCATCTCGCTTTGATCTTCGGGCTGGACCCGGGCCTGAAGGTCACCGAAATCCAACGCGTCCGCATGGCCAACGGCTTCGCGATCGCTTTTGAAGTGGTTATCGTTCCCGGCAAAGTATTGCCTGATCCCCGGAAGATAGGCCAATCGCTCTACAACGACATGGCGCAGATGGGGCTAAGGCCCGTCAGCGCGGTGCAGAAGATCAAGGCCGCGAGCGCCAATAAAGTTCAAGCGAGTATGCTGGATATCGACGAGGGCACCGCGATTTTGCATATTGAGCGGCATGGCCTGGTTGAGAGCGGAATGATTGTTGAATACACCAATTCCTATTACCGCTCCGACTCCTATGAGTTTGTGACCAGGAGCACGGTCTGAACCACGCTCCGAGGGCCGTTCCTTGCGAAGTGCTGGTCATAGGAGGATCCACCTCCGCCCTGTTCGCGGCGCTGCATGCGGCAAGAGAAGGCGCGTCCACCTGCCTCGTTGAGCCCACCGACTGGGCGGGCGGCCAATTAACCGCGGGCGGCGTCCCCGCCATTGATTTCGCATGGAGGGAAGACGCCCAAGGCGTTGATGCCAAAGCGGCGCACAAGGAAAGATGCAACAACCACTACGAATTCCATGATTGGCTCCAGGCCATCGGCAATCCGGGCGATTGCACGGTTTCCAGGCACTGCTTTTTGCCCAGCAGCCTGCTGCATGGCCCGATAGCGAAGGCGGTCCGGCGCGAAAGCAATCTTCGCGTTTTTCTCAATGCGGTTCCGGTCGCGGTTGAAACCGAAACGAAGGGCGGCAAGCGCGAAATTTCCAAAGTGGTGGCGGTGCAGAGATTCCCAAAGGCAAGCGGCAGGTTCGCCGGCTACGAAAGGGCTTTGAGCGCAGCCATCGATGACTGGTATTCACCCCGTCCCTCGGCGTTCTTTCATAAGCGGCGCGTCTCGTTCGGCCCTCGCGACGGACGGAAAATGGCGGTGATCGAGGCCAGCGAATTCGGCGATATTCTGGCTTTGTCGAACGCTCGGCATCTGGTGGGCGAGGATGAGTTCGAGGGCTCCACCCGGCAATGGCGCAGCGGCTGCGGGCAAAGCTTCACCGCCGTGTTCAACCTGTCAATCACTAACAACGGGGAAGCGCCGAATGACCGTTCCTGGCCTGCGGAGGACACGCCCCGGGAGCATGGATTCAGCTTCGGCGCCTATGATTGGAGCAAGGTCTGGCAGTACCGCAGATTAAAGGGATGCGGCGCCCCGGATATCGGGCAGATCAGCGCCATGAACTGGAAGCAAGGCGATGCCAATAACGGCAATGATTACGCCGAGCGCCCCCTCTTCCTTCCATTCGACGCCGCCCGGGAAACCGTCGAGCAGGGCCAGTGGCGCGGCGGCGTGGATATCGAAGCGCTAGCGGGAGCGGAGAGGCGGTCGCGCCATTTCCAAAGCTGGTTCGCCCGCCAGGCGCCGAGCGCGTTCCGCGGCCTTGTCCACGTGGATACGGAATCGGTGGGAACCCGGCATGGCTTTTATAAATTTCCGTACTTGAGGGAATCGCGCCGCAGCGTCGGCTGTGGCGGCTTTCTTATTTGCGCCTGGGATTTGAGCTTCTTCCCGGGCCCCACGGGCTTTGCTTTCGCGGACCGCGTCGCCACCACCCTCTACGACTACGATATCCACGCCCTCGACGGCTGCGGAGGAAAAACGGAGGCAGCGGATATTTACTGGAGGAAGCATCCAAAGCCCTTTTACCTGCCGTTGAGGGCTTTTTCCAACGACACCATCGCCAATCTGATCGTTGCGGGCAAATGCATGGCCCAATCCTTCCTGGTGAATGCCGCCACGCGCCTTCATCCCGGCGAGGTAGTCTCCGGCACTGCGGCGGGGGTGATCGCGGCGCACTGCTCCCGAAAGGCCGCAAGCATGCATCAGCTGATCGAAGGCCTGGATTTCAAAGAGGTCCAGACGAGGGTTTCACGCTACCAGCCGCTGGAATGGAAGATCGGCAACGAGACGTTTCCGCAGGACGGCCACAAGCCCGCAACCATCGGTTTCGGTTTTAGCGGCCCATGCGGCTGGAATGCCGATTGGGCCGATTCCTTGGGCGCCTGCCATGATCGCGACTTTCTTTATTTCCCCGCTCCGTACGCGGAAATCGAATCTTTAATGGGGAAAATAAGGCGGAAAAGCGCCGCCCCGCCCTTCTTTGAAAAAGTATCGCGCGGCGGCGGGCGCTTCCTGAAGTGCCCTAAAAAAACCGGCTTTGAAGCGCTTTCCCTGAAATTCGCAAAAATATCGCGATAAGGCGGCGCAGCGAGGCGCGGCTGAAGCCGGCCGCGTTATTGCAGCAGGAACAGCGACAGGCCGGGCCAGAACGACACGGCGGCCAGCGCCGCCAGCATCAGCAGCAAAAACGGCAGCACGGCGCGGCAGATCTCGCCGAACGACTCGTTGAAGGCGGTCATCGCCACGATCAGGTTGAGGCCCATGGGCGGCGTGAGGTAGCCAATCTCCAGGTTCACCACCATCACCACGCCGAAATGCACGGCATCCATGCCCTGGGCCACGGCGATGGGCTGCAGCAGCGGCGACAGGATCAGAATGGCCGAGCCGATATCCATGAAGCAGCCCACCAGCAGCAGCAAGGCATTCATCAGCAGAATGAAGCCGGGCAGCGAGTCGATATGCGCCGAGAGCCACTCCACGGCCATGTCCGGCACCTGCTCGTAAGTCAGAAACACATTAAGCGCCAGCGCCATCATCAGCACCGGAAACAACGAGCCCATCAGGCGCGTGGTGCTGGTGAACACTTCGACCACATCCTTAAAGCGCATTTCGCGGTGAATCACGATTTCCACGAAGAAGCCGTAAACCACGGCGATCGACGCCGATTCGGTCGCGGTGAACCAGCCGGTATAGATTCCGCCTAGGATAATGACCGGCATCAGAAGCGACCAGATGCCCTGCACGAAGGCCGCTCCGATTTCCTGCGCGCTCCATCTTCCGAGCCGGAAACGCCAGTTGCGGGCAATGGCCCATCCGCTCATCAGGCCGGTCAGGAGCAGCGCCGGGCCCACGCCGGCGATAAACAGATCGGAGATCGAGGTTTGCGTCATGATCCCGTAGAGGATCAGCGGAATGCTGGGCGGCACCACGATGCCGAGCGTGCCGGCCGCGCACAGGGCGCCCAAGGCGAAGCGCTTGCTGTAGCCGGCTTCCAGCAAGGCCGGATACATCACCGCGCCAATGGCCAGCAGCGCCACGGTCCCCGAGCCGGTCACGGCGGCGAACATCGCGCAGGACAAAACCGTGGCGATCGCAAGCCCGCCGGGGATCGGCGCCGAGAGCGCCCGCGCCAAGCGGATCAGGCGGCTTGCGATGGCGCCTCGGGCCATCACGGCGCCCGCCAGCAGATACATGGGAATCGACAGCAGCACATCACGGTTGAGGCCGTCCCAGCCGTCGTTGATGATGTTCTGGATCTGGCCGTCGCCCCAAAACCAATAGGCCATGCCGGCGACCACGCCCAGCACCACCAGCAGGTTCTGCCGCAGAGCCAGCAACACCAGGGCCGCGCCCAGAATGCTCAGCGCGCCGGTCATGATTCCAGCTGGGTTCGCGCGTCCGCCAGCGCGCCTTGCTCCGGCGGCTTGAGGTCCGGCCAGCTCGCATACAGCCCGTGGCGCAGAGTGGCCAGCGCAAACACCAGCGGAATCACGCCCTGGATCGGCCACACGATGATGCGCAGCACCACGGAGCGCACATCCAGCAGATAGGTCTCGCGCACCAGGTCGAACGCGACCACGGCGAAAACCAAGCAAAACAGCGCCATCAGGACTTCGCTGAAATGATCGAGAAACGGCCCCCAGGATTTCGGCAGCCAGCCGTCGGCGAACCGGGGCCGCAAATGCGCGTTGGCGGCGGAAGCCAGTCCGATGCCGAACATCACCTTGATCACATTGGCGTACACGCCGATTTGGCGGGCCCAGTACAAGCCGGAGCCGCTGAACACGCGGATCGCCACGTCGCTGAAAATCACCGCCACCAGCAGGGCGAAAGCAACGCAGGCGACGGCCCGCTCCACCTGGTGCAGCGCGGAAAGGAAACGCCGCGCCGATTCCTTCACCGCAGATCCCTCCCGCGCGCCATCAATCTCCGGATCACTGGTTCAGGTCGCGCGCGACGCGCAAGCCCACGCGGGCGCTGCGAAGAAAGTACGGCGCCCAGTCACGCTTCGCCGAGCGAACGTACCAGGCCTTGGCCTGCCAAGCGCCGCCGCGTATCAGCCGCTCGCTGCAATCCTCCTTGGCCGGCAGCCCTGCCCCGGGAACCGTGCGCATGCATCCGTCCACCCATTCCCAAGCGTTCCCAAGCAGATCATGCACGCCAAAGCTGTTGGCCTCGAAACTGCCGGACGGCGCGGTCAGCGGATACCCGTCCCGGCAAGGAAAGAAATGGCCGTCGGGAGCCTCCGGATCCACCCCGAGATAGTCGGCGGCATCCAAGTCCATAACGTTGGCATGGGCGCAGGCCGCTTCCCGCTCCGTTCCGTTCGGGCCGTCCCAGGGACGGATGCGCTGCGAACGGTCGCGGGCAAGGTATTCCCATTCGTCATCGTCAAGCAGCCGGTAGCGCTCGCCTGTCCTAGCGCTGAGCCACTCGATATAGGCCTGGGCATCGGTGAAACTCACACACACAACCGGATGGTCGGGACCTTGCTCGAAGCCGGGATCCGACCAGCTCCAGAGCGTGCCGCGAGCGCCCCACTGCTTGGCATCAAAATTCCAGGTCATGCATGGCCAATCCGGCTCGTAGCCTTTCTCGGCGACGAAGGCCGCAAACTGAGCCCGCGTGATCTCGGTCACGGACACCGCGAAGGCGTTCTCCACGCCCGCCGGCTCCTGCGGCGTTTCGTTGAGCGCATCGCGCTCGGGCGTCCCTTCCGCAAGCGCTTCGTCCGGCGGCGAGCCCTTCATATATCGGCCCGGCGGCACAATCACCATTTGCGGGCATTCCGGGCAATCACGGAATTGCGCGCCGGGCGCGTATTGGCCGGACCAGGCATCGCTGGCGGAAAGCGCGGCCGCGAAAGCCGCCAACACAATCGTTGCGGACTTTGGACCCAACACAGGAAATGGCATCAGCGCCCGCGTATGGCCCGGGTTTCTTCCCGGCTCGGCCCTGCTGCCCGGCGCATATGGAATTCGAATGTGTCTTCCTTGCGGCCGGCGAAATGGGGCACGCGGTAAAGCGCGGACATGCCTTCAAGGATGCGGGAAATACGGATCGGCCCCGCGTCCATGGCATCGAAGCCAAGATCTTCCGCCAAGCCCATCACCCAATGCTTAGAAGCCTCATCGTTGCCAGCCACCATCACGGTGACCGGGCCCATCGCGCGGGCGGGATCAAGAACGATATGGAACCCCACGGTATTGAATGCCTTCACCACTCGCGCGTCCGGCACGGCGCTTTGCACCATTTCGCCCGACGAGGCGCCGTCAATGGGCTGCGGCAAACCGTCCGCTCCCTGCCGCACCGCATTGCCGGCATCAATCACCAGCTTGCCAGCCAAGTGCGGGCGCAGTCGCGCCACCACGTCTTCCGCCGCGAAGTGAGGAACCGCCAAAAACACGATTTCGCCCTCCGCAGCGGCTTCTTCCTGAGTTTTTGCCGTGGCCGGCCCGGGCGTGCGGTCCAGCAAGGCCCGGATCCGATCCTCATCCGGCGCCCGCGAGCCGTACACGATGGTGTGGCCCAGCTCCGACATTCGCGGACCGATGGCCCCGCCCATCATGCCGGTGCCGATCACGGCAATCGTTTCCGCGCCGGCCGGCGACGCGGCGGCGATCAACGCCGCTGCAACAGCGGAGAAAGTGAGTCTCTTCATAGCCAACCTCGTCAATCCAATCCAGCGCCCGGATCGTTTCACGGCCTGCGCGGGCCAGGCAGGCCGGTGCGCCATCATAACGCGGCCGCCGGAGACCTTCCGGGGGGCGCTTGAGCGGATGGGTACAATGCGCTTCTTTTCCTGCGAGAGGGATAAGCGGATGTCGAATACCATGCGCGCCGTTGTTGCCGAGGCTCCGGGCGGCCCGGAGTCGCTGCGATTGAAGGAATTGCCGGTGCCTTCGCCGGGCAAGGGCGAAGTGCGGATCCAAGTGGCCTACGCCCCGCTCAACCCGCTGGACACGCATGCGCGCGCCAACCGGATCCAGTGGATGCATCCCGGCTTCCCTTTCGTGACCGGCTACGAGTACGCGGGCCGGGTGGTGGAAACCGGCGATGGCGTGGACTCCGCGCTGAACGGCAAGCGCGTGGCCGTGAACGGGCAGTGGAACGGCAACGGCGAGTTCGCCATCGCCAAGGCCGTCGGCCTGGTGCCCATCCCGGACCGCTTCGACTACCAGCTGGGATCGACCTTCTCGACCTGCGCGCCCACATCCTGGCACTTGGTTCATTCCGCCGGCAGGGTCCAGCCCGGCCAGACGGTGGTCGTGCATTCCGCGGCCGGCGCGGTGGGCATCATGACCACCCAAATCGCCAAGGAGGCCGGCGCCACGGTGATCGGGCTGGCGGGCGGCGAAAAGAAAGCCGAATGGGCGAAAAAGTTCGGCGCCGACCATATCCTCGACTACCGCTCCGGGGAATGGCCCTCGCAAATCAAAGAGCTGACCGGAGGGCGCGGCGCCGACGTGATCATCGACGGCGTGCAAGGGCCGGAAGCGCCGCGCAACTACGAGGCCTGCGCGCCGCTGGGCAACGTGATCTATATCGGCGCGATGGGCGGATCGGCCCCGCAGGCCGATATTTCCCTTTTGATCGGCAAGAGCATCAGCGTCACCGGATTCGTGCAGTTCTTCCATCAGGCCCGAACCCGCCAAGCGGAAGATGCCGAGATCGAAGAGAAGCTCGTCTCCGGCCAGTGGCGCATTCCCATCGAGCGGGTGGCCGCCTTGGAGGAGACGCCGGCCATGCATGCCGCCTTTGAGAACCGCGAGCTGTTCGGCCGCACTCTGATCGAGGTTGGCGGCGATAGCGTCTAGCGCAGTGCCGCCCCGGCGCATCCATGCCGTTCTGCTGCTCGCGGCGTTTTGCGCGTCCGGGTGCGGGCAAAACCAGCAAACGGAGGCGGACGAGGAAAAACTGGTCGTGGTGGTGGGCGCGGCGGGCGCCGTCAACACGCCCTGGCACGACGGCTGGCTCCGCTTCGAGCAGCGGGTCAAGGAAGCCGCCTATCCGGGGCTGGAACTACAGCTTTTCGTCAACGGCCAGATCGGCACCGAGGAAACCATCATGGCCAACGTGCGGCGCGGGCGGGTGCAGTACGCCGGCACTTCGCTGCATGGCACCTCCAGCGCGGTCCCGGAACTGAGCGTGATCCTGGCGCCGTACCTGTTTGAAAGCTATGCGGAAGTGGATTTCGTGACCGATCACTATCTGACCCCGCTATTCACCGAGATGCTGGCCGAGCGGGGCCTGACCTTCCTGCAATGGAGCGAGGTGGGATGGAACCATGTGTACTGCCGCGAACCCCGGCTGGAGCCGGAAGCGTTCCGCGGGGTCAAGATGCGCGCCTCCACCGCTATCGCGCCCCAGGTTTTTACCGAAACGATTGGCGCCAATAATATTCCCCTGCCCTTCGATGAAACGCTGCCCGCCTTGCAAACCGGGCTGGTGGAATGCGGGCAAAGCGGCATCGGGCAGTACCTGCTATCCGGCATCGCCGAAGAGGCGCCGCACTACATGCTGACCCGCCATGCCTATGATTCCGGCGTGCAATACGCCAATTCCCAATGGTATGAATCATTGCCGGAGGATGCGCGCGCAGTGCTGCTCGAAGCGCTGGACGAGCAGCAGGAGAACCGCGATATCGTCCGCCGGGCCGTGGCGGAGCAGAAGCGCGAATGGCAGCAGGTCGGCCGGGTCGCTTTCCATGCGCTCAGCGAAGCGCAACGCGAACGCTGGCGCCAGACCGCTGAAGGCGCGCACGAGATACTGCTGGAACGCATCGGCGGGCGGGCGCGCGAAGTGTACGATCGCATTCTCGCCGGCAAAGCCGAATTTGCCGCCCGCGAAAAGGAAGCAAAGTGAGCATCCGCGGCCAGGTGATGGCCTTGGATATCCCGCCGCTTGAGCGCGAGAAGCTTGATGGGGACCTGCGCGAATACTTCGCGCTATGCGAGGAAAAGCTGGGCTTCGTGCCCAATGTGCTCGCCGCGCATTCCTTCAGCAGCGCAAAACTCCGCGTCTTCCGCGAGCTTTACGACGAGCTGATGCTGGCCGACTCGGGCCTGAGCAAGCTGGAGCGAGAAATGATCGCGGTGGTGGTGTCCTCGGCCAATCACTGCCTTTATTGCCTAGTGGCCCACGGCGCGGCGGTGCGCAAGCTTTCGGGCGATCCGCTGCTAGGCGAGGCGCTGGCCATGAACTATCGGGAGGCGGAAATCACGCCGCGCCAGAGGGCCATGCTGGATTTCGCCTGGAAGGCCACCAACCGCCCCGATGAAACCGGCGCCGGGGACCGGGCGCGGCTGCGCGAGGCCGGGTTCGATGAGCGCGACCTCTGGGATATCGCCAATGTGACCGGCTTTTTCAATTTCAGCAACCGCGTGGCGATGGCCACGGGAATGGCCCCGAACCGCGAATACCACGATATGGCGCGCGAGCCTGCTGACTAGCGCCGCCGGGAGGATTCCACCCATGAAACTGAGATTGCTGGGCTCGAGCGGCCTGCGCGTGTCCGAACTGTGCCTGGGCACGATGACCTTCGGCGGAACAGCCCACCTGTACGCCGGGGAAAAGGATTGCCGCGCAGTCTATGACGCCTACCTCGCCGCCGGCGGGAACTTCATCGACACGGCCGACATGTACGGCATGGGCGCCAGCGAGAGCATGCTGGGCCGCTTCATGGGCGAAGACCGCCAGCGCATCATCCTGGCCAGCAAGTACTCGATGAACACCAGCCCCGACGATCCCAACGCCGGCGGCAACCACCGGGCCAACCTGGTGCGCTCGCTGGAGGGCAGCCTCAAGCGGCTCAAGACCGATTACCTGGATCTTTACTGGGTGCATGCCGCCGACGGATTGACTCCTCCCGTCGAAGTGATGCGCGCGCTGGACGACCAGGTGCGGCTCGGCAAAATCCTGCATATCGGCGTTTCCAACGCCCCGGCATGGTGGGCGGCGGCGATGAACGCAACGGCGGAACAGCGCGGCTGGACCCGTTTCACCGCCCTCCAGCTTCAGTACAACCTAGCTGAACGCACCATCGAGAACGCGTTTTTTCCGCTGGCGAAATTCCAGGACATGGCGATGACCGCCTGGAGTCCCCTGCTATTCGGCGCGCTGACCGGCAAGTACGCCCTCTCCAAAGACGGTTCGGTGGAGGGCGAAGGGCGCCTGGGGTCGCCCGGAGGCTCGCGCATGCTGAATCCGCATAGCCTGAAGGTGGCGCAGGGCTTGCAAAAGGTGGCGGACCGTTTGGATGCCGCTCCGGCGACCGTCGCGCTGGCCTGGCTGCTGCACCGTCCGGCGCCGGTTATTCCGATTGTGGGGGCGAGCAAGCTCAAGCAGCTGGAGCAGAACCTGTCCTGCGTGGAGCTGGCGCTGGATGCCGGCACGTTGGCCGAGCTGGACGCCCTCTCGCCGCCGACCCCGACCTTCCCGGAATCGCTGCTGGAGATGCCGCCGCTGCGGACCATGATCCACGGCTCGGCGATGGCGGACCGCCTCGTTCCCTGGAACACGAATTAAGGATCGATTCGCCATGAACGACGCCCTGCAACCGAGGCTCCGCCAGCGCGGCCGCGCCTCCGTTGATTTTCTGGCGCATCTATTTTTCGGCTCAAGAGGCGCCCGGCAGGATATTCAGGAACACCTGAACGCCAATTTTGGAGAAGGAGCCTCGCTTCCCGACGATCTCGACGAGCGCCACGAAGCCATCACCCAGGCGCTGTCCCGAAAGCCGGGCTACCGGGCGGGGCAAACCATCGGCGAATGGCATGCGCGCCAGCACGGCCTGATCGCGGTGGAGGCCTTCGAGGCGCTCAAGCCGGACATCACCGAACGGCTCGCCCGCTACGACCAAGGGCCTTCGCGGCTGATCGCCGACGAAAACTTCAAAGCGCCCGAATACTTCGACGGCGTGGAGATTCACCGCACCCGCGGCGGGTGGGACGGGCATCCTTACATGGGCTTCGTCCATGGGGAAATCGTTCATCGGCTCATCGTGGAGGCCACCTATCCGGGCGGCATCTTCAAGCAGCGGCGCCTAGTGGCCGGGCTGGCGCCAAAGAACAGTTACAACCGCATTCTCGAGATGGGCTGCTCGACCGGGCACTTCACCCAGGCGCTGGCCGAAACCTATCCGGATGCGGAAATCACCGGCGTGGACGTATCGATCCGCGCGCTGGAGCACGCGCTGCGCACCGGCAACGCCTGCGGCCATCGCTGGCAACTGCATCTGCGCGCCGCCGAGGATACCGGCTTCGATGACGGGCGCTTCGACCTGGCCGCCTCGTACATCCTCTTGCACGAAATGCCCGCCGATGCCATCCGGGCCGCCTTTGCCGAGGCTTACCGGGTGCTGGAACCCGGCGGCGACCTTTTGATGAGCGACGTGGCGCGCTATGCGCACCTGAACAAGGTGCAGGAATGGCAGGCCGACCAGACCGCCCGTTTCGGCGGCGAGCCTTTCTGGCGCGAGTCCGCTAGCCTGGACCTAGCCGCCATCCTGGAGGAAGCCGGCTTCGAAGAGGTTGACGGCCGCGCCATCGGCAATCAGGGCTATCCCTATCCCTACGTCGTCACCGCGCGCAAGCCCGAATGAGCAACGACCCGCGGTCCTTCAACAATCCCGACCGCCTGACGCTCACGGCGGACGACATGCCGGGCGTGGGCCAAGCCTTGGTGACGCTTACGCATGAGCTCTATGTGCTGATCGACCGGATCGCCGCGCTGGAAGCCGTGCTCAAGCGCCACGGCCTCAATGTCAGCGAGGAAATCGAAGCCTTCAAGCCGGATGCGGAGCAGCAACAAAAGCTTAATGAACGCGGCCGCGCCCTAGTGGCCCGCGTCACCAACGCCCTCGCCGGAAAACTCGACCCGCTGCCCTGAAAGCGGACCCGCGCGCCCGCCCGATGCGTTACCATTGCTTCGCACTACCGCTTAAGCATTCAAGGAGGATATCTTCGTGGCCATCGACGCGATAGAAAAGGAAGGCCGGGCACCGGAAGACAACCGCCCCGCAACGTATCAGGATGTGCTTGACGCGCCGCCGCACAAAGTGGCCGAGATCGTGGCAAGCCAAACCCCGCCTGCGGAAAATCCTGCGAGCAAGGCCGGATAAGCTACCCGAGCGCCTTTTCCTTGAGATAGCGGTTGATGGTCAGGCCGCGTGAGGCGGATCTTGCGGCCAGCAGCTTGTGTTCCTCCGGGCTGACACGCAATGTAATCCGACCGGAGTACTCCTTGGCAGCCAAGGTTTCCGGCACATTCCCCAACCAGTCGGAATCGTCCAGAAGATCCTCAATGATCGTTTACAGCTGGCCCGCCACTTCCGCCCGCGTTTCCCCGTGGCAGCATTGCCCAACCAGCGGATAGGCGCTGCCGATATAGCAACCGTCCTCATCGTTCCACTCAATCAATGTGCTGTAATGCTTCGTATCCATCAGTGGCTCCTCTGGCCGCTACACCTGTTTCATAACCTGCTTTTCCTGATAGGGCTTGGCATCGTCGCCATCCTTGCCGGACAGGACAAGCTGCCTGCCGTCCGGATGGATGTATTTCCCGGACTTGCGCCGGAAACCAGCTTTCTCCAAGAGTCCCTCCAATTCCCGTATCTTCCTAGGCATGATGCCATAATGACGCCAGCAAGCTGGCAGTGTACGGGTTCACGACATATGGGACTGTTCGAGCTCGGTCGGCCTATGGAAATGGGACTAAACACGCTGCAATCCATTAAAGGCTATTAACGGGAACCGTGCTACGATGCTTTCCCGAACCCGGCATGCAGGAGGCAGCGCCATGACCAACGAATTGATCGCCATTCTCGGAACGGGCATTTCTGTTCTAGGAAGCATCGGGGCCGTATGGTTCAGCATGCAGAGGGAAATCGGCGCTGTGCGTTCCGAAGTCAGCGATGTGCGCTTGGAGATGGCCGGACTCAACAGCCGGGTGGGCCGCATCGAGGGCATATTGTCCGTAGTCGTGGCGAGCCACACCCCGCTTGCGGAAAATCCCGCAAGCAAACCCGGCCAACCTAGGACGAGATTGATGAGGATCAAAAAGCGCCGCCGGACCGGCAAGGCCAGCGGGGAGCTTGCCGGGTTCGGCATCTGGAAAGACCATCAGAAAACCAAGGATGTGGATGCCTACATTCAGGAACTGCGCAAGCCCCGGCATATTGACCGATACCGATTTCCTGATCTGGTTTTTTCACGGAAAACAATCCGCTCAAGCAGCCCTTGAAGACTGCCGCAGCGTTGAGCTATGGGGCGAACTCTTGCCTATCTAGCCCGAACATCCCAGAACTGCATATCTGCGCACATCTAGACTAGAAAGGCAAAGGTGCCGCAACCGTACGCGGAGCTTTCGCTCTCTTGGATTGCAGCGTACGGCGCGGCGGATTTTGATACCAGCATCAGTGTATCGCCTGCTGCGATTCTTGACAACAGGATCAGGCCGACGACCCGATGTGACGTGGGCGCTCATGCGAAACGTGGCGATTCAGGCAGCGACCTCTGTTTCTTCAGGCATAACGTTACTGGCTTCCATCAGCGAGTCAAGTTTCGGTTGCAATGCGTCCTTCAGTGACAGCAGGCTAGCGGCCATCCACTGCCGCACATCTTCCAATTCCGCTTCGGGCGCTGACCAACTCACGGGCTTGCCAAATTCCAGCCTGATCCAAGCGCCATCAGCCTCTTCCTCCCAGCTGATGGCGCCATCCACCTTGTCCTCGATCTGCTTCCGATGGCAGCGCAAAGCTTCGTATCTCTGTTGCCAGCCATTCCCAAAAAGCCACAAATAAACCCGGGGGTTTTCTTTGGGCCATGAAGCAGCGTAGCAGGAGCCGGCGCATCCAGTCTGGAATGATCTGAACCGGCCCCGAAAGCCTCCCTTGCCCATCGGCAGCAATTCGCTCTGGCGAAGTTGCGCCACCAGCGGGCGGTAGAACTCCGCATAACGCGTGTTCCAACTCTTTTTTGTGTGATGAGATAGTTTGTTGCGGCTAATGCTCGGCTCAACCACCGTTTCGAAATCGGCAGCCAGAGCATCCCCAACGCGGAAAGCGCGCACCCTTACGGCATATATATCGATAGTGTCCGCCTCGTTCAGCCAATTCAGGATGCCTTTGTGGTAAGCAGTGAAGTCGCGAGCCACCCACACCAGTATGCTGGCCTCCGCCCCGGCGGCATAGCCCAGAAGACGTAGGCAGTGCGAATCGTCCGACTCCCCAAGCTGGTTCTCGATCACCACCTTGGCATCAGTTCCGGCTTGGCGGGCACATATGTCAACCCGACCGACATGTCCCAGCTTCACCTCTGCCTGCACCTGTTCCAACTTAAGGTCCAGCGTGTCGCCTAACCGATCGATGTTTTCAACCAGCCACGGGGTGAAGTCACGCGCCTCGTGATGCCAAGCCTCTCGAAGCTCCGCAGGCTTAAGCGGTTGTATGTCCGGCATCCTAATTCCCTCTATGCGCGTCCTTGTCCGGCTCGATTTGACTGAACGCCGCCGGTCGGGCTGGAAAACTAACGTATTCCCGCCCGGAAGCCTCTTGCCTAGCCCGAACATCCCTGCAAATCGCTTTGATATCGTAGCCAAACCGAGCCGCATAGGCCTCGCGCACCGCGCGCAGCTCCGTAATTATCGGATCAACCCGAAACTTTTGCATCATTAGGCTCCATCAACTCGCTCGGCGTGCAAATGATCGCAGGCTCGCGCCCAACGCTTCGGCAAATGAACTCGACCCGAGCGCGCACTTGGGCATTTGCCATGTGCCTGAAATTCCAAGTTACCAAAAAATCAACGCCATTCACAACGGCGCTGCGATATGGGCAGCGTCGGCAGCCGCGTTGCCTAGCATGGTTCGCTGATTCATCAATTCCTGCGCCAGCCCATCAACTTCCTAGGTGACATCAAGCAGAGCAATACTTTCCAGTCCCACATGTGTCTGAACCCGCACATAGGCTAAATGATCCGCCTATAACTCTCCTTGGCCGAGATTTACGGGTGTGTTCCCCAACCAGTCGAAATCATCAAGTAAGTCTTTGGTGATCGCCTCCAACTGGCCCGCGCCTGAGCTCGCCGGGATGAGCTTCAGGAGAGTCCTGATACCGCTTAGTTCGTTGCCGTTGATTGTCACCGCTCCTGAGTGCAAGTGGCCTCGAAAAGGCCATGATTCTGTTCAATCCTGCACATCCGTACCAGTCCGCGCTCCCGCTTCAAGCAGCACGGTCGCGATCTCAACTTGTTCTTGGGCAAGGGCATGATAAAGGAGCGTTTGGCCGTTATCGTCGCGCACGTTCACATCCGCGCCTGCTTTGATGAAGATGCGAACAGCATCGATTTCGCCTGACGCGACCGCCTTGTGCAAAGGCGTTCCGCCAGCATTGTCCCTCGCGCCCAAGCTGGCACCCGCCGTAAGCAGAGCACGGACAACATCGACCTGGCCCTTGAATCCCGCCCAATGCAGCGGCGTGGCGCCGAAATTATCCCTCGAGTTCAAATCCGCGCCCGCCACTGCCAGCGGTTGGACCACATTGGACTGGCCGTAATACGCTGCAAGATGGAGCGGCGTATTTCCATCAACATTCTTCACTTCCAAGCGTGCGCCTGCCGTAGCCAGCGCACGCACCTCCTCCACATTACCCGCTGCCGCCGCGTGGTGCAGCGGCGTTCCGCCGGCATTATCTCTGGCATCCACATCCGCGCCTGCTAAAACCAGCATTCGAATAAAATCACTGCCGCTGCCGCCGGCAACCGCCCAATGCAGCAAGGTTTCGCCGTCATCGTCGCTCATGCCTGCACCGGCTTGGAGCAACTCGAAAACTCGGCTCGTATCGCCCGCACCAGCTGCTAGCCGCGCTTCCTCTATGAGGTCGTCCATGGCATGGGACAAATGCCCGACTGTCGATATGCCAGACTGCGGTGTGGTGGCGCACGATGCGGCCAGCAACGCCGCTATCGCGCCAACTAGGATTCGGTTCACGCTTCCTCCCGCCATTCAATTCCACCCGCTTTCATCAGAAAGCGAGTAATGCTGGTTTGACGGTCACGCAAATCACTTTCGCACCCTATCACACATCGCTTCGTTCACGCGTAGATATTCGGTCAGGAACTCGTCCATATAGCCCCTTATCTTTCCAAGGACTACCTCTCCGACTGTTGATTGGAGTTGACCCGTTTTCGTGGGTACCTGATCCTTTGGGAAGGAGGACCCCACGATGCAGAGAACAAGACCCCGGTATTCGCCGGAATTTCGCGAACAGATG